>NZ_JAUSBA010000025.1 GCF_030652235.1 Cypionkella sp.
AACCAGAACCCACAAACCGTGAAGCTTTTAACTAGATCATCGGTAGCTCGCATTGCTGCAAATTCCCTACTAGCCCAGATATGCTAACAATTTCGACGCCGATGCGCCCAAACCGCCCACATATCCCTTCAACTACTATCAGTTTCAAAGAGCTATCCTCTGACAAAAATTCCAACGGGCGCTAAACTCTTAGCGCTTCGTCGAAGGCCTTATCTTCAGATTTTCCGAACCTTAACAACCGCTTACGCTTCGTTTCGTTTCGTCACCGTCACTATTTCGCTTCGGTAAGGCGGTGTTTAGGGAAAGCCGCCGGAAGCCGCAATAGCAAAAAACACCTCTCAACTTACTTTTTTACAGATTTGTGAATTTATCCGTAAATTCGGTGGGTTGGCGGAAGCTTCATCCGCGAACACCCCCTTTCGCGCAACAATCTTACCCCGGATCGCCGCGCTGCGGCGCGACTCAGGCGGTTTGCAGTGCCTTTTTCCGGGCTTTGAGGCGGCGGGCGATCAAAAGTCCCGCCACAGCGGCAAAATAAAGTGCTGATTCCAGCGTGTAGACCTTCCCGATCATCACAAAATGCACCGCGCCCGCCAAAGTCGCCGGATAGGCCAGCCAATGCAGGCGTTTCCAGCGCAACGCGCCGAGTCGTTTCACCATCGCGTTGTTGGACGTCATGGCCAGAGGAATCAGCGCCACGAAAGCCAGCATCCCCACAATGATAAAAGGCCGCTTGGTCAACTCGGTCAAAATCTCCGACCAGCGCAGCGCGAGATCCAGCACCACCCATGTCATCAGATGCAGGGCGATGAACATGAAACCCATCAGCCCCAGAGCGCGGCGGAATTTCAGCAGGTTGATGCCATACCAGCGCAGCGGCGTGATGCAGAGCGTGGCGACCAGAATTTGCAGACCCTTGGTGCCCAGATCGCGCTCCAGCACCTTGGCGGGGTCGGGGGTGGAGAGCGATGAATAGATCACCCAAGCCGCCAGCGCTATGCCAGCTATATATATAGTATAGGCCGGGATGCGGCGGGCCGTTTGGTTGAGGACGTTGAGCATCAGTAATCCCGCGTCAGATCTTGATCTGCATAAAGGCTCGCCACTTGATCGCCGTAGCCGTTGAACTTCACCGTATCGACGCGGCCTGCAAACAGGCCGCCGCCGATACGACGTTCCGAGGCTTGGCTCCAACGCGGGTGATCGACTTCGGGGTTCACGTTAGCATAGAAGCCGTATTCGTTGGCGGCGAGGGTGTTCCAAGTCGTCACCGGCTGCTCGGCCACTAGGCTAATCCGTACAATCGACTTGATCGACTTGAAGCCATATTTCCATGGCACCACCAATCGGATCGGCGCGCCGTTCTGGTTGGGCATCGGCTTGCCATACAGGCCCGTCGCCATCAGGGTCAGCGGGTGCATCGCCTCGTCCAGCCGCAGCCCCTCGCGATACGGCCAGTCGATCATGCCGCCGTTGATGCCGGGCATCTCATCAGGGCGGACCACGGTTTCGAATGACACATATTTCGCTTCCGGTTTCACCCCCAGCTTTTGCAGCAGGCCGGACAGTTGAAAGCCCTGCCACGGCACGATCATCGACCATGCTTCCACACAGCGGAATCGATAGATGCGTTCCTCGGTGGGTTGGCCTGCGATCAGGTCGGCAAGCGAATAGATGCCGGGGTTATCGACGAGGCCGTCCACCGTGACAGACCAAGGGTCGGTTTTCAGCTTGCCTGCGTAGGCGGCGGGGTCGGCTTTGTCGTAGCCGAATTCGTAGTAGTTGTTGTAGGTGGTGATGTCTTCGAAAGTGTTCGGCGCTTCATCGGTGGAATAGGGGCTGATCTGGGCGAGGGCGGGGCTGGCGATGGAAAGCGCGGCGGCTCCGGCAATCAGGGCGCGGCGGTTCAGGAACAGGTGCTGCGGCGTGATGTCGGCGGGGGTGTATTCGGGGCGGTAGGGCATGGCGGGTCTCCTCTGAAGCTTGAGGATTAAGATGACGCAGGATTGGGAAAAGATAAAATCATCTGATCTCACATCTGTGACAGGGCGTTGAAACATATGGGTTGAGTGTGGTCCCGAGTTGGGACCATTTGAGATATGTAACGATTTCAATTTGTTACGGGAAGGCGGTAAGTATCTGTTAAGGTTTGACCCGTGATCCTGTGCCGAGTTTCACCGACAAACTGCCCGATGAATGGCCATAGAAGGCGCTACGACATCTGCTAAAGCCGGATTTAGCAGCTTTGCCACGGATTGTTACTAACCCTGCGGTTCTTTAGGCCGCATAGCGGCGGTCTTGCGCAGCGATCCTTGGTTGGAACGGTTTGCGGAAACAGGCAGCCTTGCCCAACGTCAACAAGGCTGCCCGCACTTCTTACTTCATCAGGTCCGCGACCGGGATCGGGGCCGAGATCGTCCAGCTATCCACCACAGCAGGTTTGCCCTTTTCAGTATCGACAATCAGATATTTCGCCGAATTCTGGTGGTGCAGTTCAGACGTGAAGGTGCGCGGGCCGAACAGGGTCGGCTCGTCCTTCATCTTCTCCAACTCGGCCACCACAGCGGCGGTTTCGGTGGTACCGGCACGCTCCACCGCTTTGGCCCATACGTCGATCATCACATAGCCGGGATAGACGTATTGGGTGGACGGGTCTGCGCCGGTTGCTTCTTTATACTTGGCGTTGAATTTGGTGACTTCCGGGTTCGGATCGTCGCCATAGACCGAGCCTTGCACCGGCACGTAGAAGTTCGACAGATCCGGAACCGCCGACTGCCAATAAGACCCATCGACGCCCGAGCCGTTCAGGATCATCGTATTGATCCCAGCGGCGCGGATCTGTTTGATCGCCGACACAGCGCCCGGCATCATGGTGCACAGCATGATCGCATCGGGTTCTTCTGGCAGAGATTTGATCCGGGTGATCTGCGCGGCAATCGAGGCATCTTCGTTCTTGAAGGTGTCTTCGCCGACCAGTGTTGCGCCCTCCAGTTTGGGCAGCATGTAATCAAAGCCGTCGCAGATGCCTTTGTTATACTCGGTCCAGGTATCCAGCAGGCGGTAATAGGTGCGGGCTTCTTTCTTGGTATAGGACCATTCGGCCATCGTGGCCCCCTGCACGGCAGCCAACACCGAGGCCGAGAACGAGTTCGGGCCAACGCCCTGAATCCCGGCCTTGATCGACTCGGCACAGAGGAAGAACGAGGGCAGGCCCGCGCCTTCGGCCGCCAATGCCGCCGGGGCACCAAAGTCATAATCGCAGGATACCACGACCATATCAGCGCCCGCGTCGATCACCGACAGGCCCGCTTTGGCCCCTTCAGCGCGGTCGGTCTTGGTGTCGGCATTGACGACTTCGATCTGCTTGCCGAGCAGACCACCCGCTTCGTTAATCTCCTTGATGCGGATCATCGCGGCGTCTTGCGCGGGCTTGTCATAGCCCTGCATGAAGCCGGATTCGGCGGTGGCAAAGCCGACGATGATCTTGTCGTCATCTTGCGCAAGCGCCGGGGTGACAAGGGCAGTTGCGCCCAGCAGCGCGAGGCTGAGTTTGGTAAGGGTCTTCATTTGGATACTCCTTGTTGGGTGGGCTTATTGCCGGGGTGTTCGCCCGGATTCTGTAGGTTGGCCGCTTCGGATCGGAAGCGCGGCCAGCGCAGTTCGGAATTGGCCATGATGCCAGCGGGGCGGCGGATCAAGATCAGGATCATCACGATGCCCAAGGCGATCTCTTGCAGCCCGTTCGGGATGGCGAGGGTGGTGGTGCCGATGGTGACGCCTGCCTCTAGCCAGCGCAGGGCTTGGATCAGGCTGGACAAGATCACCACGCCCAGCACCGCGCCCGACAGGCTGCCGATGCCGCCGACGACCAACATCGACAGGGTGGTGAAGGTCAGGGTGAGGTAGAAGGTGTCGGGGGTGACGACACCGATCGAATGGGCGAACAGCGCGCCGCCCATGCCCATGACGGCACCCGACAGGATGAAGGCGATCAGGCGTTGCTTCGGAATATCGATGCCCGAGGCGGCTGCGGCGGTGGGTTCATCCCGGGCCGCGCGCAGGGCGAGGCCCGCGCGGGAAATCGCGTGTGCCCAAGCAACGATCACCGCGATGATGGCGGCGATCAGATAGGGCCAGATCGAGCGGATGATCGGGATACCGACAACGGAGGAGGTGGCGGCAGTGACGCTCTCCCAGTTGGAATAGATCGTGTTGATCATCGCCAGCATGGCAAAGGTCGCGATGGATGCCGCGATGCCGGACAGCCGCATCAGGATTTTACCGAACAGCGCCGCCCAGATCGCGGCCCAGATCGCGGCAAAGATTGCCCCGGCCCAGTAGGGCAATTGCGTGTTCATCAGCCAATCGGGCAGGCCCGGCAGCAGGGTTTGCTTCATCATCGGCGGCATGGTCAGCCATGCGGCGGCGTAGGCGCCAAGGCAGGTGAAGCCGATATGGCCGAACGACATCACGCCGGAATTGCCGATGAAGATATAGAGGCCGACGACAAGGGTAACGCGCAGGAAGATGTCGATCACGGTCTGGTTAAACGGGCGCGAGCCTGCGGCGACCGCGATCAATGCGATGGCGATCAGGATCAGCGTCAGCAGGATCGGGGTGGAAATGGTGCGGCGGATCACCGACATGTCAGACCCTCTCTTTCGTGCCACGCGCGGCGATCAGGCCTTGCGGGCGGAAAATCAACACGAGGATCACCGCGCCGTAGACGAAGGCATCACGGAACGGGCGGGCGTCTATGGGGAGAACGGTTTGCATGACGACCGAGGCCGCGCCGAGGAGGAAACCCGCGAGGACGGCTCCGGGCAGCGAGCCGAGGCCGCCGATCACCGTTGCGATGAAGGCCATCAGCATCACCGACGCGCCCATCTGGATGTCGACGGTGCCAGTTTGCGCGGCAAGGATCAGGCCGATGGCGGCGGCGAGTGCGCCGGACAGCGCGAAGGCTCCCATGATCACCCGATTGGCGCGGACGCCGAGCATCCGGGCCATGGTGAAATTCTCCGCTGCTGCTCGCATCTCTAACCCGAAGCGGGTGCGTTTCAGGAAGGCGGTGAGGGCGAACAGGATGGCGATGGTGGCTGCGATGGTGATGACTTGAAGCAACGGAATCCGCGCGCCAAGGATTTCAACGGGTTGGCTGAGGGCAGGCAGCAGCGAGATCGACTTCGGGCGGCTGGAAAACAGCATCAGCAGGAAATAGCGGATCACGAAGCCCAGCGCGAAAGAGGCGATCATCATCGTCGCCGGATTGGCGCGGCGAAAGCGGCGGAACACGATGATTTCCGACAGCACCGACAGGCCCGCCCCCATCGCCAGCACAAACGGGATCAGCAGGAACCACGGCAATTCGCCCGCGAACACGATGGCGACGGCATCAACGGAAGGCCAAAGCAGCCCGAAGATGGAAAACGAAATCACATCGCCATGCGCGAAGTTCACCAACCGCATCACACCGAAAATCAGCGCGATGCCCAGCGCCCCAAGGGCATAAAGCGAACCAAGGCTGAGCGCGTCAAACAAGGTTTGCATCAATGCTCTCCATATCCAAAATAGGCGGCTTGCATGGCTTCGGATTGGCCCATGGCACGGGCGTCGCCGTCCAGCAGGATTTCACCACCCCGCATCAGGATCATCCGACCGCCAACCAGTTGCGCGCGGGTTGAAGATTGCTCGACAATCAGCAAGGTCAGCGCACGATGGCTGCGCAATGCGATCAAGCGTTCATAAACCTGATCGGTGATGTTGGGGGCAAGGCCGAGGCTGGGTTCGTCAATCGCGATCAGGCGCGGGTTGGTCATCAGCGCCCGCCCGATCACCAGCATTTGCTGTTGGCCCCCCGACAGCAGGCCCGCCTGTGAATGGCGACGGTCTTTCAGGATCGGGAAAGTGGCGTAAACCGCTTCCAACTCGGTCGCGGCACGGCTGCGCCAGTTGCGGGTGGCGGCGTGGATCCCCGTGCCGACCAGCAGGTTTTCCTCAATAGTCAGGCTGCCGAACACCTCGCGCCCCTCGGGCACCATCGACAGGCCCATGCGGGCGATATCCTCGGGCGCGCGGCCTGTGATGTCTTGGCCTGCGAAATCAATCCGGCCCCCCGCGGGCGGCGTCACCCCCGCGATGGCGCGCAAAAGGCTGGATTTGCCCGCACCATTTGGCCCGGTGATGAACAGAATCTCGCCTTCGGTCAGGGTGAAGGTGACGTTGCGCACCGCCGATAAGCGGCCATAACGGATGGTCAGGTTCGATAGCGCAAGCAGGCTCATGCCAGCACCTCCAATACCGGAAGGTTGGTCTCAGCGGCGGTGCCCATATAGGCGTGGCGGACTTTCTCGCTGACGCGGATGCTGGCGGGAACGCCCGTTTCAATCACCACACCGGAGTCCAGCACAACGATATGATCGCACAGGCTAAGGACCAGCCCGACGTTATGCTCGATCAGCAGCACACCACAGCCGATCTCGGCAGCGATGCGCCGGATCAGGGCGGCAAGGTCGGCGGCCTCTGGCCCAGACATGCCAGCGGCGGGTTCATCCAGAAGGATATAGTCAGGCTTGCCGATCAAAGCGCGGCCAATGGCGACGCGACGTTCATCGGTATAGGGCAGGGTTCCGGCGATGCGGTTTTGCAGCGCGCCGATGCCGATCCAGTCCAGCATCGCGGCGGCCTCTGCCCGCGCTTTACTGCGCGATTGGCCCAGACCCACGCCCGTCACTTCCAGATTGTCGATCACCGCCAGATCGCGAAACAACCGCCCGCCTTGAAAGGTGCGCGCGATGCCACGGCGTCTGATCTCATACGGCTTCAGGCCAGACAGGTTCAGTTTGGCCGAGGCAGTGTCCAGCGACACCGCCCCGCCCGTGGGGGTTTGAAACCCGGTCAGCACGTTGACAAGCGTGGTTTTGCCCGCACCATTCGGGCCGATCAGCCCGGTGATCAGTCCGGGCGTGATCGTCAGATCAACATCCGACAGGGCCTTCAGCCCCGCGAAGGCAACCGACAGCTTGTCTGCGCTGAGTTGGCTCATTTTTTCTCCTTGCGGGTGATCAGATAAGAGCCGGAGGCGTCTAAAGTCGCGCTCCACCCCGGCTCGATAACGATGGTGGTGGTGACTTCTTCGATCACCGCAGGGCCGTTGATCTCGGCCCCCGCGCCCAAGGCGCCGCCCTCGTATATCGGCGTGCGGGTGCGGCTGCCATCGGCGGAGAACACCGCATCGCGGTAGGCCTTGATCGCCTGATCAGTGGCTTTTCCGGCGGCGATGTGCATCCGCTTGGGTTTATCGACCAGCCCGTAAACCGTGCTTTCGATGTTCACCACCTCGACCGTCGAATGCGGTTCCGAATAAGTGTAAAGCTGTTCGTGGCGGGCGTGGAAGGCGGCTTTGATCTGGTCGATGGTCTGCGCGTTCACCGGGAAGTTGCCAATTTCCACCGTACATTCATGGACTTGGCCGACATACCGCATATCAAGACTGCGCTTGATCAGGGTGTTGCCTGCGGCAAAGCCATCGGATGTCAGATGGGCGATACCTTGGGCTTCAATCTCGGTGAACAACTGGTCGATGCGGGTGTAGGCGGCATCATTGTCCAGCCGCAGCACGGCGGTCGCCATGTAGTTATACTTCACATCCGAGATGATCTGACCAAAGGCGCACAAGCCCGAGGCGAGTTTCGGCAAGACAATCGTGTCGATGCCCATATCGGCGGCAAGGGCCGTGATATGCGCCGCCGTCGCTCCACCTGCGCCCACCAGCACGAAATCACGCGGGTCATAGCCGCGTTCAATCGTAACCCGGCGGATGCCATTGACCATGTTGGCGTTGACGATGGTGAACATGCCATAGGCGGCGCGTTCCACCGACAGGCCCAAAGGATCAGCGATGCTTTTCACCGCATCATAGGCCTTTTGCGCATCCAGCGGCAGACGGCCGCCGACAAGGCCATCCGGGTTCAGATAGCCCAGCACGATATTGGCGTCCGACACCGTCGGCAGTTGCCCGCCCTGGCCGTAGCAGGCAGGCCCCGGATCGGACCCCGCCGATTGCGGACCCATTTGCAGCAGACCCATCTCGTCGATCCAGCCGATCGAGCCGCCGCCTGCGCCAAGAGTTTCGACCTGAATCATCGGCACACCGATGCGGTAGCGCAGGAAGTCGATGTTCTTGTTGATATTGGTCGAGCCGTCTTTAGTCAGCGTGATGTCAAACGAGGTGCCGCCCATATCCACCGTGATCACATCAGTTTTGCCGAACGGCGCGCAGACATAAAGGCCCGCCGCAGGGGCCGAGGCGGGGCCGGAGTTGATGGCGTAAACCGACCGATCCGTCATTGCCTGCCCAATCGCAAGCCCGCCGTTGGATTGGTAATAGCGCACAGGTTGTTTCGCGCCGAGCTGTTGGAAATAGGCATCCACCGCCGTGACATAGCGCTTCATAATGGGCGCGAGGTAGGCGTTGACCACCGCTGTCGAGGTGCGGGTGTATTCGCGGACCTGTGGGTAAAGCTCGGACCCCATCGTCAGGATCACCCCCGGCATCATCTCGCGCACGATCTCGCCCGCGCGGCGTTCATGGCTGGGGTCCAGTACCGACCAGACGAAACTGATCGCCACGGTTTCGACGCCTTCTGCAAGGAAAATCTCGCAGGCGGCGCGCACGTCGGCTTCGGTCAAGGGCGTGCGGATTTCGCCATTGGATAGGATACGCTCGCGCACGCCCCGGCGCAGGTAGCGCGGCACCAACATGGTGGCGGGCGGGTAATCGGGGTCGTAGCGGTAGCCGTCTTCCTTGTGACCAAGGCGGATTTCCAAGCTGTCCTCATGCCCCGCCGTGCAGATCAGCCCGGTTTTCGCGCCCTTGTGCTGGATCAGCGCATTCAGGCCCACGGTGGTGCCGTTGATGCAGAGATCGCAATTCGAGATGATCTCGGTGGCGGAAACCCCCAACTCCTCGGTCATCAAAGCAAGGCCGTTCTTGATCGCCAAGGTCGGGTCTTGCGGGGTGGACAGCGCCTTGAACAGCCGGACTTGTCCGGTTTGGTCGGCGAGGACGAAATCGGTGAAGGTGCCACCGGCATCAATGCCCAAACGGTAATCGGTCTTCATCGTAGCGCCCTCCTAGTTCGCGGCCACGGCGCGGCGACGCGCACGCAGGGTTTCGGTTGCCGCCATATCGACGGTCAGGCTTTCGGCATCGGTGACGATCACGCCGTAATCGGCTTCCGCCCCCTTCACCGAGACAAGGCCGTTCTTGATATCCCACACCACCTTTTCCACCGCCCGATCCATCGGGTTGCCATAGCCGCCACCGCCGGGGTTCATGTTGGTGATCCGATCACCGGGTTTGATCACCTTGATCACGTTCTCGCGGATGGTCTCAGAGTGGTCGCCTTCCACCAGTTCCAGCCGCCCGACCTTCTCATCAATCATGGTCGAGGCTGCCCCCGCCGCGCCCACAGCCGGAATGCGGCGGCCTTCGCCGAAGGTGATGAAGGTCATGTCATCGCTCAGCGGCTCCACCTCCCACGCGGTGCCGGAACCGCCACGGAATTTGCCCGCACCGCCGCTATCGGTCATCAAAGAATAGCGGTGGATGATGATCGGATAGCTGTATTCCAGCAACTCCACGTCACCCGAAGTCAGCGCGCCAAAGCAGCATTCCGGGCCACAGGCGTGCCAGCCGTCTTGCGCAGGCGTCGCCCCCGCGCCTGAGATGATGGTGGCCAGCACCATCGTCACATATTCCTCGTCGTGGCGCTTGTCCCATCCGGCGATGTTCAGCCCGTTGGCATGGCCCCAGCTGGCCGAAACCTTCGACGGCACGGCTTTCTCAAACGCCAGCCGCACCGCATCGGTCAGCGTCTCCATCGGCGTGGTGGTACAGTTCATATGCGGCGCGGGTTCGCGGGCGTTACACAGCGTCCCCTTCGGCCCCATATCAACCGAGATGCAGCGATACAGGCCTTCGTTGTACGGTGGCGGCAGTTGCGCAAACATCATCAAGCCAAGGTAAACGCCGGAGTAGGAATTTCCCTCATAACTGTTGATGAAATAAGGGATTTGCGGCGGGCTAGAGATTGCGATGTGGCAGGTATCGGCCTTGATCGTCACCGTCGCGGTGATGGTCAGATCGCCAAAGCCATGGCCCGCATCTTCAACAATCGCCGAGCCTTCATAGGTGCCGTCGGGCACGGTGGAAATCAGGCTGCGCATTTGCTTTTCGGCCATGTCCAAAAGCGTGTCGATGCAGGCATCCACCACGTCTTCGCCATACTTATCCAGCATCGCGATCAAGGCGCGCTCGCCGACCTGACAGGCCCCGATCAGCGCATTAAAGTCGCCCTCTTGGTCGCGCCGCGCCCGCATGTTGGTGAAGATGAAGTTCAGCACATCCTTACGCGGCACGCCACGGTCCCAGATTTTCACCGGCGGGATGCGCAGACATTCGGCGTAAATGTCCTTGGCATTGGGGTTATAGCCCGCAGGCACCGGGCCGCCAATGTCAGTCAGATGGCCTTTGCAGACGGTCCAATACTTCAGCTTTCCCTTGTAAAACACCGGCTTGTAAAAGCAGGTATCAATCGCGTGGCTGCCACCCCAAGCCGGATCGTTGTGGATCAGCAGATCGCCCTCAAAGATGTCGCCCTCAAAATAGCCCGCCACCACCTTCATCGCCGGGATCAGACTGCCAAGGTGGATCGGAATATCCTGCCCCTGCAAGATCATCTCGGGCCGCGCATTGAACAGCGCGGTGGAATAATCATGCGCCAAATTGAACACCGACGAGCGCGCGGTTTTCTCAAGGCTCAGCGTCATTTCGCGCTGCGTGGTTTCCAGAATGCCGCGAACCACCGATAGCGTGATCGGATCAACCTTCGTGGCGGATGGTGTGGCGCTGGCCATGCCTATTCCCCTTCAAATGCGCGGCGCAAAAGGGGGGCTTTCGGGCAAATTGCCCGAGACTTCCGCAAAAACTCCCCGTTGCGCGGCGTCTTCTGCACCGTTGCAGCGGTCAGGCTAGGCGGCGCGGGGGGCAGGCGTCTTTGCCCCAAGTGCACGGGTTTTTGTCGCAGAGCGCATTTTGACAAATTGCGCGAAAGCGGCGCTTTACAGAAAGAATATTGCGTGGCCAGATTGTGGAAACTGCGGAGGCTGCGATGAAGACCACCATCACTACCAAAGGCATTGATCTGGCCGCGCGCAGCCGTCATTGGCACGAGGCGATTGGGCAGGCCTATTTCCCGCTGGACCTTAGCTTCCGCCGCCCCGAGGCGTTTGATGGCGAATTGAGCATGTGGCAATTGGGTGAGGTGTCGCTGTCGCGGCTGACCTCTGACGCCCTGATGTACCGCCGCCTGCCGAAGCATTTGCAGATCCAAGGCCCCGAGGAATTTCTGGTTACTCTGCCCGCGAAATCTGAACTGCTGTTTGCCCAAGGCGGGCGCGAGGTGCGCGCCAATCCCGGCGCGTTTTTCATCGAGCGCAGCCATGAACCCTATGAGTTCAGCCATGCCGAACCCGCCGATCTGTGGGTGATGAAGCTGTCGCTGGCCATGCTGGGCGGCCGGGTGCGCGCGCCGGATCGGTTTTGCAGCTTGCAGTTTGATGCCACCAACGGTGCCAACGGGCTGTTCGTGGACATGGTGCATCTGATCCCGCAGCGCTATGACGCGATGAGCGAGGAAGCCCGCAGCATGGTCGGGCGGCAGTTGGCGGATTTGCTGGCGATGGCTTTGCAGTCGGATGAACGCGTGCTGAGTTCGGGCGGATCGACCGTGCGGATGGCGCATTTGGCGCGGATCGAAAGCTTTGTGCGCCGCCATATCGACAACCCCGATCTGGGGCCGGATGAGGTGGCGGCAGGCTGTGGGGTCTCGGTGCGCTATCTGCACGAATTGCTGCGCGACACCAATCAGACCTTGGGCAGTTGGATCCGCGATCAGCGTCTGGCTGCGGCGCGCGAAGATCTGGGCAACCCGCGGGATAAGCGTGCGATTGGCGAGATCGCCTATGCCCGCGGCTTTGCTGATCAGGCGCAGTTCAGCCGCGCATTTCGGCAGCGCTATGGCATCACCCCGAAGGAAGCGCGGGCGCAGGGGTGAAGGGGAAACGGTGATGCGCATCGTCCCCCCCTTTCCTTAGCGCTGGAGATGGGCGCGGACGCGGGCAATCGCGGCTTGGCGATCATGGCGCGCGGTAAGGGCCTGATCCAACGTCACCTCGACAAACCGCGCCGGGCTGTGCGGCTGCAACTGGCCGATCAGGTCCATATCCGCCGAAATGATCGTGCCCAGCATCATATAGCCGCCGCCCGACACCGCATCGCGGTGCAGCACGATGGGTTCGGTGCCGGATGGCACTTGCACCGAGCCGTAGGGATAGCAGGCATCGACGATATTCGACGGGTCCGACCCCGCCCCGAACGGCGGTGTGCGGGGCACGAAATCCAGCGCTTTGCCGCCTTTGAAGCGGTAGCCGATGCGATCAGCCTCGGGGGCGACTTTCCAGGTGTCGGCGAAGAACTGTTTGCCCGCCTCGGCCGTGACGCGGTGCCAATATAGCCCCGGCAGCATCCGCAACTCTGCCGGATTACCCGGACCACGGCGCAGGTTTGCGGGAACCGAGCCTTTGCCCGAGCCGCCCTGTCCCAGCGGCAACCTATCGCCCGCCTTGAGCGCACGGCCGTCATGCCCGCCCAGCGCGCCCAAAGTGTAGGTGGAGCGTGAGCCAAGTTTCAGCGGCACATCAATGCCGCCTGAGACGGCAATATAGGCCCGCGCGCCGGATTTCAGGAAACCAAACGACAGCTTGTCACCGGCTTTCACCGGGAAAGCCTCCCATGTCGCGCGTTCATCGCCGTTGACTTTGGGCGGCAGGTCACCGCCCGTCACCGCCACCGTCGCGGCTGTGGTGAACTCAATCTCTGGCCCCATGAACACCGCTTCCAGCACGGCGGCGCCTTCATCATTGCCGACCAGCATATTGGCGGCGCGCAACGCAAAGCGGTCCATCCCGCCGGAAATCGGGATGCCGAGGTGATAATAACCGGGACGGCCAAGGTCTTGCACGGTGGTCGACAGGCCGGGGGTAAGGATCTTAACGGCCATGAAGAACCTCCATCAGCTTGGCATTGGTGGCATCGATGTCTTTGTTGAACTCGGTCAGCGAAAAGCTGGCCTCGCGGATGGTGGGCAGGAATTTATTCTCATTCACCGCCTCAATATCCGCGTCATATTGATCGCGGTTGATCGGCTTCCACTTCACGATGTCACCAGGTCGGAACAGGCACATCTCCTCTTGCAGATAGCTCACCTGCTGGTTCGGATCATAAATCGGCATCGGCGTGACGCCGAACATCTGATAACCGCCCGCGCCCCGCACCGAATAGATGCAGCTAAAGCAACCGCCGTGACCGATGGTCAGCTTTGGCGTGTCGGTGCGCGGGCGCAGGTATTTCGGCACCTGCAACTGCCGTTTACGCTCCACCATCTGATACAGGAACGGCAGGCCAGCGACGAAACCCACCATCGAGACAAACCACGGCTGGCTGGAATGCGCCTGCACGAAATCCTCAACGCTGCCCAGACCGTTCACCGCTGCGGCATATTCCAGATCGGTGGCTTTGGGGTCTTGGTGACGCTCGCGAAACCGCATCAAAGTCTCATGCGTCCACGGGTCTTGATAATAGACCGGAATTTCCATGATGCGGGTTTTCAGCGTGGCGTCGGATTTGCTCGCCGCCCCCTCCATCGACTGCAATTCGCGCAGCAGGTCGGCGGGCTTGATCTGGTCGGGGTCGTATTTGACCTGAAAGCTGGCGTTGGCTGGGCAAATCTCGGTCACGCCGCGTATCCCTGCTTGCTTGACCGCATTGGTCATCGACAGGCTGGTAAAAAAAGCCTCAAGCGACATTTCTTCCGAAACCTCCGCGAAGATGTGTTCGTCGCCACCAAAGCTGAAACGGATCGACATGGGCTTCTCCTACGGTTCAAGATTGGGGGTCAGGCGGGCGGCATGGTGTTCCAACCAGCCTTCCAGCCAACGGGTGTGAAAATCGCCTGCCTGCACCGAAGGGTCGGCGGCCAGCGCCTGAAACAGCGGCTTGGTGGTTTTCAACCCGACGATTTGCAATTCCGACAGTGCGCGGGCCATGCGGGTGATCGCCGCCTCGCGGGTTTCGGCATGAACGATCAGCTTGGCCAGAAGCGAGTCGTAGAACGGCGGTACAGTGTAGCCGGGGTACAGCATCGAATCGAAGCGGACGCCGGGGCCACCGGGGATGCGCAAGCTGTCCACCGTGCCGGGGAAGGGTGCGAAATCGCGGGCGGGGTCTTCGGCGTTCAGGCGCACTTCGATGGCATGGCCTTTGACGGTGACATCCGCTTGGGTCAGCCGCAAAGGCTCGCCCCCCGCGATGCGCAGCATTTCAGCGACCAGATCAATGCCGGTGATCATCTCGGTCACCGGATGTTCGACCTGAATCCGTGTGTTCATCTCGATGAAATAGAAGCGGTCGGCGTCTTCGTCATAAAGATATTCCACTGTCCCCGCGCCGGAGTAGTTCACCGCAAGCGCCAGACGCACAGCACTGCTGCACAGCTCATCGCGCAACTGCGGCGACAGCGCGCGCGAGGGCGCTTCCTCCCACACCTTCTGGCGGCGACGTTGCAGGCTACATTCGCGCTCGTAGCAATGGATGGCGTCGGTGCCATCGGCAAGCACCTGCACCTCGATATGCCGCGCCTTGGTGATGACCTTTTCCATATAAAGGCCACCGTCACCAAAGGCCGCCAAAGCCTCGGCCTGCGCTTGCGGGAAGGCTTGTTCAAACGCAGCCAAGTCCTGCGCGATGCGGATGCCGCGCCCGCCACCGCCCGCTGCGGCTTTGATCATCACCGGAAAGCCAGTATCGGCCAAAATCGCGCGCCCCGCGTCGATACTGTCCACCCGCCCGAGCGATCCGGGCACAATCGGCACCCCCGCCGCATGGGCCGCACCCCGCGCGGCAACCTTGTCGCCCATCAGCCGGATTGCATCACCGGAGGGCCCAACAAAGATCAGACCCGCCGCCGTCACCGCATCGGAAAAGCCCGCATTTTCGGCCAGAAAGCCATAGCCCGGATGCACGGAATCGCAGCCCGTCTCCGCTGCCGCCTTCAGAATCGCCGCGATGTTCAGATAGCTTTTCTTCGCCGCTGGCGGGCCGATGTTCACCGCCTCATCCGCCAGTTGCACATGCAAAGCGGTGGCGTCGGCATCGGAATACACCGCCACCGTGGCAATCCCCAGATCGCGGGCGGCGCGGATGATCCGCACCGCAATCTCGCCCCGGTTGGCAATCAGCAGCTTTTTCAGCATCAGGACAGTTCCGCCAGAACCGTGCCCGCCATCACCGGGTCTTCGTTGTCGGTCACGAAATGAATGGCGCTGCCCGCGACTTCGGATTTCACCTCGTGGAAGCTTTTCATCACCTCGATCAGTCCAATCACATCGCCCACCGCCACCGCATCGCCCTCGGCCTTAAACGGTGGGGTGTCGGGGGAGGATGAGCGGTAGAAGGTGCCGGGAAGCGGGGATTGGATGACGGGCATTTTGGCCTCCGTTAAGAAAGGATAGCGCGCACGGCGCGGGCAATGTCGATGGCATTGGGCGTATCAGAATGGATGCACACCGTATCGCAACGCACGGATATGTCGCTGCCATCTATCGCGGTGCCGAGGTTTTCTTGCATGGCCCGGCGCACGCGGGCGGCCATCAAAGCGGGGTCTTTGGCATCATGCTCGCGGGTGACGATCAGGCTGCCATCGGGGCGATATTCCAGATCGCCATAGAATTCGGCAATGAAAGCGTGACCGCGCGCGGGGTAGATGGTTTCGTGCAACGTGCCCGTCATGCCCAGCAGCGGCACGCCATACACATCGGCGGCGTCACAGACCGCGTGGGCAATATCTTCCTGCCGCGCCGCCATACCGTAGAGGCTGCCATGCGGCTTGATATGGTTCAACTCGACCCCTTCGGCGCGCAGAAACCCGCAGAGCGCGCCGATCTGGTAGATCATGCAGTTGGCCATTTCCACGCGGCCCATTTTCATCTCACGCCGCCCAAAGCCTTGCAGATCGGGCAAAGACGGATGCGCGCCAACCTTGACGCCATGCTGTTTCGCCAAGCGCACCGTGGCGCGCATGTGATCGAAATCGCTGGCGTGAAAGCCGCAAGCGACGTTGGCGATGTCGATAAACGGCATCATTCCGGCATCATCGCCCATCCGATACAGCCCAAAGCTTTCGCCCATGTCGCAGTTGATGGTTACAGCCATAGTTCCCCCAAGGCGTTGACGTAAGGTAGCCTGCGACGGGTTAGTTATATTGTAAAATATCGTTTTTTGTGGTTCGTTATCTAAAATTCAGATGCACAGGTGACGCGATGGCTTTAACCTTGAAACAGTTACGCTATTTCATGGCGGCGGCGGAAACCGGGCAGATCAGCCATGCCGCGATGGAGCTAAACATCTCACAATCCGCGATCACCACCGCCGTGCAGGGGCTGGAATCGCAACTGGGCGTACGGCTGTTTGACCGCTCCGCACAGGGCGTCGTGCCGACGATCGAAGGCGCGCGATTCCTCAACCACGCGCGCAACATCTTGGCGGCGGTGGAAGATGCCGAGCGTTTGCCGCTGGGGCAGGATCGGCAGGTGTCGGGGCGGCTGCGCTTGGGCACCACCTATACCGTTGCGGGCTATTTCATGTCGCGCCACTACGCCCGCTTCCGCCGCGCCCATCCTGATATCCAGCTTGAAATGATGGAAATGCCGCGGCTTGCGGTTGAGGAAGGTCTGGCAACCGGCAGTCTCGATATGGCGGTGATGCTGGTGTCGAACCTTGCCAACTCTGCCGGGCTTGAACAGGAAATTCTGATGCGCTCGCGCAGGCGGCTGTGGTTGCCGACCGAGCATCCGTTGTTGTCGCAAGAGCGGATCACCCTGTGCGATGTCGCGGACCAGCCCTATGTGATGCTGACGGTGGATGAGGCGAAGGATACCGCCAGCCGCTATTGGGCGAAGACCGGGTTTGCGCCTTCGGTTTGCTTTACCACCAGTTCGGTTGAGGCGGTGCGCTCGATGGTCGCCAATGGGGTCGGGGTGACGATTCTGTCCGATATGGTGTATCGGCCATGGTCGCTGGAAGGCCAGCGGATCGAAATACGCGCCCTGGCTGATACGATCCCCAGCATGGATGTGGGGCTCGCGTGGCGCAAATCGCAGGGTCTGACCGCCACTGCCGCCGTGTTTCGTGCCTTTATGTCGGTGGCGATGGGCGGCGGGGGATAGGTTTAGTCAATCGGCGCGGTGTGATGATCCTGCGCGCATTGGCCGTGATCGCCCAAAACCTCAATCACCCGACAATCGGCGATGGTGCCATGGGCGCATTGCACGACCATGCGCTGCAACTCTTGCTCCAGTGCTTTCAACTGCGTGATCCGCGCCTGCACGGCGGCAAGCTGGGCTTTGGCAATCGCATCGGCGGCAGAACAGGGCAGCTCAGGTCGGTCCGACAGGCTGAGCAGATCGCGGATCGCCTCCAGCGGAAAGCCCAGCGCGCGGGCATGACGGATGAAGGCCAAGCGCTGCCGTGCCAGCGGGCCATACAGCCGCTGATTGCCGCGGCTGCGTTCGGGCGGCGGCAGCAGGCCAATCTGCTCATAATACCGCACAGTCGGCACCTTCACCCCGGTCTCCGCGGCCAATTTCCCGATGGTCAGCAAAAGAAACCTCTTGAAGCTATAGTTACTAGAGACATTAGCTTTAGGGTTCAAAGACGGCAAGTGGCATGTCGCAAGAACGCAAGAGGCTGAAATGACTGACCTATCCGGCAACGACTCACACGAGTGGCGCATCTCTGGCATGGATTGCGCCGCCTGTACCCGCAAAATCCAGACCGCGGTTGAACGTTTGCCGGGCGTCAGCGGCGTTGAAATCACCCTGATGAATGAACGCCTGCGGCTGAATCTCGCGCCGGAAACCACCGCGCCCGATCAGATCGAACGCGCCGTGCAAGCACTCGGCTATGGCATCACCGCGCCCGCCGCAGCGGCACCCGAAGCCCCGACCGATGCCCACTGCACCGATATCCACGCCGATCATACCGCCCACAACCATGCCGACCTGGCAACGGATGTACGCTGGTATCACACCGCCAAGGCGCGCTTGGTGTTTTTCACCGGCATCCTGCTGGCCGCCAGTCAGATCGCGAAATGGACTTTTCTTGCAGACCATGCCATCTGGGCGTTCACGCTGGCCTGCCTGATCGGCCTGCTGTCCGTGGCGCGCAAAGCGCTGGCGGCGCTGCGGGCCGGGATGCCGTTTACCATCGAAATGCTGATGACCATCGCCGCAACCGGGGCTTTGCTGATCGGCGCCGCCGAGGAAGCCGCCTTGGTGGTCTTCCTGTTCGCGGTGGGCGAATTGCTGGAGGGTGTGGCCACCAATATGGCCCGCGACGGCATCCGCGCCTTGGCCAAACTGGTGCCCGCCACGGCTTTGTTGGAGCATGACGGCCACAGCCACGAAGTTGCCGCCGAAACCCTGAGGCCCGGCCAGATCATCCAAGTGCGCCCCGGCGACCGGATGGCGGTCGATGGCGAAATCATCGAGGGCACCTCGAGCATCGACGAAAGTGCGGTAACCGGCGAAAGCATCCCTGTGACCAAAGGGCCGGGGGCCGCCGTGCTGGCGGGCACGATCAACACCGAAGCCGTGCTGCGTGTGCGCGTGGCGAAGGCCAGCGCCGACAGCACCCTCGCCCGCATCGCCCAGATGGTCGCCGATGCCGAAGCCGCCCGCGCGCCGACCGAACGCTTCATCGACCGTTTCAGCCGCTGGTATATGCCCGCCATTGTCGGCGTGGCGCTGTTGGTCGCCTTGCTGCCGCCCCTGACCATCGGCGCGGATTGGGGCACTTGGACCTACCGCGCGCTGGCGCTGTTGCTGATCGGCTGCCCCTGCGCGATGGTGATCTCGGTCCCCGCCGCCGTCGCCGCAGCCCTGTCCACCGGGGCGCGGCACGGCCTGCTGATCAAAGGCGGTGCGGTGATCGAAGCGATGGCAAATCTGCACACCATCGCGCTGGACAAAACCGGCACCCTGACCGAAGGCCGCCCGGTACTGACCGACACCCTGCCCGCCGAGGGAATCCCTGCGGCCACATTGTTGCAATTGGCCGCCACGGTCGAGGCAGGCTCCACCCATCCGCTCGCCAAAGCGATCCTCGCGCAAGCCAAGGTTGACGGGTTGGCGCTGCTGGCCAACCAAGACGCCCGCGCTTTTCCCGGTAAGGGGGTGGAAGCGATGATCGCCGGCGCGCTGGTGCATGTCGGCGTGGCTGATGCCGCTGACCCGGCGGTCGCCCAGCTTCAGGCGGACGGCAAAACGGTGGTCAAGGTCACCCGGGACGGCGTGGCCCTTGGACTGCTTGCCCTGCGGGACGAGCCGCGTGCTGAAGCCGCCGAGGCGTTGCAGCAGTTGAAGGCGCTGGGGTTGCAGGTGGTGATGCTGACCGGAGATAATCTTGGCTCTGCCACGGCAGTCGCGACCCGGTTGGGCATCCAAGCGCGGGCGGGGCTGCTGCCTGAAGGTAAGATCGCCGCCATTCAGAAGCTCGCGGCAGAGGGCGGCGTGATGATGGTCGGTGACGGCATCAACGACGCCCCCGCCTTGCGGCAGGCCAGCGTGGGCGTGGCAATGGGGGCGGGCACCGATGTGGCGCTGGAGACCGCCGATGCCGCGATCCTGCGCAACAAACTGACCGACCTGCCCGCGATGATCCGGCTGTCGCGCGCCGCGATGGCCAATATCCGGCAGAATGTGGCGGTGGCTTTGGGATTGAAAGCCGTGTTTCTGGTGACCTCGGTTCTGGGCCTGACTGGCCTTTGGATCGCGGTGCTGGCCGATACTGGGGCCACCGTGCTGGTCACCCTGAACGCGATGCGGCTTCTGGCGCGGGATCCCCGGAAGGGAGGGTGAGTATCCACGTGAGGACAGGGTGGATGTGTTGAGGATTTCAACAGGTTAGGGATGGGCGTTAGGGAGGTGTTAAGGGTTGGGGAGGTTGGTTTGCGCTCGCACGGCCGAGACGCATCTCCAGACAAAGGTCGAATGTATCAAAGCTGGAAAAAAACAGGCCACTAGGGAGGTAATTCGGGGTGATCTGAAAAAGGTTTGGAAAAGCTATCAGGCCGCTCTTTCCAAAGTCCCTGAAAAAGATCGTTGGAGGGACCCCAAACTTGCGACGGTTGATTTTGGCGTTTGAGCTTGTACGCATAAAAGTATGTGTGTGTGACACTTTCGTGTCGCCCTCCCCAAAACGTGGCGCAGCACTTCGAGTTTCGGGAGTAGGCGCTGCGACAAATGCACGGCAACGGAACCAACATGAGGGCAGCGCCTGACCGCCGGGTGGGCGCTGCAACATCCGTTCTAGGCGCTTTATGCATCAGCCTCCCCCTCCAGAAGTTCGGCGCGGGACGCTGCAAAAGCGCCTGCCCGATGGGGCGGCAGGCGCTGCCCGGCGGGCTTCGCCCTTGATTCCGGGCGGTGGGTGGTTTGCTTGGCAGGTGTGAACGGGGATGCGGTGCAAATGGAAAACGCCTGCCCAAGCGAATGGGCAGGCGCACATCGTTAACCCAAGCCTTAGAACGGCGAGTCGGGGAAGTAGTAAGCGGCGGCGTTGTCTTTGGTGATCAGCGTCGCGTCCAAGGTGAAGGTGCCGCGCATCGGCACTTGGCCGTAGAGGTTGGCCACCGTCATCTCCAACGCGGTGCCGACCATCGCTGGCGGATACAACACGTCAACCGGGATCATCTTGTCGCCGTCCATGACCTTCTTGATCATGTCTTTCGACCCAGCCCCTGCCACGACATATTGAATATCGGTGCGGCCCGATTGCTCGATCGCCTGCAACACGCCGACGGCCATGTCATCATCCTGGCACCAAACCACGTCGATTTTCGGGAATTTGGTCAGGTAATCCTGCATGACTTTGAAGGCGTCATCGCGGTTCCAGTTGCCGAACTGACGGTCCAGCACTTTCACGCCCGAACCTTCAATCGCCTTGTCAAAACCGTCCTGACGGGTTTGGTCAATCGGAATAGGCAGGCCACGAATCACCACAACTTCGGCCTCCGGGGTGGTGGCTTTGATGTAGTTGCCAGCGGTCTCCCCAAGCGAGAAGTTGTTGCCGGCGATATACAGATCGCGCACCGAGTCGTCATTCACCGACGGCGCACGGTCAACGATGGTCACAAAGGTGCCCTAGGATTTGATCTCTTTGATCGAGTTGACCAGCGGATCAGGGTCGCTTGGCAGGATGACCAGCGCGTCAATGCCTTGGGTTTCAAGATCTTGCAGCGCGTTGGCCTGAGATGCCGGATCGGGCGAGGTTTTGACGATGATGGTCAGCCCCGGATGCTGCGCCATCAACACTTCGGCCACACGGTTGGCATGGAACACCACGCCCGAAGTCCAGCCGTGATCGGCTGCGGGGATCGAGACGCCAATCGTATAGGCTTTGTCCTCGGCAAAGCCCGCCGTGCTGCCCATTGCCAGTGCGGCAACGGTCACAAGGCTCAATAGTCCTTTACGCATTTTAGTCCTCCCTTTGGTTGGGTCTGGCAGTAAGCGGCCGGGCGACCCAAACCCCGGCCGAAATTTCAGGATTTCCGCACCAGTGAGCGTTGCACCAACATCGCAATGATGATGATCGCGCCTTGGATCGCGCCGATCAGGTATTCGGAAATGAAATTCGACAGCAGCATGATGTTGCCGACCAGTTCCAGAATGAACGCGCCGCAGATCGTGCCCCAGACCCGGCTTGCGCCACCTTTCAAAGCGGTGCCGCCGATGACGACAGCGGTGATCGCCTGCAACTCCCACAATATCCCTGTGGTGGCCGAGGTTGAGCCCAAGCGCGGCACATAGAGCATCACCGCGATGGCAACGCAGACGCCTTGGATCACGAACGCCGTGGTGCGGACGCGGTCGACCTTGATGCCGGAATAGCGCGCGACATTGGGGTTAGAGCCAACCGCCACAACATGACGGCCATAGCGCATCCGATAGAGCACAAAGGCGGCCACTGAAGTCACCGCCAGCACGACAATGATCGGCACTGGCACGCCCAAGATCACGCCGAAATAGGCCGGGCGGTACAGGTCTTGCTGCTCGGCCGATTGCAGGGTGATTGCCCCGCCTTGGGAAAGCCATGTGGTCAAACCGCGATAGATGCCCATGGTGCCCAGCGTGGCGATGAAGGGTTCTATCTTGCCGACTGTGGTGATCAATCCGTTCGCCAGCCCGCACAAAGCCCCCACCACAAGCGCGAGCAGCATCGCGGCGGCGATCATCATGCCGGGATCAGCGATGGCGTTAGAATTCATGAACAAGATCATCAGGCTGGCGACAAAGGCCACCATCGAGCCCACCGACAAATCCAGATCGCCCGAGGAAATCACAAAGGTCGCCCCCACCGCGATCAGCGCGATAAAGGCGCTGCGGGTGGCGACATTGGCAAGGTTGTTCAGGCTGATGAAGTTAGAGTTTACCATCGCCCCCAGCAGCAGCAGCAAGGCCAGCGCCACAAACGGGGCCACCGCGCGCAGGTCCACATCCTGCCAGCGCCGCTTCGGTTCTGCCTGATCTTCGGTTGTCACATTCGCCCCCATCTCAAGCCACAGCCTTCTGCTTCAACCCTGCCGAATAGCGCATGATTTCCTGCTCATTAATCTCATCGCCTTCCAGCACGCCAACGATCCGCCCCGCCCGCATCACGACAATCCGGGTGCAAAGGCCAATGATTTCAGGCATTTCCGACGACACCACGATGATCGAACAGCCCTCGCGCGCCAAAGCCGCGATGAAATGGTAAATCTGTTGCTTGGTGCCCACGTCGATGCCGCGCGTCGGCTCGTCGATGATCAGGATTTTTGGGGTGATTTCCATCACCTTGGCCAGCAGCAGCTTTTGCTGGTTGCCGCCCGACATCCGCCCCGCCACCACAGAAGCATCGCGCACCCGAATGTCAAACCGCCGCCGCGCGCGGGCCAGCGCCTTACGCTCGCTCGCAGGGCTGAGATAGCCAAAGCGGCCATGCTGATCCAAGGATTGCAGCGTCAGATTGCTGGTCATATCCGACCCCAGCAGCAGACCCTTGGATTTGCGATCCTTGGTCATATAGGCCAGACCCGCCGCCTTGGTCGCCTGAATATCCCCCGGAGGCATCAGTTGATCACCAATCCGCACCTCTCCCGAGACCCGTGGATAAAGCCCAGCAATCGCCTCCATCAACTCGCTGCGACCCGAGCCGATCATGCCGGAAAACCCCAAAATCTCGCCCCTACGCAGATCGAAATGTGCATCGCGGACATGCGCGGTGTTCAGACCCACCACAGACAGCACGCGGGCCTCATCAACGTTTGGCTCTGACTTCTGCGGATACAGGCTGGAAAGTTCCCGCCCGACCATCAGCTGGGCAATCGACTCGCCATCCAGCAGCGCGGTCGGTGCGGTTTTCACCCATTGGCCGTCGCGCAGCACCGTCACCCGGTCGGACAATTCCGTCACCTCATCCAGCTTGTGCGAGACGAACACAAAGCTGGTGCCCAGATCACGCAGCTTGCGCACCTGCTTGAACAAAGCCTCGGTTTCACCCCGCGACAGCACGGCGGTCGGCTCGTCCATGAACACGATGCGGGCGTCGCGGCTGATCGCCTTGGCAATCTCGACCATCTGCTTGTCGGCCACGGTCAGCGAGCCGATCACTGCGTTTTCGCTGATATGCGAGCCGAGCATGTCCAGCACGCGCCGCGTCTCGCGCCGCATGTATTTGCGGTCCAGCAAGCCAAAATGCGCAACTTCACGGGCCAAGAACAGGCTTTCGGTGACAGTCAGATGTTCCGCAAGGTTAAATTCCTGATGGATCACCACGATGCCCAAAGCCTCAGCCGCGCCATTCGGCGGTAGCTTGACCGGCTTGCCATCCAAGAGAATTTCGCCCGAGGTGGGTTGCTCAAACCCGGATAGCACTTTCACCAGAGTCGACTTACCCGCGCCATTCTCGCCCATCAGTGCGTGAATCTCCCCCCGCCGCAGGTCGAAATCGACGCTGAACAGCACCTGCACGCCGCCAAAGGATTTGCTGACCCGCTGCGCGGATAAAACCACGTCGCCCTGCGCCCCTGACACGCTTTGATCGCGTGCAGACAGCACAATGTCGCCACCGCCGACAGGCTCTGACTCCATGACTTCCCCCCTCGCGGCTCCTCTCCGCCGCTTAGGTGTAAACCTTTGCATTTTTCATGTAAAGGTTTACATTTTGATAATCCCACGTCCGCTTTGCACCTTGCCCCGCCACCCTGTAGCATCCGGGCAAGCAATCAAAGGCCCGCCCCTTGTCGAACTCCCCCGCCACCATCGAAGACGTTGCCCGCATTGCGGAGGTGTCGATCGCCACAGTGTCCCGCGCGATTCATCTGCCCGAAAAGGTCGCGGTGTCGACCCGGCTGAAGGTCAACCAAGCGATTGCGCTGACCGGATACACCCCGAACGCCATGGCGCGCAGCCTGCGCTTGGGCAAATCCAACATGATCCTTGTGGTGGCCCCCGACATCGGTGATCCCAACTTTTCCAGCATCCTCGTGGGGTTAGAAAACGAAGCCCGCGCGCATGGCTACGGTGTGCTGATCGGCCATACCCAGAATGACGCCCAGCGCGGTATGGAATATCTGAAATTCTTCAGCTCGAACCAAGCCGCTGGGATGATCCTGTTCACCGGGATTCTACCTTTTGGCCACCAGTCAATGACCGCCCGCCTGCCGCCCACCGTGGGCGTGTTTGAACCCGTGTTCAACGGCGGCATCCCTTACGTTGGCGTCGATGATCTGGAAGGCGCGCGCAAGGCGGTCGAATTGCTGATCTCGGAAGGCCACCGCAAAATTGCCTTCATCGGCGAGAATCGCAGCCGCCTCGCCTATTCCCGCCGCCGCCTGGGATGCGAGGCGGGTCTGGACGCCGCAGGGATTCCGGCGGCGTCCCGGATGGTGATCGAAGGCGATGGCACCATCGAAAGCGGGCGGCTGGCGGTGGATCAATTGTTTCTGCGTGACACCCTGCCCACCGCCTTCATGTGCGTCAACGACCAGACCGCCATCGGCGTGATGCTCGGCCTGACCGCGCGCGGCTACGACGTGCCGCGCGATTTCTCGGTGACCGGGTTTGACGATGTGCCGCAGGCCTCGTTCATCCAGCCCTCATTGACCACGATCCGCCAACCACGCGGACTGATTGGCAAACACGCGATGACATTGCTGTTGCAACTGTTGTCCGACACCCAACCGGATAAAACCGAAATCCTGCTGCGCCCTGATCTGGTGGTACGCAATTCGGTCGGCCCGCCGCCGCGTCGCTAACGCAACCCCAACCGCGCCGCATCAAAGCCAGCCTCGGCAAAGATCGCCAACAGGCGCGCATCGAAACTGTCCGCCGTCATATCCAGACAGTTCAGCCCGAAATACCAATACAACGCCCGCGCATAATCGGGCGGATCGGCCAAAGCCCGCGCCAAAGCCGCCTCAAACCCGGCAGGAGCCTGCGCGGTCTGCACAAACGCCGCAAAATCAGATCGTCCGAACAGCACCGCCGGTTTGCCGTGCAAAAACCCCTCTAACGCCGTTGCCGAATTGATCGACACCGTAGCGACACAAGCGGCCAGAATGTCATGCACATTGGCATCTGTGGCGATCGGCGCATGGCCTTTCGTCCGCACCGCTGCGATGATCTCCGCGCCCAACTCTGGCTTCAACGGATGCGGCTTGACCAGCACCGGACGGCCCCCAGCGCCCACGCAAACCGCCTCGACCATCGCCGCAAAGCTGCAATAGGCCTGCCCATTCCTTTGCGGCGCTGGCCCTTGCAGGAAAACCGCAATCGCGCCCTGCGGCAGATCGCTGACCGCACGCACCTGCTTATAGCGCGAGCGTCGTGGCACCGCGAAGCGCTGCTGCAACGCGCCCAGATGGGCCACCGCCGCCACCCCATCAACCGCCGCCGGATCATAGTGCAAGCTGCCAATCCGGCTCGCCGCTTGAATCCCCACCGGATCGACGTGGAAAAACCCCTCCAGATAGGCCGTCGCTGCGTTCAGAACTCCAAGGCGCTCGCCGCTGCCGTTCTCGACGATATGCAGATTGCCGTCCGGGCGATAGCGCTTGCCATCGAAGCCCTCAATCAGATCAACCACCCCGCCCCGCGCCACAATGCTGTCGCGAATCCGGCTATAAAGCAGTGCGTTGCCTGCCTCTAGCCGCGCCAGCATGTAGCCAGGGAGATGCAGCACAACCTGGGCTGTCACAGCCGCGCCTCGACCACCGCCACCGCCGCCGCGATCGCGGCCTCTATCGGCAACTCTGACGTATCAATCACCACTGCATCAGAGGCTGGCCGTAACGGAGCCTCCGCCCGCCCCATATCCCGCGCATCGCGTTCCATCACTTCCGCCAGCACCCGCGCCGCATCGCCGCCGACCTCCAGCCAGCGCCGATGCGCCCGCACTTCCGCGCTGGCGGTGACATACAGCTTCACCTCGGCCTGCGGACAAATCACCGTGCCAATGTCGCGGCCATCCAGCACGGCACCACCCTGCGCCCGTGCAAACCGCCGCTGAAAATCGACCAAAGCCGCCCGCACCTCTGGGATCACCGCCACCACACTCGCCGCCTGCCCCGCCGCAAGCGAGCGCAGATCATCCCGCGCCAAATCTGCCGCCGTCAAACCTCGCGCCGCCACCACCGGATCACCGCCCAACGCGCCAACCGCCCGATACAACAGCCCGGTATCCAGATGCGCAAAGCCAAACCGCGCCGCCAGGGCCCGCCCAATCGTGCCCTTGCCCGCCGCCGCAGGCCCATCAATGGCCACTGTAAAGCGCATGGTCATCCTCTGTGCTCAAATATCCTGAGGGTGCGTAGAAGTTTGCTACGAAGTAGCGAAGAAACTTCGTAGCGGGGGGCTAGCCCCCAAGTCGCCCTAACCTAGCTGTCCAGCTTACGCGGCGCTTCCGGGGGATAGGCATAGGCGTTCGACACGATCATGCCGCCCTGCTCCAACACTTCCGACACCGCATCATCTTCCTCGAACTGGAATTCATAGGCGTCAAACGGAAACGCCTTGGCATCCACCAAGCCTTCCAGCGAGATAATCACAATGCCCTCGGCCTCAAAATCCTCGACCAACTGCTGCAAGGCTGCGGCAGCGGTTTCGGCCTTGATCACCGCCAGCTGATAATGCCCGCCGTATTCGCCTTCATCCTCATCGGCCCATTCCATATCAAACGCGTCGATGCAGACAGCATAACAGCCCGAGGCCACGCCATCCGACTCGTCCGGCTCGAACGGATGCGCTTCCGAGACACAAATCTCGCCCGAGCCTTGGGCGGTTTCCGCCATGTCATCAATGTCGACCTCAAACGGCAGAATGTCATCTTCAAACGCCTCAACCGCACCGGCGTGCAGCACGCGGTCCAGCCGCAAGCCATTGACAGAAATCGAATTTGCCAAGGTTGCCAAGGCTTCCGACAGATCCTCTGCCGTCAGCACAAAAAACCGCGCCTCGCCGCCATAATCCGCGCCATCTGGCATATTGGCCGGGCCTTCCGGGTCGAACACCTCGACGGCTGCATAAAAAGTTCCCATCTGATGCCCTTCCTATGGCGTAAGAACAGGCCGCACCTGCGCGCCTTTGCGCCTCTATACTCCGCCGCGAAACCAAGCGCCACCAGACCTAAGGCCATCGTTGGCGTAGGGTGGGGTTTCACCCCACCGCACCGTGCATCAGCCGTGCACGTCCTGTTTTCGCCACAGACTCCACAGCGCCAAAGCCACTGCCAGCCCCAGACAGACAAATTTCAGCCCCGTCACCACCATCAGCCGCGCCGTTTCGCCGCCCGCGCCTTTGATGCCAAATTCCAGCAAGCTTGCAACGGCCCTGTTCTCGATCACATCGAAGCCAATAAAGCACACGGCGGGTACAGCCCAGACCCAACCCCGCCGCCAAACCGCCGCGATCAAGGTCGCCGCAAGGCAGATCATCAAGGCAGAGTCGGCGGTATGAAGTCGGCCAAGGTAGGTGGCTTTGGCAGCCGGGGGCAGGTCGGCAAGATAGGTCTGCGCCTGCTCCAGGCTGTAAAGATGCAGATCGAACGGCGGCAGATCCCCGACATAAACCTGCGCCGCGTAGGATCGCCAAACGCCGTAAGCAAGCGCGGTGGCTATCGGCAGAACCCAATACAGATATTTCATCCCACCCCCCGCCATTGTTGCGGCAAGGCGATCATGCTCTGTCGGTTCGGTCAAGCATGCTGCATCAAAGGTTAAGAAAGCCTTAAATCGACTACCCTAACCTATTGATTTTATGGGATGTAAAAAGGTCCCGAGTTGGGACCCCCCAAATCCTACTGCCCGCCCTGGCTCAAAGTTGCGCCCAAGCCGGTCATCAAGCCCTCAAAGATCGGGAACGACGTCACGATGGGTGAGGCATCATCAACCGAAACCGGGTTCTTCGCAGCCATCCCCAGCACCAGAAAAGACATCGCAATCCTGTGATCAATATGGGTCGCACAGGTCGCCCCACCCGGAACGCCGCCAGCCCCCAAACCGTAGACGATGAGAGTATCCTCATCTTCCTCGATCTTCACGCCGCAAGCCTCAAGTCCCCGCGCCATCGCGTCGATGCGGTCGGATTCCTTGACCCGAAGCTCCTTCACCCCGCGCATGATCGTTTTGCCCGTCGAACAGGCCGCCACCACCGACAGGATCGGATATTCATCAATCATCGACGGCGCGCGCTCGGGCGGCACCTCGATGCCCTTCATGTTGTCACTGAAGCGCACCCGCAGATCAGCGACAGGCTCGCCCCCCTCGGTGCGCGGGTTTTGAAACTCAATCTGCGCACCCATCTCGACCAACGTCAGATAGAGGCCGTTGCGGGTCAGGTTCTGGCTGACGCCAGGCACGAAAATGTCCGAACCTTCGACGATCAACGCCGCGCACACCGGAAACGCCGCCGAAGAGGGATCACGCGGCACCGCCACGGTTTGCGGGCGCAGTTCGGGCTGTCCGGTCAAAGTGATGACATTGCCCTCGGTGGTTTTCTCGACGGTCAGTTGCGCGCCAAAGCCCAGCAGCATCCGCTCGGAATGATCCCGCGTCGGTTCGCGTTCAATCACCACCGTCTGCCCCGGCGCGTTCAGTCCCGCCAACAGCACCGCCGATTTCACCTGCGCCGAAGCCACCGGAAGCGCATAGCGCACCGGAACCGGATTGGCGGCACCCACCACAGTCATCGGCAAGCGCCCACCTTTACGCCCGTAAGCCTGCGTGCCGAACAGGCTGAGCGGATCGGTCACCCGCCCCATTGGCCGCTTGCGCAAAGACGCATCGCCGGTGAAGGTCGCGGTCATTGGCGTCGTCGCCATCGTCCCCATGATCAAGCGCACGCCAGTGCCCGAGTTGCCGCAATCAATCACATCGCTGGGTTCCTGAAAGCCACCCACGCCGACGCCAAGCACCGACCAAGCCCCCGGCCCATGCTGCAGAACTGTCGCCCCAAACGCCCGCATTGCTTTGGCGGTATCCAGCACGTCTTGGCCTTCCAGCAGCCCGGTGATCTTGGTCTCGCCCACCGCCATCGCGCCAAAAATCAGCGCACGGTGGCTGATCGACTTGTCCCCCGGCACCGAAGCGGTGCCTTTCAGTGGCCCAGATTTCGAGGCGGTCATCGGTTGGGCGGTGGCATAGGCGGACATCGGCACTCTCCTGCGCGGAATTTGCAAGCCTGATAGCGCAAGCAAGGGCCGGGGTCCACGGTTGACCTGACAAGGGCTGCGTGCTTGGCCCCCATCGAGGGGGCACGCGCACACTGCTGCCGCAGGATGGGTTTGTTGCGTGGGGTTGGGGCGACATCGTAGAGCCTCCGGCGGGAGTATTTCAAAAAGAGCAACTACTTAAGGATTTGCTCTTTCTGAAATACTCCCGCGCGGAGCGCATCCGACTGGTGTTTCAGGCGTTACGCTGGAAGGTTAGGTAATGCGGTGGGCGGCCTTCGCGCAGGGCTTTTTGCTCGTAACGAGTCGAGAGCCAATCTAACCACGGCTGCTCGCCCTGATCCAGCAAGGTGAATCCCGCTTGTGGGACTTCTTCCAGCGTTTGGCGGACGTAATCGGGGATGTCGGTGGCGACGCGGAGTTCGGCACCGGGTTGCAAGGTGCGCGCAAGGGCGGTCAGGTAGCCTTGGGTGACGAAGCGGCGGCGGTGGTGGCGGGCTTTCGGCCAAGGGTCGGGGTAGTTCAGAAAGGCTTTGGCGATGGATGCCGGGGGCAACACGTCGAACAGTTCGCGTACATCGCCGGGGTGGATGGCGAGGTTGGTGACGTTTGCGGCGCGGATTTTGCCCAGAAGCATGGCGATGCCATTCACAAAGGGCTCGCAGCCGATAATGGCGATATCGGGATAGGTGGCGGCCATGTGGACCAAATGCTCGCCACCGCCGAAGCCGATTTCCAGCCAGAGCGGCTTGTCTTCAAAGCGCGCAAGTTCGACGGGCAGGCGTTCGGGGTTATCTTCCCGCGCCACACCCGGCAGGCTGAGGCGGTCGAGGTCTTCCTCCAGATAGGTCTTCTGGCTGGCGCGCAGGGTTTTGCCATGCACGCGACCGTAGAAATTGCGGCGTTCAACGGGATCATACATGGCTTTGGCCTCGTGGTTGGACTGTCGCCTCTAGCCTTGGTTTGCGGTCTGCGTCAACCCCGGCCCCGATAGATAGGGGGCAACGCCTTGGTTGGGAGTCAGACGGCTTCGGGCGGGGTTCCGGTCTGCCAGAACACATCAATCGGGATGCCACCGCGTGGAAACCAATATGCGCCGATGCTCAGCCAGACCGGATCAATCAGGGCGACCAGTTTCTTGCCGATGTCCAAGGTGCAATCCTCGTGGAACGCGCCGTGGTTGCGGAAACTGCCAAGGTAAAGTTTCAGCGATTTGCTCTCGACCAGTCAGCGCGCGGCACATAGTCGATGACGATATGGGCAAAATCTGGTTGGCCAGTCATCGGGTAGATCGAGGTGAAATCAGGCGCGGTCAAGCGCACGCAAAAGAGTGTGCCGGCATGGCCTGCGGGTACTTTTTCGAGCACAGCTTGATCGGGGCCTGCGGGCAAAGCCGTGGCCGCACCCAACTGGGCGAGGCCGGATACATCTTTGCTGGTCATTCTGCTATCCTCGCGACGAAGGGGGCGACCGAGCACCGCTGGAGTAAGCCGTCAAGCAAAGGCTCAGCCGCGTTGAATCAGCGCAAGGCCCCCAACCATCGCCAAAAGCCCCGCCGCACGGGTGACGGTGACAGTGTGCACCGCCGCGCCGAACAGGCCGAACTGGTCGATCAGGGTGGCTGCGATCATTTGGCCAAGCAGCACGCAGAACACCGCATTGCCGACGCCAAAGCGCGGCGCGACAAAGGTGATCGACAACACATAGAAGGCGACGAACAGGCCCGCTGCAAACAGATGTTTCGGCTGCGCAGGCATGGCGGCGAAGGCTGAAGCCTGACCGGAAAACACCAGTACGAGGACGCAGGCCAGTAAGGCAACTGTGAACAGCACCACCGATGCCGCCACCGGTGCGCCAATCCGTGCGCCCAGCTGGGAATTGAGTGCCGCGAGGATCGGGATGCCGATGCCCGCCAGCAGCATGATCAGGGCGTACCGCGTTGTGTCACTATGCATTTGGCGGATTCCCAAGGCTGTGATGTCTGGCGTCCGGTTGGCGCGGATGCGCCTTGGTCTTGAAACCCGTTGATTTCGCCAGATGCATTGCCTTGCGGGCGGCGACGTGGGTAAACCAAGCCATCGCCGCCCGCAAGTTCGGAATTAAACCGCCGCTTTCAACGCGTCAATCAAATCGGTCTTCTCCCACGAGAAACCACCGTCGGCTTCCGGGGCGCGCCCGAAATGGCCGTAGGCGGAAGTGCGGGCATAGATCGGTTTGGTCAGGTGCAGATGCTCGCGGATGCCGCGCGGGGTCAGATCCATACAGGCGGCGACGGCGCGCTCGATCACATCATCGGGCGCAACGCCGGTGCCGTGGGTATTGACGTAGATCGACTGTGGCTCGGCCACGCCAATTGCATAGGACACCTGCAAGGTGCAGCGATCCGCAAGGCCCGCGGCGACGATGTTCTTCGACAGGTAGCGCGCGGCATAGGCCGCCGAGCGGTCGACCTTGGTCGGATCTTTGCCCGAGAACGCACCGCCACCATGCGGTGCAGCGCCGCCGTAGGTATCGACGATGATCTTGCGGCCCGTCAAACCTGCGTCACCATCTGGCCCACCAATCACAAACGTCCCTGTCGGGTTAACGTGCCACACGGTCGCATCGGTCAGCCATTCTGCCGGAAGGATTTCGCGGATGTAAGGCTCCACGATCGCACGGATATCGGCGGAGGATTGTTTTTTGCCGGTGTGCTGATGCGAAAGAACGATCGAGGTCACTTCTACCGGCTTGCCATCAACATAGCGCAGTGACAGCTGGCTTTTGGCATCGGGCCCCAAAGTCGGCTCTGCGCCGGATTTGCGCGCTTCCGCCAAGCGTTTCAGGATCGCATGGGCGTATTGGATCGGGGCCGGCATCAGTTCCGGCGTCTCGCGGCAGGCATAACCGAACATGATGCCCTGATCGCCCGCACCGTCTTTATCCACGCCCTGCGCGATATGAGCGGATTGTTCGTGCAGGTAGTTGTGAACCTTGATCTTTTCCCAATGGAATTTCTTCTGCTCGTAGCCGATGTCCTTGACGCAAGCCCGCACGATGTCTTCGACACGCTCGACCATCTCGGCGGTCTTTTTCTCGGTCGAAAGGCCAACTTCACCGCCGACAACCACCCTGTTGGTGGTGGCGAACGTCTCACACGCCACACGCGCGTTCGGCTCTTCGGTCAGGAAGGCATCGAGGATGGCATCTGACACCCGGTCGCAGAGTTTGTCAGGATGGCCCTCGGACACGGATTCCGAGGTGAAAATGTAGTTTTGGCGGCTCATGGGGAAGTGCTCCGTTGGGTTATCCTCGCACGCCAGGAAGCCGTTGTGCGGGTTTTATCGGTCTGCCTTAGACCCAATCCAGCGTAAAGGTCAAGGGTGGGACCGTTTGCGTGGCCGGATCAGGGCGGCTGCGAGTCCGGCCAGCAACACCAGAAGCGGGATCTCGCCGAATCGCGCGTAGGGGGTGGCAGGCAAGGCGGCGGGAAGGGGCGCGTCAAGGTAGCTGGCGATTTCAAATGGCAGGCTGGCGGTGATACGGCCGCGTGCATCATAGACCGCTGTAACGCCGGTATTGCCGACGCGGACCAGCGGCAGTCCCTGTTCAATCGCGCGCAGGCGGGCTTGGGCGGCGTGCTGATACGGCCCGGTCCACCGGCCAAACCACGCGTCATTGGTGATTTGCAGCAGCCAATCGGGCCGCTCGGTGCCCCGCAGGTCTTGTGGGAACACCGCCTCGTAGCAGATCAGCGGCAGAGCGCGCCCCAGTTTCGGGCCAAGATCAAGCAGTTGCGGACCGGGCCCGGCCATATAGCCATTGCCAACCTGTGACGCAAAAGCCGAGATATTGGCCCATTGGAACAACGCGTCACCCAACGGGATGTATTCACCGAACGGCACAAGATGGTGCTTGTCATAGGTGGCGCTTGTCTTGCCATCCGGGGCGATCACCGCGAGCGAGTTCCACGCCTTGTCACCCTCCACCCGCTGCATCCCGATAGCGACCGGGGCGCCACCGCCCGCACTGGCGATCATGCCGCCGATTTCGGGGTGACGGTCGAGCAGATAGGGCAATGCGGTTTCTGGCCAGATCACCAAATCGGGGGTGGGTTTCACCGCAGTCAGGCTAAGCAGGCGGTCAAAGAACTGCTGCGCAAGCGCTGGGTCCCATTTCGCCTGCTGTTCGGCATTTGGCTGCACAAGGCGCAGGGTGACGAGGCGGTCAGCGGGCATCGGTTGCGCGAGGGCCCATGCGCCAAAGCCCCAAGCGGCGGCGAGGCTGGCTAGTGCCAAGCCCACTGACAGCGGGCGGCACAAGGCAAGGCCAGCAGCAAGCAATCCTGTCAGCAGCGATAGCCCGCTTGGCCCGAGATATGCCGCCAGTTGCGCGACGGGGGTGTCGATCCAGATATGGCCGATCAGCGTCCACGGAAATCCGGTCAGCACATAGCCGCGCAAAAGGTCGGTGGCAGCGAGGGCGATCGCGAAGCCGAGCGTGGGGTTGCGACAGTAGCGGCTTAAAAAACCTGCCAAAGCCCAAAACAACGCCATTCCGAAGGCCATGATCACCAGCGCGAACGGGGCCATCCAGCCATCGCGCGCGGCATCGACCATGAAGGGCTGCACGATCCAGTTGAGGGCGGCGGCGAAATACCCGGCGCCTGCGAACCATGCCAGCCAGATCGGCGCAGGACTGCGCCCGATCAGCCTGCACAACCCTGCCAAGGCGGGGAGGCTAAGATACCATGCCCCTAGCGGTGCCTGGCCACAGGCTGCCAGCACCCCCAGTACAGCCGCCAAGCCAACGCCCGACAGACCGGGCCAGCCCGCCCTGATCTTGCGGAGCATCTTAGCCTTCCACCTCGGGCACCACAGCCTGGGCCACCACCGGCGCTATCGCCCCCGGCAGCCGCACCCGCAGGCGTTTGATCCGGCGCGGGTCAGCATCCAACACCTCAAACTCCGCCCCGGATTCATGCGGCACGATCTCACCCCGCACCGGAACCCGACCCGTGCGCAGGAACACCAGCCCACCCAAAGTGTCGATATCCTCGTCATCTTCGCCATTGCGCAGGGTCATGCCGATGGCAGCCTCGAAATCATCTAGCGACACGGTGGACTGTGCCACGAACACACCCGGCGATTCCTCGCTCCAGAGCGCGCCTTCAATCTCGTCGTGTTCGTCCTCAATCTCGCCAATCACCGTCTCGATCAGGTCTTCGATGGTCACCAAACCGTCAACGCCGCCGTATTCGTCGATCACCAAAGCCATATGTACTCGGTCGCGCTGCATCTTCTGCAACAAGGTCGCGGCGGGCATCGACGGCGGCGCGAACAACACCGGACGCAGCAGTTTCTTCAGCGAGAACCGCCCAGACGCGCCAAAACCATGCTGCAAGGCCAGATCCTTCAGTAAAACCAAGCCCTGCGGATGATCCAACGTGCCCTTGTAGACCGGCAAGCGACTAAAGCCATGCTGGCGAAACGCCTCAACCAGATCCTCCTTGCCGATGTCCAGCGGCACGGCGGCAATTTCGACCTTGGGGATGGCGACATCATCGACCCGCAATCTGCGCAGGTTGCTTAACCCCAGCAGGCCGCCTTTTGCGGGCGTCAGCGCCGCCGCTTCCTCGTCGCCCTCGCTGCTGTCAGAGGAGTTGAAGGCGGACAACAGCCGCCCGAAGAATCCGCGTGTCGAGGCCTCGGCCTCATCGGCATCCGCGCGCGACTTTGGCGCTGCGGGTAACCCGTCGTTGCTACTGCCCATTGGTCCTTGTTCCAAAACGCCCCGAGGGGCCAATGCTCTTAGTATGGGTCAGAAAGCCCTAGACGCGCAAGTATCCGCACCTCGGTGGCTTCCATCAGATCGCCGTCCGCGGCACGGATGTGATCATAACCCAGCAGATGTAACAGCCCATGCACGATCAAATGTGTCACATGTTCGGCCAAGGGCTTGCCCGCTTCGGTCGCCTCAAGCGCGCAAGTGTCATAAGAGATCGCGATGTCGCCCAGGGATTCGGGATCGTCCGCCGAACCCGGTTGCGGCAGATCGGGCACTTCGCCCGCATCCGCGCCACGTTCTTCCGATGGCCAACTCAGCACATTGGTCGGCTTGGCCTTGCCGCGAAAATCGCCGTTCAGCTCTAGAATCCGCGCATCATTGCAGCCCATCAGACACAGGGTAAAGCCTCCCTCGGCCAGCCCAAGTTCTGCAAAACTTGCGCGCACAGCGGGTTCAGCGAGGGATTGCAGCCCCAAAGCTTCCCAACGCGCATCTTCAAAGACGATATCAACAAGTGGTTCCATCTCGCCTAGCTATAGAGACTGGGCGCGCTCATCAAGCCTATCGGCTTTGTTCGCTTCAAATGGCGCACCCGTGCCACGCCGCGAACAAAACCGTCAGGCTTGATGAGCCGCGCGTATCAGCCTTGCGCTTCGTCGCGCTCGTAAGCCTCGATCACGCGCGCCACCAGCGGGTGCCGCACCACGTCTTTCGAGGTGAAATAGTTGAAAGTCACGCCCTTCACCCCTTTCAAAATCCGCTCGGCATCTTGCAACCCGGACGCGGTGCCACGCGGCAAATCGACCTGCGTGCGGTCACCGGTGATCACCATGCGCGAACCCTCCCCAAGACGGGTCAGGAACATCTTCATCTGCATGGTGGTGGAGTTTTGTGCCTCATCCAGCACCACGAAAGCATTGGACAAAGTGCGGCCCCGCATAAAGGCCAGCGGTGCAATTTCGATGCGTTTTTCCTCCAGCAGCTTTTGGATCTGCTTTGCGGGCAAGAAATCGTTCAGCGCATCGTACAAAGGCTGCATATAGGGGTCGATTTTTTCCTTCATATCGCCGGGCAGAAAGCCCAACCGCTCGCCCGCTTCGACCGCCGGACGCGACAGGATGATCTTTTCGACCGCGCCCGAGATCAGCATGGTGACGCCAACAGCGACCGCGAGATAGGTCTTCCCCGTACCCGCAGGCCCGATGCCAAAGCCCATCTCATTGGCGAAAAGGTTTTTCACATACTCCTTCTGCGCCTCGGTCCGCGGTTCAATCGGCTTTTTACGGGTGCGGAGTTCGATGCCACCGCCGGTAAACATCTCAATCTGATCAGAGGCTTCCAGTTTGGTATCCGGCATTGGCCGCCCCATCCGCATCGCGCCGTCAATGTCGCCCGCCGCTACGCTGCGGCCCTGTTCAAGCCGCGCATACAAAGACCGCAGCACCGCCGCCGCCTGTTCGCGCGCGCCCTTGTCGCCGATGACGGACAAGCGGTTGCCCCGTCGCAGCACATGCACCCCCATCTGGTGCTCGATCTGCGCCAAATTGCGGTCAAACTCGCCGCAAAGGCTGATCAAAAGCCGGTTATCGGGAAATTCGAGGACAGTCTCGACAATATCCTCGGAACGGGTCGGGGGCGTTAGCGCGCTGATGCCCAAAGGGATCTCCTTGCGGTTCAGGTGACGTCTAAATGTAGTGTAGACCTGCCAAAGACTCTGGCAAGAACAACCTGCATGGTCTTGATATCAAAGTGATGACAGCGACATCTTTGCGCAAGAACCGGGCAATAAAAAAAGACCACGGAAGCATCCCGTGGTCTGTGCTATGTTTTAGCCTGTGCGCGACGATTAGCGGACGTTCGGCACCCAGTCTTTGATCGGTGCCGACGAGGTCTGGTAATTGCCCAAAACCGTTCCCGGCGGATAGTGGTTGTTGCAGACCGGCAGGCCAGACACCGGATCGTAACGGCGACCAGAATAGCCTTCGATACCGTCATCAATGATCCAGCCTTGACAACCATCAGGGTCATAGGCGATGGCGGCTTCGCCTTCGACCAAAGCAGAGCTATCCCGGCCCGTGTCATGCGCGGCTGCAATCACAGTATTCGGACTTGCTGTGTACGGAACAAGGCCAGTGCCCTCGCAGGCGCTGAGGCTGATTGCGGCAAGTGCCAGAAGCGGAAAAGCTTTGAGTTTTGACATGTTCATCACCATCACCACTTGTAGCAGACGACTTCGACGCGGCGGTTTTGCTGCATCCCTTCGGCGGTTGCGTTGGTGGCGCGCGGCTGACGCTCACCATAGCCAATCTCACGATCCACCATGGCGCCGACCGAGCGGGCAACAGCAGCAACCGAAGCAGCACGGCGCTGCGACAGTTTGATGTTGTACTCATCCGAGGCGCGGCTGTCGGTGTGGCCATAAACGGCATAACCAAACGCGCCCGAATTCTGGAAGAAATCGGTCAGGTAGCGGCGGCCATAAGCGGTCAGCTTAGAGCTGTCGGTGGCAAACAATGTGTCGGTGTTTTGCACCAGACAGGTGTTGCGCTTCAGACAAACAGGCTTGCCTGTCTTGGGATTAACACGGTCGAGCATATAGCCTTCGGCACCGCCATCTGCCCACCAGTGCATACAGCCGTCGTCATCAACCCATACGCCCCACTGGATCTTGCCGGCGATTTGCGGCGCTGTCTGCGCCACCGCCCCACTTGCCATCATCAGGCCCGCAGCCATTGCTGCGCCCCCGATTGCCATTCGCACTGCTCTGGAAAAACGCTCCACTGTGGCAGCTCCCCTTTAACCATTCGGAATTCACATAGATATGAGCGAAGGTTTGCCGAGGCGGTCTTGTGAAGTAAAGCAAAATCTATGGGTTTATGGCTTTTTCAAGACTAATTGTTGCGTGTCTGACTATAAATTTGGCCCGCGCAACGCACTGCTGGCGGAATGGAAACGATGCCGGTTGCATGGCAATCAGGAAATACGCCCGCCTGCCAAAGAGTTGGACGACGAAGCTAAGATTCTCACCCGCACCATCTCTCCCACCTTGCCATTCGGATCATTGACGAACACCGCATGCAGGTGATCAGACTTGCCAATCATCTGCCCAGCCTCACGCCCGGCCTTCTCATAAAGCACGCTCACTTCGCGCCCGACCATCGAATGTTGCACGCCGCGCTGTTGTTCGGTGAGCAGGGCTTGCAGGGTTTGCAGGCGGGCATCGGCGACGGCGCTGTCGATCTCGGGCTTTTCCGCAGCCGGAGTGCCGGGGCGGGCGGAGTATTTGAAGCTGTAGGCCATGCCATAGTTAACCGTGCGGATCAGTGCCAGGGTGTCTTCAAAATCCTGATCGGTTTCGCCGGGGAACCCGACGATAAAATCTGATGACAGCAAAATATCTGGCCGCGCCGCACGGATGCGTTCGATCAGGCGCAGGTAGGCTTCGGCGGTGTGCTTGCGATTCATCGCCTTCAGGATGCGATCCGAGCCCGACTGCACGGGCAGGTGAAGATAGGGCATCAATTTCGGCAGATCGCCATGTGCTGCGATCAGGTCGTCATCCATATCGTTGGGGTGACTGGTTGTGTAACGGATGCGCTGCAACCCGTCGATTTCAGCGAGTTCGCGGATCAGGCGAGACAGCGTCCAGCCGCCGCCGTGATACGCATTCACATTCTGCCCCAGCAGGGTCAGATCGCGCACGCCTTTTTCGACCAAGCCGCGCGCTTCGGTCAGGATGCGCTGCGGGTCACGCGATACCTCGGAACCACGGGTATAGGGCACCACGCAGAAGGCGCAGAACTTGTCGCAGCCTTCCTGCACGGTCAGAAACGCCATAGGGCCACGGCTGGCCTTCCGCTCGGGCAAAAGATCGAACTTATCTTCCAGCGGGAAATCGGTATCGACCTGCGGCGTGCCTGCCCGCGCCATTTCCGGCAAGCGGTGATAGGATTGTGGCCCAACTACCAGATCAACAATCGGCATCCGCCGCATGATCTCGGCACCTTCGGCCTGCGCCACGCAGCCCGCCACGCCGATCTTCACATCCGGCCGCGCCAGTTTCAGCTTTTTCAGCCGCCCCAGATCGGAATACAGCTTTTCACCCGCCTTCTCGCGAATGTGGCAAGTGTTCAGCAGTACCATATCGGCGTCTTCGGCAGTGTCGGTCGTGACATAGCCATCCGCGCCCATAGCCTCGGCCATACGCTCGGAATCATAGACGTTCATCTGACAGCCGTATGTCTTGATGAACAATTTCTTCGGATCGGCCATGACGCACCCCTGTCTGGGCTGTTGATCTATGCCAAACAGCGCCCCTTCGCAACGCCGGGGCTTGCGTTGCAGGGATTGTTAACGGATTCTGCCGCAAATAAGCCAAAGGCAGTTGGGCAGGGCATGAAGTATACGTCGCTTAATCAGTTTCTGGCCGAGGCCAAGGGTGCCTTGGCGAAAGGCCCGCTTGCCTTGATCTTTGCCGAAGACGCGGTTGAGGTGGATACCACCGTCCGCCACCATCTTGAGGCTGGCTTCGTGCAGCTTGCCCTGTTTGCCCCCGATGCCATTCCAGTATCGGCAGAACTAGAGGCGAAAATCCACCGCATCCCCTATGAGGCCCCGACGGTGGAGGCTTTGGTCGAGGCGGTGAACAAGGTGATCGCCGCCGCCCCCGGCATTTGGCTTTATTACTGCTACAACACCGAATATCTGTTCTTCCCGTTCTGCGAGACCCGCAATATCCGCGAAATGCTGTCCTTCCACAGCGAAGAACGCCGCGATGCAGTGCTGTCTTATGTCGTCGATCTGTACGCCAATGACCTGAACATCTATCCCAATGCGGTGTCACTGGATCATGCGCACCTGGACAAATCCGGCTATTACGCCTTGGGTCGGCCTGATCTGGCGAACCACAACTACCCGAAAGAGCGTCAGTTGGATTTCTTTGGCGGGCTGCGCTGGCGGTTTGAAGAACATATCCCAGTGCCGCGCCGCAAGATTGATCGGATTGCTTTGTTCCGTACCAAACCGGGGCTAACCCTTCGATCGGATTTTACTTTGTCGGATGAAGAATACAACACCTACGCCTGCCCGTGGCACCACAACATCACCACCGCCATCGTCAGCTTTCGCACCGCGAAAGCCCTGCGCTCGAACGCGGGCTCGCGCTTTGATATCCTTGATTTCAAATGGCACAACTCGACGCCGTTTGATTGGCACAGCCAGCAGTTGATGGATCTGGGGCTGATGGAGCCTGGGCAGTGGTTTTAAGCCCGTGCAGCGATGGCGTTGAGTTGAGCCAAGTGGCCTTCGTCTAGCCTTAGGCTCGCCGCCGCGATATTGCCGCGCAGATGGGCGCGGCGCGACGTGCCGGGGATCAGCAGAATGTTCGGGCTGCGCTGCAACAGCCACGTGAGGGCCACAGCTTGCGCGGTTTGGCCCAGATCATCCGCCACTTGCTTCAGCCCATCGCTTTGCAGTGGCGTGAAGCCACCCAGCGGGAAATACGGTACATAGGCGATGCCATCCGCCGCCAAGGCGTCAACCATCGCGTCATCGGCGCGGTGGACCAGATTGTAGTGATTCTGCACACAGACAATCGGCGCAATGTCGCGGGCGACGGCAAGCTGAGCTGCATCCACCGTGCTGACGCCGATATGTGCGATCATCCCTTCGTCTTGCATCTGCCGCATCACCTGCATCGGCGCGGCAATGTCATCGGCGGGGCCACCCATCCGCAGGTTTACAATCGCCATTTGGTCAAGGCCCAGCCGTTTCAGATTGTCCTCAACCGATTGGCGCAGAAAATCGGCGCTACGGTCCAGAATCCAGCCGCCCTTGTCATCGCGCCAAGCGCCGATTTTGGTCACCAACACCAGATTGGCGGTATAAGGAAACAACGCCTCGCGGATCAATGCGTTGGTCACAAACGGGCCGTAGAAATCGCTGGTGTCGATATGATCGACCCCCAAAGCCAAAGCCTCGCGCAGCACGGCGCGAGCCTCATCTGGGTCGGCGGGCGGGCCGAAGGCATGATGCCCGGCCAGTTGCATCGCGCCATAGCCCATGCGATTGACGGAAAGTTCGGTGCTGGGGAAGGTGAAACGCCCGGCGGCTGCGGCTGTCTTGGTCATGGTGTTGCTCCTGTTGATACGCCAAAAATAGCCGTTCGGTAGAAATTGATAATCCGCCAGAATCCGAATAGGTTGATCGGCATGTCGAACAATGCCGCCTCGCTTGACGATCTACAGGTATTTCTTGCCGTGACCGAGGCAGGCGGTTTTCGCACAGCCGCGCGCCGCTTGGGTCTGTCGGCCTCAACTGTCAGCGAAACCATCACCCGGCTGGAGACCAGCATCGGCGCGCCCTTGCTGACCCGCACCACCCGCAGCGTGATGCCGACTGAGGCCGGGCGCATCCTTGCCGCCCGGATCGCGCCGCTGCTGTCCGAGACGCGAGCGGCGCTGAACGATGCCCAAAGCGTGCAAGGGCAGGTGCGCGGCAGGCTGAAGCTGAACGTGCCCGGAGCCGTGATGGTGGATATTTTACCGCCACTGCTCGACCTCTATATGGCGCGTTACCCCGAGGTTCGGGTCGAGGTGGTGGTGGATGACCGCCTTGTCGATGTCACCGCCGCCGATTGCGACGCGGGCATCCGCTATGGCGAGCATCTGGCGCAGGATATGATCGCGGTGCCGATTGGCCCCGTCGTGCAACATGCTGCACTGGTCGCAGCGCCCGCCTATCTGGCCGCACACGGAACACCGCTGCACCCGAATGATCTCACCGTGCATTGCTGCATCCGCACCCGCTTTTCCAGCGGAGCCTTGACCGACTGGACGTTTCAGCGTGGGGCCGAGGTGATAGCCCTTGATCCAACCGCCAAGCTGGTGCTTGGCACTGCCGCGTCCGCCGCCGCGATCAACCTTGCCATCGCCGGACGCGGTCTGATCTTTGCCTTTCAGAACTGGCTACAACCGCATCTGGACAGCGGCGCGCTGGTGGCGGTGCTGCCCGAGTGGTGGCCGGAATTTGACGGCCCCCGGCTGTATTTCTCCAGTCGGTTCATGCCCGCCCCATTGCGCGCCTTCGTGGAGCTGGTAGCGGAAGATCGCGCCAAACGGCCCAGCCTTAGACCAGCGCAGCCCGGTTGACGATCAGTGCCGGGTCAAGTTTGCCGTTGAGGAAATCCAACACATCCTGCACCGAAGCCACCGCCATCCGCTCGGCACTTTCCGCGGTCAGCCCGGCGATGTTTGGCGTCAGGATCACCTGATCAAACCCCAGAAGCGGGTGATCTGGCAAGGGTGGTTCGGCCTCGAACACATCCAACCCCGCAGCACCGCTATGGCCCAAGCGCAAGGCCCGCACCAAGGCGAGTTCATCGAGAATGCCGCCGCGCGCCGCGTTGATCACGATGCTCCCCGGCTTCATCTGCGCCATCTCCACCGCGCCCAAGCCAGCCCGTCAGCCAGCGCAGCCACCGAGGCAACCGTCCCCTTCGGCCAGCCCTGCGCCGCAAGGTAAGGGTCATGCGCATGGATCTCCATGCCGAACCCCGAAGCCATCCGCGCCAGATGGTGCCCGATCCGGCTATAGCCCAAGATCATCAGGCGCTTGCCAGAAATCTCGCTCGCCTTTAGCCGATTGCGCCAACCCCATGGCCCCTGCCGGGTGCTGGCATCCGCCCGGATCAAGCGCTTTGCACAAGCCAAGAACAGCATCATCGCGTGTTCGGCCACCGAGACCGAATTCACATCGCCCACGATGCACAGCGGAATCCGCCGCGCGTTCAGCGCCATCAGATCGACCGCATCATAGCCAACGCCATGACGTGAGACGATTTGCAACTCGCGCGCGCGGGAGATGCTGGCGGCGTCCAGCGGTTGGGTGCGGATCACCAGCGCATCGGCGCGGGCCAGATAGGGCTGATGCGAGGCCTCGGAAATCTCCTCAATATGGTCAAACGTCACGCCCTCTGCGGCGCCCAGCAGCGCCAACCCTGCCGGATGCAACTTCCCCGCCACCACGATTTGCGGCATCAATAGGCCCCCTTTTCGACCTTGGCCTCGCTGTTGGTCAGAACGCGAAACCGGGTCACCGCCGCCCCGGCAGAGCCGCCGCCAGAAAACGCCCCCCCACTATGGTCAGAAACCCCCAGCCAATCGCACGGGCCGCATACTCGGCGTGCCGCAATGCAACCCCGCGCGCAGGCCATTCGCTTTGCACGCGGCGAGAATCTGCTGAATGGCGGCGATCATCTCGGGTTCCTTGCGGTCAAAACCCCCCGGAGCCAACTTGCCCCCCGTCAGCGACAAGGTCAGACCGGCTGGCCCGATATACAGCCCATCCAAGGCCGGCGTGGTAGCAATCGCGTCCAAATTTGCCATTGCTTCGGCGGTCTCGATCATCGCGAAGCCAAGGATATTGTCATGCGCCTCGCCCGCGTAATTCGCCCCCGCCGCAAACGAGACCCGTGTCGGCACAAAGCTGCGCTGGCCCAAAAGGGGATAGCGCAGGTAGCTAACGAAACGCACGGCATCCTCGGCGGTGTTGACCATCGGGCCGATGATGCCATACGCTCCGGCATCCAGCGCCTTCATCACGATCCCCGGCTCGTTCCACGGCACACGCGCCATCAGCACAGCACCACTCGCCCGCATCGCTTGGAACATCGGCAGCAGGTTGGAATAATCCAAAGCGCCGTGCTGCATATTAATATATCAATGGTCACAGAATCAAAGCCCTGAGCCGCCATGATCTCGGCGGTGAACGGATTGCCGATGCTGCACCACCCGTTGATCGCAGGTTTACCCTGTGCCCAGAGCGCTTTCAGTGTGTTCGCGATCATGTCCTTGCCTCCAATCGACATTGCAGCAATCGTTGCGAAGATTTTACATTGTCAATAATCCATCCCAATGGCTACGATCTGCCCAAGAGATTGGGAGGAGCCCGCATGTCTACCGGCACAACGCGCCTGACGATGAGCCAAGCGCTGGTGCGCTGGTTGACCGCGCAGATGACCGAAATTGACGGCCAGTGCGTGCCGCTGTTTGCGGGCGTGTTCTGCATCTTTGGTCATGGCAACGTGACCTGTCTGTCCGAAGCTTTGGCGGCCGTGCAAGACCGGCTGCCGACATGGCGCGGGCAGAATGAACAGTCGATGGCATGGGCCGCGATTGGCTTTGCCAAGGCGAAGCGGCAGCGTCAGGTCATGATTGCCACCTCTTCGATTGGGCCGGGGCGCTGAACATGGTGATGGCGGCGGGCACTGCCCACGCCAACCGCCTACCGGTTCTGTTGATCGCGGGCGACACGTTCAGCGACCGCCTGCCCGATCCGGTGCTGCAACAGGTGGAGCATTACAGTGACCCGACGCTGACGGTGAACGATACCTTCAAGGCGGTCACCCGGTACTGGGATCCCATCACCCATCCGGCGCAGATTATCTCATCCTTGCCGCAAGCTGTGGCGGCGATGCTGGACCCTGCCGATTGCGGCCCGGCCTTTATTGCCTTGCCACAAGATATGCAGGAATTGACGTTTGATTGCCCCGAAGTGTTCTTTGAGGAGCGTCTGTGGACGATTCCTCGCCCGCGCGCCGACCGCAGCGCTTTGGCGCAAGCGGTTGATCTGCTGAAATCCGCCAAAGCGCCGCTGATCATCGCAGGCGGCGGCGTGCGCTATTCCGGAGCCGAGGCGGCGGTCGCCGAATTTACCGCTGCGCGCGGGATTCCGGTGGTTGAGACGAATGCAGGCAAGGGCGGCCCGACGCATTATCATCCGGTGCATTGCGGCCCGCTTGGAATTATCGGATCGACCTCTGCCAATGCTTTGACTGCTGGGGCGGATGTTATCGTGGCGATAGGCAGAAGGTTGCAGGATTTCACCACAGAATCATGGACCGCCTTTGCGCAAGACGCCCGCTTTATCAGCATCAACGCGGCCCGCTGCGACGCCACCAAACACCGGGCTTTGGCGGTGGTGGGGGATGCCTTGGAAACCGTCATCGAGTTGAACGTGGGCCTTGGCGAGTGGCACGCCGACCCCGCCTACCTGCCCCGCGCCAAGGCGTTGGTTGCCGATTGGGATGCGCTGCTCGATAGCCACCAGGCCTCCACCAACACGCCCGTTCCGACCTATGCGCAAGTCGTTGACCAAGTGAACATCGCCGCCGGCGAACATGACACGCTGATTTCTGCCGCTGGCGGCCTACCCGGCGAAGTTGCCAAAAGCTGGCGAGTCAAAGCCCCGCAAACTTGTGATCTGGAGTTTGGGTTTTCCTGCATGGGCTACGAGATTGCCGCAGGCTGGGGCTGTGCGATGGCGCAAAGCGGCCCCGGAACAGTAGGAGGGACGCCTATCGTCATGCTCGGCGATAGCACCTATATGATGATGAATTCTGACATCTATTCTTCGGTGCTGTCGGGTCACAAAATGATCATCGTGGTCTGCGACAAAGGCGGCCATGCAGAAATCAGCCGCCTGCAGCAGGCCAAAAGTGTGCCGGGGTTCAATAATTTGCTGAAAGATTGCCCTGTGCAGAAGCCCTCGGCCCCACTACATGTCGATTTCGCGTCCTATGCGGCGGCGATGGGGGCCGCCAGCCGCCAGGTCGAAAGCCTCTCTGACCTTGCCACAGCGCTTGAATGGGCCAAGACCACCGACCGCACCACCGTCATCTCGATCACCACCGACGCCTTTGCTTGGGTGCCCGATGATGCCAATTGGGATGTCGGCGTGCCTCAGGTATCCACCCGCAAGGGCGTGCGCCAAGCCCGCGCCCATCAGGAACAAATCCGCGCCAAGCAGCGCATTGGAGTTTGATATGAACACCAAATCCCCTCTGAAAGCCAAACTCGGCATCGCCCCTATCGCGTGGTGGAACGACGATCTGGCGGAACTGTCCGAAGATGTAACGCTAGAGGAATGTCTGCGGCAGGCGTCCGTGGCAGGCTTCACCGGCATGGAGACGGGCCGCCGCTTTCCGATGGATATGGCCGAGTTGGGGCCGATCCTGAACCGCTACGGCATTTCGGTCTGTGGTGGTTGGTTTTCTGGCACCGTGCTGGACGATGGCATTGCGCTGAACAAAGACCGTATCCGCGCCCAAATGGATTTCTTCATCGCCGCAGGCGCGCCCTGCATCGTTTACGGCGAAGTTGCCCGCTCGATCCAAGGCGACCGCTCTAAACCCTTCGCCAGCAAACCCAAGCTGTCCGAAGATCAAATCCGCGCCTATGCCCATGACATGACCACCTTTGGTGAATGGTGCGCCGAGCAGGGCATGCCTTTGTCCTATCATCACCACATGGCGGCGGTGATTGAGACCGAGGCTGAACTCGATCTGTTCATGAAACACTCCGGCGCGGGCATCCCGCTGCTGTTCGATGCAGGCCATATGGCTTTTGCCGGTGGCGATGTGCTGCGGGTGTTGGACAACCATCACAAACGCATCAGCCATGTGCACTCAAAGGACGTGCGGATGCAGGTGATAAACGGCTTGGATCGCTCGCGTGAGAGTTTTCTCGATGCGGTGATGAAAGGCGCGCTTACCGTGCCGAACGATGGTTCGCTTGACTTTGAAACCATCGTCAAGCGCTGTGCTTCTTACGGCTATGAAGGCTGGTTTGTGGTTGAGGCCGAGCAAGACCCCAATATCTCGCCGCCGTTAGAGATGGCGCAAAAGGGCCATAGAGAACTGCTGCGCGTCATGGCAGCGGCAGGATATGAGGTTGTGCAATGACATTTTCCGGCAACCGCATGGACGGTAAAATCTGCGTAGTCACCGGGGCGACGCAGGGGCTTGGTGCTGCCATCGCACACCGCTTGGCCGCAGCGGGGGCGGCGGGCATCATCGTCACCGGGCGCAACGCTGCGCGCGGTGAGGCTGTGGCGCAAGCCCTTCACCAAACCCACGGCACCAAAACGCATTTCATCGTTGCCGATTTCGGCACGGTGGAGGATTGCCGGGCTGCCATAGCCCACACCGACCGCCTGTTTGGCCGCCTTGATGTGCTGGTCAACGCAGGGGCTTTGACCGATCGCGGCACCATTCTGGATACCTCCCCCGCGCTCTTTGACCGCATGTTTGCCGTCAACGTCCGTGGCCCGTATTTCTTGATGCAAGACACGATCAAGCTGATGATCCGTGATGGAATCCAAGGCGCGATCTACAACATCGGTTCCATTTCGGCGCTGGCGGGGCAACCCTTCATCAACGCCTATTGCGCCAGCAAAGGCGCGCTGACCACCCTGACCACCAACACCGCGTTTTCGGTGATGGCCAACCGCATCCGGGTCAATCAGTTGAACATCGGCTGGATGTCATCCGACCACGAACGCGAACTGCAAGCCGCAACGGGTGGCGCGGATTGGGAGGCTGAGGCCGCCGCCAAACTGCCGTTTGGCCGCTTGGTTGACCCCGCCGAGGCTGCGCGCGCGGTCAACTTCCTTGTCTCGGACGACGCTGGCCTGATGACCGGGGCTGTGGTCAACTTCGATCAATCGGTCTGGGGCGCAGTTGCGGGCGGGATGCCAGTGCCGGATGGCCCGATGACCCTGTAATCAGCGCGCTGTCACAATCGGAATGCGCGGCGCGCCTGCGGTGTTTTGCAGCCGCGCCGTCAAGGCCACCGTCAGGGCCCGCGCCAGACAGATCGGCGCCGACAAAGACCGCGGGAAAGTATATTCATGCTAGGGCACCGCGAACAACACCTGCGCGTTCTTCGTCAGCGGCGACAGAGTGTTGTCACTAATCGCCACAATCGGCACCCCCGCGCTGCGACATCCTCGACGATATTCACCACCTCGGCCGCGTAGAGCCGGAAGCTGACCGCAAACCGCAGATCGCCCGGCTGCATCGTCCGCGCCATATGCGTCGCCAAGCCGCCGCCGGGATCCAGCAAAACCACCCTTTTGCCCAGCATAGCCAGCACATAGCACAGCAAATCCACCACCGGGGCGGATCGAAGTTGCCCCAGCAGATAGATCGTATCCGCCACCTCCATCAGATCCACCACACGGGCGATTTGCGCCGCGTCAATCGAGGCCAGCAAATCCTGCAACGAGGTCAGATCCCGCACCACCAGATCGCGCAGAAAGCCGATCTCGGAATGATCTGCCCGCCCGCGCAGTTCGGCCTCCAATGCCCGCACACGCGCATCAAAACCGGGGGCTGCGGCGGACAGCCTGCGCTGAAACAACACCTGCAATTCCTTGAACCCGCAATAGCCCAAGGCCTGCGCGAACCGCACGAAGCTCGACGCATGCACGTCGCATTTCACCGCCAGCGCCGTGACGCTCAGCACCGCCACATCGTTTGGGTTCTGCGTCAGATAGCGCGCGATGATCGATAGGACTTGCTCAGGGCCTCATAGCGGTCATGGATCAGACGGATCAGGTTTCATGGCTGTGCGGAACATCGGCGTCTTGCATCTGGAAATCACCCTCTCCCCTGTTTCCTATGACAAAGCCGCGCGACTGCAACAGAATTTACCGCCACGCCCGCTGATGGCTTTTGACGAGACTTTGGCCCTGCCAAAGATCACACGCTTGACCAAACCAAGCCCCAACCCTATCGCGGATTTCATCCCGAAACCGCAGTTTACCCCCATAAGGATGCCCCAAGATGAGCAAACCAAAACTTCGCATCGGCCTGATTGGCACGGGCTTTATGGGCAAGGCGCATGTGTTTGGCTTCACCTCGGCCCCTCGGGTGTTCGAGCTTCCCTGTGATCTTGAATTGCACACGGTGGCCGATATCACGGATGAGGCGGCAGCGCGCGCGGCGCAGACTTTGGGCTTTGCCCATGCCACCGCCGACTGGCGCACCATCATGGCAGACCCTTCGATTGATTTGGTGTCGATCACCGCGCCGAACGCCCTGCACAAGGAAATGTCGCTGGCCGCGATTGCCGCTGGCAAGCATGTGTATTGCGAGAAACCGTTGGCCCCGATGGCGGCTGACGCCTTGGAAATGACCCTCGCCGCCGAGGCCCGTGGGGTGAAAACCCAAGTGGGTTTCAACTACCTGTGCAACCCGATGCTGGCCTTGGCCCGGGAGATAATTCAGGCGGGCGAGTTGGGCGAAATCCGTGGCTACCGTGGCCTGCACGCCGAAGATTACATGGCGGATGCCAACGGCCCCTATGGCTTCCGACACGACCCGGCGGGCGGCGGGGCTTTGGCCGATGTCGGCAGCCATGCCCTCGCCACCGCGGAATTCCTCTGCGGCCCTATCACCCGCGTGATGGGCGACGTTGTGACAATGATTGCCGAGCGTCCCGATGGCAAAGGCGGTCGCAAAGCCGTGACGGTGGACGATGTGGGCCGCGCTTTCCTGCGGTTTGAAAATGGTGCCACGGGCAGCATTGAAGGCAACTGGATCGCCACTGGCCGGAAGATGCAGCATGATTTTGAGGTCTATGGCACCAAGGGCGCGCTGGCGTTCAGTCAGGAACATTTCAACGTCCTCAATTACTTCTCTACCGCCGATGCGAAAGGCCGCCAAGGTTTCCGCCGCATCGAGGCTGGCCCGGATCATGCCCCCTACGGGTTGTTCTGCGTTGCCGCGGGTCATCAGATCGGCTTCAACGACCTGAAGGCGATCGAGGTCGCGGGCTACATCAATGCCATCGCCGGCAAAGCGTCCGAGCCGTTCAACTTCCGCAAGGGCCTGCGGATTCAGACCTTGGTGGAGGCCATACAAGCCTCGTCGCAACAGCAAAGCTGGCTCGACATCGCCTAGGGCGCAAAACCACCGTCCCCTGTCGCTGATCGGATTGACAGCGGCAGGCAAACGCCCTCTTTTAGCGGCGATGGTTCCGGCAGGTGCAAAGCTGCGTCGGATCAAAAGGGAATACGGTATGGTGTAGGCATTAGCCGCCAAATCCGTGACTGCCCCCGCAACTGTAAGCGGTGAGCGAACCTGCAAAGTCCACTGCCCCGACGGGGTGGGAAGGCGCAGGCAAGCCACGACCCGCGAGTCAGGAGACCTGCCATCATAGCCGAAACAACCGACCGGGCGGGGCGCCTGGGGAAGGATGCTATGATGACTATGTACGGGCCCCTGATGGCCCAAATCGCTGACATCCGTCAGAGCAACTCCTTTGTACAGAGGGGTTAAGCAATGATCCACCCCATATTGGAAGCGCGCGGCCTGTGCTGGGCCCCTCCGCGCAGGCCTGACATTTTGACCGACATCAACTTTGCGCTGGCTGAAGGCGACGTGATGGCGATTTGCGGTGCGAATGGCGCGGGCAAATCCTCTCTGCTGCGAATGCTCTACCGCTATGTCGCGCCCCGAAAGGGCACTGTCAGCCTGATGGGGCGCGATATCTGGCTGCACTCCGCCCGCGAAACCGCCCGCTTGGTCGCCGCTGTGCTGCAAGAACAGCCCACGGATTTCGCTCTGACCGCGCGGCAGATCGTGGCGCTGGGTCGCCTGCCGCATCGTGCGGGATTTGCCGCCGCCAGCCTGCGCGATGCCGAGGTGATCAGCGCCGCCCTCAGCCGCCTCGACCTTGACCGCTTCGCTGACCATGCCTTCGGCACGCTTTCGGGCGGTGAGAAACAGCGCGTCATGGTCGCCCGCGCCTTGGCGCAAGAACCCCGCGTGTTGATCTTGGACGAGCCGACCAACCATCTGGACATCCGTCACCAGCTTGAACTTCTGGCGCTTCTGCGCGGCCTTGGCCTCACGGTGATCTGCACCCTGCACGACCTCACCTTAGCGGCGCAATTCGCCGACCGAGTGTTGGTGCTGGCCAATGGCCGCGTGCTGTCCGACGGCCCGCCAGACCAAGCGCTGTCAGTGCATCACATCGCCACCGCCTTCAATGTCACCGCCCGCGTCGACCGTTCCGGTGCTTCGCCGCGCTTTTCCTTCCATCTTTAGGATTTCTCCATGAAACTCGCCCTGATTGCCCTGCTGCTCTCGGCCACCTCTGTCGCCGCTTTTCCCGTGACGGTGAAAAGCTGCAACCGCGAGGTGACCTTCGACGCCGCCCCCACCGCTGCTATTTCCAACGATGTGAACCTGACCGAGATGATGCTGGTGCTGGGCCTGCGTGATCATATGGTCGGCTACACGGGCATTTCCGGCTGGAAGACCCTCGATCCCGAAATGCGCGAAGGCGTGGCGGAACTGCCAGAACTTTCCGCTAAATACCCGACCAAAGAGGTGCTGGCGGGCGCAGATGCCGATTTCTTCTTTGCTGGCTGGGACTATGGCATGAAGGTCGGCGGCGAGGTGACGCCTGAAACGCTGGAGCCTTTGGGCATCAAAACCTATGAGTTATACCAACGGCCCTAGATATTGACCGTTGCCCAGTCTCTGGACATGATCGAGGTTATCGCTGCCGGTTCGTTCGCGAAGAAGTTCCAGGCTGCGGCGCATTGGTCGAGGATTTTATCGTAGCTGTCGAAGACGGTGTTGGC
>NZ_JAUSBA010000043.1 GCF_030652235.1 Cypionkella sp.
GCACGGATGCTGGATAGTCTCACCAATGGTGACTCAATCGACGTCCAGTCTCACATACCCTGAATCAGTCTCAGAAATGCGACATAGGCAACCTATTGAAAACAAATGGACCCCAGCCTCAGAAACCTCGACCATCCGACATTCTTGTCAGCAGACCGGTTTTCGTGAGACTCGTCGGGATCCAAGGCGCCGAAATGTGGGCCACAGACCGCTCTCTGATGCCGGATTCCCGCTAATCCGCTGAAATCCGGTCGACATGGCCTTCACGCGAAACCACGCCGCATCTGTTGCATAGTCTCACAATTTCCGCTTCACCCTTCGCCCCGCCCCGTTCTTCCGGCGTGCCGCGAAGCTGCGAATGATCGCCATTCGAATGGTCACCGGCCAGGAGTCCATCTGCGCCATCAGCTTGGCGCGGCACGGCTCCTCACTGGCACTCAGGACGTGGACTGCGGTATTGATCGGGTTCTTTAGGATGCGCGCAACGCCGATCGCGAGCGCATAGCGCTCCGCGCGCGGGGCCATCGGCAAATCCGCGATCCTTGATGGATTACACCGGTCATAGATCGGCACGGCCAGATTGAATTCCGGCACAACAGCTGACAGGACCTGCTGTGTGAACCCTCGCGACCGCAGGGCCGGATCCCCCTGACGACATGGCGGCAGTCGCGCCAATTCCCAAGGCGCCGGCGGTGCCGGCCTGCGCAGGGACGACAACAGAAGCAACAAGGCGGAGTGGACTGAAACCGCCCCTCCATCTTCGCCCATAGCCCATCGGCGCAGCAATTCGGCGCCGCGATAAGCGGACGCTTCACCGCCGAGGAGGCTGGCACCCCGCATATCACTGCTTTGCAAGAGCCGGTGGTGTCGATCGCACCAGAACGAGAAGGTGAACGCCCAGGCCCGGAGCCTTGGCGCCCTCGCCAGACTGTCAGAACATGCGGAGCATGTTTCCCGCCCATTCAGCCGCAGCAAGCTCCGATATCGGGGCGGATCAGCGTGAAACGTCATCGCCAGCAACTGGTCGACCGACGTGTGCATTCCATAGGCCATCCGCGCCAGATCGCCCGGGTCGGGATCAACGTCCAGTTCAATTGCCGCACGCGCCCATCCCACATGTGTCTGGAACTCTTCCGGCGAGACCCGGTAAACATCGGCACTGCGTGCGATCTAGGAACTGAGGCGTTCGTCCGCCAATGGCGGCGGCACGACCGGCAGCGGCTCCCTCCCCTGCCCCACCGTTGTTAGGATGCCCCCGATGTGGAAACACGGTAGTTGAGGATAGCTTCCGGCGTGATCCGCTCAGCGCCTGCAAGAATGGCGTTCACTGCAAGCTCCGTGATCATCCGGAAGACCGCCGCCGTTATGCCTCCGCTGGCATCGACCAGCCGACGGAGCGCACTGTCGGTCAGTTCCGTTGGCAGGCGCAACGGCAAGGATCGCAGGAGTCCGCCGATCAACCCCTGAAAATTGGCATCGTTGCGCCAGGGCGGCAGCCCATAAGGCTCGAACCTGCTGTTCAGATGAGCATCCCCGCGGATCGCGTCACGCGCCTCGTGCGAGCCCAGACAGACCAGCGGTATCCGCAATTCGTTTCCCAGAAAGCGCAACAGATTGAGCATCCTGCGCTGTTCCCTGTAGGTTCCGGCGATCAGGTTCTGCACCTCGTCGATCACCAGCATGCGGGGCTCAATCTCCTGAAGCAGGCGGAGCGCCTGGGTTTCCAGTTGCCCGATCGTCGCACGGGTCGGCGGTGGCGCGCCGATTACCGACAGCAGCCGATGGTAAAAGCGCCCCTCATCCGGAGATGCGACCATCTGCACGACGACCACGGGGCGACAATGGATGCCCGTCTCGCGGTTAAAGTCGGCCGGATGCGCGCGCACGAATTTTTCGATGATCATCGTCTTGCCCATGCCCGAAGCCCCGGAAATCAGCAGGTTCGGCATCCGTGCACGTTTGGGAAACATCAGCAGTTCCTCAAGCTTGTCCAAGGCTTCGCGGGCCCGTGGGTAATCGATCCAGCGATCTAGGCGGATGTGCTCGATGCGCTCGCGCTCAGGCAGATCGACATAGGGCCACACAGCCGGATCGAGATGGCGCAGCGCGGTCATTCCCAGACCTCCGTGGGGAAATGCGGCAGCGAAATCACCGGCTCATCCGTCGGAATGTTCACGGTCTGCTTCGGTTGTGGCCTCTGCAGATGCGCGCGCCGTGCCCGCGACCTGCGAGATTGCATTGTGTCTCGGGTCGCCTGATCGACCAGAGCGCGTTGCGCGGCGATCGTCTCGAAGATGGTTTCTTCATCGATCTCACGGCGGCCACGTGCGCGCAGCGCACGAGACGCCGCTTTTTGCTCCCATAGTGTGATGGCTGGACGCCCAAGGTTGCGCGTCGGCGCCATGAGCCAGGCCTCATCCAGCTTGACGAATATCCGGCTGAGATCCCTCGGGTCATATTTGACAACGACCTTCTCCTCGCATCGCCCGATCCAAGGAGCAAAGCCATCGGACCAGTAGCGGATGGCGTGAATGTTGATGCCCGTCCGACGCAGCACACGGGTATCAAACGGCAGGAAATCGATCAGAAACACCAGCGGATCGCGCGACTGCCGCACCGGGCGGGCGCCGACCCCCTCTAGCCAGGCGGCAACAGGGGGTCGCCCGATTCCCCGATGCAGACCTGCATGGTAGCCAATGATCTCCAGCGACAGCCAGATCTCCAGCTCCCGCAAGGTCATCACCGCGCGCGCCTCGGAATCATACTCGCCCTTCTCCATGACATTCGAGAAATGCGTCCCTGGCAGCAGATGCACTGCTCCCATCATCGTGCCGATCAGGCGCTCGATATGCCCTCCGAACCTTGGTGTCCCCGGCGGGCGGTAAGTCAGTGCGATGTTGTGCTCGTCGCAACCGCGCCGGAAGGCGCGTGAGTGAAATTCGGCGCCGTTATCGACATGGATGCATTCCGGGATACCACTGGTCGGCCAATCGAGAGAGATCCCGCGATCTCGCAACCAGCCTGCCTTGTCGATGATCACATGCGTCAGGCACAGAGCCACAGATGTCACCGATGGCGCCTCAAGGGAAAGATGGAACCCCAACACCATCCTGGTACAGACATCGATCGCGATGGTCAGGATCGGTCGGCCGATCGGAAGCCGTTCGATCGGGTCGACCACCGTTACGTCGACCTTGGTATGGTCGATCTGGACAATCTGTAGCGGATGCTGGGCGGTCAACTCTCCTGGCAAAGCCAAAAATTGCGCTTCCGCCCGGGATTTTCCTTCCCGTCGACGCACCAGCGCTTCTGTGTCGAGCGTCGCAAGATAGGCCTTCAGGCGCCTGATCGACGGCGGGATCAGTGCATTCTTCCGGCAATGGAGGGAGATATGGTTCCAAAGCCGGGTCAGCGTTGGCCGTTCCAACGTAGCGTAGAAGGTCCTGATCGCCTCATCGACAATCGTCTTCACATCCGGATCGAAGGCATCAATCCCTGGCCGACGACCAGCTTTTCGGCTGATCAGGACACTGGCACGATCATCCTGCTGGAAGCGCTTCAGCCACCGAAACAGAGTAGCCCGGCTCACCCCAAGCTCAGCTGCCGCATCCGCGAGCTCGACCTGGCTCGGACGGCTCGGCAAACGCCGCAGCACCTCGGCATGAGCGACGGCGCGCTCCCACTCCGCATCATCGACATCCGTGCGATCCATGATCGTCCCGTGAGCAGGTGAAAAACGTAATCTCACTATATCCGAATCAAATTATAGCCTAGTCTCAACATAAATGCAGCTGTCTCAGTAAATCTGAATCGGATAACACCTTGGAAATGAACGATCCGACGTCTCATGAAAAACGGTCAGCTGACACTTCAGACCGGTCAATTGGCCCCGATGCCCACGAAGGCGACGACAACATTCGCTTGGGCGCGCGCCCGATTACCCTGCCCTCTGCTGTCGCAGGTTCCGGCACGCTCGACCGGCTGGTGGAGACCGCCCGCGACTACGCCCGTCAGGCGGTTTCAGAAAATACCCTGAAAGCCTATGCCAAAGACTGGGCGCAATTTGCCCGTTGGTGCAGGATGCGGGGCGCGGACCCCCTGCCCGCCTCACCCGGGCTGATCGGCCTTTACATCGCGGATCTCGCGGCACCTTCCGGCAGGTCCGCTGCCCTATCGGTTGCGTCCATCGAACGCCGGCTCTCGGGTCTCGGCTGGGGCTATGCGCAACGCGGTCAGCGGCTTGACCGCAAAGACCGCCACATTGCCAGCGTGCTCGCCGGGATCCGCCGCAAGCACGCAAGGCCGCCGGTGCAGAAGGAAGCGATCCTGCCCGACGACATCCGCGACATGCTGGCCACCCTGCCCCACGACCTGCGGGGCCTGCGCGACCGGGCGATCCTGCTGGTGGGCTTTGCCGGGGGCTTGCGGCGGTCAGAGATCGTCAGCCTTGACCACGGTCGCGACGACACGCCCGACAGCGGCGGCTGGGTCAAAATCCTCGACGACGGCGCCGTTCTCACGCTGCGCGGCAAGACCGGCTGGCGCGAGGTTGAAATTGGTCGCGGCTCCGCTGACCAGACCTGTCCGGTGCAGGCCCTGACGCAATGGCTGCACTACGCCAGGATCGACTTCGGTCCGATCTTCGTCGCTGTCTCTCGCAACGGGCTGAAGGCAACGCAGGACCGGCTCAGCGACAAGCATGTCGCCCGCCTGATCAAGCAGACGGTCCGGGAAGCAGGCATCCGACCTGACCTGCCAGAGGCGGAGCGGATCAAGCTCTACTCCGGCCACAGCTTGCGCGCGGGCCTGGCCAGCAGCGCCGAAGTGGATGAGCGCTATGTCCAAAAGCAACTTGGTCATGCCTCAGCCGAAATGACCCGCAGGTATCAGCGCAGGCGCGACAGGTTCCGGGTCAATCTGACAAAAGCGGCGGGGCTTTGAAGGCGGAAGCCACAAAATGCGATCAGAACTCAAGGGGCATGCCCAATTGGCCCTGCTCGTTTCGCTCTAAGGACAGATGCAACATGTAGCGCGTCGATCTGCCGCCTTCGGTGCCGCGCAGGATTGCGCCTCTGGCCTCCAGTTCAGCCAAATCCCGGGTCGCTGTGGCAAGCGAAACTCCCGCCATCTTCGCGAAAGGACTGGCACTAATACCCTCGGACACCCGTTGCGCTCCTTCGGCAAAGAGTCGGCGCAGAACCTTTTCGCTGCGGGGTGGAAGACCGGGAAACCGCAGGAAGAACCCGTTTCGCGCAACCAGAAACCGAGCCTCGGCCTCGGCTTCGCTGATCCCGGCAGTCAGGCGTTCCAGAAACCACAGGACGAACGGCGTGGCATCGATATGGCCCCCCGAGACAGTGCGACCGGCTTGAAGGGCGCGATAGTAGCCCAGCTTGTCGGCCTCGATCTGGCGCGACAGGGAAAACGGCAAAGCCGCATCCTGGGCAAAGACATCTTCGACAAGCGCCCGGCCAATTCGCCCGTTGCCATCACTGAACGGATGAATGGATTCAAACCATAGATGCGCCACAGCAGCGCGAATGGGCACTGGGCGGTCGTCAGATTCAAGGCTGCTCAGAAGTTCCTGCATATTGCTCGGCACCCCGATGGGCGCGCGATGCCACCACAGATGCTGCAATATCATCGGCGCGCTAGGCGGCACCGTCGATCGCGAAGCTGGCAACCGCTTCGCTTGTCACCGCGCGCAGAAAAATCTCGCGCCGTTCGTCTGCACTTAGTGCGGTTTGAAGGCCTTTGATCGACCCAAGACGCGCAGAAAAGTCCGCAAGCGGTCCTTCGGTTGCGGTCGCGTCATGCCGGAAGCGCGGCCATGCAGGGGTTCGCCAAAGATCCATGAGGAGAATATGTCGCTTATTCTCCTCACATTCCAGCAAGATATGAAGAGAATATGAAGGCTTTTCCTCTCTTCAGGGCAGTTCGTTGCGTTCAGGGGCGGCGCGCGGCGGGGTTGTTTGGAAATTTTTGAGGCACAAGCCTTGGGTGGCTGTCGCAACCGACCCATCCTTGCGCGACTGATTGATCTGCTGCGGCCCGGTGACGCGTTGATCGTTATCCGCCAGGCCGCAGGAAGACGAAAGTTTGCGACACCCCCCGGCGGGATGGCGTCATTGCAGATTATCCTCAGACGGCAAGGCGACCACCAAGGCAAGCGCTGCCAGTTTCAGCACGCAGGGGATCACCGCATAGGCCATGTTCAGGGTGGTCAGGGCTTGTGGGCTGTTCACTTGCCCCGGCATGAAACCGTTCCATTGCAGCAGCGGCATCACGATAAAAGCCGCCAGCGCCAGCCCCAGTTTGCCCGCAAACGCCCAGATGCCGAAGGCAAGCGAGGCTTTCAGCCCTGCCCGTGTCAGCGCCACCGAAAACATCGCGGGCAGCAGGATGGTGTCAGACCCAAGCGCCGCCCCGGCTGCCACGCAGATGATGGCAAAGCCCAGATAATCGCCGGGCGCAAGAAAGGCAGCCCCCGCAAAGCCAAGGATTGCCAAAGGCATCGAGATCAGCAGCGTGGTCTTGGCCCCCAGCCGTTGGCTGATGCGCGTCCACACCGGCACGCTGAGGCCTGCGCTCAGGAAGAACAGCGCCAGCAACCCCCCTGCCCTGCCCGGCAGTTGCAACCGATCTTCGACAAAGAACAAAAACAGCGTCGAGGTGATGGCGACGGGCAGGCTGTTGACCAAGGCCAGCACCAGTATCCGCAGCGCGCCGGCCTGGGCCAACCCGGCAAGCGAGAACGACTCTCCCATAACCACCGGGCGCTGCCAGATGGAATAGCTGAACACCGCCGTGATCACCGCCAGCCCGCCCAACACCAGCCCAAACGCGGCATAGCCCTGCCCCCCGGCCCCCAGTGCCACCAGAACCGCCGGGGCCATTGCCGCAAGTATAACGCCAGCCAACATGCCGCCTTCACGGTAGGCGGCGAGGGTCAGCAGGGCTTGGGGTTCAGGGCGCTCGGCCAAGGTGGCGCTGCGGCCATAAAGCAGAATTGTGCCAAGGCTGTAGGCGGAAAACAGCAAGACCAGTGCCGCCACCAGTTGCGCCACGACATGCGGCCCGCGTGACAGCGAAAACAACAGTGGAAAGCCCACCGCCAGCCCCGCCACGGCCGCCATCGCGAAAGTGCTTTGCAGGCGCGGCCAGCGGTCTATCGCCCAGCCGATCAGCGGATCTTGCGCAAGGTCGATGACCCGGATCAGCAGCAGAATGGTGCCGATGGTGCCCAGACTGATGCCCAGATTGATCGCGGCGAACTGCGGCAGGTGGATGTAAAGCGGGATCCCGGTTGCGGCCAGCAGCAGCGCATAGAGGCTAACGCGGGGGTAGTGGCGGGTGCCACGGGTGGGGTGGGCGGTCTGCATGCGTTGGGGGCCTTTGCAACGAGGTGCGTTAGATATGGTCCTGCTGTGCGGCGGGGCCAGTGAAATCGGAAGGGTTCACGCCGGCGCAAACTGCGGAAAGCTGGCGCCAAGCGCCCAAGCCAGACCCAGACCGACCCCCGCCGCAAGCGCGCCCGACCGCTGCCCGATCCACCGCCCCCTTGCCCTGCTGGTGCGGATCGGTTGGCGGCGCTAGCCTAAAGCGGCGCAGAAGGCGGCGACGGCAGATTCGAGGCGGTTGCGCGGGGTTTGGCTGAAATCGCGGTCAAGGTGCAGTTCCACCCGACCGGGGGCCATCGTGCAGGTGACGGCGCCGCCCATCAGATCCAGCCGTACCAAGGCTTCGGCGCGCGCGGGGCTGCGGGCTTTGCCGGGTTTTGTGGGGGTGTAAAGACCACGCGGTGCAAGCGGGTTGTCTTCAAAGCGGTCGGGGGCCTCGGGCTCGGTTGCGAAATGGCGCAGGATGTCGAGCTCGGTCGCCGCATCGCGCTGGGGATTGGCGCGCAGGGCGCGGCACAGGGCGGCGGTGCGCCCGGATTCGCTTTTCAAGGCTTGGTTCAGCGCAATGCCAAGCGCGCGCGGCATGGCTTCGGGAAACGCCAGCACCTTTTCCAGACGGTGGGTCAGCTCGGCAAAGTGGCGGATGTAGTTGCGCTTTTGCGGGCTGGCCGAGGCGAACAGGGTGTCGATGGCTTCTTCAAGGCTGTCAAAATCGGCTGCATTCTGGTCTTTATACACCATGGCGATGCGGCCCATTTCGGCCCAAGACAGATCTTTGCGCACCATGTTTTCATCCACCATGCGACGGTAAAGCTTTGCCGTGGTGGTGTATTCATCGACCGGAATGGCGGGAATCGCGGCGAAGCAGTCCAACCCTGTATCTGCCAACAGGGCGCGGTAGGCAGACAGTCTGCGCCAGCCTTGCACCAGTTCCACCGTGCCGGGACGTGAGATGTCAATGCGAATCGGATTTGACAGGCCTGTGGCAAGAATCGAGGCTTTCAGATCATCAATTTGTGGGTCGATGTGACAGGAGCGATCGCGTTGCAATCTTTTGGTGCTGATTGCATCGAGTGGGATAAACTGGATCTGCACGCCTGCGGGTGTCATGTGGAGGGGGTCCGGCAGGGTTTGCATCGGCAGTTCAGGGTTCGGCGCGGCGAGAAATGGGCGAGTCAGGGACATGGCATTTCCTGTGAAATAAGGCTGCTTCTGTGGAGAGCTTGACTGCAAAGCTGTTTCAGAAGGTTTTCGCGCCCGCGCGCCGTAAAAACCCCTTCCCCGCGGGGAATGACTTGTGGTTTTCACTTCACTCACCACAACATACAGAAATGTCTTGCGCGACTCGGATTCCTACGCCATTCAATTACGGTATAAACGGAAATAACCGATAAATGCCGTAACAAACGGTGTTAGACACAAAGTCTGGGCAGTGGGCAATGCAACGAAAAGACCGGATCGACCGTTTGGTCGGGGAACATGCGGCCAAGCTATCGGAGCGCCTGATGGCGCATCGCACGCAGCTTTTCCCGCCCAATGCGCAAAAGCAACTGCGGTCGTTCAGCAGTGGCGAGGTCGCGGGGCTGCTGGGCGTCAAGGATGCTTACCTTCGCAAGCTGTCGCTGGAGGGGCGCGGGCCGCAGCCGCAAACCGGGGCTGGCGGGCGGCGGTTGTATTCTTCGCAAGATATCATGGCGTTGCGGCAGATGCTGGAACTGGGCGCGAAGGCACCGGGCACCTACCTGCCGGGGCGGCGGGCGGGGGACCATTTGCAGGTGATCACCGTGATCAACTTCAAGGGCGGCTCTGGCAAGACCACCACGGCGGCGCATCTGGCGCAAAAGGCGGCGCTGGATGGCTATAAGGTGCTGGCGATTGATCTGGACCCGCAGGCCAGTCTGTCGGCGCTGCACGGCTATCAACCCGAGTTTGATCTGGCGGATGGCGGCACGCTGTATGATGCGATCCGCTATGATGATCCGGTGCGCCTGCGCGATATTATCCGCCCGACCTATTTCACCAACCTGCATCTGATTCCCGGCAATCTGGAGCTGATGGAATTTGAACATGACACGCCGCGTGTGCTGGCCGAGCGTGGCGGTAATCTTTTCTTTACCAGAATTTCCGATGCCTTGGCGCAGGTGGAAGGCGATTACGATCTGGTCGTGATCGACTGTCCGCCGCAACTGGGGTTTCTGACCATGTCGGCTTTGTCTGCGGCCACTTCCGTTCTGGTGACGGTGCATCCGCAGATGCTGGATGTGATGAGCATGTGTCAGTTTTTGCTGATGACCTCGAACCTATTGGGCGTGGTGGCGGATGCGGGCGGCAATATGAGTTACGATTGGCTGCGCTATCTGGTGACGCGCTACGAGCCGGGGGATGGGCCGCAAAACCAGATGGTCAGCTTTATGCGCAGCCTGTTTGGCGATCATGTGCTGAACCATACCGTTTTGAAATCAACAGCAATTTCCGATGCAGGCCTAACCAAGCAGACCCTGTATGAGGTGGAAAAAGCCGATTTCACCCGCGCCACTTACGAGCGCGCGATGGAAAGCCTGAACGCGGTGAATGGCGAGATTGAAGACCTGATTCAAGCGGCATGGGGGCGGTAAATGGCACGCAAAGATGTGTTGATCGGATTGCTGGCGACCCCTGCCCCCTCGACGGCAGCCGGGCCACCTCGGGCGCAAAAGGGGGCGATTGGGGCGGTTTCACGCTCGATTGCCGATCTGAAGGCGCGGGCGGTGATCGAGTTGGACCCCGATCTGATTGAGGCGGGCGGCTTGCAGGATCGGCTGGAAAGCGATCCGGTGGACGACAGCGCTTTGGCGCGCTCTATCGGTGAATATGGCCAGCAGGTGCCGGTTCTGGTGCGCCCGCACCCTGATCAAGATGGGCGCTATCAAATCGTTTACGGCCGCCGCCGGGTGCTGGCGATGCGCGCGCTTGGCCAGCCGGTCAAAGCGCTGGTGCGTGATCTGGATGACCGGGCGCTGGTGCTGGCGCAGGGGCAGGAAAACACCGCGCGGCGCGATCTGTCGTTCATCGAAAAGGTCAACTTTGCGCGGCAGTTGCAGGATGCGGGCTATGATCGCAAGGTGATCTGCGATGCGCTTTCGGTGGATAAAACCCTTGCCTCGCGGATGCTGTCGGTGGCGGGGCGGTTGCCGTCTGCGCTGATCGAGGCGATTGGCGCGGCGCCGTCTGTTGGGCGGGATCGTTGGCTTGCGTTGGCGGATCTGATCGAGGCGGGCGGCGACGGTGTGGCCGCGGCTGTGGGCGAGAGTTCGGACGCGCGGTTTCAGGCGGTGTGGCATCATCTGACCGCCAAGCCTGCGCGCGCTGCGCCCCCCCTGCCCCGCGAGGCCCCGCGCGTGGTGCTGGCCGAGGGCGGTGCGCCGCTGGCCGAGGCATCTTTGGGGGCCACAACAATGACACTAAAGCTGCGTCTGGCGCAAACCGCTGGGTTTGAGGACTGGCTTTTGGACAATCTTCCCGCCCTGCTGCGCGACTGGCAGAACGGCAAGCCTGATGCGTAACCCTGAACCAGAAAGGAGGCACGCTTCGGCATAACAAAAAGCCCCCCGGAAATGACATTCCGAGAGGCCCATTCTTGTCTTTGCACTTCAAGAAATAGGCCCTCTTATGCTCGGCTGTCAACCGCTGATTTCAGCGGCCGGAGCAGTTTTGCCGCGTGATACCCCAATGAAGCATATTTCCGTGACGCCGTTTGGGCGGCAAGCGATGACGGCTGGGCTGTTGGCGGCGCGTGCCTTAAGGGATGAAGCCCCCCTGCCCCGGATTGATAAATGGTCGCTTTTCAACGACTTGCGCACTGCGCGCGGGCGGTTTGGCGTTAGTGACCGCGATCTGTCGGTGCTGTATGCGCTGCTGACCTTCCTGCCTGCCAAGGCGCTGGAGGATGGCGCCGATCTGGTGGTGTTTCCATCAAATGCCTCGCTGTCAGACCGGGCGCATGGCATGGCGGAAAGCACGCTGCGGCGGCATTTGGCGGTGCTGGTGGGCGCGGGGCTGGTGTGGCGGCAAGACAGCCCGAACGGCAAGCGCTATGCGGCGCGGGATCGGTCGGGCGCGCTGGTGCAGGCGTTTGGGCTTGATCTGCGGCCCTTGTTGCTGCGCGCGGGCGATATTGTGGCGGCAGCGGCGGAGGTGGCCGAGGCCGCTGACCGCCTGCACCGCGCGCGCGCGGCTTTGGTGCTGCGGATGCGCGATGCGGCCAAGCTGCTGGCTTATGGCATCGAAGCCTGTCTGCCGGGCGATTGGGCGGGCCTGGAGGCGCGGTTGCTGCCGCTGCGGGCGGCATTGCGGCGCAAGATGGACGCGGGTGTCGTGGCGGGACTTCTGGGCGAAGCTGGGAGTATTTTACAGGCTTTGCGGCTGATGATTGAAAGCAATACAGAAGAAAAGTATGGCACTGCCGCTCATAATGAGCGTCACCATACGAATTCAAAACAAGACTCTTATGTATTTGAACCTTGCCTAGAAACAGGCAGGGGCGCGGGGCAGGAGAATCTTGTCCCTGAACTGGCGCAGCAGGATGACCCGGATGATGGGGCGCAAGATGCAGCGCAGATGCCAAGTATTCCGCTGGTATTGGTGTTGAAAGCCTGCCCGGATATTTTACCCTATGCGCGATCGAACTTGACGCAATGGCGCGATTTGGTCGTGGTGGCGTCGGAAGTGCGCGGCATGATGGGGATCAGTGCTTCGGCTTGGCAAGAGGCGCAACGTTTCATGGGGCCAGAGACGGCGGCGATCGCCGTGGTGGCGATGATGCAGCGGATTGGCAGTATTTCCAATCCGGGTGGGTATCTACGGGCGCTGTCGGGCAAGGCTGCGGCTGGCGGATTTTCGGCGGGGCCGATGATTATGGCTTTGTTGAACACTGAAACCGCGCGGGCGGCGTGAGGTTGACAGCTGTCAACTGGGCGCGAAGTTGTCAGCTGTCAACTTAATCGGGGTAGGGCAAACTTACCCCGATTGATGTTAGGATTGCTGCCGTAGCAGGGCCAGTGCGACATCCAAAGGCATCGCGCGCAAGCCATCGCCAAGGGGGGCCTCGCGCGCGCCTGCATAGACCAGAATACGGCGATCTGCCTGAATGTCGGCGGTCGCCAAGTGGAAGCCCCGCGATACTTTAGGGGCTGTGCTGCGCTTGATCTCTATCGCCCAGACCGCGCCTTGGGGCAGGCGCAGCACAAGGTCCAACTCGGCCCCGGCTGAGGTTCGATAAAAGAACGGCGCGGTCCCCCTGGGTGCGGCAGTGATCAAGGCTTCCAGACAAAACCCTTCCCAACTGCCAGCGACAACCGGGTGGCCCAGCAGGTTTTCCAGTGTTTCAAGCCCCAGTAAGGTGTGCAGAAGCCCGGTGTCGCGGACATAGACTTTGGCCGATTTGACCAGCCGCTTGCCGGTGTTTTCATGCCACGGTGTAAGACGGCGCACCAGCATCAGATCGACCAGCAGATCCAGATAGCGCCCGACGGTCTGGCCTGAAACCCCCAAGCCGTCGCCCAAGGCGGCAGCGTTCAGCAATCCGCCTTGGGCATGGGCAAGCATGGTCCAGAACCGGCGCAGCGTCGTGGCCGGAATACGGGGGCCAAGGGCAGGGATGTCACGCTGCAGATACCTGCGCAGAAAGTCTTCGCGCCAGTTGAGGCTTGCGCGGTCACTGACGGCCCTGAAGCTGTCGGGAAAGCCGCCACGCAGCCAAAGCCTGGTCATTTGATCATCGCCGACTTCATCCAGTTGCAGCGGCGGCATCTCGACATACCGCACATGGCCTGCCAGAGATTCGGCCGATTGGTGCAATAACAGGTTTGAGGCCGCGCCCAAAAGCAGAAATTGACCGCTGCGCAACCCTTTGCGGCGTCGCATGTCGATCTGACCGCGCAGGCTGTTGAACAGGCCGGGCATCTGCTGCACCTGATCCAGAACAACCAGTTTTCCGGCCTGCTCGTCCAGATAAAGATCTGGCTCGGTCAGAACCTGCCGATCCGCCGCGCGTTCAAGGTCAAGATAGACCGAGGGCATTTGCGCGGCGATCTCTAGCGCAAGGGTGGTTTTTCCGATCTGATGCGGGCCCAAAAGCACGACCGCCGCGTGTTCAGCAAGCGCCGAGATGACAAGGTGATTGCTGCTGCGTGGGTACATAGCGTGTAAATATGCCGTGAGTTGGAAGTTTTGCAAGGTTAAACGCGGATTATGCAGTTTAGGGTGGGTGGGGCCGCGCTTGCGCATGGCGCTGCCGTGATCGCCGTGCCGGGATACCCCGATGCGACAGCACAGCGGATTTCACCGATGCCGCCCCGCGTGCAGACCCATCCGTACCGGGTTCTGTGGGCGAGCTTTGGCCATCAGCGTGCAATGCCTGTCCCAGCTGTGCGCGGTGCGCTTACCGGGAAATGTTGCCATTTCAAGGCTTATCTCTAAGCTGTGTTGCAGCAATTTCGCGCGGTTATTTTTATATAAACCAGACTTGCCACAATCTTCAAATTTCCTATAGTCAGGTACGCAAAGGCATACGGAGACCGGTTGTTCTCTCGGCGGGCCATTGACGTTGATGGCTTTGGAGGAGGTCAACATGTCACGCTCTGCTACGTTTGACAGGCAAATGCTTGAGACAGCATTTTCAGAAATTGACGCTGTGCACCGGTCATTGCCGGAAGCCACATTAAGCACCCTTGCCGCCGAAGTTGTGACGCGGGTCGCGAACAATCTGCGGTTTGCAGTGCAGCCTGATATGGTGCCGTGCCTTGATGAAATAGATATGCTGTGCAACGCTTTGCTGTCGGATGATCCGCACGCGGCGACAGCCTTTATCGAGAATGTGCAGACCAAAGGGTCCAGCTATGAAACCCTGTGTCTGCTGTATCTGACCGTTGCCGCGCGACGCTTGGGCGAATGGTGGGACAATGATGACGTCAGCTTTTACCGCGTGACGGTGGCGGCGGGTCGGATCTATGCCATTCTGCGAATCCTGCGGATGGAGCGCCCGATCGGTGTGCCCGACATGCAGCGCGCTGCCGCCTTTGCTTCGGTTCCGGGCGAGAATCACACTTTGGGAATCACCATTGCCAGCGACCTTGCCCGCGAACGCGGCTGGGATATCGACCTGTTTGTCGGCCTTACGCATGACGCTTTGGTTGAAACGCTGGAACAACGTCAGCCCGCCCTGATCGGCCTGTCTGCCAGCGGCAGGCGATCTATGCCCGCGCTGACCCGGTTGATCGTGGCGCTGCGCATCAGCAATCCCAATGCGCGCATTTTGGTGTGCGGTCAGATCGCCGCGGCCAACCTTGCTTTGGTTGGTCTGACGGGTGCAGATGCCGCCGCGCATGATTTTCAAGGGGCGATCGGCCATATGGAACGCTTGCTGGATCTGCCCACGGGTCGGCTGATCTAACGGCTGCTGTTTGGGGCGATCAGAAAACCGCATGGGCCCCGCGATCATCAAGGGCCGCGCCGCGCACCAAACGCGCATAGTGGTCAAACAGCGTCTCTGACCCCGTGGCGGGGGTTGCATCCGCCGCATAGTGCCCGGTTGCCGCATCAAAAACCAACATGGATTCAGTGGCATAATACCGCCCGATCCGCGCAAGTTCCGCTTTGTCTTTCAGCCGTGGCGCAATCCGACCCAAACCGTCCAGCACAGCAATAACGCCGTCCAGCATCCGCACCGGCACCCGCCGAAACTTTGGCGCAAGACCCAAAAGCCGGAACAACGCTTCACCCTGCTGACGCGGTGTGATCGCAGGGCCGGGGCCGCCGATGGGCAGGATGCGGTTTTGCAAGTGAGGGTCGTCAAGGCAATCCGCCAGATAACGCCCAAGATCGCCGTCGCTGATCGGCTTGCATGCCGTCAGTGCCCCATCGCCAAACAGCAAAAACGGCTTGCCCGCCTTCACACGGTTCAACTGCCCGGACAGCGACTTGAAGTAAGCCGTCGGGCGCACGATGGAATAGATCAACCCCGAGTCGATCAGCGCCCTCTCAAAGGCGAGTTTTGCGTGCTGAAACGCCAATTTGGGCCGTTGCACGCAAATTGCCGACACCAGCACGAACTGTCGGACCCCTGCGGTTTGCGCCGCCGCCAAAGCCTGCAGATGCGCCTGGTGATCAATCGCCCAGGCATCCAACGGCGCACCCGTGCGCGAGGCAAGGCACGAGACGATGGCATCGAACCGCTCGCTGCGAAAACCGTCCCGCGCCAGCGATGCAGGGTCTGTCACCTTGCCAAAGCGAAAGCTGGCAGCGTAGGGCAGGGGGCCAGAACCCGGCCTGACAAAACACACCACCTCATGCCCGCGCGCCAGCAGCGCCGCAACCGTGGCGCGCCCGATGGTGCCGGTTGCCCCCAGCACAAACACCCGCAGGGCAGGGGCCTGCGCGCTCATCCCGCCCGCACCGTGTCCACCATCCGCGCGACGTTGTCCGGGCTGGCATCTGGCGTGATGCCGTGGCCCAGGTTGAAGATATGCGGCCCGCCCTTGAACGCATCGACCACGCGGCGGGTCGCCTGCACCAACGCCTGCCCGCCCGTCACCATATGGGTGGGCGACAGGTTGCCCTGCACGCAGCCGCCCGGTTGCAGATGCTGTGCCGCCCATTCCGGGCTGACCGCGTTGTCAACCGCCACGCAATCTGCCCCAGTCGCTTGCGCAAACCCCCCATACCCCGCGCCTGCTTCGCGCGGGAAGGCGATCACCGGCAGGCCGGGGTGTTTGGCCTTCAACGCGCTGATGATGCGGGCGGTGGGCTTCACCGCAAAGTCGTGAAAATCTTGCCCTTTCAGCGACCCGGCCCATGAATCAAACAGCTTCACCACCTCGGCCCCCGCCTGCACTTGCGCCGACAGATAGTCGATGGTGGCTTCGGTAATCACGTCGATCAGCGCTGAAAACGTCGCGCGGTCGGTGGCTTTCAACGCATGCGCCGCCGCCTGATCCTTGCTGCCACGCCCGGCAATCATATAGGTCGCCACCGTCCACGGCGCGCCTGCAAAGCCGATCAGCGTCGTCTCACCTGGCAATTCCCGCGCCAGTATCCGCACGGTTTCATAAATTGGTGCCAGCGTGTCGTGGATCGCCGCCCGCGGCTTCAAGGCCAAAATCCCCGCCATCGTGGTGATGGTGGAAAGCCTTGGCCCCTCGCCGGTTTCAAACCGCAGATCCGCCCCCAACGCCTGCGGCAGCAGCAGGATGTCGGCGAAAAGAATAGCCGCATCAAAGCCATAGCGCCGGATCGGTTGCAACGTCACCTCTGCCGCGAGTTCCGGGTTATAGCACAGTGACAGGAAATCCCCCGCCTGCGCCCGCGTCGCGCGATATTCCGGCAAATACCGCCCGGCTTGCCGCATCATCCAGATCGGCGGGGTGGGCAGGGTTTCGCCCGCAAGGGCGCGCAGGATCAGCTTGGTCATAGACCCTCCAGATACAGAAAAGCGCAAGATTGTTCGCGGGTGTTGTCAGCGCAGAGTGACAGCGTTATTCCTTCACACATGACACATCCGCTTCCCACCCCCGCCCAACCGTTCAAAATCGGCACCCGAGGCTCTCCGCTTGCCCTGTGGCAAGCGCATGAGGTGCGGCGCTGCCTGATGGCCGCCCATACCCTGCCGATTGAGGCGTTTGAGGTGGTGGTGATCAAAGTCACCGGCGATCAGATTCAGGACCGTGCGCTGAAAGACATCGGCGGCAAGGGCTTGTTCACGCGTGAAATTGAAGACGCCCTGCTGGCGGGCGGCATAGATATTGCGGTCCATTCGATGAAAGACATGCCCACGCTGCAACCGGATGGTCTGTGGCTGGATTGCTATTTGCCGCGTCAGGATGTGCGCGATGGCTTTGTGACGCTGGGCGGTGGCGGGCTGATGGATTTGGCCCAAGGTGCTGTGGTGGGTTCCTCCAGCTTGCGGCGTCGCGCGCAACTCGCGCACCGTCGCCCCGATCTGCATTTGGTCGAGTTTCGCGGCAATGTGCAGACCCGGATGAAAAAGCTGCATGACGGCGTGGCGGCGGCAACTTTCCTTGCAATGGCCGGGCTGAACCGCCTTGGCATGGCCGACGTCGCCCGCCCGGTCGAAGTGACCGAGATGCTGCCCGCCGTCGCTCAGGGTGCCATCGGGGTCGAGCGTCGGCAGAACGACCCGCGCGCCGAAGCGATGCTGGCCGCCATTCACCACACCCCCACCGGCCAGCAACTTGCTGCCGAGCGCGGCTTTCTGGCGCGGCTGGATGGCTCGTGTGAAACCCCCATCGCGGGGCTTGCGGTGCTGACAGGCGATCAGCTTTGGCTGCGTGGCGAGATTTTGCGCCCCGATGGCAGCAAGGTCATCGCCGGTGAAATCCGGGGCGGCCTCGCAGATGCGACCGCCTTGGGTCAGACTTTGGCCGATGAGGTGCTGGGCCGCGCCGGGCCGGGATTTTTCGACTAGGCGCATAGCGGATCCGCCTTTGCGCGGGCCTCTAGAAAATAGCGGATCAGGGCTGCGACCTGATCGGGCGCTTCCTCATGCACCAGATGCCCAAAGCGCGGCAGGTCGATCCATTCGGCGTTTGGCATGACCGCTGCGGCGCGCTGCGACACCACAGGCGGCACCGCGCGGTCGGCGGTCGAGGTGATCAGCAGGCACGGCCCGGTCTGTTGCGGCAAGCGCCGCATCAGCCCGGCAAGGTTCCATTGCGCCATCATCGCCAAAGTCGCTGCCACATGCCCCGGTTGGCGCAGCAGATGCAGATATTGCGCCTCACCGCCTGCGTCGATCCGCGACCCGGTCGAGGCCAAAAGCTGATGCACCTGACGCTCTGTGCCGGCCAGTTTGCTGAACAGCTGCGGCACCAAGGGCAGCCGCGCCAGCAGGTTGGCCAGCGCCGGAAACAGCCAGCCCGCCACGCCCTCAAACCCGCCCAAGGCTGCATTGATGCCGATCACGGCCTTGGTCGGGGTGATCTCGGCCAAGCGCAAAGCAACGGCGGCTCCGGCAGAATGGCCAATGATCGCAAGCGGTTGCCAGCCTTGCTGGGCGATCAGTGCTGCAATATCCTCGGCCATCGCATCCAGATTGCAGCGCGCGCGGTTGCCAAGCGTGGTAAAGCCCTGACCGGGAAAATCCAGCGCAATCACCCGGTATTCAGGGCTTAAAAGCGGGATCAGATGGCGAAAGCTATGCGTCGCCCCCCCCGCGCCATGCAGCAGCAGCAGCACAGGGCCAGCGCCTATCTCTTGCACATGCCACAGATGGCTTTTGCCGCGAATATGCTGCGAGGCGCTGCGATACGGCCAATCTGCGGGGATCACCGGGGCCAGCATGTCACGCCCCCAATGCCGATTGCAGCACGCCCGACAAGCGGTGCGCATCGGCGCGCGGCAGCGGCACATAGGCCGCCCCAAGGCTTGCCGCCAGCCGCTGCAATGCCGCTTGCGGGCGGCTTGCGATGTCCAACACCAGCGCCGGGATCGCCGCCGCACAGATCAACCGCGATAGCCGAAGCGCATCCGCCTCGGCCTCCACCCGGTTGGCGCTGCCATCCAGCGCGATATTGCCGCGCCCATCGGTCAAGAGCGCAATCGTCGGCGTCATCCCTCGGGCGCGGGTTTGCAGGCCCAGATCAAACGCCATCCGCAACCCCGCCGCCAAGGGCGTGCCACCGCCGCCCGGCAGGCCAGACAGCCGCCGTTTGGTCTGCACCAGCGACCGGGTCGGCGGCAAAAGCAATTCCGCCGCCAGCCCGCGAAACGCAATCAGCGCCACATGATCGCGCCGCGCATAGGCCTGCGCCAATAGCAGCTCGATCGCCCCCTTCGCCTCGGCCAAGCGCGACAGCGCCGACGAGCCCGACGCGTCCACCGCAAAGATCAGCACCCGGTCCGAGGTTTCCTGATACCGCTTCAACCGCAGATCTGAAGCCCTGATTTCCAACCGCACCGCATCAGGCGCGTGCCTGCGCAGCGGTTGCCAAGGGGCTGCGGCGCGCAAGGTCGCCACCAGATCAATCCGCTTACCCGACCCCGGAACGCCGGGGCGCGGCGGCAAAGGTCGCCCCCGATGATTGCCCTTGCGCGCAGCCCCGGTGCCGCCGCTGCCCTTCGCCGCCCGCGCCGCTTTGCCCGCCGCCAGTCGCGCCAGCAGATCAGCGGGCAGGGCGGCGCGCACGGCTTCCAGCAAAATCTCATCCGGGATGCGGTCGGATTGCGGGGTTTGCGGCTCCTCTGCCTCACCCGGTTCAGGCGGCGGCGGCGCGCTGTCCTGATCCTCCGCCACTTCCGGCAAATCCCCCCGATGCGCCAGCGTCAATTCGGCGGAATGGCGCAGGGTATCGTCCGAGGCCACAGCCTCCCCCCGCCAAGCCGCCAGCGCCCGTGCCACCGCAAGCGCCAACAGCGGCGCGCGTAGGCTGGCGATGCCCATGGCAAGCGCCACCGTCGTCAGGCTTTCCAGCGCCCCCGCAGGCAAAACCACCCCTGCCAACCGCCGCCGCGCCGCCGCAATCTGCTCTGCTGGCAGTACCAGCGCGCCGATATCCGAATACGCCAACTCTCCAAGATCAAGGAACAATCCCAGCCGATCCGCCAGCGCCGGGGCCAAAACCTCTTCCGCCTCTGCCCCTTCATCCAGTGCCACCAGACACGGGCCACTCTCATCCAACCACCGCGAAAGCCGCGCCGCAAGGGCAGGGGGGCAACGTTCCGCCATCGTCAGAACCAATGGCTCCGCCCCCGACAAAATCCCCATACTGCGCCGCAGCTGCCCCGCCGCCAAAGTCGCCGCCAGATCCACGCCGCCAAACAGCGCCACATCGTCGATGACGGGATGGATCCGCCGCGCCACCGGCAGCGCCTGCGTCACAACATCCCGCACCGGGCCACTGCGGGCGCGCAGCCACAGCCCCTTCACCCCCGCCGGATCAACCGCCAGCATCGCCAGCGCAGCCTCAACCCGGCCCCAAGGCGACAGCGGCTTGGTCACGGCAAAACTTCGGCGATGGTGCGGGCCACCCGCGCCCCCGATCCGGCCTCGTCCAGCGGATCGCGCCGCAACCGATGCCCCAAGGCACTGGCGGCCACGCTGCGCAGATGGCCACGTGTTACAACCCCAGCCCCTTCGAACGCCGCCTGCGCCCGGCCTGCGCGCAACAGCGTCAACTCGCCGCGCAAACCGTCCGAGCCCAAAGCGATGCACAACGCCGCGCAATCATGCAGCACCACCCCCGGCGTTTTCAGCCCCGGCAAAGCCGCCCGCGCCACCAGAATCGCCTTGCGCAGGGCGCTGTCCTTCGCCCGCCATTTCTTCATAAACGCCGCGTTGTCGTTTTCATACGCATCGCGCCGGCGCATCACCTCAACCCGCGTTTCGATGTCGCGCGGAGAGGCTACCTCAACCGACAGCCCGAACCGATCCAGCAACTGTGGCCGCAACTCGCCTTCTTCCGGGTTGCCCGACCCCACCAGCACGAACCGCGCCGCGTGGCGGATCGACAGCCCCTCACGCTCCACCACATTCTCACCCGATTGCGCCACATCCAGCAGCAGATCGACGATGTGATCCTCCAACAGGTTCACCTCGTCGATATAGAGATAGCCGCGATTGGCCCGCGCCAGCAGCCCCGGCTCAAATGCCTTTTCGCCGCGCGTCAGCGCCCGTTCAATATCCAGCGCCCCAACCACGCGGTCCTCAGTCGCCCCCAAAGGCAGGTCAATCACCGGGGTCGGGCGCTTGATCATCTTGCCCGATTTCACCCCCGCCCATTCCGGCACGTCCTGAACACGGGCCGAATTCACCGGGCAGCCCTCTACCGCCAAAATCTCGGGCAACAGCGCCGCCAAAGCCCGCACCGCCGTTGATTTTCCGGTGCCACGGTCGCCAAACACCAACACGCCGCCTATCCCTGGATCAATCGCCGTCAGCACCATCGCCTGCTTCATCGCGGCCTGACCGACGATGGCGGAAAACGGAAAAGGCTGGCTCATGTGGCATCCTTTGCAGCAAGCGGGCTGCGGCCACCCCATGTGCCCCAATCATCCAGAATCCGAAACCGCGCGTAAAGTTCTTCGGAAAACCAGCCCTCGGCCCGCACCGCCTGAATGGCGCGGCCATGCGGCCCATCACCGCGCGCAAAATGCGCCATGCTGGCCGCATCGGGCCAGATCGAAAAGGTGATCTGATGCAGCAGCGGCACCTCGCCAATGCCGATTTTGAAGATCACATTCGGGTCTTGCCCGATGGCGGCCGAGATATCGGGCACCCGCCGCCAAAACCGCAGAAACGTGGACACCCGCATCGTCGCCCGCGTCAGCGCCACAACCGGCCCGGTGTTGGGCGTGTCGTTGGCCGTGAAGGGTACGCGCCCCGACCATTGCCCGCGTGCCGAGGTCGGCTCTAACAAAATCGTCCAGTTTTCAGCGGAATGGCTGCGCCAACGCCGGAACACTGCCGCCTCTGCGATCACCCGCCGCGCCGTTGTCGCATCGGGCCATGTGGCAAGAATAGCCCAGACGGCGGTGTTCGGTTTCGGCGTAAAGCCTTCGCCGGTGCCAGAACCGCACAGCTTCCAAAACCCCACCTCGGGCATCCGCATCAATGACAGCCGCGCCGCGCCCATTTGCCCCAAAACCCAAAGCCGGGCGGGCAGCGAGGCAAAGCGAAACAAGGAAAGACTCACGGTGTTGATGGCAGACCTCAGGGCTACATGTCAGAATAGTCTGACAGTTTTTGCGGCGGCTGCAAAGGGAAATGCCAAGATTCCATAATGAAAATGCAAGTATTGTAAATTATACTAGACAGTATATCGTGACTTCATGCTGACAGATTCTCATCCCTCCCGCCCCGCCATGCCTCAAACCTCTGGGGCTGATGCCATTGTGATCGGCGCGGGCCTGGGCGGCCTTGCGGCGGCGATGCGGCTGGGGGCAAAAGGTTACCGCGTCACGGTGATTGACCGGCTCGACATGCCCGGCGGGCGTGGCAGTGCGATCAGCCAAGGCGGCCACCGCTTTGATCTTGGCCCCACAATCGTGACCGTGCCGCAGGGCCTGCGTGATCTGTGGGCGGCTTGTGGCCGCGACTTTGACCACGACGTTGATCTGCGCGCGCTTGAGGCGTTTTATCAAATCCGATGGCAAGACGGATCGACCTTCACCGCCCGCCAATCCACCGACGCGATGCGGGCCGAGGTGGCGCGGCTGTCGCCCGGTGATTTGCCCGGCTATGACAAATTCCTGAAAGACAGCGAAAAGCGCTATTGGTTCGGCTTTGAAAACCTTGGCCGCCGCGCGATGCACCGCTTTGCCGATCTGTTGAAAGTGCTGCCGACCTTTGCGATGCTGCGCGCCGACAAATCGGTCTACGCCCATGCCGCATCCCGCGTCAAAGACGAACGCCTGCGCTTTGCCTTGTCGTTTCACCCGCTGTTCATCGGCGGCGATCCGTTTCACGTCACCTCAATGTATATCCTTGTCAGCCATCTGGAGAAAGAATTCGGTGTTCATTACGCGATGGGCGGGGTGGCGGCGATTGCTTTGGCGATGGCCGGGGTGATCACATCCCAAGGCGGCAGCCTGCGCCTGAATGCCGAGGTGGATGAGATTTTGCTGGAAAACGGCCGCGCCACCGGCGTGCGGCTGACAGACGGCGCAGTGATCGCCGCCGATGTCGTGGTGTCAAACGCCGACGCCGGCCACACCTATGACCGCCTGTTGCGCAACCATCGCCGCAAACGCTGGACCCCCGACAAACTCGCGCGCAAGCGCTGGTCGATGGGTCTGTTCGTTTGGTATTTCGGCACCAAAGGCACCCGGCTGAAATGGCCCGAGGTTGGCCACCACACCATCCTTGTCGGCCCCCGTTATAAAGACCACATCCGCGATATTTTCATCCGCGGCAAACTGGCTGACGACATGAGCCTTTATGTCCACCGCCCCTCTGTCACCGATCCGTCGGTGGCCCCGTTGGGCGATGACACCTTCTACGCCCTATCCCCCGTGCCGCATCTGGGGATTGGTGAAACTGATTGGGAAACGGCAGCCGAACCCTACCGCCAAAAGATGCAACAGATGCTGGAAGACCGCCTGCTGCCCGGCCTTGGCACCCATCTGTCTGAACAACTGGTTTTCACCCCCAACAGCTTTCAAACCCGCTATCTGTCCCCCTTCGGCAGCGGCTTTTCGATCGAGCCGCGCATCCTGCAATCCGCCTATTTCCGCCCGCATAACGTCTCCGAAGAGGCCCGCGGCCTGTACCTTGTCGGCGCAGGCACTCACCCGGGCGCAGGCCTACCCGGCGTGATCGCCAGCGCCGAAGTCTTGGGCACCATTGTCCCCGACGCCCCCCGCAGCGCCACACTTCGCATGGCAGCCGAATGATCGCCCCCGCCGACATGGCCCATTGCCGCGAGGCGATCCGCACCGGATCACTGTCGTTCCACGCCGCCTCGCGGCTGCTGCCCAGTCCGGTGCGCGACCCCGCTTTGGCGCTTTACGCCTTTTGCCGCCTTGCCGATGATGCCGTCGATGACAGCGATGACAAAGCCCCCGCCGTGCTGGCCCTGCGTGACCGGCTGGATCTGGTCTACGCAGGTCGCCCCCGCAACGCGCCCGCCGACCGCGCCTTCGCCGCTGTGGTGCAAGATTTCGAGATGCCGCGCGCCCTGCCAGACGCCCTGCTGGAAGGTCTTGCTTGGGATGCGTTTGGCCGCCAATACCACAGCCTGCCCGATCTGCTGACCTATTGCGCCCGCGTCGCCAGTGCGGTGGGCGCGATGATGTGCGTGCTGATGCGGGTGCGCGACGCCGATGCCTTGGCGCGCGCCTGCGATCTGGGCCTTGCGATGCAACTGACCAACATCGCCCGCGACATAGGCGAGGATGCGCGGGCAGGGCGGCTGTATCTGCCGTTGGAATGGCTGGATCAAGCCGCCATCTCTCCCGCCAGCTTCCTGCACGCCCCGCAAGCCACCCCCGCCTTGCGCCAGCTGACCCAACGCCTGCTGACCGAAGCGCAAGCGCTTTACCGCCATGCCGAGGCGGGGATTTCCGCGCTGCCGCTGCTCTGCCGCCCCGGCATCTACGCCGCCCGCCATGTTTATGCCGGCATTGGCGGCGCTGTGGCGCGCAACGGCCATGACAGCATCAGCGCGCGGGCCCGCACCAACGGCTGGCAAAAACTCGGCTGGCTTGGCCTGTCGCTGACGCGAACTGCCGCCTCTGTCGTGCTGCCGGGGTCCGCCCTGCTGCACGCTCCGGCCCGCGCCGAGACCGCCTTCCTCGTCGAGGCCGCCGCCCGCAAATCGGCGCGCTTCAGCCGCTCTGACGCGCTGTTTGCAGTCCTTTCACAACTCGAATCCAAAGATCGCGCCCGCAGGCCCTTGGATCGCGCCGGCATATGACCTAGTTTCCTAGCTTCATATTCTGGAGCGACCCCGATGGACTGGCCTCTGTTTCTAACCTTTCTGGCCGCCTGCGGTGCCGCCGCCGCCACGGGGGCGATGTTCAACCCCGGCGCATGGTATGACGGCCTGCACAAACCAACATGGACCCCGCGCAACTGGGTGTTTCCGGTGGTCTGGACCACATTATACATGTGCATCGCCTATGCCGCGATGCGGGTGGCTGGTGTGGCTGGCGTAGCGGGAGAGGCAAGCAACGCGCAAGCCTTGGCGTTCTGGGCCTTGCAGATCGCGTTCAACACCCTGTGGACGCCCGTTTTCTTCGGCCTGCACCGCATCCGCGCCGCAATGGTGGTGATGGTCGGCCTGTGGCTTGCCGTGGCCGCGACGACCTACAGCTTCTTCGGGGTCGATTTCTGGGCGGGCGCGTTGTTCCTGCCCTATCTGCTCTGGGTCACGATTGCAGGCGCATTGAATTTCAGCGTCATGCGTCTGAACCCCAACGCGGGCTAAAGCCCCCTCTTGTTCCCGAACCGAAAGAAAACGCTCCAGTGGAGCGTTTTCCGGTTCGTTGCGCGTGCGGCGGAACGCCGTCGCGCAAGAGGAATAATGCATCAAGCCGTTCATCCGGTTAATCGAGGTGCGCCTGCTCAGTCAGGCGCGCGCTGATTTGACGCGTGTAAAATCGGGCAAGAACCCGCGACGTTGCATCAGAAACGCGGACAACCACAACATCTTGTGGAAAGCTGCCCTAAATCTTCCTAAAAAACACAAGTCATTCCCCGCGGGGAACGAATCTCGCACATCCCTACGGCCAACGCGCCCGCCTCGGCACCCGAAACGCCAGCATCGCTTTCACCACGGGTGATCGGAACCGCGCCAAATCCAACGCCTCATGCACGCCCGTCACCGTCTCGCCGTCGATCTGGGTTTGCACCACCGACCGGCTGTAAAACGGTGCGTCCAACAGCGCCTTGGTCTGGCGCGGCACAGCCCCGGCATCACAGCGCGTGTCGCGCTTGATCCGCCATCCGGTGCGGGCCAGCGGCGTCAATGGTGGCGGCGCAACTTGCACCGCCGCCCCGTTCGCCGCCACATCCAGCCCCAGCGCCAAGGTCGATCCATCCGCCCTGATGCCATCATAAAAACACGTCGTCCCGCCATGGCCGCGCGGATAGCGCCCCCATGTCCAGCGCTTAAAATCGGCCTCTAACGCCGCTTGGCCAAAGTTGGCATCGAAATAGCCATGCCCGGCCCAGGAATGCCCCTGCGACAGATCCACCTCGATCCGGGCCGAAGGCGCAAACGGTCGCCAGATATGCCGCGCATCCGGCGTCAACGTCGCCTCCACCTCTGTCACAGCCGTTGGCGTCAGCCTGATTTGCCCCTGCACACGGGCGATGATCGGCAGGCCCGACACCTCGTTCACCTCAATCACCAGCGTGCCATTTTGCCATGACATCCGGCTTGGCCCAATCTGCAACGCATCCCGGCTTTGCCGCAACGCAGCCCGCCCCCGGTCTGTCATGGTAAACCGCCCACCGGGGCCGTAAGTCACCACATTGATACAGCAATGATTGGCCGGATCGCGCCGCCCTGACCACGCATACCACGGCGAAAACACCGATCCGATAAAGCCAATCACCGAGACCGCGCGCGTCCCGTCAGCCGAGACACCATCGACATACCACCACGCATAACCGTCCGGGGCCACGACGCATCCGAAGTCAGGTCGATCTGTATCGCCTCGGCCGCGTGCTTGCCGGATAAGGCCGCCATTGGCACCCCCGCCCCCGGATGCGCGCCGCCCCCCGCCAGATACAACCCCTGCACCTTCGTCCGTGCGCCGGGGCGCTGAAAACTCGCCATCAGGCTGTGCGGACTGCGCCCATAAAGCGCCCCCTGCGACCCCGGAAACAGCCCCGCGAACCCCTGCGGCGTCATCAGCGCTTGGTCGCTGGGGGGGGCTGAAAACGTCAGGCCGAATTTGGCCAGTTGCGGAAAGGTTTTGCTGCGACATTCGGAAACCTCATGCGGGGAAAGGGTCGTCTTGGCGGGGGCGTTCATAATGATCTCAAACCGCTCTGCGCCGGACGGGGCGAAATCGGGCCCCGAGCGATCCTGCGCGCAGACATACAGCGTCGCCTCGTCCGGCATCCGGCCTTGGCGGATCGCGCCAAACTCGCGCGCAGGGTCGCTGGCGAAAAACACATTGTGATGCACCAGATCGAACGGGGCAGGGGTGGCGGCAAACGACCAGACCCAAGCCGAAAGGCTACGCGGATGTGCTGCAATCGGTTTCAGCGCCTGCTGCGCCCCATTGCCCAATAACCCCGCCAACAGCGCTGCCGGATCACCATTGAACACCACCGCATCGCATTTCATGGCGCGCCCGTCTGACAGTACAACCTCCGTCACACGCCCCGCTTGCCGCAAAATGCGCAAGGCCGAGGTGCCATAGCGAATCGTCACCCCCAACCGCATGGCCAGCTCCGCCAAGGCGCGGGCAAGCTGATGCATCCCACCCTTGACCGCCCAAACCCCCTGCGCTTCGGCCTGCCAGATCAGCGCCAGCACCGCAGGCGACAAATCCGGCGCCCCGCCGACGTAGGTAGAGTATCGCCCAAACAACTGCCGCAAACGCGGATCGCTGAAGCTGCCGCTCAGGTGCTTTGCCAAACTGCGCTGCGGCAAAAGTGCCTGCCAAATCGCAGGTGTCCGCAACGCGTTCACTGCAACGCCCGCGATATCAGGCCGCATCGCTTGCAGTATTGGCGCCTTGAACGCCTTGTAAAGCTGGGCGGATTGGCGATTGAAGGCATGAAACTCCGCCTCCGCCTTCAGTCCGGCAAATTCCGCAATCGCAGCCCCACTTTGTCCTGAATCGGTAAACAAATCCAACCGCCCTCCATCCAGCCACCAATGCCGCGCCAAGCGCGGCTGCGGCACAAGCGTCAGGTGATCTTCCAATCTTTCCCCCGCCTCGGCGAACAAATCATCAAACACCGCCCGCAAGGTCAAAACCGTCGGCCCTGCATCAATCGGCCCGGCCACGGACCCCAGACTGCGCATCTTGCCACCGGGATAGCCCTGCGCCTCGATCATAGTCACCTGCATGCCAGCGGTAGCCAAGCGGATAGCCGCGCTAAGCCCGCCGATGCCCGCGCCGATGACGATAATTTTTTGCCGTGTGGTTGCCATGTCTGATTGTTGACTTGCGGAAGGAAGCTGTCCAGTATGATTTACATATATGTGTCACTTTAAGCGGACACTTCCAGATGAAATTTGCCGGACATCCGGCCGTTGAGGAGCTTTTCCATGAAGATCGACGAACGGCTTGATGTGGTGACTGCGAAGGTTTTGCGCGGGGCTATGGCCGGCGATGCCCCGGCGAAACTTGCACAGGCGTTGCATTATGCCGTCACGCCGGGCGGCGCGCGGATCAGGCCGACGATTTTGCTAAGCGTGGCTCTGGCCTGCGGTGATGATCGGCCCGCGCTTTCAGATGCGGCGGCGGTGGCGCTGGAGTTGATCCATTGCGCCAGCCTCGTGCATGACGATCTGCCCTGTTTTGATGATGCTGACCAAAGGCGCGGCAAAGCCACCGTACATCGCGCGTTTTCCGAGCCATTGGCGGTGCTGACCGGCGATAGCCTGATCGTGTTGGCGTTTGACGTGCTGGCGTCCGCGGCGGGCAAGGATGCCGACCGCGCCTTGCAAATGATTCGCGTGCTGTCACGCCGTACGGGCATGCCGGATGGCATTTGCGCGGGCCAAGGCTGGGAGAGCGAGGCGCAGATCAATCTCTCCGCCTATCATCGCGCCAAGACCGGAGCATTGTTCATCGCTGCGACTCAGATGGGCGCGCTGGCCGCCGGGCAGGATGCCGAGCCTTGGGAGGAATTGGGCGCGCGGATCGGTGAGGCGTTTCAGGTCGCCGATGACCTGCGTGATGCGCTGTATGATGCCGAAACTTTGGGCAAACCTGCGGGGCAGGATGCAGCACACGGGCGGCCAAATGCGGTGACATCGCTGGGCGTGCAGGGGGCAATTCGGCGGCTGAAGGATATTCTGGGCGGCGCGATTGCCTCGATCCCGTCTTGTCCGGGCGAGGCGACGTTGGCCGATATGGTGCGCCGCTATGCCGAACGGATGACCCCGGTTGCCCCGGTTTTGCAGCGGGCCGACGTGCGGCGCTAGCATGACGGTTTTGCCCCGCCTACACCCCTTTCGACGCGGCTGGCTGTTGCGGCTGGCGGCGTCGCGCAGGTTTCAGGTTTGGGCGGCCCGGATCCCCGGTCTGCGAAGGATTGCCCGGGCCGAGGGGGCGGCATTGTTTGACGTGGTGGCAGGGTTTGTCAACGCGCAGGTGTTGATGGCGCTGGTGGAATTGCGGGTGTTGCACTTGCTGCAAGACGGTCCGGTTACGGTGCCGCAGATCGCAGGGCTGTGTGCGGTGCCGCCCGAGCGGATGCAGGTTTTGCTGCAAGCGGGGGCGGGGCTTGGTCTGCTAAAGCGTCACCGCGATGGCCATTTTGGTCTGTCGCTGCGGGGCGCGTCGCTGCTGGGCGTGCCGGGCTTGCAGGCGATGATCCTGCATCACCGCGCGCTTTATGCCGATCTGGCCAACCCTGTGGCGTTCTGGCGCGATGGCCGCGATACGCAACTGGCGCAGTTCTGGCCCTATGTTTTTGGCGCGGCGGGCGCGGTCGATCCGCAGGTGACTGCGACCTATTCCGAGCTGATGGCCGAAAGTCAGGTGCTGGTGGCCGAGGACACCTTGCGGATGATCAGTCTGACGGGCGTGACGCGGCTGATGGATGTCGGCGGCGGCACGGGTGCGTTTTTGGCGGCGGTTGGCACGGCCTATCCGCAGGTGCGGCTTGATCTGTTCGATCTGCCGGTGGTGCTGGAGGGTGCGCAGCAGCGGCTGGTGGCTTCGGGGTTTTCGGATCGGCTGACGCTGCACCCTGGCAGCTTTCGCGATGACCCTTTGCCGGTGGGGGCCGACGCGATCAGTCTGGTGCGGGTGCTGTATGATCACGATGATTCGACGGTAGCGCGGCTGTTGCATGCGGTGCATGCGGTTTTGCCCGTGGGCGGGCGGTTGATCATCTCGGAACCCATGTCAGGTGGTGCCGCGCCCCATCGCGCAACTGATGTGTACTTTGCAGTTTACACTTTGGCGATGCAAACCGGGCGGACCAGATCGGCCAGTGAAATTTCAGATATTTTGCAAGCGGCTGGTTTTGCAAGCATTTGTATTCATGTAGGTTTTCGACCATTTATCACCTCGGTCATCACGGCAATCCGGGCCTGACTTCAAAGAGAAGTTACCGCGAGTGTCAATTTAGTTTGACAGTTTAATCTGTAAGTCTAGAATGACAGTAACAGGATGGTGTGGGGATTGGTCTTGTCAGAAGACCAGAGCCTGACCGTCCGGGGAGTGATCGTGAAAACCAATGCAATCATACTTTCAGGGCCGAAGAACCTTTCGCTGGGGCAATTGTCGCTGACCCCACCGGGGGTGGCCGATGTGGTGGTGCAGATCGCTTATTCTGGTATTTCGACCGGCACTGAAAAGCTGTTCTGGTCAGGCACGATGCCACAGTTTCCGGGCATGGGGTATCCGCTGGTGCCGGGCTACGAGGCTGCCGGCGAGGTGGTTGAGGCTGGCGCTGACTCGGGTTTCCGGGTGGGTGAGCACGTGTTTGTCCCGGGCGCGAATTGTTTTGAGGCGACCGAGGCGGGCCCGGTGCGCGGGCTGTTTGGGGCGGCGTCGCAGATGCTGGTCACGTCTGGCGCGCGGGTTACGCGGATTGATCGGGCTTTGGGGGCGGAGGGGGCTTTGCTGGCGCTGGCCGCCACCGCGCGCCACGCGCTCGCCGGATTTGACCGCGCCTTGCCGGATTTGATTGTGGGGCATGGCGTTTTGGGCCGCTTGCTGGCGCGGCTGACCGTTGCCGCAGGTGCGCCGCCTCCGACGGTTTGGGAGACGGATGTGGCCCGCCATGCGGGTGCGGTCGGCTATCAAGTGATGCTGCCCGAAGCCGATGCGCGCCGTGATTATGCGGCGATTTACGATGCCTCTGGTGCTGCTGATCTGCTGAACAGCCTGATCGGTCGGATCAAAAAGGGCGGCGAGGTGGTGCTGGCGGGCTTCTATACCGCGCCCATTTCCTTCGCCTTTCCGCCCGCCTTTATGAAAGAGGCGCGGTTCCGCATCGCCGCCGAATGGGCTGCTGATGACATGGTGGCCACTCGGCAACTTGTTGAATCCGGGGCGCTTTCCTTGGCAGGTCTGGTCACGCACAGCCGTGCCGCCAGCGCGGCCACCGAAGCCTACGAGACTGCTTTCACGGATCCCAACTGCCTTAAAATGATACTCGACTGGAAGGGCCACGCATGACGCTTGATATTCCGAACCTTGTCGATTTCGACAACCGCTTGCGGGAAGAAGCCCACGAGGAACCTTCGTTGGCAATTCCACAATCCCCGCCGACCAAGAAGACCCAGATCATCGCGATTTACGGCAAGGGCGGCATCGGCAAATCGTTCACTTTGGCCAACCTTAGCCACATGATGGCCGAGATGGGCAAGCGGGTGCTGCTGATCGGCTGCGACCCGAAATCTGACACCACCAGCCTGCTGTTTGGCGGCAAGGCGTGCCCGACGATCATTGAAACCTCGTCGAAGAAAAAGCTGGCAGGTGAGGAAGTGAAGATCGGTGACGTCTGCTTCAAGCGCGGCGGTGTGTTCGCGATGGAGCTGGGCGGGCCGGAAGTGGGCCGGGGTTGCGGCGGGCGTGGGATTATTCACGGCTTTGAACTGCTGGAAAAGCTGGGGTTCCATGATTGGGATTTCGACTATGTGCTGCTCGATTTTCTGGGCGACGTGGTTTGTGGTGGCTTTGGTTTGCCGATTGCCCGCGACATGGCGCAGAAGGTTATTCTTGTGGCGTCAAACGATCTGCAATCGCTGTATGTCGCCAACAACGTCTGCTCGGCGGTGGAATATTTCCGCAAGATGGGCGGCAATGTCGGCATCGCCGGGTTGGTGATCAACAAGGATGACGGCACCGGCGAGGCTGCGGCTTTTGCCGAAGCGGTAAAAATTCCGGTGCTGGCGGCTATTCCGCAAGATGACGATCTGCGCAAGAAAAGCGCGAATTATCAGATTGTTGGCAGCTACGAGTCGCAGTGGGGGCCGATGTTTGCGGCGCTTGCTGAGGCGGTGGCGTTGGCGCCGCCGGTGCGGCCTGCGCCTTTGAACCAGGATGGATTGCTGGGGCTGTTTTCAGCAGAAGCCACGGGGGCCGCTTTTGTGCTTACGCCTGCGACGGATGCAGACATGCGCGGCAAGAATGCCGTTCTGAAGAAATCGCTGGAAGTGGTGTATGACCATGTTTGACCTGGACCGCCTTGCCGAATTGGAAGCCGCTTTGCGCCGCCTGACGGGTGCGAAATGACCGAAATCGGCTATGACAGCGCCCATGATGCGCCGCTGACCCAACTTGCGGCGGGCCAGCCCGAACCGCAACGCGAGGTCAGCGCGCCCGTCGATGGCATGGGCTGTCATGCTGGAGCGGCGACGATGGAAGCGGCGGCGCGCGCTGCGGGCAATTCGGAGCTGCTGGACCAATACGCGGCGGATTATCCGCAGGGCCCGCATGACAAGCCGCAAAGCATGTGTCCGGCGTTTGGGTCTTTGCGCGTGGGGCTGCGGATGCGGCGGGTGGCGACGATTTTGTCGGGGTCGGCTTGCTGTGTGTATGGGCTGACGTTTGTGTCGCATTTTTACGGCGCGCGGCGGTCGGTGGGCTATGTGCCGTTTAACTCGGAATCGCTGGTGACGGGTAAGTTGTTTGAGGACATTCGCGACGCGGTGCATGAATTGGCCGATCCGGACCGCTATGATGCGGTGGTGGTGACGAACCTGTGTGTGCCAACCGCCAGCGGCGTGCCGCTCAAGCTGTTGCCCAGCGAAATCAATGGGGTGCGGATTGTCGGCATTGATGTGCCGGGCTTTGGTATCCCGACCCATGCCGAGGCTAAGGATGTTTTGGCGGGTGCGATGCTGAAATATGCCCGGGCCGAGATTGAGGCGGGGCCGGTGGCTGCCCCTGCGCAGGGGCGGTCAGATCGCCCGCAAGTGGCCTTGTTGGGCGAGATGTTTCCAGCCGATCCGATGATGCTGGGCGCGATGCTGGCCCCGATGGGGTTGGCTGCGGGGCCAGTGGTGCCGTGCCGCGAGTGGCGGGAGTTGTATGCGGCGCTTGATTGCGATGTGGTCGCCGCGATCCACCCATTCTACACCGCTGCGGTGCGCGAGTTTCAAAGTGCGGGGCGCAAGATAGTCGGCTCTGCTCCGGTTGGGCATGATGGCACGGCGGCTTGGTTGGCGGCTATTGGGGAGGCGTATAACGTTGATCCGGCGCAGATTGCGGCTGCACAGAATGCGTTTTTGCCGGCGATCAAGGCGGCTTTGGCGGCGAACCCGATCAAGGGAACCATCACGCTTTCGGGCTATGAAGGCTCGGAGTTGCTGGTTGCCCGGCTGCTGATCGAATCTGGTGCGAACGTGCCGTATGTCGGCACCGCTTGCCCGAAAACCCCGTGGAGCGCTGCCGATCTGGAGTGGCTTGAGGCCAAGGGCACGCGCGTGAAATTCCGCGCCTCGCTGGAAGATGATGCCAGCGCGATGATGGCGATAAGGCCTGATCTGGCGGTGGGGACAACCCCGCTGGTGCAGAAGGCGAAAGAGCTGGCGATTCCAAGCCTTTACTTCACCAATCTGATTTCGGCGCGGCCGTTGATGGGGCCAGCGGGGGCGGGATCTTTGGGGCAGGTGGTGAATGCGGCCATCGCGGGACGGGACCGGATGGAGACGATGAAGGCGTTTTTCGAAGGTGTAGGCCACGGCGATACCGCTGGCATCTGGGAGGGCGCGCCCAACCTGCGCCCTGATTTCCGCGCTGTGCATCAGAAGAAGTTGGACAAACTCGCCCGCGCTGCCAAGGCCGAGGAGATGATCTGATGTTGGTGCAGGATCATGACCGCGCAGGCGGCTACTGGGGTGCGGTTTACGCCTTTTGCGCCGTCAAAGGATTGCAAGTGGTGATAGACGGCCCGGTGGGTTGCGAGAACCTGCCAGTGACAAGCGTTCTGCATTATACGGACGCGCTGCCGCCGCATGAATTGCCGATTGTGGTGACGGGTTTGGGCGAAGAAGAACTGGGCCGCGATGGCACCGAAGGGGCGATGATGCGGGCGTGGAAAACGCTTGACCCGGCTTTGCCTGCGGTGGTGGTGACGGGCAGCATTGCCGAGATGATCGGCGGCGGTGTCACGCCTGCGGGCACCAACATTCAACGCTTTCTGCCGCGCACGATTGATGAAGATCAGTGGCAGACGGCTGACCGCGCGATGACCTGGATTTTTACCGAATTTGCGATGACCAAGGGCCGCATGCCGCCTGAGGCTAAGCGGGCCGAGGGCGCAAAGCCACGGCTCAATCTGCTGGGGCCGATGTATGGCGTGTTCAACATGGCCAGCGATCTGCACGAGATCCGGCGGCTGGTTGAGGGCATCGGCGCCGAGGTGAACATGGTGATGCCCTTGGGCGCGCATGTGGCCGAAATGCGCAATCTGGTCAATGCTGACGTCAATATCGTGATGTACCGCGAATTTGGCCGGGGTTTGGCGGAAGTGTTGGGCAAGCCCTATCTGCAAGCGCCGATCGGGGTGGACAGCACGACGAAATTCCTGCGCAAGCTGGGCGAAATGCTGGGGCTGGACCCCGAGCCGTTTATCGAGCGCGAAAAGCATTCGACCCTGAAACCGGTGTGGGATTTGTGGCGCAGCGTCACGCAGGATTTCTTCGCAACCGCGACTTTCGCAATTGTGGCGACCGAGACTTATGCCCGTGGCATCCGCAACTATCTTGAGTCGGATCTGGGCCTGCCTTGTGCTTTTGCGGTGGCGCGCGTGCCGGGGAAAAAGACCAACAACGAGGCGATCCGCGGGCTGTTGAAACAGCATCGGCCCTTGGTGGTGATGGGCTCGATCAATGAGAAAATGTATCTGGCAGAGATGAAGGGCGGCTTTGGGCCTGCCCCCAGTTTCATCGCGGCCTCTTTCCCCGGGGCCGCGATCCGGCGCGCAACTGGCACGCCTGCGATGGGCTATGCCGGGGCGGTCTGGATCTTGCAAGAGGTGTGCAACAGCCTGTTTGATGCGCTGTTCCACATCCTGCCGCTGGGCACCGAGATGGATTCGGCGGCGGCCACCCCCACGACTTTGCGGCGCGATTTCCCTTGGGATGTCGATGCGCAGGCGGCGCTGGACCGCATTGTGAATACCCACCCGATCCTAACCCGGATCAGCGCCGCGCGGTCTTTGCGCGATGCAGCCGAAAAGGCTGCGCTGGATTCCGGGGCGGAACGGGTGGTGCGCGAAACCGTGGAGGGGCTGCCCGGCGTGGCCCTTTTGTCACCTCAGGGAGAGAGAACATGAGCGATTATACCGCCAACGGTGATCTGCATCAGGTCAAACGTGTGAATAAGACTGAATTCGTCATCTATTTTGCGCTGATCTTCAGCCTGGCTGTGCTGCCACATGTGGTGGGTTGGCTGCTGCAAACCGTGCGGCACGCCAAATTTCCCCGGTTGGGTCCGGTGGCGCGCGCGCTGAAAGATGCGGAAGCGGTCACGCCGATGATTTTTCGCGGATAACCATCCGCACACGCAATTCGCCCTTCCTGCAACGGGAGGACGAAACATCGGAGGGGCATTCCGCCCACCGTGGCCCGGCCGCAGGGAATGCGGCTTCAGTCCGAATATCCGGAGGGTACTATGGCTGATAGAACTGACCTGTCTTTCACAGGTTTAACCGACCAGCAGGCGCAAGAGCTGCACTCGGTCTACATGAGCGGGCTTTGGTTGTTCACGACCATCGCCGTGATCGCGCATGTGGCCGTGTTCATCTGGCGCCCGTGGTTTTGAGGGGGGACGAGATATGAGCAAGTTCTACAAGATCTGGCTGATTTTCGATCCGCGTCGCGTGTTCGTGGCGCAGGGGGTTTTCCTGTTTCTTTTGGCAGTGATGATCCACCTCGTCCTGCTGTCGAACCCCGCCTACAACTGGTTCGACATCGCGGCGGCCAAACATGGCTATGCGCCTGTGGTTGCTGCTCCGGCTCCTTGACAGGGGCTTGCACTTGGTGCGGGCGGCTTCAATCGGCCGCACCAAATTCAACTTACAAGAACAATAGACGGTCGCGGGGCTTTGCGGGTGCAAGGTGGCTGATCCGTCCAACCGCGGAGAGGGAAGCATGGCACTGCTCAGCTTCGAACGAAAATACCGCGTGCCCGGTGGCACGCTGATCGGCGGCAACCTGTTCGACTTTTGGGTTGGACCGTTCTACGTCGGCTTCTTTGGGGTCACGACCTTCTTCTTCGCGGCCCTTGGCACCATGCTGATCTTTTACGGCGCGGCGATGGGGCCAACCTGGAACCCGTGGCTGATTTCGATCAATCCGCCGCCGATTGAAAATGGCTTGGCGTTCGCGCCGCTTATGCAAGGTGGGTTGTGGCAGATCATCACAATGTGCGCGGCGGGATCCTTCATCAGTTGGGCGCTGCGCGAGGTTGAGATTTGCCGCAAGCTGGGCATCGGCCTGCATGTGCCGATTGCGTTTGGTGTGGCGATTTTTGCTTATCTGACGCTGGTGGTGATCCGACCGATGCTGATGGGGGCTTGGGGGTATGCGTTTCCCTATGGCATTTTCAGCCATCTCGATTGGGTCAGCAACACGGGCTACACCTACGGCAATTTCCACTACAACCCCGTGCATATGGTTGCGGTCAGTTTCTTCTTCACCAACTGCTTTGCGCTGGCATTGCATGGCGGGTTGGTCCTGTCGGCGGCGAACCCCGGCCGCGGTCAGGTGATGAAAACGCCCGACCATGAGGATACGTTCTTTCGCGATCTGATCGGCTATTCGGTGGGCACTTTGGGGATTCACCGTCTGGGCCTGCTGCTGGCGCTGAATGCCGGGTTCTGGAGCGCGATCTGTATCCTGATCTCGGGCACGATCTGGTTCGATCAATGGGTGGATTGGTGGAATTGGTGGCTGCAACTTCCATTCTGGGCAAACATTCCAGGAGGCGTAAATGGCTGAGTATCAGAACATTTTCACCCAAGTGCAGGTGCGCGCAGCGCCTGAAATGGGGATGGTCGAAAACGTCGATCTGTCCAACCGCACCAAGACTGCCGGGTTTTCGACCCTGATGGGTTGGTTTGGCAACGCTCAGTTGGGCCCGGTTTATCTGGGCACTTTCGGGGTGATCAGCATGGCCTGTGGGCTGATCTGGTTTCTGATCATCGGCTTCTGGTTCTGGCATCTGGCGGGCTTTAACCCGGCTGTGTTCATGCGCGATCTGTTCTGGATGGCGCTGGAGCCCCCTGCACCGGAGTGGGGCCTGCGGATGCCGCCGATGATGCAGGGCGGTTTGTTTCTGGTGGCGGGGTTGTTCTTTTTGATCGCGCTGTGGTGCTGGTGGATCCGTACTTATCTGCGGGCCGAGGCTTTGGGTCTGGGCAAGCACGTATCCTGGGCCTTTGCCGCGGCTTTGTGGCTGGTGATGGTGTTGGGGCTGATCCGCCCGGTGTTGATGGGCAGCTGGTCGGAAGCGGTGCCTTACGGGATTTTCCCGCATCTGGATTGGACCAACCTGTTTAGCCTGACCTATGGCAACCTGTTCTATAACCCGTTCCACGCGCTTTCGATTGTGTTCCTGTATGGCTCGGCCCTGCTGTTTGCGATGCATGGCGCGACCATTCTTTCGGTGACCCGCCTTGGTGGTGACCGCGAGCTGGAGCAGATCGTGGATCGTGGCACGGCGTCTGAGCGTGCGGCGTTGTTCTGGCGCTGGACCATGGGCTTTAACGCCACGATGGAGGGGATTCACCGTTGGGCTTGGTGGTTTGCAGTGTTGGTGCCGATCACGGGCGGGATTGGCATTCTGCTGACCGGAACGGTGGTGGATAACTGGTTTGTCTGGGCACAAGACCACGGCTATGCGCCACTTGACTGAACTTTGACGGATCGCTGGAAAGGATGGATCATGTCTGACGAGCATTATTATGAGGGTGAAACCCCGGTGGTCCGCTTGCGGGTATGGGCCTTGGGACAGATGATCTGGGGCGCGCTTTTGGCGGGTGTTGGGGTTGCGATTGTGGCTGTGGTGCTTTTGGCGATCTGGGGCGTGAGCCTATTGCTGCCCGAGGAAAGCAAGCAGGCGCCTTCGCCCTACACCGGGCTGGAAATCAGCCAGACTGTGGCAAGGATCGTATGATGAAAACCGGGCCTGGCAGCAGGATGTTGCCAGACCTGCAACGCCGTTGGGGCCAAATGCCGGCCCAAACTCTGGGCTCCTCCACAGCCCGGTTCCCTCCTGAATGGCAACAGGACCCTGGTGCCGTGTGTTCTGCACCCGGCACCTTTTTTCATAGCAAAGGCCAAAGCCATGCCACTGGAAACTCCGCTTCTTGACACCGTGAACACCCCGGCCGATTTGCGCGGGATGAGTGACGGTGACCTTAAGCTGTTGGCGGATGAATTGCGCGCCGAGGTGATTTCGGTGGTGTCGGAAACCGGTGGGCATCTTGGGTCGTCTTTGGGGGTGGTGGAATTGTCGGTGGCGATTCATGCGGTGTTCAACACGCCGGTGGACAAGTTGATTTGGGATGTCGGGCATCAATGCTATCCGCACAAAATCCTGACGGCGCGGCGGGCGCGGATGCGCAGTTTGCGGCAGGGCGGTGGGCTTTCGGGCTTCACCAAACGGTCGGAGTCTGAATATGATCCGTTTGGGGCTGCACATTCCAGCACCTCGATTTCGGCGGCTTTGGGCTTTAGCATTGGCCGCGATATGGGTCAGCCCACTGGCGATGCGATTGCGGTGATTGGCGATGGCGCGATCACGGCGGGCATGGCCTATGAGGCGATGAACGCGGCAGGTCATCTGGGCAAACGGTTGTTCGTTATTCTGAACGACAATGACATGAGCATTGCGCCCCCGGTTGGCGCGCTGAACAAATATCTCAACGGCTTGTCGGCGCATGCGCCCTTTGCGGCGCTGCGCGGCATGGCCGAAGGCTTTGAGGCGGCGTTGCCCGGCCCCTTGCGTGATGGCGCACGCCGCGCGCGGGCGCTGGTGACGGCAACGCCGGGCGGCGGCACCTTGTTTGAAGAGTTGGGCTTTACCTACATCGGGCCGATTGATGGGCATAACATGCCCGAATTGCTGGCGACGTTGCGGGCGGCGAAAACCCGTGCGACGGGGCCGGTGCTGATCCATGCGGTGACGGTGAAGGGCAAGGGCTATGCGCCGGCGGAAAGTGCGGCAGACAAATATCACGGCGTGGCGAAGTTTGACGTGATCTCGGGCGCGCAGGCGAAGTCGAAATCCAATGCGCCTGCCTATACTTCGGTGTTCGGCCGCGCCTTGACGGACGAGGCCGCGCGCGATGGCCGTATTGTGGCGGTGACGGCAGCGATGCCTTCGGGCACCGGGCTGGACATTATGGCGGCGCGGTTTCCGGCGCGGGTGTTTGATGTGGGTATTGCCGAGCAGCATGGTGTGACCTTTGCGGCGGGCATGGCGGCATCGGGGCTGAAGCCGTTTGTGGCGATATACTCGACGTTTTTGCAGCGCGGCTACGACCAGATCGTGCATGATGTGGCCTTGCAAGGTTTGCCCGTGCGGTTTGCGATTGATCGCGCAGGGCTGGTGGGGGCGGATGGCGCGACCCATGCCGGGGCGTTTGATGTGGGGTATCTGGCAAACTTGCCGGGATTCGTGGTGATGGCTGCGGGGGACGAGGCAGAGCTGGTGCATATGGTCGCCACCGCCGCCGCCTATGACGCAGGGCCGATCTCGTTCCGCTATCCGCGCGGTGAGGGATCGGGCGTGCAGATGCCCGAGCGGGGTGAGGTTTTGGAGATCGGGTGCGGCCGTGTGCTGCGTGAGGGCAGTGACGTGGCGCTGCTGTGTTTTGGCGCGCATTTGCCGGAATGTCTGCTGGCGGCCGAGGCTTTGGCGGCGCAGGGCGTTTCGGTCACGGTGGCGGATGCGCGCTTTGCCAAGCCGCTGGACACCGCGTTGATCGGGCAGTTGGCGCGGCATCATGCGGCGATCATCACGGTAGAGCAGGGCGCGGGCGGCGGGTTTGGTGCGCAGGTTTTGCAGTATCTGGCGAATTCGGGCGGCCTTGATCATGGCTTGCGTCTGCGGACGCTGACCTTGCCCGATCGGTTCATTGAACAATCCAGCCCGGCTGCGATGTATGCCGATGCGGGGCTGACGGTGGCCGATATTGCGGACGCGGTGCACAAGGTGCTGCCACAGCGGCAGAACGCCAAGCGCGCCTGATTTCAGCAGTTTAAGTTTGCGAAGATTCCGCAAGCTGGGCTTTTGAGTTTTGTTTGCGCGCGACCGGGCATGTCTTCCCAGCTGGGAACGCGATGTGGTTTGCGACTTTTTACATACAATATATGGTGTAGCCGTTTCGGATTTTGGGATACCAGATGCAAAAAGGCCCCCAAATCTTGGGGGCCTTTTTGCATTTTGCCATTTATGGCAGCTTACGGCGTGGTCGCTGGCGCAGGGGCGGCCGGATCGATGGGCGCTGCATCAGCCGGGGCCGCTGCGGCACCTGCGTTCGGGCTGAACTGGATCAGATAGGCGTAAAGGTCTTCTGCGATAGCCGCATTCTTCACCTTAAACATCATCTTGGATTTGGCACTTTTGTCGCCCAAGACGGTCTTCCAGTGGTTTGTCGGATCTTGCACGTAATCTACAAAGCTGGCCTCATCCCAGACCAGCCCGGTCTTGCCAGCGGCAATGATCGCGTCGCCATATTTGAAATCCGGATAGCTGCCGACCTGACGGCCGAACACGCCATAGAGGTTGGGCCCAGTCTTGGCACCCTTACCTGCCACGACCTTGCCAGTCTCATCCATCACCGAGTGGCAGGTCTGACATTGCTTGAATGTGGCTTCACCTTTGGTTGCATCACCTGCCGCAAAGGCGGGTGCCGCAGCGGTTGCCAAGACCGCGACTATGGCGAGTTTCAATTTCATCAGGAGCCTCCCTGTTACGCTGATACTTATACGTTTGTAGAGCCGATCTGGATCACCCCAGCACCTTCAAATGAACGTGATTTAAGCCACGGCATGCGAGATCGCGCAGCGGTGCCACAGCGCCGAAAGCGCGTTGGCCAGATGGTCAATGTCAGCGTCGGTGTGGCAGGGTGAGGGCGTGATACGCAGACGCTCGGTGCCTTTGGCAACGGTGGGGTAGTTGATCGGCTGCACATAGATGCCCCAGTCGCGCATCAGAATATCGCTGATCATGCGGCATTTTATCGGGTCGCCGATCATTACTGGGATGATATGGCTGTCGTTGGCCAAATGCGGGATGCCCAAACGATCAAGCCGGGCCCGCAGTTTCGCGACTTGTTCGCGCTGGCGCAGGCGTTCGACATCGCTGGTTTTCAGGTGCTGAATAGAGGCGGTTGCGGCTGCGGCGACGGCAGGCGGCAAAGCGGTGGTGAAGATAAAGCCCGAGGCAAAGCTGCGGATGAAATCGCACAGCGCTGCGGATCCGGTGATGTAGCCGCCCACCACGCCAAACGCCTTGCCCAAGGTGCCTTCGATCAGGTCAATCTGGTCGGCCAGCCCTTCGCGTTCAGACACACCACCGCCGCGCGGGCCATACATGCCAACCGCGTGCACCTCGTCGATATAGGTCAGTGCGCCATGGGCTTTGGCGACTTCGACGATCTCTTTGATCGGGGCGATGTCGCCATCCATCGAATAGACGGATTCAAACGCCACGATCTTCGGGCGGTCACCGACGGCGTGCAATTTGCGCTCCAGATCGCGCCAATCGTTGTGCTTCCAGATCACCTTATCCGCGCGCGAATGGCGGATGCCTTCGATCATGCTGGCGTGGTTGCCCGCATCCGACAGGATCACCGCATTCGGGATACGGCTGCCCAGCGTCGACAGCGCCGCCCAGTTCGACACATAGCCCGAGGTGAACAGCAGGGCTGCGGCCTTGCCGTGCAGATCGGCCAGTTCGGCCTCAAGCAGCAGGTGTTTGTGGTTGTTGCCCGAGATATTCCGGGTGCCGCCTGATCCGGTGCCGCTGGTTTGCACACAGTCGACCATGGCTTTGACCACGGCGGGGTGTTGCCCCATGCCAAGGTAATCATTGGAACACCAGACGGTGATCTCTGACACTGCGCCATCCTTGTGGTTATCTGCGCGCGGAAAGGCACCGCGTTTGCGTTCCAATTCGGCAAACGAGCGGTAGTTGCCTTCGGCTTTCAGGGCATCAAGCTGGCTGTGGAAAATCTGATCAAAGTCCATTGGCGTCCTCGAGCTGATCTTTTTGCGGTGTGAGGTTCAGGGTTTTGCGGGCCGGGATCATCCAGCGCCATAGTTTTTCGTCTGGCAGCGGCAGCACCATGAACCAGTGCTCCAGCAGGGCCAGCAGGCACAGGCAGGTCAGCAGCGCATAGCCCACCGACATGCTGGGATGTGTCACATTGATCGCGCGTTCCAGCAGCAGGGCAGAGCCTACGGTCAGCGCGGAAACCGAGAGCGGAAAGAAGGCGGTGATGCGCCCGATGCGGAAATAGCTGGCAAGATGCGAAAGCGGCCGGGGCAGAAAGTGCGTGTTGATGCGCGGCACGCCGAGAAACAGGTTCAGCTTGGCAAAGACGCGGGCGACAAACAGCAGCGCGAAGGTGCCAAAGGCAAAGGGGTTGGCGGCATGAAGCGAGGCGATGCCAAGGGCGGTCAGGGTGAGGATAAGCGTCAGTTCGTGCCAGGCGATGGTGCCGACGGCGTGCCAGAAACGGTCGGTCGGGCTGATGAAGGCTGGGCAGGGGGCGCGATTTGGCCCGGTGATGATACCGGAGAGAAAGGCAAGTTCGATCCATGCCCACAGCGCCAGTGCGGCCAGAAACGCAAGGTAGATGCCGTTGGCCGATAGGTCAGGCAAGGATGCGTTTGCGGCGGCAAAGCCGATTGCCAGCAGCGGCAGGCCGATGATCACCGAATTCAGATGATCTTGCGCCGTGCCATTGTCGGCCACCCGCACCCGCCACAAAATGACGCCGGTGGAGAACCACCACATGAACAGCGTCGTGAGTGCGGCGAGCCACGGGTTATCGCTCATCGGCTGTGGCCCTTTTGCGACCGAGCAGTCGGGCGGGGGCCGGGGCGCGCCCGCCCCAAACCCCCAACCTTATGCGGGACAGCGTTCAATAGATCGGCTCCAACCGCACGTCTTTGGGCGGATCGCGCTTGATCACCGGGATGGTGTAAAGGGCTACGAAGGCCGAGGCCGCTTTGACAACGCCCAGTTTGTGGCTGAACCAGCCGCCGATGCCGCCTTTGCGTTTGCCTGCATCCATCTGCCCAAACGCATCGCGCATCCGGCGCAGGTTGGGCAGCCAGCGTTTGTGGTCGATGTCGATTTCCAGCGGGAACACCTGCCGCGCGATGGTGGAGGTTTTGCGGAAGACCTCTTGGTCATACCATTCGATATCGACGCCAAGGGCTTTGTGGAATTCCGGGCGCTGATGGTCGCGCACGAACATCGTCGAATACACCGCCGTCAGAAAGAACCTGATCCAAAGTTTATTGGCGAAACTATTGGTCAGTTTTGGATCGGTGCGCATCAGCAAAGCGAAGGCTTCGCCATGGCGGAACTCGTCATTGCACCATTCGCGGAACCATTTGAAGATCGGGTGGAAGCGTTGGTCGGGGTTGGCTTCTAGGTGGCGATAGATGGTGATGTAGCGGGCATATCCAATCTTTTCAGACAGATAGGTGGCGTAGTAGATAAACTTTGGGCGGAAGTAGGTGTATTTCTTCGCCTTGGTCAGAAAGCCAAGGTTCACCGCAACACCTGCCTCGCGCAGCGCGTCATTGATGAAACCTGCATGGCGGGCCTCGTCGCGCGACATGTAGCTGAACAGCTCGCAGATATCTGGGTTAGAGCCGCGGCGCTTCATTTCCTTATACAGCACGCAGCCGGAAAATTCGGCGGTGCAGGAGGATACCAGAAAGTCGATAAACTCGCGCTTCAGCTTTGGCTCCATCCCGTCCCAGTTGGCATCCCATTCCGTCCAATCGACGGTTTTCTTGAAATGGCCCTTGTTGGGGTCGGCTTTCATCTCGGCCAGCAGGGCATCCCATTCTTTGCGCACTGGGGTGACATCGACGCGGTCCATCTCGTCAAAGTCGGTGGTGTAAAAGCGCGGGTTCAGCAGGGTGGTTTCGGTCGCCATCGCCTGCGTGTCTTGCGGTTGGGCGGCGGCAAGTTCGGCGTAATCGGCGTCAAGGCCTTTGGGGGTGGCGTTCATAGCGTCACCTCGTCGGAAAACGAAAACTCGCACAGTTCCATAAAGCCGAAATCGCCGGTGGCGCGGGTCCATTGCCGTTCCAGCCAACTGGCGCGGGTGATGGTGGCTTGGCGATCTTCGATGATCAACTCGCCGTAGGCGGCAAGGATCGGCGCGCCATGCACCAGAACCTCATCGCCTGGATAGACGACGGCGCCATTGTTGAAACGAACATGGGCGTGCAGGCTTTCGAAGCGGTGGCTGACCTCGACGGTGCAGGGCACTTCTTCGGCGATTTTACGAAAGATTGCCATCATTTGGTTCCCCTTATTATGATCACAGTTGTGACATGAGCCGTTCGAACGCAGCCCTGTTGTCAGACCCGAATGCGCCCAATTCTGCGCTCCATCCGGTGTAGTCATCTTGTGCCGTAAGGCGGCCATTTGCGTATTCCACAATGCGCAAAGGAAGTAATTTATCAACGCCAGCGGTCAAGCGGGCGCGTTCCATTCCGTTTTGAATGACGGTGATAAAGCCGCCATGTGGCAGATCCATCAGCAGCTTGCCATCGGTTGAAAGCACCGTCACCGCCTGCGCGCCGCCGCCTTTCAGGATGATGCTGCGCTCGGCCACGATGGGGGCAGATTTCGGCACACCAACATGATCGCGCCCGGTCAAAACCGAAAAGCTGACCACGGCAAGGCTTGCAATCACCAGCGCCAGCATCGCCAGCAGCAGGTGCTTGGGGATCATGTCCTTGCTGTCAGACGGGCGGGCGCGGGTTTGAGTTTGGCTGACCATGGTCGTCTCCTATTCCGCCGCCAGTGCCATGCCGTGGGTTACACGGCCGACCACAGGTTCGTTGATGCGGGTTTCTGCGGCATCGGCCAAGATCTTCGCCACACGGGCAGCATTTGCGATGCAGCGCAGCGTGGGTTGGGTTTTGGCAAAGCGCCACGGGCGCACATGTGGCCAGCAGACCAGATAGGAAATCCGGGTTTCGCCCAAGGTTTCCAAAGCGATCGAGCCTGTGCCGCCGCGTTTGGTTGCCAGTGTGGCCGCGCCGACCTGTTTGAACGGCACGTTCAGCGTCACCGTCAGCGCAGCCCCAATCCGCAAGGCGACGCGCGCCGTGGTGATGGTGTAAACGGTTGCGCGGGCTTGTATTAACGCCAGCAGGTAAAGCAGACCGCAGGCTACCAGACCGATGGCAAGATAGGGCAGCATCACCGCGATGACCGAGGCGGGGCTGCCATCTGACACCGCACAGGCCCGCCAGACCGCCAGCGCCACGAAATACCCCGCCACCCAAGTGATCTTGAAGGCATCGCGGGCCAAAGCCAAACTGTCGGGACGGCCTTGCCACAGCAACTCCTCGCCCACAGGCGGGCGTTCTGGCAGGCCGCGCACCGGTTCGGTGGCGAAATCGTCGTGCGGGGCGCTCATGGCTTCCACGCCAAGGAGCCGCCCTTGCGATTGCCTGCCGCATACAGCGTGCCGCCTGCGTAATAGGCGCTGATCTTTTCTTCTTCGAGCAGAGTCACTTCGGTCAGGGATTTGGTGCCCGGTACGCCGTCAAACAGATCGGACGACAGCGAATTGATCCGCACCCGATCCTTCCAGATTTTCACCATCGGCATCGGCACAAGGCAGCGGTGGCCCGAGTTAAGGTTGATTTCCAGATAGCGCACCAGTTGCTCGGGCGCATCGACCCACATATCGGAAATCCGGCCCACCACCTCGTTATCGCCCGCCTGCACGGGAAGGCCGCGCGGGTCACGTCCAGCCGAGACGGCAAAGCCTGCGGCCTGCGCCATCGGCACGATCTTGTTGTGGCCGTGGCCGTCAAGTTCCGGCACATCGCGGCGCGGGGCCCAAGCGGCGGGCCCGACACCATCGGTCATCGGATTGCCCAAGGGGGCGTGGGGGAAACCTTCGGAGACAGCGGTGCGGCCCAAGGCCACTTCGCGGGCTTCACGCGCGCCGTTCGGCACGGTGACTTCACCCCGGCCATGCGGCAAGATGAAGGTTTTGGGCTTTGGCAGCGGGAACGGGCCTTGGTTTGGCGCAGGTGATCCGTCCTCCAATTCCAGCGGATAGCCTTCGCGCATGTTTTCGGTTTGCAGATAATAGACCAGCAGCGCGAAAAAGCCCCAGAACAGCCAGATGGCCAGCGACGCGAGATCAAAGTTGCCAAAGAAAGTTGTGCCCAGCATGAGGTGTCCTCCGGGTTAGTTGGGGAAATCGACAAGGCCCAGACGGGCGGTGTCGGCTTTGGATTGCGCGGTGAAAAGAGCGACCCGCACTAGCGGGGCAAGGGCGATCAGGGTGACAAACAGAACGACGATTTCGATCATATAAACAACAGAGTAGCCAAAGGCGGGCGCTGTAAATACCGGGCCAAAGCCGCCCTGAAGCGCGTAGGCACCGACGCTGTCGCGCAGGCCGCCGCCGACCGCAATGGACAGGCCCGCAGCGGTTGCCTGTGCCGCCCCCCAAGCGCCCAGCACCAGCCCGCGCCCGGCCACGCCGTGCTCGGGCAGCGACATGGCGGCGGTCAGGGTTGCTACGGCGAACAGGCCCGCGCCCAGACCGATGCTCCACGCGCCGATGTAGAACATCACGGTCGAATGCAGTGGTGCTGCAAAGATCACCAACAGAAAGGCCACGACGCCGACCAGCAGGCCACGCGCCGACATGCGGAACATGTCGTGACCATTGGACATCCAGCGTCCGGCCAGCACAAAACCCACCAGCGCGCCCATCGCATTGCAGGCGGTCAGCCAAGTGGTTGACCCCACCGAAAGCCCAAGGATTTCAGCGCCGTAGGGCTCCAGCAGCACATCCTGCATCTGAAACGCCATCGTGCCGAGCATCACCACCAACAACAGCCGGCCAGCATGGCCGCCCGCCATCAGATCGCGCCAGCCTTCATGAAAGATCGGCCGCGCCTGCGCCATTTCCTCGGCGTTCATCGGGCGGACCTTTTCCTGTTTCCACAGGGCAACAAGGTTCAGCACCATGGTGGCCACGCCGCAGCCTTGCACGACGCGGATCAGGCGGATTTCGTCGAAATTGCGCAGCAGCAGGCCCAGCACCACGGCAGAAACCGCCATGCCCAGCAGGAACATCACATACAGCAGCGCCACAACGCGTGGGCGAGTCTCATCTGTGGCGCGATCAGAGGCCAGCGCCAGACCTGCGGTTTGCGTCATATGCATCCCCACGCCGGTCATCAGAAACGCGATGCCAGCCAAGGCTTTGCCCGCCCATTCAGGTCCATGCACCTGATCGCCCGACAGCACGATCAGCGCAAACGGCATGATTGCAAGGCCGCCCATTTGCCACAGGCTGCCGAACCAAAGGTAAGGCACGCGCTTCCAGCCGATCCAGCTTTTGTGGGTATCCGATTTATGGCCCAGCAGCGCGCGGAAGGGGGCCGAGACCACCGGCAGCGCGATCATCAGCGCCACGATGGAGGCAGGCACGCCAAGTTCCACAATCATCACCCGGTTCAGCGTGCCCAGCAGCAATACCGCCGCCATGCCGACCGAGACCTGAAACAGCCCAAGCCGCAGCAGTTGCGGCAGGGTCAGGCCTTCGGATGCGGCGTCAGCGAACGGCATCCATTTGGCGCTAAGCTGTTGCACATGTTTCGACTTGAAAAAGATCACGGACGATACTCCAGACATTCCGAGATATAGAACCCGCGGGAGACGCGGTCGATTTTGCTGACCCGGCCTTGGGTGGTGCGGTTCAGGGTGGTGAAGGCATGCGGCACCATGATCGGGCTGCGGTCGGCGCGGGGGAACAGTTTGCCCATGCTCCAGAACGTCATCAGAAACGCGGTTTTGGGGGCCACGGTGAACACCACGGCCTTGTCGGTGCGGCTGCCGAGGCGATCCAGGGCTGCGGTGATGTCGGTGGTGCCGTAGTAAATCAGGCTGTCCATCGCGATGACGTAATCAAAGCGGCCATGGTCGGCGGTCATGTCGCCGCTGGCAAAGCTGACGCGGGCAGCATGTTCGGCGGGCAGGCGGGCAAGGGCGATATCGACCAAGGCGGGCGAGATGTCGACGGCCATCACGTCGGCCCCGCGTGCGGCCAACTCAGCCGTCATCTGCCCCGCGCCGCAGCCTGCATCCAGCACCCGCGCGCCGCGCAGGTCGGTGGGCAGGCGCGACAGCATCAGCGCGCGCATTTTATCACGGCCCTCGCGCACGGTCTGGCGGATGCGGGACACGGGCGCGTCTGAGGTCAGTCGTTCCCACACTTTGGTGGCCGAACGGTCGAAGTAGTCTTCCACGCGGGTCAGGGTTGCAGCGTAACTGGTCATCAATCGAACCCCAGCAGTTCAAAAATCTCACGATCTGGCAGCGGCGCAGGGGTTGATCCGGGTTCCTGCACCGAGCGCCAAAGGTTGTCGGCCAGCCGCATATATTCGGCGCGGGCCATCACGATGTCTTCGCTATCGTCCATCTCGAACAGGGTTTTTTTCTTCAGGCGAGAGCGACGGATGGCGTCAATATCAGGCATGTGCGCGATACGGTTGAAGCCGACACGTTCGCAGTAGCGGTCCACCTCATTGGTTTCGCGCGATCGGTTCGCCACGCAGCCCGCCAGCCGCACCTTGTAGTTGCCGGATTTGGCTTGCACGGCGGCGATGATGCGGTTCATCGCGTAGATGCTGTCGAAATCATTGGCGGTGATGATCAAAGCGCGGTCGGCGTGCTGCAAGGGGGCGGCAAAACCGCCGCAGACCACATCACCCAGCACGTCGAAAATCACCACATCGGTGTCTTCCAGCAGGTGGTGCTGTTTAAGCAGTTTCACCGTCTGGCCCACGACATAACCGCCGCAGCCAGTGCCCGCCGGGGGTCCACCTGCCTCGACGCATTTCACCCCGTTAAAGCCGGTGGCAACGTAATCTTCGGGTCGCAGTTCTTCGGCGTGGAAATCCACGTCTTTCAGGATGTCGATGACGGTGGCTTGCAGCCGCCCGGTCAAGGTGAACGTGCTGTCGTGTTTGGGGTCGCAACCGATCTGCAACACCCGCTTGCCCATCATCGAAAACGCGGCTGACAGGTTGCTGGAGGTGGTGGATTTGCCGATCCCGCCCTTGCCATAGACCGAAAACACCTTTGCGCCTTCGATTTTGGTATCGGCGTCCTGATGCACTTGCACAGAACCGTCGCCATCAAGGCCGCGCAAAATAGGGAGAGGATGCAGGGTCATGAGCGGGTTCTTTCTGTGGAGGGATGGATCGCGGTCATTCTGCTGCAATCCCTTCAAGTCGATCTTCAAGTTCATCGGCGGCACCTTGCAGCGCGGCCAAAGTGGCGGCGTCTGGCGTCCAATAGCTGCGCTCTGACGCTTCAATCAGGCGGTTGGCCATCCGGGCAGAGGCCACCGGGTTCAGCGCGGCCATGCGTTTGCGCATCGCTTCATCCAGCACAAAGGTTTCCGACAGGCGCTGATAGACCCATGGATCGACCGCTTCCGCCGTGGCCGACCAGCCCATCGTGTTGGTCACATGCGCCTCAATCTGGCGGACACCTTCGGCGCCGTGTTTCAGCAGGCCTTCGTAAAATTTCGGGTTCAGGGTGCGCGAGCGGGATTCCAGCGCGATCTGGTCACGCAGCGTGCGGATTTTGCCGGTGCCGCGGGTCTGGTCGCTGATATAGACCGGCGTATCGCTGCCGCGCTGGCGTTTCACCGCGCGGGCGATGCCGCCCAGGGTGTCAAAGTAGTGATCGACCGAAGTGACGCCAAGTTCGACGGATTCTAGGTTCTGATAGGCGAGTTCAACGTTTTTCAGTGCCTTTTGCAGCATGGCGGCGTTTTTCACCGCTTTGCCATCGCGGCCATAGGCAAAGCTTTTGCGGGCCTCGTAAGCGTCGGCCAGCTCATCTTCCTGCCCGAACGCCGAGCTGTCGACCAGTTGGTTGACGTTCGACCCATAAGCCCCTTCGGCGTTGGAGAACACGCGCAAGCTGGCGGTCTCCATATCGACGCCCATCTGTTCGGCATAGGCGAGGGCGTGGGCGCGAATGAAGTTCTGGCTCAGCGGTTCATCCGCCATCGCGGCTTTGTAGGCGGCTTCGGCGAGCATTTTGGTTTGCAACGGCAGCAGGTCGCGGAAGATGCCCGACAGCGTCATCAGCACGTCGATACGCGGGCGGCCAAGCTGGGCCAGTGGTACCAGATCGGCCCCACACAGGCGGCCATAGCTGTCAAAACGCGGGCGGGCACCCATCAGGGCCAAAGCTTGGCCAACCGGGCCGCCATCGGATTTGATATTGTCGCTGCCCCACAGCACCAGTGCGATGGATCGCGGCAGGGTGGGGTGGGCGGCAAGCAGACGGTCGGCTTGGGCCGCACCATCGCGCAGGGCGAACTCGGTGGGCATACGGAACGGGTCGAAGGCGTGGATGTTGCGACCCGTGGGCAGGATTTGCGGGCTACGGATCAGATCGCCGCCGGGGACGGGGGCGATGAAGCGGGCGGACAGGGCGCGCAGGATGCCGGGGATTTCGGTATCCTGTTGCAACTGCGCGTCGATGCGGGCGCGCTCGGCTGCATCCATCGGCGGCAGCAGGTTCAGGTAATCGGCACGGGCGGCGGCGCTCATCGGCCGGCCCAGCACATGCAGGCCATCGGGGATCAGGGCGGCTTCGGCCTCGAGCAGTTTCAGCCAAAGTGCTGCGGGGGCATGGCCGGACATATCGACCACGGCGGCTTGTTCGGCGATCAGGGCTTCCAAGTCGGCGCGCTCGGGGGCGGCGGGGGCCAAGCTGCGCCAGCGGGTGAGTGAATCTTTCAGATCAACCAGACCCTTGTAAAGCCCAGCTGCCGCCAGCGGCGGCGTCAGATGGGTGATGGTGACGGCGTTGCTGCGGCGCTTGGCAAGGGTGGCTTCGGACGGGTTGTTGGCGGCGTAAAGGTAGATATTTGGCACCTCGCCAATCAGACGATCCGGCCAGTCATTTCCGCCAAGGCCCGCTTGTTTGCCGGGCATGAATTCCAACGCGCCGTGCATGCCGAAATGCAGCAAAGCATCGGCTTCAAAGGTGTTGCGCAGCCACAGGTAGAACTGCGCGAAGGCATGGGTGGGGGCAAAGCCGCGCTCGAACAACAAGCGCATCGGGTCGCCTTCATAGCCGAACGTGGGCTGCAATCCGACAAAGATATTGCCGAACTGTTTGCCCAGCACGAACACCCGGCGGCCATCGGATTGCACGCGACCGGGGGCGGGGCCCCAGACAGCTTCCACCTCGGCCAGATGGGTGGTGTTGCGCACGATGATATCGGCATCGACAAAGGCCGCGACATTGGCGGGCTGGCCGTAAAACGCGGCATTGCCCCCCAGAACAGCTGCGCGCAGGTCATCGACCGATACAGGCACATCAAGGGTGTAGCCATCGGCCTTCATCGCGGTCAGCGTGTTGTGCAGGCTTTCAAACACCGACAGGTAAGCTGCGGTGCCAGCAGCGCCCGCATTCGGCGGAAAGCCGAACAGCACGATGCCCAGCTTTTTGTCGGCATTTTTGGCCTGATGCAGCTTGGCCAGCCGATAGGTTTTCTCGGCCAGCGAGGTGATACGCTCGGGGCAGGCGGACATCGCGCGGCTGTCTTCGTGGCCTTTGCACATGTGGTGGCAACCTTGGCAGCCATCGAGGCCATGACGACCCGCAAAACGGTGGGGTTTGTTGCGCCGTCAATTTCCGGCAGCGCGATCAGCATGGTGGTTTCAATCGGGCCAAGGCCTTGGCCTGCTTGCGCCCACTGGCCGAGGGTCTGAAACTCCAAGGGGTGCGCGGCGATATAGGGCACATCCAGCGCCGACAGGGCGGCCACGGCGGCGGGGCTGTCGTTGTAGGCGGGGCCCCCGACAAGGCTGAAACCTGTCAGCGACACCATCGCGTCAATGCCTTTGAAATAGGCGTTGATCGCGGGGCGGCCATCAAGCCCACCCGCAAAGGCCGGGATGCAGGCGATGCCCTTGGCCTCAAACGCGGCGATCACCGCATCATAATGCGCGGTATCCGACGCCAGCACATAAGACCGCAGCATCAAAAGGCCGACGGTGGCGGTGGCCCCCGCAGGACGCGGTACGCTGGCAAGATCGGTGGTGATGCGGCCCGCAAGCTTTGGGTGATAAAGCCCGACATCGGGGTAATCGACCGGGGCTTTTGACGCCGCCCCGCGCCAATCCTTATGTGTGGAATAGCGGCCAATCAAAAAGCGCACCATCTGCTCGATATTGTCGTCAGAGCCACCCAGCCAATACTGCATCGATAAAAACCACGCGCGCATGTCTTGGGCTTTGCCCGGAATCCAGCGCAGGATTTTCGGGATGCGGCGCAGCATCGACATCTGCTTCTCGCCGGAATTGGCAGAGGTCTTGGCACTGGGCTTCAGCTTTTTCAGCAAAGCCATCGCCGCCGAGGCAGGCTTGGACATGTCCAGATCGCCCATCTTGGTCAGCTTGACGATCTGCGTATCGGCGATGACACCGATGAAGGCATCGACGCGCGGGCGGGCTTCGGTCAGGTCGGGCAGGATGGCGTTGATGTGTTCTTCAATGAAGATCAGATTGGCGATGATGATGTCGGCGGTTTGCAGATCTGTCTTGCAGCGCAGCAAAGCGGCGGGGTTTTCGGCCCATTCGGCGGCGGCATGGATGGTGATGGTCAGGCCAGGGAAATCGCGGACCAATCGCGGTGCCACCCGTGCGGCAGGGCCTGCGGCGTGTTGATCCAGCGTGACCACAACGATGTTGTAGCTGACGCGGGTGCCGGTGAGGGGGGGGTCAGCGCGCATAATGGGCTTTGGCCTCATACAGTGTTTCGATACTGATCCGGGTCAGCCCTTTACCTTCGGCATACTTTTCGGTGTTGCGGCGCGCCTTGCCTCGCACGAAGAACGGGATCTTGCGCAACTCTTTTTCGGCATCCGACAGCCAGATCACGTTGGAGTCGGTGGCGGTTTCTTCGACAACGGTGGCGATCTCGGCGGGCATCGAGCCCGCTTCTGTCGCGGCCGCGGCCGCGGGGGTGGCTTCGGCGCTGGCCGGGCGGGCGATGTGCTGGCCACCGTGGTGCGACGCGCCCGCCTCGTCATGAAATTCGAAATCATCGCGGAACATGTGCAGCAGGTGTTCTTCCAGACCCATGACCAAGGGATGCACCCAAGTGTCAAAGATCACATTCGCACCTTCCCAGCCCATTTGCGGCGAATAGCGGGCGGGAAAATCTTGCACATGCACCGGGGCCGAAATCACGGCGCAGGGGATGCCGAGGCGCTTTCCGATGTGGCGTTCCATCTGGGTGCCAAGGATCATCTCGGGGTGCAGCGCGGCGATGGCGGCTTCGACCTCAAGGTAGTCGTCGGTGATCAGCGCCTCGACGCCGTAGTCTTTCGCCAAAGCGCGGATCGGGCGGGCCATTTCGCGGTTGAAGCAGCCAAGTCCAGCCACTTCAAACCCCATCTCGTCGCGGGCGATACGGGCGGCGGCTGCGACATGGGTGCCGTCGCCGAAGACGAACACGCGTTTGCCGGTGAGGTAGGTGGAATCAACGCTGCGGGTCCACCATGGCAGGCGCAGGCGGGAGGTATCGGATTTGATCGGCAGGCCGGTGATTGCGGCCACTTCGGCGAGGAAATCATGCGTCGCCCCCACGCCAATCGGCACGCATTTGGTATAGGGCTGCTTGCAATTCGTCTCCAGCCAGCGGGCGGCGGATTCGGCGTGTTCGGGGTACATCAGGACGTTAAAATGTGCAGCTCCAAGCCGGGCGATATCAGATGGGCGCGCGCCCATCGGGGCGCAGACACTGACGTTGATGCCCATGTCGGCCAACAGGCGGGTGATTTCCACGATATCGTCGCGGTGCCGGAAGCCGAGCGCTGTGGGGCCGATCAGGTTGGCGGTGATCTGCGCGCTGCGGGCAATGGGTTTGGCAAGATGGCGGACGATCTGCAAGAACGTCTCATCGGTGCCGAAGCCTTCCTTGCGCTGATAGCTGGGCAGGTCCAGCGGGATCACCGGGATGCCTAGATCCATGCTTTCGGCCAAACCCGCCGGGTCATCCTGGATGAGTTCAGCGGTGCAAGACGCGCCCACAATCAGCGCCTCGGGGGCAAAGCGGTCAACCGCATCCTGACAGGCGGTTTTGAACAAGGTGGCGGTGTCGCCGCCCAGATCGCGGGCCTGAAAAGTGGTGTAAGTGACCGGTGGGCGATGGTCGCGGCGCTCTATCATGGTGAACAGCAGGTCTGCGTAGGTGTCACCCTGCGGCGCGTGCAGGACGTAGTGCAGGCCTTTCATGCCGGTGGCTACGCGCATCGCACCGACATGCGGCGGGCCTTCATATGTCCACAAAGTCAGCTTCATTCGGCGGCCTCCATCCGGGGGGCCAAGGGCGCAAGCAAAGCGCGGCGGCGCAGCGGGCGGGCAAACAGGGCGGCCAGATCGCCGGCCTGTTCGTAGAAATGCACTGGGGTGAACACCAGCTCGATGGCCCATTTGGTCGCCATGCCTTCGGCTTCCAGCGGGTTTGCAAGGCCAAGGCCACACACGGTCAGATCGGCGCGGGCTGCACGGGCGCGGGCGAGTTGTTTGTCAACGTCTTGGCCTTCCGAGATCACAGGACCGGCCGCCAGCAAAGCCAGTTCCGGGGCCAGCAAATCGCGGTGCAGGAACGGGGTGCCGACCTCTAGCGCGGTCATGCCACATTCGCGGGTCAGAAAGCGTGCGAGGGGGATTTCAAGCTGGCTGTCGGGGAAGAAGAAAATCGACTTGCCGTCAAGGGTTTGGCGGGCTGCGGCGATGGCCTTTTCTGCACGGGCGCGGGGGGCGGCGATAACGGCATCAAACACCGCCTGTGGCACACCAAATTCGTGGGCGATGGCTTGCAGCCACAACGTCGTGCCTTCGGCGCCGAACGGGAAGGGTGCTGCAATATGGCGCGCACCCCGGCGCAGCAGGGCGGCATGGGTGTCGCCCAAGAACGGTTGCACCAGCGCGAACACGGTATTTTCGCCGACCTGCGGCGCGTCGGCGCTGCGACGGGCAGGCAGGCAACGCACATTGGTGATGCCCATCGCGGCCAGCAAGGCAAGCGCCTGATCTTCCACCACATCGGGTAACGCGCCGACAATCAACACCTCGCGTGCCTCGCTGTGCGCCAGTGCAGGCACCATGGCGGCAAGACAGGCGTCTTCGCCTTGGGTGAAGGTGGTCTCAATGCCCGAGCCGGAATAATTCAGCACCCGCACATGCGGCGCATGCGCTGCACTCATCCGCTCAGCCGCGCGGTGCAGGTCAAGTTTGATCACTTCGGACGGGCAAGATCCCACCAGAAACAGCTGCCGAATGTCAGGGCGGCGTGACAGCAGCCGCGCAACTTCACGGTCCAACTCGGCTTGGGCATCGACCAGACCAGCGAGATCTTTCTCTTCCAGAATCGCGGTGCCAAAGCGCGGTTCGGCAAAGATCATCACCCCTGCCGCCGATTGCAAAAGATGGGCGCAGGTGCGCGACCCAACCACCAGAAAGAACGCATCCTGCATTTTGCGGTGCAGCCAGATGATGCCGGTCAGCCCGCAGAACACCTCGCGCTGGCCCCGTTCTTTCAGCACGGGCGTATTGGTGCAGCCAAGGGCGGGAAGCGTGCCGGTCATGCCCGCACCGCCTGATCCAGCCGTGCAAGGCGCAGCTTGCGAATGAATTGCCCGGCGTTGATCGCGTAGGTCAGGTAAGCGGTCAGCGCCAGCGCCATCTGCCCCATTGGCGACAGCGCCCCGGTCCAAAGCGCTATAATATAAGCAGAATGTAGCGCGATGACGGCAAAGCTGAACATGTCTTCCCAGAAGAACGCAGGCGCAAGCAGGTATTGCCCGAACACCACCTTCTCCCAAATAGCGCCCGTGACCATGATCAGGAAAAGCAGGCCGGTTTTCACCAGAATGGAGAGGGTTGCCGCGCTGTAACCGTCACCCGTCAACATGTAGCGCAGCACCAGAGCCAACGAGATCGCGAAGGCCAGAAACTGCACCGGGGCCAGAATACCCTGCACCAGCGTCCATTTGGTGGCATCGCGGCGCGCACGCTCTGCCGCAGTGTAGAGCGGCTGGCGGAGAGGCTTCTTCGGGCGATTCGCTGGCATGGCTGGGCTTTCAAACGACGTGTCTGCTTGCTAACCCTAGCCCTCCGATTTCGAATGTGTCAACTAAAACTTACACTATTTTAGTTGACACTCTCTGCGATTTCCGGCGTGAACCCCAAACTTTTGCTGCACCAAAAGATAGTGATTATTATTTAGAAACATGTGCTTGTAAAATCTATCGTGCATACTTAATGTTTATGGTGTCAATTTTCTTTGACAATATGTTGGACCTAATGGAGAATTAAGGCCAAGGATGACCCCGATCGTGCTGACATATTCAGGTTGCGGTTTAGCGGGCGCCCTTTTGTGGAGCCGGACCCATGCAGGAGTTTCAGCCTCTCAATCAGGTGCGCGCTTTGGCTGGGGATACTTCCGGGGTCAGCTTCTTTGCCTCTCAGGTGGTGTCACTGCTGGCAGATCGCAGCGCGAAGTCTGTGGTCGAGCCGCGCGAGACTTTGGTTACGGGGCTGATGACCGCATCGTTATCGGGCACCAAGGCGGCCTTCGCGGAATTGCTGACAGAAGTGAAGCGGGCGCGGATCAGTCTTGCTGCGCTGGCGGATGTCTACATTCCGATTGCGGCGCGGCGGATGGGTCAGGCTTGGCACGACGACGAAATGTCCTGGATCGACGTGACGATTGGCGTCGGGCGGATGCAAAGCCTTTTGCGCGAGATTGGCACGGCTTGGGTGGCCGATCAGGCGGGCGACACCGGGCATGGCACGGTGATGTTGATCGTGCCGGACCGCGAACAGCACACTTTGGGGCCGATGGTGGCAACCGGGCAGATGCGGCGCTATGGGGTTTCGGTATGCCTCAGAATTGCGCCAAGCTTCAACGAACTGCGCAGTTTGATGGCCGCACGGCACTTCGACGGGGTGATGATCTCGGTCGCGACGAAAGAAAAACTCGAATCTGTCACAAAGACCGTACAATTTCTGAAGACCATCATGGACAAGCCGACCCCCATCGTCGTCGGGGGCGCGGTGATGTCAAAAGTGGAGGATCCGGCTTCATGCACAGGAGCTGATTTTTCATCAAATGACATCGGCGCAGCTCTGGAGGTCATGGGCCTTAAGTTCGACGCCTTTTGCGTGCTCAAGCGCGCTTAACACACCGTAGTCCCGATTGAACGGGCGGGCGGCAAAAATGGCGAAACTGCTGTGAACACTGATACGAAACACTTTTTGACGGGCATGACGATGCCGCTGATTGATCCAGAGATGCTCTCTGAGATCGTGTCAACGGCTGCGGACATTTCTTTGCTGATTTCGGGCGATGCCCGCGTGGCCGCTGTGATGGTCAATCCGGGGCATCCGGCGTTTGGGCGGCTGGACAGTTGGGTTGGCAAGCCCGTGGAAGATATTGTCACCGATGAAAGTTATGAAAAGCTCGTCAAACGGCTTGCGGTGATCGCCAAGCAGGGTGCGCGCGCGCTTGCCGTGGAGTTGAACCACATAGATCAGAGTTTGTGGGAGTTTCCGGTGCGTTATTCGATGCACAACATCGGCAAGGATAATACCATCCTGATGATGGGCCGCGACATGCGTCCGGTGGCCGAGATGCAGCAGCAGTTGGTGATGGCGCAGTTTGCGCTGGAGCGAGACTATGAGACGCAGCGCGAGATGGACACCCGCTACCGTGTGCTTATGGAAGCGACGCGCGATGCGGTTGTGCTGGTTGCGATGAACAGCGGGCGGATTTCTGATCTGAACGCGGCGGCGGCACTGATGCTGGGCGGCTCGCGGCAGGATTTGATCGGGGCTGCGATTGCGCAAGAGTTTGAGGGACGCCGTCGCGGCGAGTTTCTGGAAAGCCTGTCCAACATCGCCTCCGCGGATGCGGTCAGCCCTGTGGAATTGGTCGCGCGGCGCTCGCAGCGCAGGGTGCGGGTGATCCCCAAACTGTTCCGCGCAGCAGGTGAACGGCTGATGTTGTGCCGGATTGAGGCGCCCGAACTTGCCAATACGCCAAACACGGAAACCAACGAAAACCTTGAGCGGCTTTTCCACGAAGGTGTGGATGGCATGGTGTTTTTGGATCAGGATGGCATCATCACCTCGGCCAATGATGCGTTTCTCAAGCTGACGGATAGCACACATCTTGCCAGCGTCCGAGGCCACTCGATGGCGGATTTTCTGGCGCGGGGCGGCGTTGATCTGCGGGTTCTGTTGGACAACACCCGCCGCGCACGGCAGCTGCGGATGTATGCAACGCGGATTCTCAGCGAGTTCAAGGGTGAAGTTGCTGTCGAGATTTCGGCTGCGTTCCTCAGCGATCGCCCCAAGCCCGGCTTTGGGCTGATCATCCGTGATGCCAGCAGGTCGGAAATGTTGCGCAAGCCTGGGTTCTCGGCGGGCGATGATGGCATGCGGTCTGTGATGGAGTTGGTGGGATCATCGACGCTTAAAGACATTGTAACCGAGACCACCGATGTTGTCGAAAAGATGTGCATCCAGACTGCGGTTGATCTGACGCGCAACAACCGGGTGGCGGCTGCCGAAATGCTGGGGCTGTCGCGGCAATCGCTGTATGTGAAGCTGCGAAAATTCGGTTTGCTGAGCAAGGACGACGAATAGGTCCACCCCCCTGATGTTCCGACGATACCCCGCAGCCGCGGGCGTTTTTGCACGGTTTGCTGGGGCGTTGTTCGGCTGATCGCGGCTCGGTGGCCCAGGCCGCAATTCTGCGCTTGATCGACTCAGAAATGTAATGTTTAGTTGACACATGGATGTATCAACAAGCTTACACATCATCACCCGTCCTCAGCCCAAAGCCGTTTTGGAGCTGATCAAACCAATCACCTGGTTTCCGCCGATGTGGGCCTATCTGTGCGGCATCATCTCGGCGGGCGTTGCGCCGTGGTCGTCGTGGCCGCTGGTGATTTTGGGTGTGGTTCTGGCGGGCCCGGTGGTTTGCGGCATGTCGCAGGCTGCGAATGACTGGTGTGACCGCCATGTAGATGCGGTGAACGAGCCACACCGCCCGATCCCGTCGGGGCGGATTCCGGGGCGATGGGGGTTGTGGATTGCGCTGGCGATGTCGGTGCTGTCGCTGGCCTTGGGCTGGTTTTTGGGGCCGTGGGGGTTTGCTGCGACCGTGGTGGGCGTGCTGGCGGCTTGGGCCTATTCTGCCGAACCTGTGCGGCTGAAGCGGTCGGGCTGGTGGGGGCCGGGGCTGGTCGGGCTATGCTATGAAGGGCTGCCGTGGTTCACCGGGGCCGCTGTGCTGTCGCAGGCCATGCCAAGTTTCCCGGTTGTGACCATGGCGCTGCTGTATGCGTTTGGCGCGCATGGCATTATGACTCTGAATGATTTCAAGGCGTTGGAAGGTGACCGGCAACATGGCGTGCGCTCGCTTCCCGTCACTCTGGGGCCTGAAGTGGCGGCGCGGGTTGCCTGCACGGTGATGGGTGTGGCGCAGGCGTTGGTGATCGCACTTCTGTTCATCTGGGGTAGGCCGTGGCACGCGCTTGCGGTTCTGGCGCTGCTGGCGGCGCAGGTTTGGGCGATGAAAACCTTGCTGGCCGACCCCAAGGGCAAAGCGCCTTGGTATAACGCCACCGGCATCGCGATGTATGTCAGCGGCATGATGATCACGGCTTTTGCCATCCGCACGTTAGAGGTTGCACAATGACGCATCTGTCGTGGTTTTCCATCGTGCGGTTGGGGTTGGTGCAACTGTGTCTGGGCGCGATTGTGGTGCTGACGACATCGACGCTCAATCGGCTGATGGTGGTCGAGGCCGCCTTGCCCGCGGTGCTGCCGGGGCTGTTGGTGGCGCTGCATTACGGCGTGCAGATCACCCGGCCGAACTGGGGGTTCCGCTCTGACAGCGGCGGCAATCGCACGCGGTTTATCGTGCTGGGAATGATGGTGCTGGCTTTGGGCGGGTTTCTGGCGGCACTGGGTTTTGTGGTGATGACGACAGCCTATTGGTCGGGCTTGGCGATGTCCATTGTGGCCTATGCGCTGATCGGCGTGGGGGTAGGGGCTTCTGGAACCTCGCTGTTGGCCCTGCTGGCGACGACCACGCATTCGCGGCGCAGGGCGGCGGCGGCGACGATCACTTGGCTGATGATGATCTTTGGCATCGCGGTGACGGCGACGGTGGTGGGCAAGCTGCTTGACCCCTATTCGCCCGTGCGGTTGCTGGAACTGGTGGCCGGGGTCGGAGTGATCGCGATGACGCTGACGATTTTGGCGATTTGGGGGATCGAGCGGCGGCATGGCGGTGCATCCGTCCCGCAGTCCGCGCCGCAGTCGTTTCGCAGCGGCATCGCCGAGATCTGGGCCGAGCCGCGCGCGCGGCATTTCACGCTGTTCATCTTCCTGTCGATGACCGCCTATTTCATGCAAGAGCTGATCCTAGAGCCCTATGCCGGCCTGGCCTTTGGCTTTACCCCCGGCCAATCGACGCAGCTTTCGGGCGCGCAGAATGGTGGAGTGTTTGTTGGTATGCTGACGGTCGGCATTGCCGCGACCGGGCTGCGGATCGGATCGCTGCGGGCTTGGGTGATGCTGGGCTGCGCGGGGTCGGCGCTGGCGCTGGCGGTGATCGCGCTGGCCGGACAAACCGCCCAAGGCATTGCGCTTGTGCTGCCAGCCACCGTTGCGCTTGGTCTGTTCAACGGCATGTTCGCGGTCGCGGCCATCGGATCCATGATGGCGCTGGCGGGCGAAGGGCGCGGCGCGCGCGAGGGCACAAGGATGGGGCTTTGGGGCGCGTCGCAAGCACTGGCTGCCGGATTTGGTGGGCTGATCGGTGCGGGTGCGGTCGATCTGGCCCGGCAGTTCACCGATACGGCCAGCGCCTTTGGCTTTGTCTTCATGCTGGAAGCCGGGCTTTTCGTGGCGGCGGCTGTGATGGCCGCGCGTATCATTGACGCGCGTATCATCGACGCACAGCGCCAGCCCGGTTTGGGCCATATGGTTGCAGGAGAATAACATGAGCTATGATGTCATTGTGATCGGCGGCGGGCCTTCTGGGGCGACGGCTGCAAATGACCTTGCACGGGCGGGTTGCGACGTGGCTTTTCTGGACAGGGCAGGCCGGATCAAGCCCTGCGGTGGCGCGATCCCGCCTCGGTTGATCGAGGATTTTTCAATTCCGGCGGATCAGATTGTTGCACAAATTCAAACGGCGCGGATGATCTCACCCACGCAACGCTCGGTCGATATTCCGATTGAGAACGGCTTTGTTGGCATGGTGGACCGTGAGCATTTCGACGAATTTCTGCGCAAGCGGGCTGTGCAGAATGGGGCCGTGCGGTTGACCGGCACCTATCTGCGTCTGGAGCGGGACAGCGACGGCACCCATGTCGTCTACCGCGACAAGGCCAGCGGCGCCGAGATGCGGCAGGCGACCAAACTGGTGATCGGGGCTGATGGCGCGCGCTCTAACGTCGCCAAAGCCGAGGTTCCGGGCGGTGACAAAATCCCCTATGTCATTGCATACCATGAGATTATCAAGGCCCCGCAGGCGAGCAATTCCTATGATCCGAGGCGCTGCGATGTGATCTATGATGGCAAGATCAGCCCGGATTTTTACGGCTGGGTGTTCCCGCATGGCGATCAATGCTCGGTCGGTATGGGCACCGGGATTGACGGCATTGACCTGAAACAGGCCACCGCCGATCTGCGCGCGCAGGCGGGCCTTGCGGGATGCGAAACCATCCGCCGTGAAGGAGCACCGATTCCGCTGCGCCCGATGGATCGCTGGGACAATGGCCGCGATGTGGTGCTGGCGGGCGATGCGGCGGGGGTTGTGGCACCATCCTCGGGCGAGGGGATTTACTACGCGATGGTTGGCGGGCGGGTGGCGGCCACGGCGGCGCAGGCCACGCTTGCCACAGGCCGGACGTCAAAGCTGCGCATCGCCCGCAAGCTGTTTATGAAGGAACACGGCACAGTGTTCAAAGTGCTGCGCTCCATGCAGGATGCTTACTATAAATCCGACGAGCGCCGCGAACGCTTTGTCAGCCTGTGTCACGATGTTGACGTGCAAAAGCTGACGTTTGAGGCCTATATGAACAAGAAACTGGTATCCGCCCGCCCCTTGGCGCATATCAAGATCGGCTTTAAGAATGTGCGGCACCTGCTGGGCTTTGTGCCCCCGGAATATGTATGACCCAGATGATCCCCGCTTGGCTGAACGGCGCGCTGACCCCGGTTGATAAGCTGGAGGTGCATCAGCGCGGCTTGCGGCATCTGGCGGTGTCTGTGTTCGTTATGGATGGTGACAAGACCCTGCTGCAACGCCGCGCTATGGGAAAATACCACACACCGGGGCTCTGGACCAACACATGCTGCACCCATCCGCGCTGGGGCGAAGACCCGATGGATTGCGCCACCCGCCGCCTGCGCGAGGAATTGGGCATCACCGGGCTTGCGCTGCAATCCGCGGGCCACATCGAATACCGTGCCGATGTTGGCAACGGTCTGACCGAGCATGAGGCGGTTGATATCTTTGTGGCCGAGGCTTCGGACAATCTGGCTCTTGCGCTGAACCCGGCTGAGGTGATGCAGACCAAATGGGTGCCGCGCGCGCAGCTTGTCAGTCAGGTCAGCGCTGATCCGGCCCTGTATACGCCTTGGCTCAAAATATATCTGGAAGCTGGAGTTGCAGCGCTCAGCACTGACTATTCCGCGTGTCAAACCTAGGGGCTGTGGACATTTGGGATTCCCATGGTCTGCATATCGTGATTCAAGCTTCCTTTTGAGGAGGCATGCATGCGGGCTGAGCGTTTTGTCATTTCTGACCGGAGCTGGCAGATACTCGAACCCCTTTTGCCGGGCTCTTCGCGGTCGCGCGGGGTGACGGCGAAGGACAACCGGCTGTTTCTGGAAGCCGTGTTGTGGAAGGTCAGGGTT
>NZ_JAUSBA010000034.1 GCF_030652235.1 Cypionkella sp.
CGCACGCGAGTCCTTCGTCTTGCCCGCAGCCGCACGAAGCTCCGTCGCCGTCAATTCCCGCCGCGTGATCGCAATCCCTGCCATACCTGCCCCCTGTCCTTAACGCTGCATTGATTCAGACTTCGCGTGGCTTGGGAATCCCAAGAGAGTCAGGCCAAAAGGCCGTTGGTATGACGCGCGCTTTCTCCTCTGGGGTCAGGCGACGCGAACGATCTTGGCCATTCCGAGGGCCGAGAATCGGTTCATTAGTGCGTTGCGGATCTGGATTTCGGCCGTTTGGCGGTCGGCGTCTCGGGCGGTTATGCGCTCGCCGAAAGCATAAAGCCCCGCATCCTTTGCTCGGCAATGGGTTTCCTGCATACCATAAAAGGGTTCGCCTCGATCCGGCTTCGGACATGGTATCGGGTCCAGCGCTTCCAGAACGTCCTGCCATAGGCCGGGTGGCACGCAGGGTTTCGTCGCGCGCGCATGCTGCCGGACAGTCCTGTTTCCACATAGTCCTGTTTCCACGGCCGCCGTTCTTGCGGATCGGTATGATCGCGGTTGCCTGGCGGTCGATGCTGGCTCTGCTGGTGGGTGTCATCGGCACCCTCCGCGGTCACGGTGCCGATCTCTTCGGCCTCTGGGATCTGATCGCGCCGCTCTGGTAAGAGAGGACTGTCGCTCTGGTAAGAGAGGACTCTCGCTATCGTGGCTGGGGGTAAACTCCACGGCCCGGATGTCAGATGTGGCCGTGTCCATCGCCAGATGTCGCCTGCGCCTCCACCTCGGCGATTGCGGGCAATCGCCTGCCGGGCAGCGATTGGCGGCGGCCATGAACGCCATGCTTGCGCGCCTGCCACGCGCCATCGCCGAGGACCGTGGTCTCGTGCTGTCCACGTGCAGGTTCAGGGGGCCATCAGCGAGCCGGTAGGGCATCTGGACCGCTAGTGTTTTCTGGTGTCGGCACAGGCTGGTATCGTCGGGCACCGCCCAGTTCAGACCCGCCATCTTCAGCAGGCTGGCCACCATCCCGGTCGTTTGCCGCAGGGGCAGCTTGAACAGGACCTTGATGGTCAGGCAGAACTGGATCGTCGCATCCCAGAACACCACAGGACGACCGGCTTGTCCTCAGGCGACGCGCGCCAGATCATCTCTTTGTCCAGCCAGATCTGCAGCGAACCGCGCTTGCACAGCAATGCCGTGTCGCTGGACCCTTTCGTCGTGCACCCGCGGGCGGGGGTCGGCATGCTCATGAACGCCGTCTGACCGCAAGGATTCACGATGTGAATCCTTGGCACGCCGAGATGTGCAGCAATGCCGGTGCAATCAGCAAGTCGGCCAAGGTCTCAGCTTGCAAACACCCCTTTATGGCACCGAGCTGCGCGATCTACACGGTTTGGGTTTTTATCGCGGCTCTGCCTCGAAAGTGGGTTCGCGCAGCGCGCGTGGTGGTAACTTTCGATGCTTGTGAAGCTGAACCGCTTTAAGCGACTGCCTCCATCAAGCGTGAGGCCAGCAGCCGTGCCATCGTCTCGCCCATGCTCGAAGGGTTCGGCGCAACAGTGATGCCCGCGGCTTCCAGCAAGACCACCTTTTCCTGCGCGCTTTCGCCAAAGGCACTGACAATCGCCCCGGCATGGCCCATCTTGCGGCCTTTGGGTGCCGACAATCCGGCGATATAAGCGACCACGGGTTTTTTCATATGATCACGGGCATAGATCGCAGCCTCTGCCTCTTGCGGGCCACCGATTTCGCCAATCATCATCACGGCGTCGGTGTCCGGATCGGATTCGAACAGCGCCAGAATATCGCGGAAACTCGATCCATTGATTGGATCACCTCCGATGCCGACGCTGGTGGACACCCCAAGCCCAAGCTCTTTCAATTGGCTCGCTGCCTCATAGCCCAATGTGCCAGACCGCCCGATGATGCCAATCCGTCCGGCCAAATAGATATGCGGCGGCATGATGCCCATGAAGCCTTTACCCGGCGAGATAACCCCTGCGCAATTCGGCCCAATCAGCCGCAGTTTGCGCTCTGCCGGATAGCGGCGCAAAAAGCGTTTCAGCTTCATCATATCTTGGCTGGGGATGCCGTCGGTCACACAAACCGCCGTTTTGATCCCCGCATCTGCCGCCTCCATGATCGCATCGGCAGCGAAGGGGGGGGGCACGAACACCAAGGACGCTTCCGCCCCGGTGGCTTCAACCGCCTCGCGCACGGTGTTGAACAACGGCAGGCCCAGATGGGTTTCGCCGCCCCTGCCGGGGGTGACGCCACCAACAACGTTGGTGCCGTATTTGATCATGTCGGCAGCATGAAAGCTGCCGATGCGGCCCGACATGCCTTGCACGATCACGCGGGTTTGCTCGGTTATGAGAATGGCCATGGTGTCCTCCTATGCGGCTTGGCGGGGGCGGGAAGTCGATGCCGTGACGGCAGCAGCGGCAGCCTCGGCCAAAGTATCAGCAGAGATCAGCGGCAGGCCGGAGGCCGCAATGATCGCGCGCCCCTCATCGACATTGGTGCCTGCCAGACGCACCACCACCGGAATGGTCAACCCGACCTCGCGGTAGGCTTGCACCACCCCTTCTGCCACCCAATCGCAGCGATTTATGCCCGCGAAGATGTTGACCAAGATCACCGAGACATTGCCATCCGCCAGCACGGTTCGAAACGCCCGCACAACGCGTTCTGGGCTGGCGCCGCCGCCGATATCGAGGAAATTGGCAGGCTCACCTCCCGCCAGCTTGATCATATCCATCGTCGCCATGGCGAGGCCCGCGCCGTTGATGATGCAACCAATATCGCCATCAAGGCCGACATAAGACAGCCCATGATCGCCCGCGGTGCTTTCACGCGGGTCTTCTTGGCTGCGATCCCGCAGCTCGGCAATCTCTGGCCTGCGAAACAACGCATTGGTGTCAAATGACATTTTCGCATCCAGCGCCACCAGATCGCCGGTGCCGGTGATCACCAGCGGGTTGATTTCCACCATCACCGCATCCAGATCGCGGTAGGCACGGTAGCACGCGCGCAAGGTCGCAACCATCTGCGCCACTTGCCCGCCCTTCAAGCCAAGCTTAAACGCCAGCTCCCGCGCCTGAAATTCAGATAGCCCCACCGCCGGGTCAATGGTCATCCGGCGCAAGCTGTTCGGATCGCTTTCCGCCAAATCTTCAATCTCAATGCCGCCATGCGCCGAAGCCACGATCATGATGCGTTCAGATTGTCGATCCAGCACGAACCCCAGGTAGAGTTCCTGCGCAATCTCTGACGCGGCCTCCACCCAAACGCGGTAAACCCCCTTGCCCTTGGCATCGGTTTGCTTGGTCACCAACTGCTTGCCGAATAAAGTTCCGGCGAAAGCCTGCACCTCATCCGGTGTGCGACACAGTTTAACCCCGCCCGCAGCTCCGCGCCCGCCGGAATGGATTTGAGCCTTGACCACCCAAGCTTTACCGCCCAACTCCCGCGCCCTATACCCGGCCTGCTCTGGGCTATAGGCCAGCCCCCCGCGCGGCACGGGAACGCCGAAACGCGCCAAAATTTCTTTGGCCTGATATTCGTGAATGTCCATGTTTTCCTCCCAGATATGCTCATCGCGTCCTGCGGGCGCTTTTCGCAGCGCAGAGGGACCGCAGGGACCGATAAGCGATTGGTTTCAGCGCGCCGCTATCGCGTCGGCAAGCACCAGCACGTTCATTGCCATTTTCTCAGACGCCGCATCAATCATGCGGCCATCCAAAGATGCAGCGCCCTTGCCCATCGCGGCCGCCTTCTTCAATTCCTCAATGATCCGCCGGGCACGGCTGACTTCGGTATCCGGTGGCGAGAACACCTCATTCGCCAAGGCCACTTGGCTGGGATGGATCGCCCATTTGCCCTCGCAGCCCAAAGCCGCTGCTCGACGCGCGCCGTCCTTGTAACCGTCAGGATCGCTGAAATCGCCAAACGGCCCGTCAATCGCGCGCAGACCGTAAGCCCGGCAAGCCACCACCATCCGACTGATCGAAGCGTGCCACTGGTCACCCGGATAATGCGGGTTCAAACCGCCAATGTTGGTTGTGCGCGCCCGCATCGAGGCCGCGAAATCCGCGACGCCAAAGTGCAAGGCCTCCAGCCGCCCGCCAAACTGCGCAATGGCTTCGACATTCGCCATCCCGAGGGCGGTTTCAATCAGCGCTTCAAGGCCAACGCGGTTGGTCCAACCCTTGGCCTGCTCAATCTGATTGACCATTGCTTCGACCATATACAGATCGCCGGTCACGCCCACCTTGGGCACCAACAGGGTATGCACGCGACTTCCGGCTTGCTCCATCACGTCGACCACATCGCGGTACATGTAGTGGGTGTCGAGGCCGTTGATCCGCACCGAAACCGTCTTGCCTTTGCCCGCCCAATCAATGTCATTTAACGCCTGAATCGCATTTTTGCGCGCCTGTTCTTTCTCGGAAGGTGCAATCGCATCCTCCAGATCAAGGAAAACGTAATCGGCGGGGCCTTCGGCGGCCTTGTCGATCATGGTGGGGTTAGAGGCCGGAACCGCCAGTTCCGAACGTTGCAACCGCTGTTTGCGAAGTGGGTGAAGCGTGTGGCTCATGGAAATTCTCCGATTTATTCTGCTGCAAGATGAAGGGATTGCGCGGCTTTGGCATAGACGGCCTGCGCGGCGGCCACGCCCGAGCCATAGGTCAGATTGACGCCCGTCTCGACCAACGCGAGTTCGGCCAAGGCAATCGCGGTCAGACAAGACCCCTCATTCAGATCGCCGATATGACCGATGCGGAACACTTTGCCCGCCAGCGGCCCAAGGCCCGAGCCGAACGAGGCGTTGTAGCGGTCATAGCCAATGCGGATCACTTCGCGGGCATCGACACTGTCCGGGGTACGGATCGCGGTGACGGTGTCAGAGGCCAGCGAGGGATGCTCGGCGCAGGTTTGCAGGCCCCAAGCGCTGACAGCGGCGCGCACACCTGTAGCAAGTCGGTGATGACGCGCGGTGATGTTTTCAAGACCTTCTTCCAGCATACGATCCAGCGCTTTGCGCAAGCCATGCAGCAGTTGCGTCGGCGGGGTGTAGGGGAAATAGCCACCCGCATTGTGCTTCAACTGATCGGCGAAATCGAAATAGCAGCGTCGCCCAGTCGCGGTTTTTGAAGCGGCTAAAGCCTTCTGGCTTACTCCCAAAATCCCCAAACCGGCGGGCATCATAAAGCCCTTCTGGCTGCCGGTGACCGCCAAATCGACGCCCCAATCGTCCATCCGAAATTCTAGACAGCCAATCGAAGATACGCCATCGACGAACAACAGCGCATCATGCATGGCCTCGTCCAAAGCCCGGCGCAGCGCCGCCACCGAAGACGTAACCCCCGTCGCAGTTTCGTTATGGGTGATGAACACCGCCTTGATCGCACCGCGCTTATCCGCCCCCAAACGCCGGGCAAATTCGCTGACCGGAGCGCCTGCACCCCAAGGCAGGTCGATCACCTCAACTTCCAGCCCCAGTCTTTGCGCCATATCCACCCAGAGGGTCGAAAACTGGCCATGCCGCGCCATCAACACCCGGTCGCCGGGAGAAAGCGTATTGGTGATCGCCGCCTCCCAAGCTCCGGTGCCAGAGCCGGAGAACAGCAACACCTCTCCGCTCGTGGTGCGGAAAATCTTTTTCAGATCGCTGAACAGGCTTAAATTACCCGCGCCAAAATCATGGGCGCGCTGATCCTGCATCGCCACGTTCATGGCTTGCCGCACGACTTCCGGCACGTTGGTCGGGCCGGGAATGAAAAGATGATTGATGCCAGTACGCATGTGTCCTCCGCAGTTGTTAACCTGTGATTGCACCGCTGCAAAAATGTGCAAAATGAAAATTGGTTGTGCTGTGAATGCGAAAGTTTACAAACCTACAACTCTGTAATATTGTAAAACTGACAAATCTTGGATTGTGTGCGACTGTATGCAGAAGACCTTCATCGGCCCGCATTTAAGGCGTTTACGGCTGGAACGCTCGGAAACCCAAGCCGCGATGGCGCGGGCTTTGGGCATCTCGACATCTTACGTCAACCTATTGGAAAATAACGAAAGATCTGTATCAGTCGCGATCTTGCTGCGTCTGTTCGATATCTATGGCGTCGACTGGCGAGACATCGCGGAAGAAGACAGCACCAGCCAGTTGGCCGACTTGCGCGCGGTGACGGGCGACCCTTTGTTTACAGAAATCCGACCAGAAATCGCTCAAATCCGCGCGGCGATTGTGCATGCGCCTGCAGTGGTTCATGCCTTCCTGACGCTGTATCGCGCCTATCAATCTGTCGGCGATCAACTCATGTCGCTGTCGCAAAATGACACTGCGCAGACCACGGCCTCACCTGAGGCGGCGGTCCACGACGTGTTTCGCCGCAACCGCAATCATTTTGCAACCCTTGAAACGGCGGCCGAAGCGTTCTGGGGCAGCGCTGCCGTGCTGCGTGATGACATCTATACCGCCCTCAAACAGCGCCTTGCCCAAAAGCTGCGCGTAACAGTGCGGCTGGTCCGCGTCGAAGACCTCCCCGGCGCGCTTAGGCAATATGACGAGACGCGGCGTGAAATCCTGCTCTCGGAAGCGCTCGATCACCCGAACCGTATCTTCCAACTTGTTCATATGCTCGGCCTGCTTGAACAGCGTCCGCTCATCGACGCGCTGGTGCAGAAATCCGGCATCACCGATCCGCGCGGCACCGCCCGGCTGCGGGTAGAGCTGGCAAATTACTTCGCCGCCGCCGTGCTGATGCCCTACGCCAGCTTCCTGCAAGAAGCCCGCGCCGCGAAATATGATTTCGACCACCTCGCCACCCGCTTTGGCGTCAGTTTCGAGCAAGCCTGCCACCGCGCCACCACCCTGCAGCGCGAAGGTGCTATGGGCGTGCCGTTCTTTTTCCTGCGCATCGACAAGGGCGGCAATGTCTCAAAACGCTTCAACGCCACCGATTTTCATCTGGCCGAGTACGGCGGCGCTTGTCCGCGTCTGGATGTGCACACCAGCTTTCGCACGCCGGGGCGGATCATGGCGCAATTCGTCGAAATGCCGGATCGCAGCCAGTTTTTTGTGTTCGCCCGCACCGTAGATCGACCGACATGGGAGCGTCACAGCCAAGACAACCGCCTCGCCGTGGCGATGGGCTGCGCGGTGCAATACGCCCCCGAGATTGCCTATGCTGAGACCTTCAACATGGCGCATGCAACGATCACCCAGATCGGCATCAACTGCCGGATTTGCCCACGCGCGCATTGCGATCAACGCGCGCATCACGCGGCGATCTTGACCCAGCCGATTGACGCGCATCGTCGCGGGGCAACACGCTATGATGGTTAGAGGCTGCCGAACTGGGATGGTTAACTGTGCCGCACAGGCATGATGTAATGACGATCAACCCAAAGCAGCCCCGCGCCGCCGATCAGCGCCATCGCACTGCCGATGATGGCGACGGTTTCATAGCCGCCAAGGCTGGTGCCAATTGCGAAAGCCGCAGCGCCCAGCACATCCGACACCAGCTTTTGCAGCGCCAGCATCGCGCCTGCCGTGCCGGGGCGGGCGTGCATCAAATCCTGATAATAGCTGATCGGCAGGCTGATGATCGCTGTGCCGCCAATGCCAGCCACCAGCGGCATAACCCAGATCCAAGCCGAGTCGCACAGCAGCGGCAGTGCCAGCAAATGCAGCGTGTAAACCGCGCCTCCCACCGCCAGCAAGCTTGCACGGCGGAACCTGCCCGCGACTCGCGACAGCAGCAACAGGCACGGCACCTCCCAGCCCGCGACAAGCCCAACATACAGCGCCACATCCGAGGCATCGCGGACGTGTGATTCCTCAAACACCAGCGAAATCAGCACCATATACAGGATGCCCGTGGCACTGATCGCCCCCAACAGCAGCAGGCGCAACAAGATACTCGGATGGGCGATTTCCTTGACCGCTTGGGCAAAATTTAATCCAGAACGCTGATCTGCCCATTCTGTCGCCCCATCCCGCGGCCAGTTAAAATAGACCAGCGCCACCAGACCAAAGCTCGCCATCCCCGCGCTCAGATAAATCGCCATCACGTCGATTTTGGCGGCGAAGCCAAAGGTCCAGAACACCAACATCGCCAGAAAACTGATCGACATCGCCGAGCGCAACGCCGCCTGCACCGTGTCGCGGCTGTGACTGGCGGGTGTGGCAAGGCGGGCGAGCGCAAACAACTGGCCATAAAGGCTGGAAGCAATGGGCAGCAAAATGCCATGACACAGGATCAGGCTGAGTTTCCCCGGTAAGCCAAGCATCAGCGACAGGCCAAGCAAACTCGCAAGTGCCGCGACCAAAGCAATCCGCCGCCGATGGCCGCGCTGATCCCCCAGAATCCCAAACAGCACCGAAGCGGTGACGGCAGTGATCGAGGCCAACACCAGAACCAGCGCAAACTCGGGCTTGCTCAGACCAATCCGTTCAATCGCAATCAGCGATTGGTAGGGATAAACCGAGGCATTGTGTGCCCCCAACAACAACATCGCCAGAAAGATCAGGCGGAGCGCGGGTTGGCGAAAGATCAGGGCAAGGGCGGACAAGGCGGGCTTTCCGAACACAACGTGCTACCGCTAGTGGGGCAGGGCGGGGAAGTCCAGATCACGCGGCACGAAACCAAACCGGGGTGCCATCTTGGGCCGCATCGAGCGGCCACGGCAGTCGGCGGTCGGGGGCTAAACCTTGGCATCCCGAAATGCAGCCCTATTACATTGCTCTTTTCAAAATACTCCCGCCGGAGGCTCCGCATGTTCCGCAGCACACCGCTTCAATCCCATCCCCCGGCAGCGCCGCCGAGCGGCCCCTCGATGGGGTCCGAGGTGGCCCCTGTTTCAGGTCAAGCCGCAGGAATAACCTTCCCCGGATTCATCCGCCCCTCCGGATCCAGTGCCGCCTTGACGCTGCGCATAACCTCCAGTGCCACTGGGTCTTTCCGCCGCCGCATCGAGGCCAACTTTGAGAGTCCCACCCCATGCTCGGCCGAGAAACTGCCGCCCAAAGCCTGCACCTCATCCTCCACCGCTTCGACCACGCGGTCATACAAAGCCGCAGAATCGTCCGAACCGAACACCGTGAAATGGATATTGCCATCGCCCAGATGCGCCACCGAAAGCGTCTCGGCACCGGGGTCAAGATCGGGCAACCGCGCATGGATACGCTCAAAGAACACAGCCACCGCATCGACCGGAAGGCAAATATCGGTGTCGATCGCGGGCTGCCGCGCCACGGTGATCTCTGCCGCCAATTCGCGCCGCTGCCACATTGCCCGGCGTTGTGCCTCAGACGCCGCAATCTCGGCGTCTAAAATCATCCCGTCGCCCAGCATCTCAGCCAGCACCGCCTCCAGCATCGCAGCTAGCGGCAAAACCCCGTCCGCACCCGTCAAAGCATCCGCCGGACGCGTGCTGCCCAATTCCACCAGAATGTTCACCTCGTGCCGGGGGCTGAACGGCTGGCGAATGTCCGGCCGCGCCTCGGCCAACCTGCGCATATAGGTTTCCGGCATATATTCAAAGGCTTCCACCAAGCCGCCCGAGACCACCTGCAAGCGATTGAGCAGTGCCAAAGCATCCGGCAAAGATCGTGCCGACAGCGTGGCAGTGGCATAGGCGCGCGGTCGCGGCACCAGCTTCATCACTGCCGCCGTGATCACCCCCAACGTGCCTTCCGCCCCGATGAACAGGTGTTTCAGGTCATAGCCGGAATTATCCTTGTGCAACTGGCTCATCAGGTTCAGCACACGGCCATCCGGCAACACCACCTCCAACCCCAAGCACAATGCCCGCGTCGAGCCATAGCGCAGCACGTTCGACCCGCCCGCATTGGTCGAAAGCACGCCGCCGATCATCGCGGATCCGCGCGCGCCAAACCACAGCGGAAAATACAGCCCGTCGGCCTCGGCGGCGTCATGCAGACGGTCCAGCACCACCCCGGCCTCGACCACGGCAATCCGCGCGCCAGCTTTGATTTCACGGATCCTGTTCAACCGCTCTACCGATAGCATCAAACCGCCGTTGGTCATCGCACCGCCAACCAACCCGGTGCGCCCGGATACCGGCACCACCGCCACGCCATGACGCGCCGCGATTTGCATCACCAAGACCACTTCAGCGGTCGATCCAGGGCGCACCGCTGCCACCGGATCAGAGGTGTAATGCGTCGTCCAATCGGAACGATAGCGCTCCAGATCAACACCCGTGATCACATGGGCCGTCCCAAGCGCTGCGGAAAGATCGGACAGAAGGGTCATGCAAAGCTCCGACAATTTCGGCGCAGTTTGCCCGAAGCGAAGGCAGGTGCAAGGGCGCTCGTCAAGCTTGCCCGCTTGCTGTGCTTATGCGAACACCCATCCCAGCGAAGAAAGCCGCAAGGCTTGGCGAGCGGTCAACTTGCCACCCGCGCCAGCAATTCTTGCACCTTCGGCCCCAGAGTGTCCAAAATCTTCGACACGCCTTTGGCATTGGGATGGATGCCATCCGCCTGCATGTACTCGGGATCGAGCAGTCGGGTTTTCTGGTTGATCACCGGAAAGAAATAATTTTCCGCCCGCACCGTGCCATATTTTGCCGCCAAATCAGGGTATATCGCATCAAAACTGGTCTTGAACGCTTCGCCATAATTCCCTGGCGCGCGCAGCGATACCAACAAAATTGGCACTCCCCGCGCCTGCACCTTGGCCAATATCGCGTCCAGATTGGCGCGGCTGGTCGCCGGATCAATACCGCGCAGCATATCATTGCCGCCCAGGTTGACGATCACCGCATCGACATCAGGGCTCAGCGACCAATCGGTGCGCGACAACCCGCCCGCCGTGGTATCGCCTGAAACCCCCGCGTTGATAATTCTTACATTTGCCCCCTTCGCCGCCAGCCATGCCTGTAATTGCGGCACAAAGCCCTGATCACTGGGCAGGCCGTAGCCCGCCGTCAGGCTATCCCCCAGCGCCAGCACGGTAGTTTCGGCGTAAGCGGGTGAAATCAGCAGAAAAATCCCCGCTGTGACATTGCGAAATGCCCGCAGCGGCGCATATGTGAAACGAGGCAGCAGGAAGTGAAGCATGACTGAAACCATTCTGGCGTTGCAAGATGCGTGGCTGACCTTGGCCGGAAATGCAGGCCGCATCGATATTCTCAAGGGCATAACCCTGAGTGTGGCGCGTGGCGAGAGCCTAGGTTTGGTTGGCCCCTCCGGTTCGGGCAAATCTTCGTTACTTATGCTGATGGGCGGCCTAGAGCGGGTCACCAAGGGCCGGGTTTCGGCTTTGGGTCAAGACATCACGGGCCTTGATGAAGACGGTCTGGCCAAGTTTCGCCGGGGCAGGATGGGCGTGGTGTTTCAATCTTTCCATCTGATCCCCACCATGACCGCCTTGGAAAATGTCGCCCTGCCGATGGAAATCGCCGGGGTCAAAGATGCCTTCGCCCGCGCCAAGGATGAACTTGACGCCGTGGGTCTTGGCGCGCGGATGCAGCACTATCCCGCCCAGCTTTCTGGCGGTGAACAGCAACGCGTGGCTTTGGCGCGCGCCGCCGCGCCGCGTCCGGCGATCCTGCTCGCCGATGAGCCGACCGGAAACCTTGACTCGGTCAATGGTGCGGCGATCATGGAGCTGATCTTTGGGTTGCGCGACCGCCACGGCGCGACTTTGGTGCTTGTCACCCATGCCCCTGAACTGGCCGCGCGCTGCAGCCGCGTGGTCCGCTTGGTCGATGGCCGCGTTGACGGAACGCCAGCATGAGCTTCGCGCTTGCCGCTTGCATCGCGCGGGCCGAATTGCGCGGCGGTCTGCGCGGCTTCTGGGTGTTTCTCGCCTGTCTGGCGCTGGGTGTGGCCGCGATTGCGGGCGTTGGCATGGTGCGTTCGGCGATTGAAGCGGGGCTGACCGATCAGGGCGCGGTGCTGCTGGGCGGCGATGCGCAGGTAGAATTTACCTATCGCTTTGCCACGCCAGAGGAACGCGCTTTCCTCGATCAGATCGCCACAAAAACCTCCGAGATTGTCGATTTCCGCTCGATGGTCGTGGCCGACGATGTGCATGTGCTGACCCAAGTGAAAGCGGTTGATGACAACTATCCGCTGCTGGGGTCTGTGCAACTGGAAGAGGGTGATCTGGCAAGCGCTCTGACCGGAGTGGTGCCCGGTGCTGTAATGGACGGCATTCTCGCCGACCAGATCGGGCTGAAACTCGGCGACCGTTTCAAACTGGGCGCGCAAGAGTTTACCCTGCAAGGTCGCATCCTGCGCGAACCGGACTCTGCCACAGGCGGTTTCGCCCTGGCCCCGCGCACCATCGTAAAAACCAAAGCCCTCGCCCAATCCGGCCTGCTAGAACCCGGTACATTGTTCGATTCCTCTTACCGCCTACTGCTGCCCCCCAACGTCGACCTTGCCGCCTTGCAATCGACCGCCGAAGCCAAATTCCGCGATTCCGGCCTAAGGTGGAGCGACCGCCGCAAAGCCGCCCCCGGTGTTGCCCGCTTTGTCGATCGGATCGGTGCGTTCCTGATCCTTGTCGGCCTCGCGGGTCTTGCCGTTGGCGGTGTCGGCGTCGCCGCCGCCGTGCGATCCTACCTAGAGGCCAAAATCGCCACCATCGCCACCCTACGCACCTTGGGTGCCAAGGGCGGGCTGATCTTCCAAACCTACCTGATCCAAATTGCCGTCCTCGTGGCCTTCGGTGTCAGCCTCGGCCTTATCCTTGGTATCGTCGTCCCCTTGGCCCTCGCCAAACCCATCCAATCTGCCCTGCCTTTTCCCGCCCAAATAGCCCTCTACCCGCGCCCGATCATCGAGGCCGCCTTTTACGGCGTCACCTCGGCCTTCTTGTTCGCGCTCTGGCCCTTGGCCCGCAGCGAGAAAGTCCGCGCCGCAGCGCTCTACCGCGGCGGCCTGTCCGGCGGCTGGCCCCGCGCCCGCTACGCGCTGGCCATGCTGGTACTGGCCGCCTTGTTGGTCGGCGGCGCAGTTTTGCTGTCTGGCACCGTCAATCTTGCTCTCGGCACGGCAGGCGGCGTCATTGCCGCTCTGGTCGTGCTGGCGCTTGCCGCATGGGGGCTGATCCGCCTTGCCCGCAGCAGCGCCCGCCTGAAAGCACTCCGAGGCAAAGTCGCCCTGCGCGCAGCCCTCGCCTCAATTGGCGCGCCGCGTGCCGAAACCATGCAAGTCGTCCTCGCCCTAGGCCTTGGCCTCACCGTCCTCGCTGCTGTCGGCCAAATCGACTCTAACCTGCGGGCCGCGATCTCCCGCGATCTGCCCACCCGTGCGCCCGCATTCTTCTTCGTCGACATCCAGCCCGATCAGATCAACGGCTTTCGCGCCAAACTTGCCGCTAACCCCGCCGTCACCAAGGTAGACTCTGCGCCGATGCTGCGCGGCATCATCACCCAGATCAACGGCCAAGACGCGCGCAAGGTCGCAGGCGAGCATTGGGTGCTGGCAGGCGACCGCGGCGTGACCTATGCCGCCGCCCAACCCGCCAACACCAAGCTTACCGCAGGACAGTGGTGGCCCAACAATTACCAAGGCCCGCCACAAATCTCTTTCGCGGCAGAGGAAGCCGAAGAACTTGGCCTGAAGCTTGGCGATCAGCTCACCATCAACATCCTTGGCCGCGACATCATCGCCAGCATCACCAGCCTGCGCATCGTCGATTTCTCCAACGCCGGAATGGGTTTTGTGCTGACCCTCGATCCTGCTGCTGTCGCAGGCGCACCGCACACCGATATCGCCACCGTCTATGTCGATCCGGGAGCCGATCCCGGCGCAGAAGCCGCCATTCTGCGTGAGATCGCCACCGCCTATCCCAACATCACCGCCATCTCTGTGAAAGCCGCCATCGGTCGCGTCACCGAAGCCCTCACCGCCATCGCCCAAGCCACCACCATCGCCGCCATGGCGACCCTGCTGACCGGCTTCGTCGTGTTGATCGGGGCTGCTGCATCCGGCGAGCGCGCCCGTGTCTACGAGGCCGCAGTGCTGAAAGTGCTCGGCGCCTCCCGCACCCGGATCCTGCTTAGCTTCGCCCTGCGCGCAGCCCTGATGGGGGCCGCCGCTGGCATCGTCGCAATTATCGCTGGTGGCATCGCCGGATGGGCAGTGATGCGCTTTGTGATGGACAGCCCCTATGCGTTCGAACCCGCCTCGGCCCTGACCATCGTCCTGGGTGGAATCGGAGCCACCTTACTTGCCAGCCTGATCTTCGTGCTACGCCCGCTTGCCAGTCGCCCGGCGCAGGTTTTGCGGTCGCAGGAATAGCGGTTTGGAATATATGTTCCAAATATATGTGACTCCGACGCGCCAATTTCTGCCGAGAACTCATCATTGCTGCAGCGTTCTCGGCAAAATCAGATTGATCTTGGTCGCAAATAGAATATCAGTTCTGCAAACGCAAACCCAGACGGGGCTGCTGCTTTAGGAGGACGACATGACAGTAAAATTCGGGCTTTTGGGCGCTGGCCGCATCGGCAAAGTCCATGCCAAAGCCGTCACAGGCGACGCCAATGCGCAACTCGTCGCGGTGGCCGATGCCTTCCCGGCAGCCGCGCAGGCGATTGCCGATCAATATGGCTGCGACGTGCGCACCATCGACGCGATTCTGGCGTCAAAAGACATCGACGCCGTGGTGATCTGCACCCCAACCGACACCCATGCCGACCTGATCGAGCAATTCGTCAAAGCCGGCAAAGCCGTGTTCTGCGAAAAGCCGATTGATTTGTCACTCGCCCGCGTCAAAGCCTGCCTTGAGGTCGTGCGCGCCCACAAAGGCACGCTGATGGTCGGCTTCAACCGCCGCTTCGATCCGCATTTCAAAGCTGTGCGCGCCGAGATTGACAAGGGCACCATTGGCACCCCGGAAATGGTGGTGATCACCTCGCGCGATCCGGGTGCTCCGCCGGTTGACTATATCAAACGCTCGGGCGGCATTTTCCGCGATATGACGATCCATGATTTCGACATGGCGCGCTTCCTGCTGGGCGAAGAAATCACCGAAGTTGTCGCCACCGCCGCCGTGCTGATCGATCCGGAGATTGGCGAAGCGGGCGATTTTGACTCGGTGCAAGTGATGCTGAAAACCAAATCCGGCAGGCAGGCGATGATCTCGAACTCGCGTCGCGCCACTTACGGCTATGATCAGCGCATCGAGGTCCACGGCTCGCTGGGTGCTGTTTCGGCGGAAAACCAACGCCCGGTGTCGATCGAAGTCGCCACCGCCGCTGGCTATACCCGGCCGCCGCTGCATGATTTCTTCATGACCCGCTACACCGAAGCTTACGCGGCCGAAATCGCCCAATTCATCGCGGCGCTGGGTGGTAAGGGCAAAGCCGAGCCTTCGGGCGAAGATGGCCTGATCGCTTTGGCCTTGGCCGATGCCGCGCTGAAATCCGTGGCCGAGGGCCGTGTGGTGAAAATGGCGGAAATTCTGTAATTTTGGCCTAACAAGACAAAGCGCGGCAGGGAAACTCTGCCGCGCTTTTGCATTTCACATTGGTCCAAATACTCATGCCAGAGGCATCCACATTGGCCTCAGGAGGCTCCGGCGTGAGTATTTAGGCCAAGATGAATGGCTGGATCCTACTCCGCCAACCCCGCACCCAGTTCCAACTTAATCATTTCAGGCGCGGGGCCGCTCGAGTCATCCTGCAGCGCCGTCGCACTCCGTGTGGTCTGCCCGAACCCCGCCTCGGACAATGCCACCGACAAAGTCGAGCCGCCAAGACTGCGGCTGGTATCCAATGCGTCTTGGGCGAGGAAACTCGGGTCTTCGACAGGCGATTGCGGTAGGGCAGGGGGCATCACCACGATCATCCGTTCATCGCCCAAAACATCCGCGCCAATCTTGAACAGGCCTTTTTCAGCGTATCGCCGGGCTGAAAGCGACCCGAAAACCAGTGGCTGAGCGCACAATCGGCCGTGATGTAAAGTACATTGATATTAACAGGCTGATCCATATTGTTGCACGCCAGAATATGCACCTGATCTTCCGGCACCAAGCGCGGCACTTCCGCCGCCTTTGCTACCTTTGGGTCGTTCTTATCCTTGACGGTCAGTAATTCGACGTCGACAGTCAAACTCCCCGACCCGACCGCCGCGCCCTGCTTTTGCAGATTGATCGCGTGGGCCATCGTCGCCAGGGTATCGGCCAAGGGTTCTCCCAACGCTTGCGCGGCATTATCCGTGGTAGACACCGAAGGCGTTGTCGCAAAATCACTGATCAACCCAGTGCTGGGCAAAACCCAAATCGCATCCGGGCGCGGGCTGTCCTTGATTGTCGCCAGCCACAGATCGGCTTGCTCTTCGGCAGCGACAGAGATCACTCCCGACAACAGAGCCGCCAATCCAGGCAACGCCAGCAGGACGAGCAAAAGCAATAGGCGCAGCATGTCCAAGCCCCAGGCAGAAATCACTGGGCAAAGATGCGGCGCGGCGTGGGTTCTGTGAAGTTGCCAAATCTATGTGACGGCATTTGTCACGCGTTTAAAGTCTCTCACACATAAAGCTTAGGTCTTAGCTGACCCGCACTTCCGTCATCATCCCCGTCGCCATATGGTACAGGTGGTGGCAGTGCAGGAACCAACTGCCCGGCTTGTCCAGATCTACGGCGACCGTCGCCATACCGCCCGGCGGCACCGTCACGACATCGCGCCGTGGCCCACTAAACCGCCCCGCCCCGACATCGACCACCTGAAAATGATGCCCGTGCAAATGCATCGGATGCATCATCATGCCAGTGTTCATGAACATTAACTCCAACCGCTCGCCGACCTTGGCGGTAATCGGCACATCCTCGCCATGCACTTTGCCGTTGATGGTAAAACGATAACCCGGCTCCTCGCCCAGCATCAGATGCGCCATCTGGCCCGCACGTTCAGGCAGTGCGTTCGTTGCCCGCAAACTGGCATCAAAGCTGGAGTCCAGATGCGGGCTGTCTGCCGCGGCCATATCGCTCAGCAGCGCCAGCTTCGCCCCAGCAGTGACCAGCACAATCCCGGTGCGCATCCGCGCGGCTTCAACTTGGGCAAAGATCGGAAACGCACCACCCTGCGGCGGAATTATCACCAGAAGGTCCAGCCGTTGCCCCTGCGCCATCGGATAGGCCTTGGCCGACAGCGGTTGACATGGGCTGCCATCCACCGCAATCGCCGTTGAGGCCAAAACCCCCGGATCAATCCAAAACGCCGTCGCCGTGCCACCGTTGATAATCCGCAACCGCAGCGTCGTGCCTGCCTCGACCTGCACCACCTCGGGGTCCGCCAAGGTGCGATCATTCGCCAGATAAGCATCATAGGCCACGTCATTGGCATGCACCATTGTGCCGCCGCTCATTGCCATGCCGGACATATCCATCCCTGCCATATCGCCGCCAGAATGATCCATCCCCGCCATATCCATGCTACCCGAAGCGCCTCCCGCATGCATGTCCGAGCCACCCAAAGCCGCCAGAATCTCTTCGGGAGCCTTAAAGCTGAAGTCATGCAGCATGATGACATGCTCTTGAATATCCTCGGCATCCGCTTCACGGCAGATCATTGGCGCGGCCATCAGCATCTGCTCAGACAACTGGTGCGCATGCATCCAGTGCGTGCCGGGGGTAAGCTCAAAATCCATCTGATCGACCGCTCCCGGCGCAAGTTCGCCACCGCCGGTGTAGGAGCGATCCTGCCCCTCCGCCGCCATCACCTGCCCATGCCAATGGGTAACGATGCCAATATCGGTGTCGTTCTGGATGCCCAACTGAAACCGATCCCCGGCGCGGCCATAAAATCCCAACTGGCCATCATAGCCGTTGATGCCGTATACCGTCGCGGCCCGCCCGAGCACCTCTATCTGCCGGGTGCCAATGCTCATCGCCGCCACCTCAGCGTGTGCAGGCCGCGCCAAACCCGCCAAGGGCAGGGCAGCGGCAGAGACGAGGAATTGGCGGCGGGTGGGACGGATCAACATCGGCAACACTCCATGATTTACGACAGCATAGCCCGGAACCAAGCCACGCGCTTTGCGAAAAATGTCGCATCCCCCATCACATTCGCGCGGGGTGCAATCATCCGGTCCCGCGCGCACAACGTTAGCCTTGCCGACACCTTTTGCACCCAGCCGTCTTGATACATTTCAGGATGCCCAAAACGCCCCGCAAATGCCCTCTCTACTGCGGCGCAGGTCTGACAGCACGTCCCCAGCCACCTCGCACCTGCACCAAAGGTCATCCTCTGCGCTCAGATATCTTGGGTGTGAGTCCGCAAGGGCGGGGGCTGCCCCCTGCACCGCCCCCGCCCAATGACGACCTTTGTCGCGGGCAACGCAATCCGACCCACGCTACACTCACCGCCAAGTCATAACCCGAGGATATCCATGCCCGTCCCCCCTGTGATGCACTCTCTTCGCCGTCCTGCTGCTCACCGCCGCCGCCCAGGGCGCCGACGCCCCCATGCTGGAAGCCGCGATGGCTGCGGTGTTCACAGTCCATAGCGCTGATACCGAAGATCGCTTCTTGGGCTCGGCCTTTCTTTGGGGCGACGGCGAAGTCGCCGTCAGCAGCGTGCGCGTGATTGGGCAAGCCAGCGCAGTCCGCCTCATCGACGCCGCAGTCACGCACACATCGGCTAGGTCTTCGCCTCCGACCCCAGCCGCGATGTGGCAGCGATCGCGGTGAAACCGAGGCGGGGCGGCCTGATCCCCGCAGCCACCGCATCGCAACGCGGTGCCGAAGTCTGGCCCTCGGCACCCCGCTCGACGTAGGGCGCACTGTCATCGCAGGCCGTATCTCGGCTCTGGGCCGTCAAACCGACCCTGCCACCCCGATCCGGATGATCCAGCACGCCGCCGCCCTCAACCCCGGCTCCTCCGAAGGCCCGCCGAATGACAGCACTGGCGCGCTGGTCGGCATCAACGCCCAAATCGCCGACGGCAGCCGCATGTTCGTCGGCATCGCTTATGCCATTCCCAGCGCCGACCTTACCCAAGTCGCACACGGCACTCGTCATGTCCTGATTGGCCCTTGGTCCACCGGCAAGACGCTGCATCCCGTTGGCGGCGCGACTGTGCTTGACCGCGACGTGGAGGTGTTTTGACATTAGCCAAAGCGAAGGAACCGCAACGCCCACCGCAACCGACCGCGTCCTGATCATCGAGGGTGATCCCGAGACCGCCGCAGCCACCGCCTGGGAAGTGCATACCCTTGGCTGCGTCGCCAGCATCGTCCCCACTCTGCCAGAAGGCATCGCCCTTTCTGCCCAAGACGTCCGGTCAGATCGTTATTACGATGCAACTGCTGGAAAACGTCTGGCACCTGCATTTCGATCCCGGCACCAATATCGTCGATGTTCACGTCGGCCGCCTGCGCCGCAAGCTTGAAGTGGCCCGATCGCAAGGCATCCAGACCGCGCGCGGCGAAGGCTATATCTTCGCGCCACTTCGCCCGATCATTGCCCGCCTGCTTCCCAGAGCCATCCCGCCGCTGGTCGCCCGCTCGCTCGGGCCGAGCGAATCCACCCTCGGGGATGTCATCATCTTGCAGAGTGACGCGCGGGGAGGGGGAGCCGGGGCCTGCGGGGGCAAGCTGACTGTCGGAGCCTGCGAGGGCGATCTGGCCGTTGGTCAGGATTGGGGTCAGGTTGGCGGTGGTCTGGGTTGCGTAAGGGGCTAGGGCGATGATCCACGGGGTGAAGTCGAAGGGATTGTGCGGGTCGGCAAGCTGGGGGGCGGCAAGGCGCAAGGGGGGCGGGGTTGCTGGCTGGTCAAGTTCGGCCCAAACGGTGATGGGTGCGTCTGCGGGGAGCGCGCTGCTGCGGGCGGCCACTTTGGTCCGGGTCAGTTGCATCAGCGCCGTGCCACCTTCGGGGGTCAGATAGAGCGAGAGTGTATCGCCGGGGTTCAGGCCTTGCAGCAGGCCCGCTTTGAGGATGCTGGTTCGGACGCGAAATCGCTGAGGGGCGGGAGTGCCGAACCGGGTTTACGTCAGCATCGGGCCTTCGCCATCGGGCATTTGCGCCGTGGTGCCTTGCTGCATGGTGGCGGCGGTGGCGGCCAGAACTTGTGACTACGTGGCGTTCGGGCTGCTGCGCCAGTCTTCGGCGCGTTGGCAGGTGAAGGGCATTGCCAGAGGCCGCTTTCTGCGACCGGGTATTCAAACGAGCGTTGGTCGGATTGCGAGGAGGGATGCCGCGCATGATCGGAACCGCGGCCATCAGGCGCTCGTCATTCGCGGGGCCTTTTAAGTCGGCATCACGGGGCAGATAATCTGTGAGCCCGACCAGAACCGCGCGCAATTTGGCATGGGCCGGGGGCGGGAATGCGGCCAGCAGGCCAGCTTGCACAATCTTGCAAAGGGCTGATCCAAATATCTGCAACAGAGCGGCAGGATAGCCAGGTCGTGGCCCCGGGCAAGCGATCTGGCAAAGGTGACGGCGGCTGTCATTTTGCTGTTGGGGCTTTGAGAGATGGCGTGCTTTGGTGTGCGCAAATGGGAGGGTTCGATGCGGGTTTTGATCACGGGCGCGGCGGGGATGATTGGTCGCAAGCTGACGGCGGCGTTGTTGGCGCGGGGGACGGTGCAGGGCAAGGCGATCAGCCAACTGGTTTTGCATGATATTGTGCAGGCTGAGGTTGCGGCTCCACATACCGCGTTGGTGGGGGATTTGTCGGTGGCTGGGGTGGCAGAGGCGCTGCTTTCGCATCGGCCAGAGGTGATTTTCCACCTGGCCGGCGTTGTGTCGGGCGAGGCAGAGGCGAATTTCGATCTGGGCTACCGGGTGAATGTCGATGGCACGCGGGCGTTGTTTGAGGCGATCAGGCGGGCGGGTTATGCGCCTCGGGTTGTCTATGCTTCGACCACGGCGGTGTTTGGCGGGCCGTTCCCGGAAGAAATACCGGATGATTTCGCGCCGACGCCACATTCGTCTTATGGCGTGCAGAAACTGATCGGCGAGGCGTTGCTGTCGGATTATTCCAGGCGCGGGTTCTTTGACGGCATCGGGTTGCGGCTGCCGACGATCTGCGTGCGGCCCGGCAAGGCCAATCGGGCGGCGTCGAGTTTCTTTTCCGGCATCATCCGCGAGCCGTTGAACGGCTTGCCCGCTGATCTGCCGGTGGCGCGGGATTGGCTGCACACGATGGCCAGCCCGCGCGCGGCGGTCGGGTTTTTCCTGCACGCGGCCGAGCTGGATTTGGCGGCTGTGGGCGCGCGGCGCAATCTGATTTTGCCGGGGGTCGCGGTGACGGTGGCCGAGCAGATTGCGGCGTTGACGCGGGCGGCGGGGGCGGATGTGGCGCGGCTGATCCGCGACGTGCCGGACCCGGCGGTTTGGGCGATTGTGCAAAGCTGGCCAAGGCGGTTTGCGGCGACACGGGCGAAGGCTTTGGGGTTTCGCGCGGAGGGAAGTTTTGATGAGATCGTGCAGGCCTATATTCAGGATGATTTACGCATGGGCTGAAGCAGGTCGTGCGGCAAGCAGCGGGGGCTCGCCCCCGCACCCCCAGAGTATTTGTGCCAAGATGAAATTTTAGAGCGGTTGCGTTTGATCCGCCGAGATCGGGGCGCACCGCCTTCCCAGCGGGGACTGACTTGTGGTTAACGGTCAATTTCAGGCCATTTTACACAACATGCTGTGGTCAGGCGTGATTTATCTGCGACCTTAGACATCCTGACCCCGCCACAAGCCCGAACCTGTGCTAATGGGTTTTGTCAGATGGCTTGGGTGATGGCCATGAAAAAGCCCGCCACGCTGGAGGCGGGCGGGCTTTTGCTAGGCGAGGCGGCTTAGTCCTGAACGCGACCGTAGTAGGAGTAATCTTCGGTATTGATGACGATTTTCGCGCCGGGGCCGATATGCGGCGGCACCATCACGCGCACGCCATTGGTGCAGATCGCGGGTTTGTACGATGACGAAGCGGTTTGGCCTTTGACAACCGGTTCGGTCTCGGCAACCTCGACATTGACGCGCTGCGGCAACTCTAAAGCGATGGCTAGGCCGTCGTAGGTTTTGAGGTAAACCTTGAGGCCGTCGGTCAGGAAAGGCTTGTCGTCGCCAACCACATCGGGGTGGACGGCGAATTGCTCATAGGTGGTCGGCTCCATAAAGTGGAAGCCTTCGCTGTCTTCGTAAAGAAAGTCATATTCGCGGTCATCGACGTTGGCCTTTTCCACCATCTCGGTGGTGCGCCAGCGTTCGGCTACTTTCACGCCATCCGAGATGCGGCGCATGTCGACGGACGTGGTGGGGGTGCCTTTGCCGGGGTGGAAATTTTCGGCTTTCAGCACGGCGTACAGTTTGCCGTCCATCTCGACGACATTGCCTTTGCGCAAAGAGGAGGCGATGACTTTCACGGGGTGGTTCCTTGTTCTTGAATGGCCCAACGGGTAAAGGGCGAAAGCGTTGCGGTGGCTTTAGCGCGTTTGATCGGAAATCTCCAGATGGCAGGCGAAAATAGCGAAATGGCGTGGTGGCATCCTTTGCGGCATGCGGATCGGCGGGGGATTTTGCTGGCGCGCAACCGGATTCAAGCCAGCCTGCGACTGTGGCTGGCTGATCGGCAGTTTGTCGAGGTGGACCCTGCGGCCTTGGCCTTTAGCCCCGGAAATGAGGCACATCTGCATGGATTTGTGACGCAGGCGATTGGCAATGATGGGGTGGGGCGGGCGATGTATCTGCACACCTCCCCTGAGTTTGCGATGAAGAAATTGCTGGCGGCGGGCGAGCGGCGGATTGCGGCGTTTGCACATGTGTATCGCAACCGCGAACGGGGGGCTTTGCACTCGCCTGAGTTTACCATGCTGGAGTGGTATCGGGTGGGCGAGGGCTATGAGGTGCTGATGGATGATGCCGTGGCATTCTGTCGGCTGGCGGCAGAGATCGGCGGCGGGGTGTTGCGGTTTCGGGACAGGGTTTGCGATCCGTTTTTAGAGCCGGAGCGGATTTCGGTGGCCGAAGCGTTTATGCGCTATGCCGGGGTTGATTTGCTGGGCTCGATTGAGCCGGATGGTGCGCCTGTGGCGGAAGTGCTGGCGGGGGACCTGGCGCGGATAGGGTTGCGGGTGGCGGCGGATGACACTTGGTCGGATATGCTAAGCCGCGTGTTGGGCGAATTGGTCGAGCCGCATCTGGGCATTGGGCGTATCACCATTCTGGATGAATACCCCAGCGCCGAGGCGGCTTTGGCGCGTAGACATCCGAGGGATACTCGGGTGGCAGAGCGGTTCGAGGTTTATGCTTGCGGGGTGGAACTGGCGAATGGGTTTGGCGAATTGACCAACCCTGATGAGCAGCGCCTCCGCTTTGGGTTGGAGATGGACGAGAAGGCGCGGGTGTATGGCGAGCGGTATCCGTTGGATGAGGATTTTCTGGCCGCCTTGGCGATCATGCCTGCTGCAAGTGGCATTGCGATGGGGTTTGACCGGGTGGTGATGTTGGCAACGGGGGCTGCGCGCATTGATGATGTGATCTGGGCTCCGGTGCCCGACTGACATATTTGCCCGGTTTTTCGGCGGATTGACGCTTTTGCGCCTGCATCCGGTCGGAATTGCCGCTTCCCCCCGGCCTGTGACTTGGGCTACGACTTGGCGGATGAGATGGTCAATTCCAAACACCCTGACTGTGATGCGCCTGCTGGCTGCCCCCGGCGTGCCGCTGATGTTTCTGTATTTCCAACGGCCTTGGGCGGATTGGTTCGCGCTGACGCTGTTTGTGGGCGCGGCGATTACCGATTGGTTTGATGGCTACCTTGCCCGGCTGTGGAAGCAGGAAAGCAAGTTTGGCACCATGCTGGATCCGATTGCCGACAAGGCGATGGTGGTGATCGCGATACTGGTGCTGACGGGGTATTCGGGGATGAATCCTTGGCTGATCCTGCCCGCGACGGTTATTCTGTTTCGCGAAGTTTTCGTCTCGGGCCTGCGCGAGTTTTTAGGGGCCAAGGCGGGGCTGCTGAAGGTCACGAAGTTGGCAAAGTGGAAGACCACGGCGCAAATGGTTGCGATTGCGGTGCTGTTTTTGGGCACCGGGTTGGAATACCTTAACGGTGTTGCGATGCATGGCATGACGCCACAGCAATACACCGATGCCGTCATGCAGGGGCTGGCCGATCCGATCCGGGCGTGCGGCAAGCGAGATTGCGCGTCTGTGGCGGGCGATGTCGGGCTGGTGCTGATGTGGATTGCGGCGTTTCTGACCGCGATGACGGGGTTGGATTACTTCCGCAAAGCCCTGCCGTTTCTGCGGGAAGACAAATGATCGACGTGCTGTATTTCGCTTGGGTGCGGGAGCGGATCGGTGTGCCGCGGGAACGGATTGAGACCAGTGCCGCCACGGTGATGGAGTTGATCACCGAATTGAAGGCGCGCGAAGAGCGTTATGACTGGGCATTTGGCGATCTGGCAAGCTTGCGGGTGGCCGTGGATCAGGAATTGTCCAGCTTTGAGGCCTCTTTGGCCGGCGTGCGCGAACTCGCGTTTTTCCCGCCGATGACGGGTGGCTGAGATGCAGGTGTCGGTGCAGGCCGAACCGTTTGATCTGGGCGCGCTGACCAACGCTTTCGCGGCACGGGTGGCGGGGGCGGGGGCGGTTGTCACCTTCACCGGACTTGTGCGCGACAATGGAGGCGCGCTGGCCGCGATGGAGATCGAGCATTATCCGGGCATGACCGAAAAGGCGATTGCGGCAATGGTGGATGAAGCCAAAACGCGCTGGTCTTTGGTCGATGCTTTGGTGGTGCATCGCTATGGTCGGCTTGCCGGCGGTGAGGCGATTATGATGGTGGCCACCGCCGCACGGCACCGGGCGGATGCCTTTGCTGCGGCGGAATTTCTGATGGATTACCTGAAATCCCGCGCGCCGTTCTGGAAGAAAGAGCTGTCGGCGGATGGCGCAGAATGGGTCGCGGCGCGGGATGAGGACGAGGCCGCGCTGAAGCGGTGGTAGCCTAGCCACCGTGGTGCTGGCGGTAACAGGGCTGCAAATCTCCGGCCATCGGTTGTGATTCATAGATCGCGCGGGCGATGGCGCGGGCAAGGCAGATTGCGGCGGCATGGCCGATTTGGAATGTATCGGTCAGCGGGTCGCCCAAGGTTTTCTCCCCGGTCGCAGCGGCAAAGATCAGATCGCCGTCTAGGGGGGTATGCGAGGGCACGATGGCGCGCGCCATGCCATCATGTGCGGCGGTGGCCATGCGTTGGGCCTGCGCTTGGGTCAAGCTGGCATCTGTGGCGACAATGGCGATGGTGGTGGCCTCTCCCATCCGCTTGCGCGGCAGCGGGGCATCGCGGGGTGCAAGCTGCGGGCTGGGGCCAAGGCCGCCGAACTCGCGGTTGCGCTCCCATGCGGCGGCCCAGAACTGCGGGCCATCATTGACGGTCACCGAACCCAAAGCGTTCACCGCCACCAGCGCCCCCACAGTCAGACCCGATGGCAAAACCAGCGAGGCCGAGCCAACCCCACCCTTCCAATATCCGGTTGCAGCACCATATCCTGCGCCTGTCGTGCCAAGGCTGAAATCCTCGGTTGCGGCCCGAAAAGCCTGCTGACCCAGATCGTAATAGGGGTTGCGCAGCCACGCCTTGTCGCCGCCGTTCAGCAGATCAAACAGGATCGCCCCCGGCACAATTGGCACGCGCTGATCGCCCACAGCAAAGCCACGCCCCTGCGCGCGCAACGCATCCGCGACACCCGAACAGGCATCCAAGCCAAAAGCCGATCCGCCCGCAAGCACAAGCGCATCAACCTGTTGCACCAGTTTGTCGGGGGCCAGCAGATCAGTCTCGCGCGTCCCGGGCGCGCCGCCCATAATATGCACGGCGGCGGTGAACGGGCGATCCGCGGTCAGCACCGTGCAGCCCGAGCGCAGGCGCGCGTCCTGCGCCTGACCCACCCGCAGGCCCGCAACATCGGTGATCAGGTTCTTCGGGCCAATATGCATGTGAAATCCGGGTGGTGTTCGGCGGTTGTGCGTGTCAGCTTCCAGCAAAGCACAGATGGAGGCAGAAATGCAAAAGGTTGCGGTGATCACGGCGGGTGGCTCGGGCATGGGGGCAGCGGCGGCGCGGCGGTTGGCGGCGGATGGCTTTGCGGTGGCGATCCTGTCTTCGTCTGGTAAGGGCGAGGCTTTGGGCGCGGAGCTGGGTGGCGTTGGTGTGACCGGATCGAACCAAAGCAGTGACGATGTGCAGCGCGTGGTGGATGCGGCGATGGCTAAATTTGGCCGCATCGACGTGCTGGTGAATTCGGCAGGGCATGGGCCGCGCGCGGCTTTGTTGGACATCACCGATGAAGGCTGGCATCAGGGCTTTGAGATTTATTTCCTGTCAGCCGTGCGCCCCATTCGCGCGGTGACGCCGATTTTTGAGGCGCAAGGCAGCGGGGGGTCGATCATCAACATCACCACGTTTGCGACGTTTGAACCCGATCCGGCTTTCCCGACCTCTGGCGTGGCGCGGGCGGGTTTGGCGGCGTTTACAAAGCTTTACGCCGATAAATATGCGCCGCAGGCCATTCGCATCAACAATGTTTTGCCCGGGTTTATCAATAGCTTGCCAGAGAAAGAGGAATTCCGCGCGCGGATTCCGATGGGGCGTTACGGTCGGGTGGAAGAAATTGCCGGGACCGTCAGCTTTCTGGCCTCGGATGCGGCGGGCTATATCACCGGGCAGAATTTGCGCGTGGATGGCGGGATCACACGCTCGGTTTAAGATCAGCGGGCAATTTCGGTTTGGCGGTAATGCGATGTTAACCAGTGTTGTGGCAGCTTGCTGGGATGACATATCGCATCCGCCCCGCCGCCCCGCATACCCACTACTTCACCGTGGCCCTTCATCGGCCCGGCGATGATCTGCTGGTGCTTGAAATCGAACGCCTGCGCCACGCGGTGCGGCTTACTCGGGCGGAACGCCCGTTTCAGATTGCGGCTTGGGTGGTGATGCCTGACCATCTGCACACGATCTGGACGCTGCCTGCGGGGGAGGATGATGTCGCGGGTCGTTGGCGGTTGATCAAAGCGCGGTTTTCGGCCAGCTTGCCCTTGGATGCCCGCAAATCCCGTGTCAGCCGTGCTGCGCAGGGCGTCTGGCAGCGCGGCTTCTGGCAGCACCGCATTGGCGATGCCGCCGATCTGGCGCTGCATATGCGCAGTTGCCAGATGGACCCGGTGCGGCATGGTTTGGTCGATGTGCCGGAAGCTTGGCCTTATTCGTCATTCCGCTCGCCAGTTAGCTTACAACGAGTGGGTTAGCGATGCATCGACCACACATAAACTACTGCCCCGGTCAAACCATGGGGCAGCAGAATGAAGACGGGCGGTCGGTTGGCCAGCGGTTAGAAATCAAACAGATCGCCGAGAAAGCTTTCGCGGCGCTTTTTCTTGCCGTGATAGCGATCGTCAGTATCGTCGTCATCCCTGCGGCGCGGTTCATCACGCAGGGGCGCTTGGCGACTAGGTTCGGTGCGATAACCCGGCTCGGGTTGATAGACCGGGGCTGCCTGACGCGGCGGGGCTGCGGCTGGCACGCTGGCGGCACGCTCGATGATCTTGTCCAGCTCGCCCCGATCCAGCCAGACGCCCCGGCATTTCGGGCAATAATCAATTTCCACACCGTTGCGGTCGGCCATCACCAAAGTCTCGTTGTCGACAGGGCACTGCATGCCATTCTCCTATGTTATGCGATTTGTAAGATGGGGGCTGTGGATTTTTATGCAAGCGCGCGCGCTTGTCGCAGGGCGGATTTGTGCTTACCTCTTGGCATTCGGGGCAGGCCGCCCCAAAAGGATTTGTCGATGTCGACCACACCATATGTTCCGCCGAAGGTCTGGACTTGGGATGCTGCCAATGGTGGCCAATTCGCCAACATCAACCGCCCCATCGCAGGTGCGACGCATGATAAAGAGCTGCCGCGCGGCAAGCATGGCTTTCAGCTTTACTCGCTGGCAACGCCGAATGGTCAAAAGGTCTCGATCCTGTTCGAGGAGCTTTTGGCGGCGGGCCATACCGCCGAATACGACGCCTGGCTGATCAATATCAGTAAGGGTGATCAGTTTGGCTCGGGCTTTGTCGGGGTGAACCCGAATTCGAAAATCCCGGCGCTGCTGGATTTGACCGGGGCAGAGCCTGTACGGTTGTTCGAGTCGGGGTCGATGCTGGTGCATTTGGCTGACAAGTTCGGGGCGTTCCTGCCAGCAAGTGGGCCCGCGCGGATTGAAGTGATAAACTGGCTGTTCTGGCAGATGGGATCGGCGCCGTTTGTCGGCGGCGGTTTTGGCCATTTCTTCGCCTATGCGCCGGAAAAGTTTGAATATCCGATCAACCGCTATGCGATGGAAACCAAGCGGCAGTTGGATGTGCTGGATCGCCGGTTGGCCGAAGTGCCTTTTATCGCGGGTGAGGAATATTCGATTGCCGATATGGCGATCTGGCCTTGGTACGGCAGCATGGTTTTGGGGCGCAGCTATGCCAATTCGGCGGAGTTTCTGGATGTTGGGATTTACAAAAACCTCAAGCGCTGGGCGGATGTGATTGACGCGCGGCCGGGGGTCAAGCGCGGGCGGATCGTCAACAAAAACTGGGGTGATGAGGCGGAACAGGTGCCAGAGCGGCACGGGCCGGAAGATTTCGCGGGCAAAGCGGTCTGACGTGAAGGCGAATTCCTCAGGCTTGCCAAGCGGGCCTGCGGGACTTATCCTGCAACTCGGCCGTGGCGATGGCGTCGCCACAGGGGGCCTCCCCAAAGCTTGCAGGGCAACCTGCTTTCGTCCTGCACGCCGGGACCTTTCGGGGTTCTGCGGCGTATGGCCCAGACCCCAAGCATGAGGTCTGATGATGACGACTCGTCCAGAGCAATATCGGTTCCACCAAGGCGACAGGGTTCTGCCCTTTGCCTCCGATGAATATGACGCGCGCCTTGCTGGTTTGCGCGATCTGATGGAGGTGCATGGGGTTGAAGCCTGCGTGTTTACCTCGATGCACAACATCGCTTATTATTCAGGCTTCTTGTACTGCTCGTTTGGCCGCCCCTACGGCCTTGTTGTGACCCTCACGCAAAGCGTCACGATCTCGGCCGGGATTGATGCGGGCCAACCTTGGCGGCGCGGCCATGGCGACAACATCACCTATACCGATTGGCAGCGCGATAATTACTGGCGCGCGATTCTATCGGTGACGGGTGAGGGCCGTGTGATTGGTTGCGAGGCCGATCACCTGACAATGCTCCAATCGGAAAAGCTGAATCATTTCCTCAAGCCCAAGCGCGGCGTTGATATTGCGCGTGGCACGATGGAACAGCGGATGATGAAATCGCAGGCCGAGTTGGATTTGATCCGGCATGGCGCTGGAGTCGCCGATGTGGGCGGTTTTGCTATTCGTGAGGCCGTGCGCGAAGGTGCGCGCGAGATCGACATTGCGATGGCGGGCCGCGATGCGATGGAGATCGAGATCGCCAAGCGCTTCCCCGATGCCGAATATCGCGACACTTGGGTGTGGTTCCAGTCGGGGATCAACACCGATGGCGCGCATAACCCGGTGACCAGCCGCAAGTTGAAGCGCGGCGATATCCTCAGCCTGAATACGTTCCCAATGATCTCGGGCTATTACACGGCGCTGGAGCGGACGATGTTCGTGCAAGAGGTTGATCCGGCGTCCTTGCGGATGTGGGAGATCAACGTCGCGGCGCATGAATTGGGGATCAGCCTGTTGAAGCCAGGGGCGTCTTGCGCGGAGGTGACGGCCAAGCTGAACACGTTCTTCGAAGAACATCAGGTCCTGCAATACCGCACCTTCGGTTATGGCCACTCTTTCGGCCTGCTCAGCCATTACTATGGCCGTGAGGCGGGGCTGGAGTTGCGCGAGGATATCGACACGGTGCTGGAACCTGGCATGGTGATCAGCATGGAGCCGATGTTGACGATTCCGGATGGTCAACCCGGCGCGGGTGGCTACCGCGAGCATGATATTTTGTTCATCACCGAAGACGGCAACGAAGATATCACCAAATATCCTTATGGTCCTGCGTTCAACGTGGTGGGCTAAAGCCAAAGGGCCGGGAGACATCCCGGCCCTTTTCATTTAAATCCGATAAGCTTAGGCGCGTTTGATCAGCTTGATCAGGAAGAGCAAAATCACCGCGCCGATTGTTGCATGAACGATGGAGGCGAGGATGCCGCCATCCAAAACAAACCCAATACGCGGAAAAAGTGCCCCGGCGATGAAGGCCCCGACGATGCCGATCACAATGTTGCCCAGCAGGCCGAAGCCATACCCAGACACGATTTGTCCAGCCAGCCAGCCCGCAATCGCGCCGATCAGCAGGAAGATCAGCAAACTTTCAATTCCCATGTCTTTTTTCCTCATTTTTGCGCAGCGACGTGCGGCGTTCACAGAGAGGTAACGCATTGCTCACAAAAACGTTCCCGAATTTCTGCTGGTTTTTTTCGCGTCGATTTTGCTGCGAAAGAAGATAGCTGAGGCACGCGCTAGAAAGAATCAGCCTGCATCGGCAGATTCAGCGCCTTTTGCATTTTCAATCATTTCACGGGACTTGACGGAAGCCAAACCGCAGGTTCTAGGTGCAAAGATCATTTTCCTCACATTCGAGTCTCTGTCCCGTGAACAGCTCCATTTTTCGCCTACTTGGCGCGTTATCGCTCAGCCTGCTTGCCGCTTGCGGTACTTCAACACCGAAATCTGTGACGCCTACGGTCGTGGCGGGTTACGAAGGGGTTGAGGACGAGGGCTTCTATATTCAGCCCGTCGATGCTGAGCTTTTGTCGGCAGACCGCGCCCGTGCCGAGGTAGAGTATACCGCCGATGATGCGCCGGGCACGATTGTGATCGATACGTTCGCGCGCAAGCTGTTTCTGGTGCAGGAAAATGGCCGGGCGTTGCGATACGCCATCGCTGTGGGCCGGGAGGGCCTGTCTTTCCGTGGCAATGGCGTGATCGGGCGCAAGGCGAAATGGCCGTCTTGGCAGCCGACCGCGAATATGATCCGCACCCGGCCTGACCTTTACGCCGAGTATGCGGGCGGTCGCGCAGGCGGGCTTGACAACCCGCTCGGCGCGCGGGCGATGTATCTTTATCGCGGCGGTCGCGACTCGATGTTCCGCATTCACGGAACCATCCAGAATGAGACCATCGGTCATGCCACTTCGGCGGGTTGTATCCGTCTGTTCAACCAAGATGCGATGGATCTGTACGAACGGATCGACTTGGGCGCGCGGGTGAAGGTACGCTCGCTGGAAGAAAGTCTCGCTATCGAAGGCCCTTATATGGATGACGCTTGGGGCCGGGCTGTGCCGGAAACGCCCGAGAATATCGCGCGCAAGCCGCAAGACGCGCAGATGCTGGTTGAGCAAGAGGCGGCGATGGCTGCCGCTGCCACAAAGCAGGCCGAGCTTGATGCGCAGAACGCCGCGAAGGCAGAGAAAAAGCGGTTGTCCGTTTGTAAGCGCAAAGGCATCGACGAGGCCGATTGCCCGCCGTTGCCGGAACTGGCGTTGGCTGACGGGACCACGAGCAACGGTTGATCGCCAAGCGACGTGTATCAAAAGGCCCTGCAAAACTGCGGGGCCTTTTTGCTTTAGGCTTTGATCACATAGTCTTTCAGGGTGGTCTCTATCACTTGCCAAGTGCCGGAGAATCCGGGGCGGATGATATAGCTGTCGCCTGCTTTCAATACGGTCTGCGTGCCATCGGCATCGGTCAGCACCGAATGGCCGGAATGGATATAGACATATTCCCATTCAACATAGCTGATCCGCCATGTGCCGGGGGTGGACTGCCAAAGCCCACAATATAGCCCATCGCGATCTTCGATGTTCCAAGTGGTGTGGACAGGATCGCCCGCCACGATGCGCGACGGGTCCGGGCGGGTGATTTCGGGTTGGATGCCGTCACGGGTCACGCGTTCAATGTTCGACATTAGCGCCTCTGGGTTTGCTTGGCCCGCATAGCGCCCGCAGATCATCGCGGCGTCAAGCGGGATTGCCGCTGCAATGCAGCGTAATAATCTTGCTGTCGCCTTTGGCTTGTGCCCATATGATTGGCACAAAGTCATCGCGGAGCCTGTCAGATGAGTGCAACCTCTTCCATGCGCGCGGTGCTGCCGCCCGATATTCGTGCCCGCAAAGGTCAGGTGCCCTTGGTGGTGTTGACCGCCTACACCACGCCTGTAGCCCGGCTGGTCGATGCGCATTGCGATATGGCGCTGGTCGGCGATTCAGTCGGCATGGTGCTGCACGGGCTGCCCAGCACCATTGGTGTGACGATGGAGATGATGATTCTGCATGGCCGCGCGGTGGTTCGGGGCTTGCAAAAGGCGATGGCGGTGATCGACATGCCGTTTGGCAGTTACGAGGAAAGCCCGCAGCAGGCGTATCGCAACGCGGCCCGGCTGATGGCCGAGACGGGCGCGCCTTGTGTCAAGCTGGAGGGTGGCGTTCATATGGCCGAAACCATCGCGTTTCTGACCAAGCGCGGGATTCCGGTGCAGGCGCATATTGGGTTGACGCCGCAGGCGGTGAACACTTTGGGCGGCTATAAGGTGGTCGGCCGCGACGGTGAGGCTGATTTGGTGATGCAGGATGCACTGGCGGTTGAGGCCGCAGGCGCGTTCTCTGTGGTGCTGGAAAAGGTGCCGATGGGCTTGGCGGCCCGGATCACCCAAAGGCTGAGTATCCCGACGATCGGCATTGGCGCAGGGGTGGCCTGTGATGGTCAGGTGCTGGTGGTGGATGACATGCTTGGGTTCTTCACCGAATTCCGCCCGAAATTTGTCAAACGCTACGCCGATTTGGGGGCTTTGGCCTCGGAAGCGATTGCCGATTATGCCGCAGAAGTGCGGGCGCGGACATTCCCGGCGGAAGAACATGCCTTTGCGGATGTTGTGAAAGGCAAACAGTCTTGACGCAGATCATTCGGACTGTCGCCGATCTGCGCATCTTGGTGCGTGGCTGGAAAACTGCGGGCGCGGTGGTGGGTGTGGTGCCGACAATGGGCGCTTTGCATGACGGGCATTTGTCTTTGGCGCGTGCGGCGAAGGCGGAATGTCAGCGGGTGATTGTGACGATTTTCGTCAACCCGAAGCAGTTCAACAACCCGGATGATCTGAAGACGTATCCCCGCACCGAGGCAGCCGATGCGGCTTTGCTGCAAACGGTGGGTGTCGATGTGATCTTCGCGCCAGAACCGGGTGAGGTTTATCCCGACGGCTTCACCTCGACCGTTTCGGTGGGCGGTGTGTCGGAGCCGTTGGAAGGCCGGATGCGTCCGGGGCATTTTGACGGCGTGGCCACCGTGGTCACCAAGCTTTTCGGCATGACGATGGCCGACAGGGGCTATTTTGGTCAAAAAGATTGGCAGCAATTACAGGTTGTTTTGCAGTTGGTGCGCGACTTGAATGTGCCCATCACCATCGTGGGCTGCGAGACCATTCGTGAGCCGGATGGGCTTGCCATGTCTTCGCGCAATAACCGTCTGACGCCTGACGGTCGCGCGATTGCGGGCGTGCTTTACACCGCAATCTCTGCTGCCGCAGAAGACATTCGCGCTGGACAGTCTGATCGGATGGCGATCCGCGAAGCGGCGGAAAAGTTGCGGCACGCCGGGTTTGAACGGGTGGAATATATCGAATTGCGTGATGCCGAGACATTGATGCCCTCGGATGACATACAACGCCCCCGCCGGATGCTGGCCGCCGCTTGGTTGGACGGCGTGCGCTTGATTGACAACATTCCGGTTTAGCGCGATGCGCCGGGGCGCTGCCCCGGACCCCGGAGTGTTTAGGCCAAGATGAAATCAGCCGAGCAAATCCATGCAGCACCAAAGCCATCACGTTAGCGCTGTCCTTAATATCCTGCACGCCGAGCGTAGCGATCCGTCATCACCGACTGCACCTTGAACAAACCTTTGATCTCATGGGAAAACGTTGGGCGCTGGGCTTTCACGCGCGCCAGTTTCTCGGTGATTTCCTGCTTTACCTCGGCCATAAATCTGGCCGCCTTCCAATGCGCCGCCAAACGGATCGCGGGTCCAACCGTGGCCAACCTTGATGACATCGTGATCGCGGTTGAAATGCACGCAATCGCCGGGCAAGTCTAAGTCAATCCGCGCGACCAGATTTCAGCGTGGATAGGCTTCGCTATCGCCCGGCGCGCCCAAGACCTGGATGAATTGCAGCGTAAAGCCCGCAGCCTTCAACTGCGGCGCGAGGTAAGCGCAGATCCAGCGATGGTTCTACCCCGACGGACTAAGCGTTGGAATACGGATCAGATCCTGCGTCAGACCAATAAGCTCTTGGCGACAGGCGGCGACTGCGGCAAGGATGGCGTGATCGGACATCGGGGCAGAGTGCCGCGCCGTAAGACGCGGAGCACTGCGAAATTTCCCGACCGAAGTGATGTAACTTGACTTAACATGCCTATATCATGGCACGACATTCATAACGGAGGGTTCGATGGCCGATTTCGACACGCAAATCAAGGAAAGCCAGGCACAGGTTGCGGCTGCGCAGGCGAAAATTTCCGCGATCACGGGGCGGATCGAAGACGCGCGCGGCAAACTGGATGCCGGCACCTCGATTGATATCGAAAACGCCTCGCTGGAGGATGTGCATAAGCACACCGACCTGATGAACGCCAATATCGCCGAACTGATCATGGGACTTGATGACGTGACGGCGGGCTTCTCGAAAGACTTCGACGAGATGCGCTCGAAGACCGGGATGGAAAGTTTCATCGGCATGTTTTCCAACGCCAAATCAGAGTCGATGCGGCAGGAACGGATGCGCACGGCCTCGATTGACAGCAAGTTGCAGGATTTGATTGGTAAATCAGACATCATCGTGCGGTTGTTGCAGGGCCAGCTCGATATGCTGAACGGCCAAAAAACGACGGTCGAGGCCAACCTTGGCGCCACGCTGACGGAACGTGAAACGACGGTGATGGCGCTGGAAGCCGTGCGCGCCGAAGTTGGCGGCATGGACCCGAAGATCATCGAACTGGAAAACAAGATCTCGGTTGAGCAGGACGCGGGTGCGCGCACCAAGCTGGAGACTGAATTGGCTGGACTGAACGGGCGTTACAACGCGCTGGTGCAGGACGAGCAGGTGCAACTGGCGAAAAGCCAGACGCTGGAGCGCTATATCGAAAAAGGTAAAACTTGGGTCGATAGTTTGACCAATCAGGCCGCCACGCAGTTGGTTTTGATCAATAAGTTGCAAACGGACACCAAGCAGCGGGTGGTTTTGTATGACGCTTTGTCGGCCAGCTTGAAGACCGCACAGCAGCAGGATGTCGCCCACCGCATTAATGAGATCGGCGTGAAAACCGACCAAGAGGCGCAGGTGGCGATGGCCGCGATCGGCGCTGCGACCAATCAAAAAATGGGTGATATGCTGGAGGCTCACGAGGGTCACATGATCTTCGCGCGTGAGGTGTTGGAGCAAAAGGCCAAGGCTGACGAGCGCTTTGCGCGACGGTTTGCCAAGATCGTCGAGAAGCACGACAAGAACGCGTATGGGGAATAAGCTGTGGCCGAAACGGTCAAAGATCAGCTGACGACTGACCATCAGGAACTCTACGACACGCTCACCGCGCGGCGGTATTTTGCCAAGTTTGAGCGGATTACCCGCCATCTGATTCGGGTCGCGGGTGAGGTCGAGGCCGAGGGGCGTCTGACCCGCACCGAGGCGCGGATTTTGGGGCGGTATTTGTCGGCGCTGACCGGCACCTTCAAGGCGCTGAATTACAAATACCTGATGACCGGAAGGGCGGACGGCTCGCCGCGGCTGACCTTTGATCGTCACGACTCGGGCTTTCCGGTGGCGCAAGAGTTGATGATGATGGCGCTGGATGCCGCACAGGTGCAAAAACACTTGGGCGGGATGGCGTCGGAAACCGAGCTGAAAGACCGCATGGTGCGCCAACTCGTGCGCGAGCTGACAGTGCCGATCCAGTTGCAATTCGCGCTAAGTCAGCGGCTTTACTACGAATCCCTGGCCACCGGTTGCATCTTCTGGTCGCGCAACGACCCTGATTGCCAGTGGATCGAAGATGTCCGCCGCGACGGCGCCGAACGCAAGCATTTCCTGCTGCACTGGGCGGTCTATGACACCCAAGCCAACCTGCCCGTGGTTTATCTTATGGATGTCGAAGACAGCGGCAAGAAACCGCTTCCGACTGATGATCGCCGGTGGCCGATGGCGCAGGCACATCTGATGGCGCAATCGGCGATGGGGTTGAAATTGCTGACCATCGCGCAGGGGTTTGACAAGGATTTCGCGGGCTTGCACCCCAAACGCCTGCGCCGCATCACGCTTGGCCCGATGCACAGCCATGACTTCACCCTGCAATCCGGACCGATTGCGCAAGTACTGGCCGATGCCAACGCGCCGGATGGCGATGATTGGGCGCTGGTCTGGACGGTGGAGGACCTGATCTCTGACCGCGAGGAGGAGGTCAAAGACGGTTGGTTCTCCAGCGCCGAGCGTCAGGTTTTCAAGCTGGACCCGATCGCCAGCGACAGCGGGGCGACGCGGATCGAACGCATGGTGATCTTGCCCGAGCGCCCCTATCAAGTTCTCGCCGATCTGAACCCACCGGGCTTTCGCGATGTGCGGAAATTTGTGGTGGGCGCGGGTGATCGCATTATGCCCGCGCGATGAAGCCATGCGTAAGTGTTTGAATAAATAGGAATTGGAGACAGCATGACCGATGCGCGCGATACGATGGAACTGCGGGAAGAAACCATCCGCGCGCAATATGATGCGGCGCTGGCCCTGTTGACGGGTTTCGATCACGCTCCGCGCCTGGCCAAGGCGACGGCTGAGGTGAAAACCGAACGCTCTCCCGGCATCGGCACGCGCCCCATGTTCCGCTCCACCACCCCCGGTCTGATGACGCGCAGCACCGCCCGTCCCGGGGGCGTTCGGCTGCTGGAGCGGGTGGAAGGTTTGGGCGATGGTCTGGTCTCGCCGGTGCAAGCCGCAGCCCTGCATGGCTTGCGGCGGGGTCTTGCGATTGCGCTGGCGATGGCAGAAACTTTCGCGGCGCAATCCGGGCTGGCCGAGTTGAAAAAAGCCAATCTTGAGGGTCGTCTGCCTGAAGGCAAGCGCGTCGAGTTTACCGAATTGTTGGCCGCTGAGGCGCTGGCGACACTGTACACCTTTGCCAATGCAACGGCATTTTTGCTCGCTTCATCAATGGGTTCAACGACAGTGGAGGTTGGCGCAGTCGAGGAAATCTTGACCGACAACGCCCCCTTGGCCCTGCAAGGCGTGTTGTGGGAGTTGGATCAGGACGTAGCCCTTCTCGCCAGTGATGAACCCCGTCTGATCGCAGTAATTGGCGCGTTCTGCGAGGCACTGATGCAACGCGTTGCCCTGCGCGCCGAAGCGGCACCCCGTTTGCAGGCGTTTACCAGCGGCGCTTGGCGCGTTGAGGCGGATGCGTTGTCGATTGCCGGGTTCAAGCCCGCGCGCGCGGCCAAAGGCAGCGCTTTGACAATGCAATTCAAGAAACCCTCGGAAGTGGTCGGCAATCACATCGCTAAATATCAAAGCCTTCGGTTGGCTAAAATGTTGATGGCCTATGACTTTGAACGCAAACTCAATCCCTTTGCCGAGTTAGGTGGCTTTATCTTTACCTTCATGGGCGATGGTAAACCCGGCACGGGAAAAACCACGCTGATCCAAATGATGGCTGGATTGCTGAATGACTATTGCAAGACCGCAGGCTATCCATTTCGCTATCAAAACTTCTCAATCGACCAGATCGACTCGTATCAGGGGAAATCCGGCCAAAATGCGAAAGCGTTTATTGATAACGTGTTGGATCCCGACGTGATTGCGTTTGGCACCATCGATGACATTGATCAGGTCGCCGGGAAGCGTGGCGATCGCCAATCTTCGGCAGGTCAGCAGGAAGTAACGGCGGTATTCATGGGCGCTTTTGCTGGGGCCAATACTGTGGTGCGCGGAAATTGTACTTTCGGGATGTTCTCGAATTACCCCGAGAATGTCGATGATGCCTTGCGGCAACGCGCAGGCGCGCGCTTTCTGGTCGACGGACCGCAAAGCCGTGAGGATTATATCGACATCCTTTCGTTGCTGCTGGGTAAAAACCACGCGATTCCAGTCGGTAGCCACGCTCTGTTCGCTGCCCAAGAGATCAAACGCGCTGTCACGGCCAGTTTTGAGGGTTATTCCAAGCCGCATGAAGACGGTTTGCTAAAGGTCTGGGATAGGGTTCAGCGTGATATAGGCTCTTTGGATACTTTGACAAAACTCGGGACCTACCTAAAAGCAATTCAGCAAGCCGATGACCGCTTTACCGGTCGCGCGATCAAGAACATCACCGATGCGGTGAAGGTGCGCGCGATGGATTTTGAATTGCCGGATGAATGGATGGAGAACCCCGATCTGTTCCTGTTCAAACCCTATGACGAAAAACTGATGATGATTAAGGGGCTGACGACGTCGATTACTGTTGAAATGGTGATCCAAGAAATCAACCGCTACGCTGATAGCGAATTCCGCTATGCCGATAAATCTGATGAAATTGCGATTGAGGGCATTGTGCGCGATTTCAAGCGGCAGGAAGAAGCCAAGCGGCGATATCTGGAGGGAAAGGCGTAAATGAAGCGCCTGATCGAAAAAGGCCTGATGTTTGGCAATCTGATTGAGGTTTCGTCCCCTCAGCTCGTTGAGCGTTACAACCGCGCGCTTAAACACCTAACCGGCAAACAAACAACGCTCAAGGATTTTCACATCGACATCTCGGGGTATTCCCCCGAAATTGGTGATGAATTGGGCGACGATCTTTATCTGAACCGGAATGGTTGCAATCGACAGTTCATCCTGCTGACCACCAGTCAAAAATCCGCGCCCCTGCTAAACATGAAATTTTCGACCTCGCGTGGGATTTTGCAGCAGTTTATCGAGGCCAATGAGGCACAGCTTTTCGCCCTCACCGCGCGGGATGCGGTGGCTGGCGAGTTGCAAAACTCTGTCTACGAAATTGCGAACCCTGCGAAACTGTTGGAAATTCGACAGATCACGGTCGAGGCCGACACAATTGGTGGCCATGTCGCCGATGCCAGCAAACTTGCCAAACTGATCGACCGTTTCCGGCAGGAACCCGATGGCTGGCGCGATGATCTGCTGATGGCTGAGATGATCGAACTGGCAACAAAGACCGGCGATGTGACCCGTGTGCCGATCAATCTACCCGCCATGACATTTCAGCAGCCGAGTTTCTGGACCAGCCATTTCGGCGGGCTCTATGTGTTTCGTGACGTAAAGTTTCCAGGAGTGGTCAGCACGATGCCACGTCAAAGCCTTGGAAAGATGCCGATTTCTTCAGTGATGGACCTAACCCAGCGCAATGCGATAGCCGAGTGGTTGGAGCGCAATGGACTGGTGGAGCCCATCGTGCAGGCGCGTGGGATGGATGCGGCGGGGGTGCTGCGGCAGAAGATGGACTTTGTTTTGGTTGATGCGGCAGAGTCGTTGAGCCTTGAAATTGGTGATGCGCGCCGCACGGATTTGCGCAAGATTGCCTACCGTTTGGGCGATGCTTTGCCCGAGGAATTCTTGGGTTTGGCGCAGCTTTTGCGTTGGGTAGAAGGCGCGGGCGATTGGCCGCGAATCACTTCGGAACACAAGGCCTATTTCTACACGCTGCGGGCGTCGGCCGGGGTTGAGCGAGACTTGGTTAACATGCTGCTGTCAGAATTAGCGCCAATGGATGTGCGGCAGATGTTCATTGTGCATAAGGAATTGTTCTACGCGCAATATGCCACGTGGTCGGATCGCAAGCGCCAGTATGTCGCGGATTTTCTTGAGCGCGAGTATAAGGTCGACGCACAGGGCGCGCGCGCGGCGTTGTTTGGGCCCGAGCCGTCGATGGACAATCGGCATCGCCCCGAGCCGAAGCCTGCGCGCGATCTCGGCGCGGTGGTTGGGCCTTGGGGTGCTGTTACGAGGGGCGCAGGTTTGGGGAGGCGAACATGATTGGCATCTTGCGGGCAGCGGTTCTGGGATTCGTCCTTTTATCCGTGGTTTACGTACTGGTTTCGATTTATTCCCGCTCGGAACGCCGCGAAAAGTTGGAAAAGAAATTCGACGCCGGAGGTGTCGAGGGCGACCGTGATGCCTATATCGAAATGGGGATGCAGGCCTATAAAAAGAGTCTGCGGCATCGGCTGTTGTGGTTGGTTTACATCATCCCTGCGGTGGTGGTCAGCGCAATCGTATACTTTGTTAACTATCAGTAAGGAGCGACCAGAATGTGGACCTATGTGAAGTGGAGCTTCCGGATTCTGGTTGTGCTCGTGGTGGGCGGCTTTCTGCACTACACGCTGCCGCATCATGATATTGTCAGGATCACAAATACTTACAACCGCCTGACCACGGTAGGTTCGGAAAACTCTTGGGCCTATGCCTCACCCGATGTCGGTACCGGCGAAAGCACGGTGACGCGGGATATTCGCTTTATTGAGGCGGCATTTCCGGATGGCGATGTGATAGTTTACCGCAACGAGGACACCGGCTGGATCTGGCCGCCCTATTTCAAATACGACAGTTCCAACCTGCAAGCCGAGGCGGGCAATCTGAAATCGCTGCAAAGCGCGCCGAAATGGGTATCGGTGACGCATTATGGCTGGCGGTTGGCTTGGCTGTCGATCTACCCGAATGCGGTTGCAGTAAAGGAAGTGGTCGGGCCGGACGTGCGGATTATCCCCTACGTGAACATCATCGTGCTGCTGGCTTTGGCGTTCGGGGTGTTCATGTTGCGCCGGATGTGGTTGCAGTTTTGGGAGCGGATGGTGGAGCCTGCAGTGGCCGAAGTCGGCGAAACTTGGGACGGAGTTGAGGCGCAGGCTGGCGCCGCGAAAGCGCGGGCAGGTGGGGTCGTAGGCCGGATCGGGGCATGGCTTAGAACTTGGCGCAAAAAAAGCTGACAAATGGGCTAACCCACGGATTTTGCGTCTAAAAGACCGTGTATTTGCGTGCTTTATTCGTGCCTTTTGTACGAGTACAGCAGTGTTTTAGCGGGGCGATGAACGCCCCGCGCAATCTGGCTTAGCCGCGCAAGCTGCCGCCTGTCGCCTTGCTGACCTTTTCGATGATCTTGGCAGAAACGGCCTCGATATCTGCCTCAGTCAGTGTCTTGTCGCTTGGCTGCAGGCGCACCGTTAAAGCGATGCTCTTTTTACCCGTGCCCATTTGGGCCTCGGCCTTGTCTCCGGTGAACTGATCGAACAGCCGCACGCTTGCGATCAACACCTTATCGGCGCCGATGGCGGCGTTCACGGCTGTCAAAGCCTCGACCTCCTTATCGACGACAAAGGCGAAATCGCGGTCCACCGCTTGCAGGTCAGACAAAGTCAGCGCTGGCTTGGTCGGGGTTTTCACTTTGGGCATCGGCACGTTGGCAAGCAGAATAGTGAAGGCCACGGCGGGGCCCTTGACGCCCATTTCGGCCAGAACCTTGGGGTGAACCTCGCCAAAACTTGCCATCATATTGGGGCCAAGGCCGATCACGCCGGAACGACCAGGGTGCCACCAGCTTGCCACCTTGCGGTTGATCTGGGTGCGGGCAGGCGCGCCGATGGCGGCCAGGGCGGCCTCGACATCGGCTTTGGCGTCGAACACATCGACAGGACGGCGGCTGGTATGGGGATCACGGGGTGCGTTGAAGCCGATCAGCAGGGCCGTTGCTTGCAGATGCTGCTCGTCGGGTTCGCCACCTTGGAAGGCAGGGCCAACCTCGAACAAAGCCATATCCGCGAAACCGCGGGCTTGGTTGCGGCTGGCTGCACGCAACAGGCCCGGCAGCAGATCGGGGCGCAGATGCGACATTTCAGACGAGATTGGGTTATCGACTTTTACCGCATCCGCGCCGCCACCGAACAGCGCAGCAGAGGCTTGGTCGATGAAGCTGTAGGTGACGCATTCGTTGTAGCCCAAGGCCGCGATGGTGCGGCGCACGGTGCGTTCGCGGGTTTGCAGCGGCGTCAGGATCGGGCGCGGCACGCCGGGAACGGCACGGGGCAGCGGCTTGCCTTGCAGTTTTGACAGCGAGGCAATGCGGGCGACTTCCTCGATCAGATCAGCCTCACCCAACACATCGGGGCGCCAAGTGGGCGGGGTGGCCATATCGCCGTTCAGGGTAAAGCCGAGGGATTGCAGGGTCTTGCGCTGCTCGGCTTCGGGGATATCCATGCCAACAAGGCTGATCACCCGCGCGGGGTTCAGTTTATAGGCGCGAGTGGTGTCGATCGGAGCGCCGTCTTGAGCAATGTCGCTGGCCTCGCCGCCGCAGAGTTCAAGGATCATCTGTGTCGCCAAATCCAGCCCCGGCAAGGTGAAAGCCGGGTCCACGCCACGCTCAAACCGATAGCGGGCGTCCGAGTTGATCTTCAGCGCGCGACCGGTTGCGGCGATGGTGATCGGATCCCAATAGGCGGATTCGACGAACACATCGGTGGTGTCGGGGGTGCAGCCAGACGCCTCCCCCCCCATGACGCCTGCAAGGGATTCAACGCCCTGATCATCGGAAATCGCCATCTGGCCCGCGCGTAAAGCGTAGGTTTTGCCATCGAGCGCCGCGAACTGCTCCCCCCCTTCAGCGGCATGCACGCGCAGCTTACCGAGGACTTTGGCCGCGTCGAACACATGTAGCGGGCGGTTCAATCCGAAGGTGAAGTAGTTGGTGATATCGACCAAAGCCGAGATTGGGCGCAGGCCGATGGCTTTCAGACGGTTGGTCAGCCAATCCGGGGAAGGACCGTTGCTGACGCCGCGAATGGTACGACCTGCAAAATGTGGGCAGCCTTTGGCTTTCAGTTCAGCGGAGATTTCCACCTGCACCGGGCTTGGGAAGCCGGCCTTGATCACTGGGATCAACAGTGGTTTCAGCGTGCCAAGTCCGCGCGCGGCCAGATCACGCGCAATGCCGCGCACACCCAGGGCGTCGGGGCGGTTGGGGGTGACTTTGACGTGGATCATTGGATCGGCCAGACCGGGGCGGTTGATCGCCAGCCAATCGGCAAATTTCTCGCCAACCTCTCCTGTCGGCAGCTCAATGATGCCGTTATGTTCATCCGACAACTCTAGCTCGCGTTCGGATGCCATCATGCCATGCGATTCGACGCCACGGATTTTGCCAATTCCAAGCGTCACGTCGATTCCGGGGACATAGTCGCCGGGTTTGCACAAAACCACGGTGATGCCCGCACGGGCATTGGGCGCACCGCAGACGATCTGCTTTTCGCCCTCATCCGTCAGAACGCGGCAAACTTGCAGCTTGTCAGCATCGGGATGCTTTTCGGCATGCAGCACTTTTGCGATGGTAAAGGGCGCGAGTTTGGCCAGGGGGTTGATCACCTCCTCAACCTCAAGCCCCAGATCGGTAAGGGCGTAGAGGATGTCGTCCAACGACGACGAGGTCTCAATGTGATCTTTCAACCAAGACAGGGTGAATTTCATGGCACGGCCCTTCGGGAATTGTCGCTTGCGGGATTAACGCATTGAGACGGAAAGGGGAAGCGGGCAGGGCAGGGTTTCCCCCGTGGAAACGGCTTGTCGCCAGATCAACGAGGCGATTGCCTTATTCTGTGGGCAAAGATCAGCTATACTGCTTGAATGATGGACCCAATGTTTGAAATCCCAAAGGACCGCAAACGGCTGAACGTAGGTCAGCTCTGCGTGCTGCTGGGGCTGACTGCGCTTTTGTACATGATGATCGCGCATGAGTTCTCAGCGTTGACACGGGCGTTGATCGCGCCCGTGCAGTAATCAGGCGCTCAGTCCGCCCGCCAAGTCAGGCATATTCAAAGCCGCAAAGCCGTAGTGGCGCAGCCAACGCAGATCGCTTTCAAAAAACGCGCGCAGATCTGGGATGCCGTATTTCAGCATCGCAATCCGGTCGATGCCCATGCCAAAGGCGAAACCCTGCCATTCGTCAGGGTTCACACCCGCCGCCGACAGTACTTTCGGATGCACCATGCCCGAGCCCAGAATTTCCATCCATTTGTCGCCTTGGCCGATCTTCAACTGGCCACCCTCCCATGAGCAGCGAATATCAACCTCGGCGGAGGGTTCGGTGAACGGGAAGTGGCTGGCGCGGAAGCGCAGTTCCACCGAGGGCACCTCGAAGAAGGCGCGGCAGAATTCTTCCAGCACCCATTTCAAGTTGGCCATGGAGATATTGCGGTCGATGGCCAGACCCTCGACCTGATGGAACATCGGCGTGTGGGTCTGATCCATATCCATGCGGTAAACGCGGCCGGGGGCGATCACCCGGATCGGCGCACCTTGGGCGGCCATGGCGCGGATTTGCACCGGGCTGGTGTGGGTGCGCAGGACATGCGGTGGGCGGTTGTCGCCCTCGGCGCGGTTCATGAAGAATGTGTCATGCTCTTGCCGCGCTGGGTGTTCCGGCGGGATGTTCAGCGCGTCGAAGTTATACCAATCGCTTTCGACCTGAGGGCCTTCGGCCACCGCAAAGCCCATGTCTGCAAAGATCGCGGTAAGCTCTTCCATCACCTGAGACACCGGATGGATCGTCCCAACCCGGCGCGGACGCCCCGGCAAGGTCACATCCAGCCATTCCGAGCGCAGCCGTTCGTTCAGCGTCGCATCGCCCAGCGCTGCCTTCTTGGCGCGCAGGGCGGCGTCAATCTCATCCTTCAGCACGTTCAGCATGGCACCGGCTGCACGGCGCTGATCGGGCTCCATCTTGCCAAGACCCGACATCAGCGCCGAAATCTCGCCCTTCTTGCCAAGGGCGGCGACGCGCAGATCTTCCAAGCCCGCCTCGTCGCCCACATTGGCAACGGCGGTCAGGTATTTGGCCTTCAGCGTGTCAAGCGCATCCATAGCAATCTCCGGTATTCCTGCGGTTTCGTGCTAGCGGGCAAGGCTTGGATTTGCAAGCCGCAGCTTGGATTTGCTCTTTTTGAAATACTCCCCCCGGAGGGTTCGAGCTTGGCCCAAGGCACAGCGCCAAAACAAAAAGCCCCGCCACAAAGGGCAGGGCTTTTCCTGAAATCAAAGCGAAGGCTTACACTAAAGCTGCCTTGGCTTGTGCCGCGATGGCGTTGAACGCCTCGGGCTCGTGCACGGCGAGATCGGCCAGAACTTTACGGTCCACCTCGATGCCAGCTTTCGCCAGACCGTTGATGAAGCGCGAGTAGGTGAACTCGATATCGAACAGACGCACAGCGGCGTTGATCCGCTGGATCCACAAAGCGCGGAAGTTGCGCTTGCGGTTCTTACGGTCGCGCGTGGCATACTGTTGAGCCTTGTCAACAGCTTGCGTTGCGGTGCGGAAGTTCGTGGAACGGGCGGCGTAATAGCCAGCCGCTTTCTTGATCACCTTGCGGTGGCGGGCGTGCGTAACTACGCCGGATTTAACGCGGGACATCGGGTGCTCTCCTTACCGGTCGTAGGGCATGTATTTCTTGACGATCTTCGCGTCGGACGGGCTCAGCAACATAGTGCCGGACGCGTCACGAATGAATTTCGTCGTGCGTTTGATCATGCCGTGGCGTTTGCCGGCGACGCCAGCTTTCACCCGACCGGAAGCTGTGAAGCTGAAGCGCTTCTTCGCCGCCGACTTGGTCTTCATCTTGGGCATTTCCATCTCCGTGGTTTCAGGCGGGACTCGGCATGCCACGTAGGCCGGTCTCGCGGGGTGTTCGAGAGGGTGCTATAGGCGGGCGCTGCTTTGGGTGCAAGAGGCAATCGGGGTGGATTACTTGATCACATCCGCAATCACTTGCACAAAGATATGCGGTATCTGATCAAACTTATAGCCGCCAGTTTTCTGCGTCAGTGCATAGGTCAGCAGCACGCCGCCGATCAGCACCATAATCGCCCCAGCGCGCGGCGGGCGGCTTTCAGAATAAGCCGCCAGCAGCGAGGGAATAGCCAGAGCGCAGATAATAATGCCGATGACAAGGATCTGATCGTTGCTCATGCCGATAAACCTTTGACAGACTGGCCAAGCGTGGCTGGGTCGAAGGTTACTCCGGCTCGCTGAAAGAAATCAACCTTTCGTCACAGGGCGCCACGCGCAGAATGTTGGTGGTGCCCTTGACGTTAAACGGCACACCCGCGGTGACGACGATCATATCTTCGCTTGAGGCAAAGCCATCATCGCGTGCGACTTTCACCGCCGCCAGCACAGCACCTTTGAAGCGGTCCTGTGGCGGGGTGATGGCGCAGTGCAACCCCCATGTCAGCGACATCCGGCGGGCTGTCGACATCAGCGGCGTCAGCGCCAAGATCGGCACTTGCGGGCGTTCGCGCGACACCAGCGAGGCGGTTGTGCCGGTTTGACTAAAGCAAGCAATCGCCTTGATATTGGTGGCTTCGGCAATTTCACGCGCGGCCGCCACGATGCCATCGGCAATGGTTTCACGCCGGACCTGACGCGAGGCCTCAATCACTTGACGGTAGGTCGGGTCTTTTTCCACCGACATAGCGACGTTGTTCATCGTGGTGACGGCTTCAATCGGATATTTACCAGCGGCCGATTCGGCTGACAGCATGATCGCATCAGCACCTTCATAGATCGCGGTTGCCACGTCCGAGACTTCGGCGCGGGTTGGCACCGGTGCTTCGATCATAGATTCGAGCATTTGCGTGGCGACAATCACTGGTTTGGCCGCTGCTCGCGCGCCACGTACAAGGCGTTTCTGGATCGGCGGCACCGAAGTGACGGGCAATTCTACGCCCAGATCGCCACGCGCCACCATGATGCCATCTGAGACAGCCAGAATCGCATCATAGGCTTTCACCGCCGCAGGTTTTTCGATCTTCGACAGGATCGCGGCGCGACCGCGCGCCAAAACCCGCGCCTCAATCACGTCTTCGGGGCGCTGCACGAAGGACAACGCCAGCCAATCGACGCCAAGTTCGCAGGCAAATTCCAGATCTTCGCGGTCTTTGGCGGACAAAGCCGCCAAGGGCAGCACCACGTCGGGCACATTGACGCCCTTGCGGTTGGAAATCACACCGCCAACTTCAACCACGCAATTCGCGTAATCCTTGCCGCAGTCTTTGACCCGCACGCGGATCTTACCGTCATTGACCAGCAGGGAAGCCCCCGGCTCAAGGGCTGCAAAAATCTCGGGGTGCGGCAGTTGCACGCGGGCTGCGTCGCCCGGCGTGCTGCTGAGATCCATGCGGAAATCAGCGCCCTCAACCAAGGCTTCGCCCGCCGGATTGGCGAACACGCCGACCCGCAGTTTTGGCCCCTGAAGATCGGCCAGAATCGCGATCGGCCTGCCAGTGTCGGCTTCGACCTGGCGGATGATGGCATGGCGTGCGGCCTGTTCGGCATGGGTGCCGTGGCTCATGTTCAAGCGGAACACATCTGCCCCTGCCTCAAACAATGCGCGGATCATTTTATAGTCGCTGGAGGCTGGGCCCAGAGTGGCCACGATCTTTACGTTCCGAAGGCGTCTCATGCCTTTTTCCTTTTCGTCGCATCTATTTTTCGTGGTGGGCCGCGCGTCTTATGGAACAAACTGACGCGCGGAGCAACTGGCGGTTTTGGTAGCGGTAGCATAAACAGCAGAAGTCGAGGAATTGTGACGGGAACAGCATGGCTTTTTCGATTTCGGGCGAAAACAGACCGGGGCGCTGGTTGGTGACCTGTGATCACGCAACCAACCGGGTGCCTGATGATTTGGGCGGCACTTTGGGGATCAGCGCTGCCGATATGGCGCGCCACATTGCTTATGATGTCGGGGCGGCTGGTTTGGCACGGGCTTTGGGCGCGGCGTTGGACAGCCCGGTGATCTGCTCGGACTTCTCGCGTCTGGTGATTGATCCGAACCGGGGTGAAGATGATCCGACCTTGGTGATGAAGCTTTATGACGGCACCATCATTCCCGCCAATCGGCATGTGGGTGCTGTGGAAACCGAGTGGCGGCTGAATACGCTTTACCGTCCCTACCACGCAGCCTATGCGCGCTTGGCGGCCCGCCAGCCCGATACAGTTATCCTCGCAATTCATTCCTTCACGCCTTGCCTGAAAGGTCGCCCCCCACGGCCTTGGCATGTGGGTGTGCTTTATAGCCATCTGGACGAGCGGTTTTCCAAGCCACTGGTTGCCCGTTTGCTGGCCGAGGCCGACCTCTGCATCGGTGACAACGAGCCCTACGCAGGCCATCTTCCCGGCGATGCGATTGACATGCACGCGCTGCAATCCGGGCGGCATAACACCTTGATAGAGTTGCGCAATGATCTGATCGCCACCGAGGCCGAACAGCAAGCTTGGGCGCTGCGGCTTGCGCCGATTCTAAGCGAAGTGCTGGCGGGGCTGGCTGGTTAGCGCTCTTTTGGAAACAATCGCGTGATCGTTCTAAAATTGTGGAAAATTTAAGGCAAAATTGTCGCGAAAGTTGACGCGCAGCTGCTTTCGACCTTTTAATCTAATTCAGAGTAATTTTACCGGGTGCCAAAGATGGAATTTTTGCTGTTACTCGCCTTGCCGATACTTGGTTTCGCTTTTTCCGGGTCTGGTCACGATGACGACAAACCCGACGAACCTGATCATACTGGCGAAACGCTGACGGGTGGCGATGGCAGCGACACCCTGCTTGGCACCGCACGCGACGATCAGATCAGCGGCCTTGGCGGCGATGATTCTTTGATCGGGAACGCAGGCGATGACACCATAAGCGGCAGCGACGGCGATGATTTTGTCGATGGCAGCGCGGGGGATGACCAGCTTTACGGCGGCGCGGGCAATGATCTTGTGCTGGGGCTTAGCGGTGATGACAGCCTGTTCGGCGGTCGCGGCAGTGACGTTATGCTGGGCGAGGAAGGCAATGATCAGATTTCGCTTGGCTCGGGCAATGATGTCAGTTGGGTGGATGACGAAGTTTCCAATTACGCGTTTGAACACGGCCAGCTTGGCGATGACGTTGTGCATGGCGAGGCAGGCAATGATGAAGTCTGGGATTACTCTGGCCAAAACACGCTGGATGGCGGTGACGGCAATGATATTGTTTCGGCCACCGACAATCAGCTGGATGGCTGGGAAACCGCAGCGCAGGCTTCGGATCACGTCGCAGGCGGGGCAGGGGATGATTTGTTGATTGGCGATGATGGCGACACGCTAACGGGCGGTTCTGGCAATGATCTGATGGTCACCGTGCATGAGCGCGACGATGCCGAAGCTATCACCGTCACCGATTATGATGGCAACGAGGACCGTCTGGAGCTGGATGTTGATCAGCGCGTCGCCGATCTGTCGCAGTGGACGCTGTTTTCTCAGACTGACGCCGACACTGGCACGGTTACTGTCGGACTGGAAAGTAATGCCGATCCAGATCAAACCATCGAACTCGCCCATCTGCTGAATGCAAACAATTTCGCGATCTCGCAGGTGTCGGTGTTTCAGTTTTAGCAGTGACGCCTCGGGCTTTTCTTTACGCAAGCCCGGGCTGTCGTTTCACACCGCCGCCTTGCGCATCTCTTCGAGATAAATCTCGCGCAACCGCGCCACCACATGGCCCGGTTTACCACCGCCCACTGCTGCGCCGTCAATCTCAACCACGGGCATAACAAAGGCGCTGGCCGAGGTGATGAATGCCTCATCCGCGTGCTGTGCTTCATCAATTGAGAACGCGCGTTCCTCAACCTCCATCTGCGCCTCGACCGCAAAGCGCAGCACGGCTGCGCGGGTGATTCCGTGCAGAATATCGCTGGAAAGATGCCGGGTGATGATCTTGTTGCCCTTGACGATATAGGCGTTGTTCGAAGTGCCCTCGGTCACTTTGCCGTCCTCAACAAACCAGCTGTCATCCACCCCGGCCTTCTTCGCCGCCATCTTCCCCATTGACGGATACAACAGCTGCACCGTCTTGATATCGCGCCGCCCCCAGCGAATATCCGGGATCGAGATCACCTTATAGCCGACCTTTGCCGCCGGGTTATCCGCCAGCCCTGGTTTGGCTTGGGTAAACAAAACCACAGTCGGTTTGACGTCATCCGACGGATAGGCGAAATCCCGATCACCGGGATTGCCGCGTGTGACTTGCAGATAGACCATGCCATCGCCAATGCCATTCACCGCCACCAATTCGCGGTGGATCGCCAGCCATTCGGCGTCAGAATGTGGGTTCTGCATCTCTAGTTCCGACAGGCTGCGCGCCAGCCGCACACAATGGCCGCCAAAGTCGATCAGCTTGCCGTCCAGCACCGAGGTAACCTCATAGACGCCATCGGCCATCAGAAAGCCACGGTCAAAGATCGAGACTTTCGCCTCGGCTTCCGGCAGATAGTCGCCGTTCAGGTATACGGTTCTGGTCATCCTAGTCATCCCCACATCCGCGCGCGGCGGCCCATTCTGTGCGCTTGGGTGTGAGACAGAAGCAAGGGGGCGTCAAGGTCGCGCCATCATGTTGCCGCTCTGCGGCAGGGGTTTGCAAGGAACTGCGGGAAAAAGCTGACGTGAAGGAGTTATTCCGATAATAAGTCCACATATATCGAATAATATCTGAAGATATGACGAAAAGCTCAATATTTTCCGCAGAAAATTTCAAAAATCGCGCGCATTCCTGTGCCAAATTGCTGCAACTGCAAATTCAACTTGCCGTATGGCGCGCAACAATATACCAAATGTATCAAATCCGGCGAAATATCCTTGCGAGGCAAAAATGTCTTTCCGTCTGCAACCCAGCCCTCCGGCACGTCCCAATCGCTGCCAGTTGTTCGGCCCCGGCTCGCGCCCCGCATTATTCGCCAAGATGGCCGCCTCTGCCGCCGATGTGATCAACCTTGATCTGGAAGATTCGGTGGCACCTTCCGACAAAGACCAAGCCCGCGCCAATATTATCGAGGCGGTGAATACGCTCGATTGGGGCAAGAAAACCCTGTCGGTGCGGATCAACGGCCTCGACACGCCATTCTGGTATCGCGATGTGGTTGATTTGCTAGAGCAATGCGGCCCGCGCTTGGATCAGATCATGATTCCCAAAGTGGGCTGTGCGGCGGATGTCTACGCCGTCGATGCCCTCGTCACCGCGATTGAACGCGCCAAGGGCCGGGCCAAGCCGATCTCTTTCGAGGTGATCATCGAATCCGCCGCTGGCATCGCGCATGTTGAGGAAATCGCGGCCTCAAGCCCGCGCTTGCAGGCGATGTCTTTGGGGGCTGCGGATTTCGCGGCCTCGATGGGGATGCAGACAACAGGCATCGGTGGCACGCAGGAAAACTACTACATGCTGCGCGAGGGTTCGAAGCATTGGTCCGACCCGTGGCATTGGGCGCAAGTGGCCATCGTTGCCGCCTGTCGCACCCATGGCATTTTGCCCGTCGATGGGCCGTTCGGCGATTTCAGCGATGATGAGGGTTTTCGCGCCCAAGCCCGCCGCTCGGCCACTTTGGGCATGGTTGGCAAATGGGCGATTCACCCCAAACAGATCGCTTTGTCGAACGAGGTCTTCACGCCGTCTGAGGCGGCTGTGGCTGAGGCGCGAGAGATTCTCTCTGCAATGGCCGATGCCAAGGCGCGGGGCGAGGGTGCCACGGTGTTTAAGGGCCGTCTGGTTGATATTGCCTCGATCAAACAGGCGGAAGTGATCGTGAAACAGGCGGAAATGATCGCTGCTGCTTAATGTTTCGGCGTCGAAAAGATCCTGTTGACTCGTGCGTTTTGTGACGGCAGTGTGACGCTGCGGCATGCGACAGTATGCCCCAGAAATACCCGCGCGGCAAAGGGAGAGGAGGCCCTATGCCGCATCCTTGGGAGGATGCACGCCCCGTGGTAACCCACGGGGCTGTGCTGTTTTTGGGCCTTGGTGGTAAGCCAGCGGTAGGCAAATCTCGGTCAGCAATGCCTCGGGTGGCGTATTCATCGGCGTGTTCAGATAGACCTCGAACACCGGGCTATCGGCAGGGGTTTCGCCCGGTCCCGGCAACCAGTTGCGGTCGAGCCGTTCATCGGCGGCGGACAGGCCGGAATAGAGGCCTTTAAAGCGCAGCACGGCACGGCGTCCGGCGGGCAAGTTCACCTGTTTCAGCGGTGGATCAATCGGGCCAGAGCCAATCTCAAACCCGGCATGGCTGCGCAAATCGGGCGCGGCCACCGCCGAGGGGGCGTCATGATAGACGCAGACCATGCCGCCACAAGCACCCATCAGCTTGCGCGCGGCGCAGCGCCCTTCTTAAAGGTGCGACCAATCTCGGTATAGGTGCCCTTGTGCGGCATCGCAGCCAGCCTGCGGGCGGGATATTGTCGGATTTCGACGGCCTACATCAGCGGTTTTCCGGTTCTGAACAAGGGGGGCAGGGGGGCAACTCGCCCTTGGCGCAGAAGGTGGCCGGGGGCACACCGTACAATTCGGCAAATTCTAAAAGGGGGCTAGTCTGGCGCAATATCACAAATCTTGCCGAACTGCGGTCGCCGCGGCAGTCAGCCCAAAGCCTCGGCCAGCATCGCGCTGGTCAGAACCGACTGACTTTTCATGAAATCCTGCAACTCGGCATAGATCGAGGGATTGCGCAGAGCGAAGGCGGCGGCGGGCAGGATTTCTTTTTGCTGCATGCAGATCGGAATTGGCAGGCCGGTCCATTCCACAAACGACTCGATCTTGTGGCTGTTCGAGGGCGTGACGATAAACGGGCACCCCGCAATCGCTGCTGCGTAAACTCCGTGATGTTGCCCGGTGAGATACAACTCGGCAGCCCGCAGCGTGGCAATGATATCCTCAAACGGGCTTTTGTGGATATTCAAACGGTGGCCTTCGATGCGCTTGAACGGGTCTTTCAGCAACCCGCTGTCGATGTAGCCACCGATCACCCAACCATGCGTCAGCGGCGTGGCCGTGCCGCCTTCGGTAAAGGCCGGATCGGCGGCGCTATCGAGCAATACGCGCGGCGTGCCACCATAGCGGCGGGCAAAGCCAGCGCTGCGCGGCTCGCGCACTGTGAGCAAGGCCAGATCGGCCAGAATATCATCGGATTGGCATTCGTATTGCTGGAACAGCGCGTTGACGAGCAGCACTTTCTTGCCCGCGTCCTTCGCCTCGGCAATCAGCGCCAGCAGATAGGTCGCATGTTGGCCGGAATGATGGATGGTGCCTTCGCCGTTGATCAGCACGGCATCTGCGGCATAGAAGGCGCTCTCGTCGATCTCGCGGGTGCCGACGCTGTGGGTGCCGCAAATCTTTAACCCCGGCACGGCGGCGATCGCGGCGTGCAGTGATCGCATGACCGCTTTGCAGCCCGCATGTGCGCTGCGCGAGGTGTCGTTTGCCAGAAATACCTGCACAATTCCTCACATACCTGCCAAACCAGCCTTGAGCGTAAGTGGTAGCGTCGTGCTGTGCTCTCGACAACGCGAAAGGGCACTCTGTCCGGCGATAGTTGTGGTCGGTTGCATTTTCCGCGCCACGCGGCGATATAGGGGGCCTTGCCGATGATTTGGGCCGATGATTTAGCCTGCGATGGAGTGCTCGATGAACTACCTCGAATTCGAGAAACCTTTGGCCGAAATTGAAGGCAAAGCCGAGGAACTGCGGGCGATGGCGCGCAGCAATACCGGGATGGATGTCACCAAAGAGGCAGAGCAGTTGGACCGCAAAGCGGATCAGTTGTTGAAGGATCTGTATAAGGATCTGACGCCGTGGCGAAAATGTCAGGTGGCCCGCCACCCGGAACGGCCCCATTCCAAAGATTACATCGAGGCCTTGTTTCAGGAATACACCCCTCTGGCGGGCGACAGGGGGTTCTCGGACGATCATGCGGTGATGGGGGGCCTCGCGCGTTTCAACGACACCCCGGTGATGGTGATCGGGCATGAGAAGGGCAACGACACCAAATCGCGGATTGAGCGCAATTTCGGCATGGCGCGGCCTGAGGGCTACCGCAAAGCCGTGCGGCTGATGGATATGGCGCACCGCTTTCATCTGCCGGTGATCACCCTGATCGACACCCCCGGCGCTTATCCGGGCAAGGGTGCCGAGGAACGCGGGCAGGCCGAGGCTATTGCACGCTCGACCGCGAAATGTCTGGAAATTGGCGTGCCGTTGATCTCGGTGATCATCGGGGAAGGTGGCTCTGGCGGGGCGGTGGCGTTTGCAACGGCGAACCGGATCGCGATGTTGGAACATTCGGTTTATTCGGTGATCTCACCCGAGGGTTGTGCTTCGATCTTGTGGAAAGATGCCGAGAAGATGCGCGAGGCAGCCGAGGCTTTGCGGCTGACGGCGCAGGATTTGCAAAAATTGGGCGTGATTGATCGGATCGTGAAGGAACCAATGGGCGGGGCGCAGCGGGGGCGGAAAGAGACGATTGAAGCGGTCGGCCGCGCGATTGAGACCATGTTGAAAGAGCTGTCGGGCAAGAAACCCGAGGCTTTGATCAGGGATCGCCGGCAGAAATTCCTGGATATGGGCAGCAAGGGATTGGCGGCCTAAGATTGGGGTCGTCCACGCGTGGACACGCGTCATCTTTATAAAGAATCAATGGGTTAAGGCCGCATGTTTATGCGGCCTTAACTTTTGCGGCACGAAGTTGTGATGTAGCCTCGAAGTTATCACGATGAGCCGCAAACGCACCGGAACCAGTCTGCCGCCGCCGTCCGTTCCCGAAACGGATCAGCCTGCTGCCGGAGCAGATCACTGGGCGCAAGAAATATCCATGTGAGGGGTTCCTGCGCTTTTTTGAGGAACGGCTGTCGCGGCAGGGTATCTATTTTCTCAACGAACCGGAATCTGCGCTGTCGCCCAAGCGCCAGTTGCAGCTTTTGCGGCTACTCAGCCGAATTCAGACGCAGGGTCGCGCGCAGGTGATCATGGCAACCGTTTCGCCGCTGCTGATGGCGCTGCCCGAGGCACAGGGGCCGACTATCGGCAGGCGCGGCATTTCAAGTTGTATCAAGCATTCACGGCTGATCCGGGCGGCTTTATTCACGACGCCATTGCGGATGAAGACAGCGGCCTTTCTTAACGCAGGCTTTTGGGCAACTCGCATCTCTGCATCCGCCCTCCGCGTCGGGCTGGATTTTTCACACAATCTCTGTGAAAGTAACAGAGTCATGACAGCCGATGCGTCCCGCAGAGCCATCGGCATAAAGGCAGGCGGCAGATATGGACCCTCACGCGACGCAGACGCATCGGTTCTGGCAAAGCGCGCGCAAAACCAAAGCTTGGTTTTTGCAGATATTCAGCGCGGAAATGCCGGCTTGGGCATTTTTCCTTGATTTTGTCGTGTATCCGCCATTGATCCTGCTGTGCCTTGTGCTGGCGTTTGGGCCGGACGGCGGGTGGGCGTCGGTTGCGATGATCACGTTGGGGCTGTTGGGCTGGAGTTTGGCGGAATATCTGATCCACCGCTTTGCCTTTCACCATGCGCCCTTGTTGCAGCAGATCCATCTGACGCATCACGACGCCCCACGAGAGTTGAACGGCACGCCGACGCTGGTAACGGTGGCGGTGTTTTACGGGCTGGTCTATTGGCCGCTGACTTGGATGTTGCGCGCGGAATGGGCGGCGGCGCTGACGGCTGGGCTCTTGCTGGGCTATCTGGCCTATGTCGGGGTGCATTATGTGGTACATCACTTGGGCAGTGGCGGGCGGGCATGGCTGCGGCGGTTGATCCGGCTGCATGCCGTGCATCACCATGATGTTGCGCATAATTTTGGTGTCACCTCGCCTTTGTGGGATTGGGTATTTGGCACTTTGGCGCGGCGGTAGCTACCACCTGCCGAGGTGCGCGCGGGTGGCACGCTCGGTATCATAATCAGCGCCGTTGATCGCGCCTGCGGTCGCGTCTTGCAGCATCTGGCCGGGGGTGGGCAGGTTTGCGACATGTGGGGCTGTCCACAGCGCCGAGCGTTGCAGCGCGCGGGCGCATTGCGAATAAACCTCGGCGATGCGGATCACGATCACGCTGCGCGGTTGCGTGCCGCCCCGGTCAAACCGGGCGCGCAAATCGGCGTCGGCGGTTATCTTGGCGATGCCGTTGACGCGGACAGCGGTGGTCGAGCCGGGGACGAGGAAAATCAGCGAGACACGGCCATCACGGATGATGTTGCGCAAGCTGTCGATCCGTTCATTGCCCTTCCAGTCGGGCATCAGCAGGGTTTCTGCATCGAGCGGCATCACCACCGGGCTCTCATCGCCGCGTGGGCTGCCGTCCGTGCCTTCAGGGCCGACAGTGGACAGGATGCAGAACCGCGAGGCGGCAATGAAGTCGGCATAGGCGGGGGTTAGGTGTGATGTGACCTTGGCAATCGCCGGTTTGCCGGGGGTGCCATAATGGGCGTGCAGGTCGTCTAGGGTGGTGATCCAAATGGGGAGAGTCATGGGTGGACCTTAGGTTATGGGACCGAGTGCGGAAGCCTCCGGCGGGGATATTTGAGCAGAGAGGATGACCTAAGCAGATTTGGGTTTCTGCGCGGCCTTCGGTTTCTTCGGCTTGGATGGCGGGGCGTCGGCTGCCACGGCACGCAGCGCGCGGGCGCAGATCTCGGGGTCGTCCAGGGCTTCAGAGCCTACGATATAGTCTTTGCTGCCGGGATAGGCGGGGCCGCGCTCGGCGTCGGGCAACACCGCATTGGCACCGGGGGTTGGTTTGATGAATAAGGTGTCATCGCAGATGAAGGCAACGACGATGCCGTCGAGATAGAGGGCATATTCGCCGAACATTTTCTTCACCGTCAGTGTCAGAGGGATGGTGTCGAGCATATGTTCGATGGTGGCGGATGACGTGCTCATTTGCTGCCTGCCTCGTGCATCAGGGCGTTGGAGCATGCTTCAACCTGCGCCTCAAGCTGGGTCATGAATTCGGCATTGCTCAGGCCAGGCGGGATGGCGGGCAGGAAATCGACCACGCCCGTCCCACGATGGCGCAGGATACCGCGTTTTGGCCAGAACAGCCCGACATTGGTGCCAACGGGCACGCAAGGCTGGCCGAGCTGGCTGTAAAGTGCTGCGGTGCCGATCTTGTAGGGCAAGGTCTCGCCGGGGGCGACGCGGGTGCCTTGCGGGTAGATGATCAGCTGGCCGGGGCGGGCGAGGCCGGATTTCACATCCGCCATCATCTGGGTGATCGCAGCCCCCCTTTTGCCGCGATTGACAGGGACGCAGCCAATGCGCAGGGCGTACCAGCCAAGGATCGGGGCGAAGCGTAGTTCGGCTTTCATGATGAATTTGGCACGGGGCAGGGCGCCGTAGATCAGAATGATGTCGAGGAAGCTTTGGTGTTTCGGGGCGATCAGCACTTCGCCTTGCGGCACATCACCGCGGACTTCGGTGCGCAACCCGCAGATCAGGCGGAGCGAAAAGCGGACCCATGCGCAAAAGGCGTGGCAGGCGGCGACGGCTCCGTCACGATTGATCAGCGCATAGGGCAGGTAGACGATGCCCAGCACCAGCATCGCCAGATACATTTGCAGGATGAAAACCAGCGACAGCAGCCATTGAATTGGACGCCATAGAGGTGAGTTGGGCATCAGGTCAGCTCCCGTAATTTGCGGAACGCGGCGGCACGGGTGGCTGCGAAGGCGACCACGGCGACGAGGGGGGGCAGGGTGAGCGGGTAGAGCCAGCCCAGGCCCTGAAATCCGAGGCCGGTCAGAAAGCTGCCAGCGGTGTCGGTGGAGGGCAGCAGGGCCACGCCGATCATCCCAAGCACGGTGCCGACAGCCGCACCGGAAATCGCACGCAGAGTGAAGCGGCGCACGAAGGCGCGGGCGATGTAGGCATCGCGCGCGCCGACTTGCCGCAGCACACGGACAACTTGGGTGTTGGCGGCGAGGGCTGCGCTGGCGGCGAGGGTGATCATGGCGGCGGTCGCGGTGCCGATCAGGGCGATTGACAGCAGGCCGAGCAGACGCAGACGGCCTGCCGCCACCGCCAGCGGTCTGCGCCAGCGGGTGTGATCATCCAGCACCGCACCGGGGGCTTCGGCGGCGAGGCGTTGCCGCAGACCTTCGCCGTCATACCCCGCGCCACTTTCGGTCACTTCGATCAGCCGGGGCAGCGGCAGCGCATCGACGGGCAGGTCGGGACCAAACCAAGGCTTTAGCAGGTCGCGCTGTTCAGCGTCGGTCATCGCACGAGACGAGGCGATGCCGGGGGTGGTCGAAAGCACCGCCAGCACGGCTTTGGTTTGCAGATCCATTTGGTCTTCGGGCGCAGACAGCCGCACGGTGGCGGTACGCTCCAGTGCATCTGACCAGCGATCCGCCAGCCGCCCGGCTGCCAGCGACAAAGCCAGCGCGAACACTGCCAGAAACGCCATAGCCCCCGCGGTGAACGAGGTCAGCCATGCGGTATGGCCCGAGGGCGGCACCACGCGGTCAGCCTGTCTGTCGGCCTTACGATCCGGGGTGAGCAGCGACAACAGGGTCATAGATCGGCCCCGGCCAGCTGCACCCGGCGCTTGGATATCCGCAGCACGCGGGCGGCGACTTGGGCCTTTGCCTGCCGGATCAGGTTCAGATCGTGGGTGGCGATCAGCACGGTTTTGCCCATGCGGTTCAACTCCACCAGTAGGGTCAGCAGCCGCAGCGACATCTCCCAATCAAGGTTTCCGGTTGGTTCATCTGCCAGCACCACATCGGGGCCGATGATGATGGCGCGGGCGAGGGCTGCACGTTGGCGTTCCCCCCCGGACAAGGACGGCGGAAGTGCATCGGCCAACTGGCCAAGCCCGACCCAGCCGAGCAGATCGCTGAGATCCTGCGGCACAGAAACTTTGCCAGCCACCGTCAGTGGCAAGGCCACATTGGCGGCAAGCGGCAAATGGTCAAGAAACTGGCAATCCTGTTGCACCATGCCAATGCGGCGGCGGGTCAGCGCGATGTCGTCACGGCTTAAGCTGCGCACTTCGCGGTCAAACAGAGTGATCCGCCCGGCGCTGGGCAACAGCTCACCATAGCACAGCTTCAGGAAGGTCGATTTGCCCGCCCCCGACGGCCCGGTCAGAAAATGGAACGAACCGGGGGCAAGCCGCAGCGAAATTTCGGACAGCAATTCGCCCCCGCCGTAGCTATAGGCCACATTGTCGAAGGCAATCACTGGGTTTCATCCTGTTTGGGCCGCATTGCGTTGCACCATTGCCCAAGGTGGCAACGGATTCAATCGCTTCGGCCCAAGTTTCGCCACAAAGGCTTCCAGAATGTTTTCTACATTGCTACACGTTAACTGCCTGCCTCTCAGAAATGACCCCGGACCCTAACAATGCGTCTAGTTTGCCCGAATTGCGATGCGGAATATGAGGTTGATGCGGCCGCGATCCCCGATGGGGGCCGCGATGTGCAATGTTCCAACTGTGGCCATGCTTGGTTTCAGCTGTCCCCCGAGGTGGAGGCTGAATTGGCGGCAGAGGAGGCGCTGTTTGATGCGCCCCCCCCGATTGTGGCGCCGCTGGCAAGTTCTGCGCGTTCGGCTGCAGCCGATATGGCCGCGCAGAACCGGACAGATGGGGATGATTCAGAGCTTGATGCGCCGTTGAGCGAAGCCACGCTGCTCACCGGGCCTGCGCCGCCCGTGCTCGAACCCGCCATGCGCAGCATTGATGAAAGCGTACTGGCGGTGTTGCGCGAGGAAGCCGAGCGTGAGGTCGAAGCCCGCAAGGTGGAAACTCCGGTGGTGGAGACCCAGACCGAACTGGGGCTGGAGGCTCCGGCGGCGGGGATGGGGGCAGTGGCGCGGCGTTTGGCGCGGATGAAGGGCGAGCGTGAGGCCGTCATCAAACCGCAAACCCGGCGCGAAATGCTGCCAGAAATCGAAGAAATTAACTCTACCCTGCGTGCCAGCAGTGAAAAGCGTTCGGGCCAGTCGGCGATTGCCGAGACTTTGGGCGAGGAGGATGCGCAGAAATCCAGCTTCCGCTCGGGCTTTGTGCTGATGCTGGTTCTGGGCATGGTGCTGCTGACCGCCTATGTGATGGCACCGAAACTGGCACTCCAATTCCCGGCGGCGGCGGGGGCATTGCAGGCCTATGTCGTGGCAGTGGATGCCGGGCGGCTGTGGCTGGATGGGATGCTGAAATCCGCCATCGGCTTTCTGAAAGGGCTTGCGGGCGCTAAGGCTTAACTGCCTGCGCGCCTCTCTGCGGCCCGAAATCACAAGCGCTTCGCGAAGCCTTGCGAATCCGATTGCGCGGCCCTATATCCACTTTTGAGAGGTTGGCGCGGGTAAGCGCCTCGCCAACCCGGTCAGGTCCGGAAGGAAGCAGCCGTAACGAGCCCCGCTTGGGTCGTTGTCAGCCTCTCACCTAATCCTTTTTTGTTGGGCGTTTGCCGGCAGTGATTGCAAAACTGGCGCGCGCGTTTGGCCCGGCGCAGCGAAGTGATCTGGTCGACAGATATCAGTGCGCATTGGGTGGCGCTCGATTTTCTGGACTGCCAGTTTTATGGCAGGGTGAAGGCGAACATTGTGTCGTTGGTTTGCCGAGGGGATCGTATCGGTTAAGCATACCGCAACAACTGGGGGGGGGCGATGACGGAAGCAAAGCAGAGATTCCCAAACCCGTGGTCCAGCAACCCGATGGCGCAAAAGCTGATCGAACATCTGTTTGCTTTGAAGGATCGCCGCATCATTGCCACCCCCGGTGCGCCGGGCGCTGGCAAATCAGCGCTGAGCGACTATCAGGCGACCGCCCTGAACTTGCACCGACCAGAGTTCTGCGCGGTTGTCCCGATGGACGGCTTTCATTTTGACGATGCTGTTTTGTGCGCCCGGGGCACGCGTGCCCGCAAAGGTGCCCCGTTCACCTTTGATGTGGGTGGGATGGCGGCGGTGTTGGGGCGGCTGAAACAGAATACCGAAGCCGAAATTGCCGTGACGGAGTTAGACCACAAGCTTGTAACCTCTCGGGCCGGGGGGCGGCTGATTTCAAAAGATACGGCCCTGCTTTTGGTCGAGGGAAACGACTTGCCGCTGGATCAGCAGCCTTGGGCGGCGCTGCGGCCGATCTATGACCTGACCGTGTTTCTGCATGTTCTGCTGGCAGGTCTTGAAAAGCGGCTGGTGCAGCGGTGGATGGTCTACGGGCTTGGCCGGTCGCCGCCCGAAAACACGCGCTTGATAATGATCTTGGGAATGCCAAGCTGGTTAAGAGCCCGAGCGTGGTTGCCGATTTCACGCTGACCGAGTAAACAGAGATACGGGAGATATAACAAATGCCATCAAAACTAGACCAACTGCGCAGTATGACAACCGTGGTTGCCGACACCGGCGATATCGAAGCCGTGCGGCGGCTGAAGCCGGTCGATTGCACCACCAATCCATCCATTGTGTTGAAAGCGCTTGAATCTCCCGATTTTGCCGAGGCGATGACCGAGGCCGTGTCTTGGGGGGCCAAGCAGTCGGGCGACCGTGAGGCGCAGATTGCCGACCGTTTGGCGGTATCTGTTGGGGCGACGCTGGTGGGTTTGGTGCCCGGACGTGTTTCGACCGAGGTTGATGCCGATCTGTCGTTTGACACCAAAGCCTCTATCGCGCGCGCGACGGCGATGATCGCGCAATACGCCGAGCGCGGCATCGGACGCGAACGGATTTTGGTGAAACTGGCCGCAACTTGGGAAGGCATCCGTGCCGCAGAGGTGCTGCAAAAGGCGGGCATTGACTGCAATCTGACGCTGGTGTTCAGCCGGGCTCAGGCGATTGCTTGCGCCGATGCGGGCGTGTTCCTGATTTCGCCTTTCGTGGGGCGGATCACGGATTGGTATTCAAAATCAATGGCCCGCACCTTCACCCCCGAGGAAGACCCCGGCGTGCAATCGGTGCGCGATATCTACAACTACTACAAAGCGCATGGCATCAAAACCGTCGTGATGGGGGCCTCGTTCCGCTCTACCGGCCAGATCGAGGCACTTGCGGGCTGCGACCGTTTGACCATCAGCCCGGCCCTGCTGCAACAGCTTGGAGAAAGCGACGGGGCAGTCGCGCGCAAACTGTCGCCAGACAATTTCGCAGCCGTTGAAAAGATCAACATGGACGAGCGCGCCTTCCGTTGGGCGCTGAACGAGGATGCTATGGCCACTGAAATGCTTGCCAGCGGCATCCGGGGCTTTGCCAAAGATCTGGTCAAATTGCGCGAGATTGTCCGGCAGAAACTCGGCTAAGCGCCGGAAGTTCTGTGGCGTGCAGCTTTGCGGTATTGCAAAGGCGCGGTCCGCCACTGGCTTTCCCGCAGATGAGCAGAACCAAGCGGGGCGTCGGTCCAAATTGTAGGCCGACGCCTCAACTTGCCGCCGCCGCCATCGCCGCTGACCGGGGGGCTATGCGCGTGATTTGGCGGTTGCCGCCAAGGCCCAGCCCGCGGTGCGGGACGCTTCGCAACTTGCGATCAGAGCGCGCAGATCCGCGCGTGACGCTTGTACAGTGAGGCCGCGCGCACGGTATTTTTCTCAGAGAGCCGTCGTTTAACGCGGTGATGGCATGGAGAGTACACCCAATCAACTTGGCAAGCGGCCGGCTGGGTCAGTTCGATACCTTGAACACCGGGACGAATGACGCGGGTGTGAGGGATTCTTGTGTGCCGATCTCGTCGATGTTTTCGGGCGTCAGCGTGACAATGCGTGGCCCCGCATGCCGGATCGTCAGATTGCCTTCGATGGCCCGCACCGCAAGTTCGACCGCCAAGCGGCCTTGCAGCACGGCGAAATCAGTAGGGGCTGCCAGAATGCGTCCCCGCTTGATGCCGCGATAAACGCCGTGGCTGACATAGGTTGAGACAATTCCGATCCGGCCGGTCAAATTGCGGGCGCGCAGGATCGAAACGGCGGCCTCTGCCATCGGACCGCTGCCGACGAGGTAGTTCACCTCTGGCACGCTGTCGAGAATGTCTTCAACCAAAAGCACCTGCTGATCAACCCCGGTATCGCCGTAGCGCGTGGCAACGATCTGCGCCGAACTTTCAGCAAGGGCTTCGAAAAACCCCTGTTCTACGAATTGCACCCAACCCGCACCTTTGGGGCCGGGGAACCACGCCAGCTTGACCGCAGGGCTGCCCTTTGGATGCCGTTGGGCGATGGCGCGACCCGCCGCCGCGCCCATTTCCCGCCAAGACACGCTGGCTTTGGCCGAGATGCCTGCATCGTCCATGTCGTTTACCGCTGCGATGACGGGCATCTGTTGGGCAATGTCCAGAACCGCAGGGGACAGGCCGTCATAAGACACTGGTCCAATAATCAGGGCATCCATATGGCGCTTGCCGCAGGCCTTGACCTGTTCGATCTGACGGTCGAGGTTTGGATAGCCGCCCGCCTCGTACAGGTCGAAGGAAACTCCAAGCCGGTTTGCTTCTTCGACCATGCCATAATTGACGCTCAGCCAATAGGCGTCTTTCAGATGCGGATAGAGTACGCAAAGCCGCCACGGCTTGGCTGCGTGGTCAAGCGGCTGATAAAGCAGCGGCTGCGTTTGGCTGTCATCGTCAAACGGCACCGTTGGCGCTTCCAGTTGCCAAGATTCAGCGCGCGCGGATTGGCTGGCGAAGACGGCGCAGCTCGCAAATAGGATATGTCGCAAAAATCTCATGCCTTTGCTTCCATCCCCTGTAATCTGATCCCAGATCCCGGGTAAGGTTACGGAAGATGCTGCACAAGTCCAGCCCATCACGCGTCAGTTTGGGGCGTATGCTGCTGATGGCCTTTTTGGTCATCGCGGGCTTGCCGACTCTGACCGGGGTTCTGGGTTGGATCGAGTTGCAGAAGGTCGCGCGCAACCAAACCAATGTCATCAAGCAAACCATTCCGGCGATTTCCGAAGTGCGCGGCTTTACCGAGGAAATCAGCCGGATTGTCGTGGTCGCACCCGAACTTGCGGCCGTCACGACGGAAGCGGCACGGCGGAAACGTGCGGGCTATCTGGTTGCCCAAGCCGATGCGCTGAAACAGCGGGTTGCGCGCTATGAAGGCACGGGGGATGTGATCCCGGCAGGGCTGGAACAGGCCGAAGCCGATGTCCGCAGTGGTATCGAGCGGCTTGACCGTCTGGTGCAGGACCGCATCATTGCCATCGCGGCACAGAGCGCCCGGCTGCACGCCGGTCTGACTGCCACGACCGAGTTGTTGGAAATTGCCGATACTTTGGTGGCGAACGCCCAAATGGGCACATCGGCGGTAATCTCTAGCCTTTATGATCTGGAAGACGCGGGACCAGACACCAACAAGCGATTGGATACGTTGGATAAGCTGATCGAAGTCGATTTGTTCCGCCAAGGTCAGATGTCTGAAATGCGCTCTTATATTGGTGAGGTGGGGTTGTTGTTGAACCGGATTGCGACGGTGCAAAACCCGGCAGAGCTTGCGCAGGTGCAGGCAGAGTTGCAGTCTCGCATCGACATTGTGATGCGTCGTATTCTGGCGGTGAATGATCCGATCCGGGCCGAGCGAGCCTTCGCGCTGTTGCAGATGATCCGACCCAGCTCTGCCCCGCCGCCAGATTCTGCGGATATGTTCAGCCTTACCAAAGGCATCCTTGATTTGAACCGCCTGATCGCCGTGGCGCAAAGTGACGTCCGCGAGGCGGCGGTGCGTCTGGAGCGCGAGGCGCAAGCGCTAGCCGATCAGATCAGTGGGCGGGCGGTTTTGGCAGGGGCAGAGGCCAGCGCAGCGATCCGCACCACGCAGCAGCTATATGTCTGGGGATCGGTGGCGGCCTTGCTGATTTCTCTGGCGGTTGTCTGGATATATGTGCGCGGCAATATCACCCGCCGTCTGGACGCGCTGTCGGCCACGATGACGCGACTTGCCGATGGCGAAGCGGTGGGGCGCATCACCCCACACGGCACTGACGAAATTGCAGAAATGGAAGCGGCTGTAGAGGTGTTTCGCCTGCAAGGCATTGAAAACCACGCGCTGGAAGCCGAGCGCGATCAGAATCTGGCCGAGTTGCGCCGTCACCGTCTTGAGCTGCAACTGCTGGTGGCCGAGCAAACCAAACAGTTGCGCGGCGAGGTCAGCGCCCATGCCGAAGCCCGCAAGCGGGCCGAGACTGCCGACCGCGCCAAGTCAGAATTTCTTGCCATGATGAGCCATGAGATTCGCACGCCGATGAATGGCGTGTTGGGGATGTTGCGCAGTCTGGGGCGTGATGGGTTATCGGTGCGCCAACAGCGCCAGTTGCGCGCGGCACACGCCTCGGGTGAGGGGTTGATGGTGATTTTGAACGACATTCTGGATTACTCCAAAATTGAAGCCGGGGCCGCGACCTTGGCTGAAGTGGCGTTCGCACCGGCTGATCTGTTGCGCGATATTGTCGGGTTGATGAGCCCGAGCGCGCAGGAAAAAGGGCTGGTGCTGCGGCTGGACGTGCCCGCCGCTTTGCCGGCAGCGGTGGTAGGCGATATGGGCAAACTGCGACAAATCTTGTTCAATCTGGTTTCCAATGCGGTGAAATTTACCGAGCAAGGCGAAGTTGGCTTAAGCGTCACATCGCGGAACGACGCGGACGGTTCTATATTGAGCTTTGCCGTCAGTGATACCGGCAAGGGCATTGCCGAAGCCTCGCAAGAGCGGATTTTTGGCGTATTCGAGCAAGAAGACGCGCAGACCGCGCGGCAGTATGGCGGTACGGGATTGGGCCTTGCGATTTGTCGACGGTTTGCGGATGCGATGGGGGCGTCATTGACCGTTCAAAGCGCCCCCGGTGCGGGCACGGTGTTCACGCTGGAGGCAGGCTTCCGCCCCGGTAAGGCGGCTGATTTGCCTGTTGATGTCGTGGATGTACCGGTTCAATCCACTGCCCGAAAACTGCACGCTTTGGTGGTAGAAGATAACGATATCAATCAGATGGTTATTCAAACCTACCTAGAAGATATGGGGCATCAGGTGCATGTGGTTGGAACCGCTGAGGCTGCATTATCGGTGCTGCGAGACGCGAGATTTGACGTGATCCTGATGGATGTAAACTTACCGGGCCTTTCCGGCACCGAGGCGACGCGGATGATCCGGGGAACAGTGGATGCGCGGATTGCGGGCCTGCCGATCATCGGGGTTTCGGCGCATGTGCAGGAAGCGGATAGGCTGGAAAATCTGCGGGCCGGAATGTCAGCGATCTTGCCGAAACCTTTGTCGTTTAACGCGCTGGCAGCCGCATTGCTTGAAGTTGTGCCTGATCGACATGTTCTGTTCGATCTCGCGTCCGATATGGGGGTTGAGCGAGCCTGCGGGCTGGCGCGTATGTTTTTGGAAAACTTGCAGAAGGGGTTGGTTGTCATCGCCGCCGCTGCCGTGTCCAGCGATTTTGTGGCTTTGGCTCGGGCAGCCCATCATCTGAAAGGGGCTACGGGGAACTTTGATCTGCCTATGCTTGCTGCGCATTTGGACCAGATCGAGGGTTCGGCCAAGCTTGCCCCGTCCACCCAGCTTGAGATTAGCCTTCAACTATTGCCGTCCTTGGCCGAGGAAAGCCGTTTGGCCATCGAAACAGCCCTAACCGTGCTTGACCCCAGCCTCACCCAAGCTGCGCAGTAAACACATAGCCTTCGCCATGCGATGTGGTGAAGATGCGCGGCGCCTTCGGATCATCGCCGAATTTTGCGCGCAACCGCTGCACCAATACATCTATCGTGCGGGTATTGGTGCCATCTTGCCGGTGGGTGATCGCCATGATCAACCGATCCCGGTCCATCACCGCCCCCGGATTGGTCACAAAAACCCGCAGCAACTCGTATTCCGCTCGCGTCAGTACAATCGACTGGCCCGCGGCATCCGTCACCTGCCGAGAGGCCACGTCAAAGCTAAAGCCGTTGAACTGAAACACCCGCCGCGTCATCGCCCGCATGGCAGTGGTGCGCCGCAACAGGTTCTTCACCCGCGCCAGCAATTCGCGTCGATTGAAGGGTTTGCAGACATAATCATCCGCACCAAGCTCCAGCCCGACGATGCGGTCCACGTCATCGGTGCGGCCCGACAACAAGATGATGCCGATTTCCGAACGTGCCCGCAGTTCGCGGGTGATCTCTAACCCGTCTTTGCCCTGCAAATTGATGTCGGCAATCAGCAGATCGGCGGTGTTCTGCGCGAGGATTTTCTCGGCTTTCTCCGCCGTGTCACATTCCGATATGCGATAGCCGAATGATCCCAGATAGCTGGCCAACGTGCTGCGAGTCACCGGCTCGTCTTCGACAATGACAATATGCGCTGGTCTGGACGCCATCGGCCCTTCCGTCTGGTGTGTTTCCCTCTGTTAACAATTTTTTACAAACAATGCGAGTCCGTTCATCGCGAAGGTCTGACGCGTTCACAACCCATCCCTAGCCTTGAGTCGCAGGGAAGTCCGTAAACTTCCCGCGAAACACTGCGCGCAGGCGCGGATATCCAACAGGGATTGCACCATGAAATCTATCAAAACACTGCTTGCCGGCGCAACGTCACTGGTTTTGCTGGCACCTGCCGTTTGGGCCGCAGATTCGACTGATCCGATCATGATCCCACTGCACAACTGGTCTAGCCAGATTGTGATGAGCCATGTCGTCGGTGATGTCTTCACCTCGATGGGCAACAGCGTGGAATATGTCACAACCGACAGTCAGGCGGTTTACGAATCGATCCGTCTGGGCGACGCGTCGCTGGAAATGGAAGTCTGGGAAGGCGCGTTTGGCGCGTCTTTTGATGCCGCCGTGGCCAAAGGCGGCATCCATGCGGCGGGGGCCCACAATGCCGTCACGCGCGAGGATTGGTGGTATCCTGCTTGGACCAAAGAAGCCTGCCCCGGTCTGCCCGATTGGAAGGCCCTGAACGAATGTGCGGCCTTGTTCAAAACCCCGGAAACCGGCGAGAAGGGCCGTTTTCTGGGCGGCCCGGTGGATTGGTTGAAGCACGATCAGGAAAAGGTTGATGCTTTGGCAATGAATTTCGCCGTGGTCAACGCAGGCTCTGCCGCCGCGATCTGGGCGGAAATTGGTGCTGCCGAAAAGACCAAAACGCCGATCGTGGTGTTCAACTGGACCCCGAACTTCGCCGAAGCCGTCTGGCCGGGCGAATTCGTGAACTTCCCCGAATGGGTGCCGGGCTGCAATGAAGACCCCTCGGTCGGGCCTTTCCCCGACAAGACCTTCGACTGCGGCAACCCTGCCAACGGCTATATGAAGATCGCCGCTTGGGATGGCATGAAAGACAAGTGGCCAGCAGCCTATGCCACACTGGCCAAAGTCAGCCTGACCAACCCGCAGATCGCCGAGATGGCGAAACTGGTCGATATCGACGGCATGGAGCCTGAAGATGCAGCAAAGGCCTGGATGGATGCAAATCCGGACGTTTGGAAAGCTTGGCTGAACTAAGCCGAACAGTCGTATTTCTTGGCCCATCCAGCGCATTGCGGGATGGGCCGATCCTTTGCTTAAGATTGAGGTTCCCGCATGACGGAAAGCGTTATCACCTGCCGCAATGTCTCAAAGATTTTCGGGCCGAACCCGGCGCAGCATCTGGTGCAGCTGAAGGCCGATCCGGGTTTGTCGCAGGCAGGCTACGTCCATGCGGTGCGCGATGTTAATCTTGACGTCCGGCGGGGCGAAATGCTGGTTGTCATGGGCCTGTCGGGCTCGGGAAAATCCACGCTGGTGCGCTGTCTGTCGCGGTTGATCGAGATTACCGGCGGTTCGGTCACGGTCGAAGGCCGCGACATTGCGACGCTTTCGGAATCCGAACTGATCGACCTGCGCCGCAGCAAGATGGGCATGGTGTTTCAAAGCTTTGGCCTGCTGCCGCATCGCTCAGTTCTGGAAAACGTCGCCTTCCCGCTGGAAATGCGCGGACAGGATCGCAGCACCCGTTACGCCCGTGCCCGCGAAATGCTGGAGCTGGTGGGCCTGAAAGGCCGCGAAGATTACTTCCCGCGCGAACTTTCCGGCGGCCAGCAGCAGCGCGTCGGCATCGCGCGGTCCCTGGCGGTCGAGCCTGACATCTGGTTTCTGGACGAACCGTTTTCGGCGCTGGACCCGCTGATCCGGCGCGAGATGCAGGATGAATTCCTGCGGCTAAAGGGCATGATGAACAAGACGATCATCTTCATCACTCATGATTTTGACGAAGCTCTGCGTCTGGCTGACCGTATTGCGATCATGAAAGACGGTCGGGTTGAGCAATGCGACACCCCCGATCAGATCGTGCTGCATCCGGCCACCGAATATGTCGCAAAATTCACCTCCGAGATTGACCGCGCCCGCGTGGTGCATATCGGCAGTCTTGTCGCCCCGCTGACCGCACCCGCCACAGGCGAACCCGTGGCCGCATATCGCACCATTCGCGATCTGGCCCGACAACTGATCTCGGACCCGCGCGTCGAGATTCCGGTGATCAACGATAAGGGCGCAGTGATCGGATCAGTGTTGCGGCAAACGGCGCTGGATGTGCTGCTCGGGGATGCACATTGATGGGGCGGTCTGAGCGCTATGCTGGCACCGCCAAACTGCTGTTGGCGCTGGCCGTAGGGCTGATGCTGTTCAAGACTGTTCTGCCGCAAGGCATGATCCGCCCGCCGGAATGGCTGGTGTTGCCCTTCGCCGATTGGATCAACGCGGTCTTCGCTTTCCTGCAAAACGATCTGGGCCTGATGGCGGTGACGCGGGCTTTTTCGGATGTGGTGGAATGGTTGCTGAACGTCACCGCCAACCTGCTTTACGGCAAAAGCCGCTGGCCGAACCTTGGCCCGATCCCGTGGAGCGTCATCGCTGTCACTGCCTTTATGGCCGGCTATGCGCTAAAAGGTTGGCGCTTGGGGCTGATCAGCGGCGGTACGTTTGTCTGGATCGCGCTGATGGGGCAATGGAAATGGGCGATGGAAACGCTGTCGGTCATTGTCGTCGCGGCCCCCTTCTCAGTGACGCTGGGCCTTGTGCTGGGCGTGCTGGCTTGGCGGTCGCCCCGGTTTGAGCGGGTGCTGAACCCGATCCTCAGCATCGCGCAATCCCTGCCGCATTTCGCCTATATGATCCCGGTCGTGGTGTTCATCGGGGTTGGGCCGAAAGCAGGCGCGATTGTCACCATTATCTTCTCGGTGCCGCCGATGATCCGCATGACGCTGCTGGGGTTAAAGAAAGTGCCCGAAGAAGTGATCGAGGCTGGCAAAATGTCAGGAGCCACGCGTTGGCAGTTGCTGACGCGGGCGCGTATCCCCACCGCGCGGTCCGAGATTCTGATCGGCGTCAACCAAGTCATCATGCAATGTCTGGCCATGGTGGTGCTTGCCAGTTTCATCGGCATGCCGGGCTTGGGGCAGAAATTGCTGCAACTGCTGCAATCGCTGAAAATTGGCCTGTCGGTGGAAATCGGTGTGACCATCGTTTTGCTGGCGGTGACGCTGGACAGGCTGACCAAGGCCTGGGCGCTGCGTCTGCCCGTGCATGAGGCAGCAAGTCCATCCTGGCTCATACGCAATCGGCTGTTGGTGATCTGGCTGGCACTCTGCGCCTTGGGCTTTGGGCTGGCGCATTTTTTCCCATATTTTCTGGAAGTCGAGCGCAAGCAGGCGCTGTCGGTCGCAGGGCCGATAGATGCGTTGATGGATCAGGTGATCCGGCTGATCACCCCGGTCACGCTCTGGCTGCGCTGGTTTCTGATCACTTGGGTGTTGATCCCGATGCGCGATGCCTACCTTTGGCTGCCGTTCACCGCCGTTCTGCTACTCCTCGCCGCCGTAGGCTGGGCGATTGGGGGCTTGCGATCCGCGCTGATCTGCGTAGCCTATTTTGGCCTGATCGCTGCATCGGGCTGGTGGGATCGGGCGATGATCACGGTGTATATGGTCTGTATCTCAGTGGTGATTGCGGCGATTTTAGGCATTCCTTTGGCGATTTGGGGCGCGCGCACCCCAATCCGCGCCGGGCGTATCTTGCTGGTCTGTGACACGGCACAGACTTTCCCGAGCTTTATCTACTTGATCCCCGTCATCATGCTGTTTGGCGTCAATGACGTGGCAGTCGTCGCCGCCGTGGTGGTGTTTGCCGCCGTGCCCATGGTGCGCTACACCATCGAAGGCTTGCGCAACGTGCCGCCAGAAATGATTGAGGCGGCGGATATGAGTGGGGCGACACGTGCTCAGGTGCTATGGCATGTGCGTCTGCCGATGGCGCTGCCGACTATGCTGGTTGGTGCCAATCAATCGGTGATGTTCTCGCTGTTTATGGTGATCATCGCGGCCTTCATCGGCACGCAAGATCTGGGTCAGGAAATGCAGCGCGCTCTTTCCTCCACCGATGTGGGCAAAGGTTTGGTGCTGGGTTTCGCCGTGGCCTTCATGGGGCTTATGACGGATCATCTGATCACCCGCTGGTCCGAAACCCGCAAACGCGCGCTGGGGATCTGAGTGTCGTCGTGACGGATGCAGAGGCGAGCGATGGGCCGCTTTCGCAAGTCCAAGCATCCGCACCGACCCAGCTGAGAATGTCCGCTTTCCGCCGAGGTCGTGTAAAAACCTCAGTTTATGCCACGCTTCTGAAGGATTGAGAGGTTTCATTGAGGGTGTAAGCCGGGAACAGACGCACGGGTTGCATCGCGCTTTCGAGCGGAAACGCTGGTTCCCGCGAATCGGAACGCAGGTTCCGGTCTTTCGGCCGCAGAGCTATAATGTGCAAAAAAGAAGCGGAATCCACATCGCGTCGAAATCCACCCTCAATGCAAAGAACCTTAAGGCGCGGGGCACCGAACGACTGGCGTGATTGCTGCGCGAGATCAGCACCGCTGATGCCGCAGCCAAGCGCAAACTGCGTCTGGCGCTTGCCTCACCGAAAGGGCCGAAGGAGGAGCGCAGGAGAGTGTGAAGCGCCTGACCAGCATCGCCCGGGCCTGGACCTTCGAAAACTGGCTGAACCGCAAGCCGCTGGTGAAGGATCTCGCACCCGGCGCAGCGCCATCATGAAGCAGATCGCCTCACACAATCCCTGCGCGCCGGGATCGAGGTTCTCCGCCCATACCGCCTCTTTGGAATTCTCATCACGGCGCCATCAACGGGTCGTTCAATTCTGCTGCTGTCACGGTCCAGCAATTCAGTTTAGGTCTACGGGTGTTGGTGCTTTTTGCGTCTCATGCCCCTCGGATAGCAGCCAATGGACAAACAAGTCTGTATCCGGATGCGTGCTGCTGCCTGCGGGTTTGATCAGGTGGAACGCCTCGTCAATCGGGACGGCAAGATCAAATGGTGCTACAAGCCGTCCGGACTTCAGCGCATGTCCGGCAAGCGATTTGCGCCCCAGTGCGACGCCCCCGCCATGCGCTGCCAACTCAAATGCCGTCAAAGACGTGTCCAGATGCAGCCCCGAGCCTGCGTCGACGTGATGGGCGCCTGCCGCTTTAAGCCAGACGCCCCAGCCCTCTTGATAGCCCAGCACGTGCAGCAGCCTGTGCTGGCACAGATCTTCTGGCTTTTTGAGGGCGATCCGGGCTGGCAAGTCGGGCGCACACAGCGGGGTGACCGTCTCCCATGTCAGACGGTGGCTGTTGAAGCCCGGCCAGTGCCCCTTACCATATTGGATATCAAGGTCGAAATCTTCGGTGTCAAAGGCGTCGTTCCAGACGCTGGACAACAGGCGGATGGTCTTGCCCGGATGACGGTCCAGATAATTGGGCAGGCGCGGGGACAACCAGTTGACCGCGAAGGACACCGCGCAGCGCACGGTCAGGGCGCTGCTGGTGCGGCGCTGACCGAAGACCTCTCTCGTGCCCATGGCCAGACGTTCCATCGCATCCTGGACTTTCGGCAGATAGGCGGCCCCGGATTTGGTCAGCTCCAGCCCACGCGGACGGCGAAGGAAAAGGGGCCGCCGCAGGTGGTGCTCAAGCGATTTCACATGTTTGGAAACGGCGGCTTGGGTGATGTGCAACTCGCCCGCCGCTTGGGTGAAGCTTAAAGTCCGGGCCGCAGCCTCAAAGGCACGCAGCCATGTCAGGGGAGGAAGATCAAGGTTCATACGCGCCTCAAAACATCGCCATAACTTTTTGTACAGGCATTGCCCCTGAATACGTCGTTTGACCAAACCGTGCCAGTGGGATCATTGAAAGGCATCCAAGGGGGGTCCGATGTTTGCAGTTTTCCCAACGGCGCGTCTGCGCCCGTCGCCATTTTACGCCTCGGCTGTTGCCGAAGGCATGACCGCCGCCAGCATCTACAACCGGATGATCATGCCGACCTCTTACGGTGATCCGCAGGCAGAATACTGGCGGCTGATCAATGGCGTCTCGCAATGGGACGTGGGCGTGGAGCGGCAAGTGCAGTTGAAGGGCCCGGATGCTGGCGTTCTGGCGCAGATATTGTCGCCGCGCGATCTGTCGGGTTGCAAGGTCGGTCAGGGCAAATATGTGCCGTTGTGCAATCATCGCGGCACGATCATCAACGACCCTATCCTGTTGAAACTGGCAGATGATCTGTATTGGCTGTCGATTGCCGACAGTGACATCTGGTTCTGGGCCAGCTCGATTGCAGCCGAACGGGGCCTGAATGTCGAGGTCAGCGAACCAGATGTGTCACCCATGGCCCTGCAAGGCCCAAAGGCCGAGGATGTCGTTGCCCATGTCATGGGTGATTGGGTGCGGGGGCTGAAGTATTTCTGGTTTCGCGAGACCGAGATTGCCGGAATTCCGGTTGCGGTGCAGCGGTCTGGCTGGTCCAAGCAAGGTGGGTTCGAGATCTACCTGAAAGATGGGACGCGCGGCACCCAGCTGTGGAATATCTTCAAAGAGGCGGGCCAGCCTTGGGGCATCGGCCCCGGCGCACCTGCCACAGCAGAGCGAACGGAAAGCGGTCTTGTCTCGGTTGGCGGTGATACCGACGAAGCGACCAACCCGTTCGAAGTGCGTCTGGGTAAATATGTTGACCTGGATGTGGCCGACGATGTTGTGGGCATTCAGGCCCTGCGCCGGATCAAGGCCGAAGGGGTGAAGCGTCACCAACTGGGCCTAGTGTTGGAGGGGGAAACGCCCGCCCCCTTGGGCTTTCGGCGCGAAGATATTCTGCGGGATGGCAAGCGGATCGGGATGATGACCAATTGCGTCTGGTCGCCGCGCATGAAGGCCAATATCGGGTATGCCTTGATTGACGCGTCGGTTCTTGCGGGGGAAACAGTGCAGGTGCTGCGCGATCAGGGGCAGGTTGCGGCCAAGCTGGTCGAACTGCCTTTTTTGTAAGGGTACGCCATGCAGCAGCACTATGACGCCCCTTCGCGTGATGCCGCCAACCATGTGGCGCTGTCTCCGCTGTCGTTCCTAAAGCGGGCCGAGATGGTTTACGCCAACCATCCCGCCGTGACTTATGGCGATACCAGCCGCACTTGGTGCCAGACCGGGGTGCGGTGCCGCAGCGTGGCCGCAGGGTTGGCGGCGATGGGGGTCAAGCGCGGGGATACGGTTTCGGTCCTTGCCCCCAATATTCCCGCGCTGTTCGAGCTGCATTATGCCGTGCCCTTGCTGGGCGCGGTGTTGAACACAATCAACACGCGGCTAGAGCCCGAGACGGTTGCCTATATCCTCGACCACTCGGATTCCGTGCTTGTGATTGCCGATACTGCTCTTGTGCAACTGCTGCGCCATGCGTTCAAAATCAATGGCAAGACCATTCCAGTCGTCGATATCACTGATGTGACGGGTGCTGTTGGCTTTGGCCAGACCAGCTATGATGATCTGGCAGCCCACGCGCCGATGGCTTGGACGCTTCCGGATGATGAATGGCAGGCGTTGGCGCTGAACTATACCTCTGGCACATCCGGGCGGCCAAAGGGCGTGGTGTATCACCACCGCGGGGCTTATCTGATGGCCATGGGCACGGTGGCGGGCTGGGCCTTGCCGCCGCATCCGACCTATCTGTCGGTCGTGCCGATGTTTCATTGCAACGGCTGGAACCACCCATGGGCCATGGCGATTGTCGGCGGCCATATGATCTTTACCCGCGATGCCACGCCCGCAAAGTTGCTGGCGGCCATGACTGTGCACCGCGTCACCCATCTGGGTGCAGCACCCATCGTGCTGCAAATGCTGTGCGACAGCCCCGATGCGCCCGCGCAGCCCTTTGATCCCAAGATCAAGGTTCTGACCGCAGGCGCTCCGCCGCCACCCGCCATTCTGGAAAAGGCGGCGGCCTTGGGTCTGGATGTGATGCAGGTTTACGGGCTTACTGAAACCTATGGCCATATCTCGCAATGTCTGTGGCAAGATGAGTGGAACGCCCTTGCCGCCCAGGCCCGCGCCGAGAAACAGGCGATGCAGGGTGTGGCCTTTCCAATGGTCGAAGACATTCGTGTGGTGGACCGCACGACTGGGCTGGATGTGCCGCGTGATGGCCTGACTCAGGGCGAAATCGCCATGCGCGGCAACACCGTGATGAAGGGCTACTACAAGGACGCCGCCGCCACGGCGATGGCCTTTGACGGCGGCTGGTTCTGGTCTGGGGATGCTGCTGTCATGCACCCCGATGGCTATATCCAGATTCGCGACCGGCTGAAGGATGTGATCATTTCGGGTGGCGAAAACATCTCGTCGGTCGAGGTTGAGGCGGTGCTGTACCGTCACCCAGCCATCAGTGCGGCAGCTGTCGTCGCCCGCCCGCATCCGAAATGGGGCGAAAGCCCCTGCGCCTTCGTCGAACTGCGCGACGGGGCTACCACGACCGAAGCTGATGTCATCGCATTTTGCCGCGCCCATATCGCTCATTTCAAGGCACCGAAAACCGTGATCTTTGGCAGTCTGCCGAAAACGGCCACCGGCAAGATACAAAAGTTCATCCTGCGCGCCACGGCCCGCGACATGGGGCCTCAGCCATGACCTACGAAGCCCCCGTCAGAGACATGATGTTCAACATCGCCCATATCGCGCCGAACCCGGGCGATCTGGAGATGGCCGCCGCCGTCTTGGAAGAATTCGGCCGCTTTTGCGCCGAGGAAGTAGCCCCCCTGAACGCCCCGGGCGACCGCGAGGGTTCGCGCTGTGATCAAGGCCAAGTCCAGACACCTGCGGGCTTTCGTCAGGCTTACGGCAAATACGTCGCGATGGGCTGGCAGGGGCTTGTCCATCCGTCAGAGTTTGGCGGGCAGGACCTGCCGCGCGCGGTCGGCGCTGCGGCAGGCGAGATTCTGAACGCCGCCAATATAAGCTTTGCGCTGTGCCCCCTGCTGACCGATGGCGCGATAGAGGCGCTGCGCCACTTTGGCTGTGCGCAGATGAAACAGACTTACTTGCCCAAGCTGGTTTCCGGCACCTGGACGGGCACGATGAACCTGACCGAACCGCAGGCGGGCAGCGATCTGGCCTTACTGCGCACGCGGGCGGATGCGCAACAGAACGGCACCTACAAGATCACCGGCACCAAGATATACATCACCTATGGCGAGCATGATCTGGCCGAAAATATCATCCACCTTGTTCTGGCCCGCACGCCAGACGCACCTAAGGGCATCAAGGGGATCAGCCTGTTTGTGGTGCCGAAATTTCTGGTCAGCGCCGATGCCAGCCTTGGCCCGCGCAATGCCGTTCGCTGCCAAAGCATCGAACACAAGCTGGGCGTCCGGGCCAGCCCGACCTGCGTGATGGAATTCGAAGGTGCGACGGGCTTTCTGATTGGCCGCGAAAATGCCGGGCTGGACTATATGTTCACCATGATGAACGCCGCCCGCTTCGCCGTGGGCGTTCAAGGAGTTGCAGTGGGTGAACGCGCCTATCAACAGGCGCTGGCCTATGCCAAAACCCGCCTTCAGGGTCGCCCGGTTGACGGCAGCGCCCAAGGGGCGGTTGCCATCATCCATCACCCCGACGTCCGCCGGATGCTGGCCCATATGCGCGCCACGACCGAAGCCTGCCGCGCGCTTTCGGCCGTTGCCGCCGGTTGGCAGGATACGTCCGATGTGGCCATGGCGGAATTCCTCGTGCCACTGGTCAAAGGGTTCTGCACGGAAATGAGCGTGCATATCGCCTCTTTGGGGGTGCAAATCCACGGTGGCATGGGCTTTATCGAAGACACGGGCGCGGCCCAACACTACCGCGATGCCCGCATCTTGCCGATCTATGAGGGTACGACCGCCATTCAGGCCAATGATCTTTTGGGCCGCAAGACCCTGCGGGATGGCGGGGCCACCGCGGGTCGTATCGCCGAGATGATTGCCTTGACGGAACAAGACCTGCAACAGGGCTCGTCGGTGGCGCAGGACATCGCGGCGCGGCTGGGTTCAGCGCGGCAGGACTTTCAGGCCGTCGTCGCCCATCTGCTGACCTCCTCCCCGAACCAGGCCTATGCCGGGGCCGTACCCTATCTGATGCTGGCGGGCAATCTGGTGGCGGGCTGGCAGATGGCGCGCGCGGTGCTTGTGGCCGAAGCGGCGCAGGACTGCGACCACGCCTTCATGTCTGCAAAGATCGCAACCGCGCACTTTTACGCCCATCACATCCTGACGGAGACGGGCCTTCAGCGTTCCCGCGTCATCGACGGCGCGGCAAGCCTGTTGGACACCGTTTTCTGATACCCCCTTACATTTTGAACAGGACTGCAGAATGACCCTTCAACTCGACACCGCGTGCTTCAAGAATCTGGCCATCGTGGCGCATGACGACGGTGTCTGGGTCGTAACCCTGAACCGCCCAACCAAACGCAACGCCTTGGATTCCCACACGATTGAAGAACTGGTGGAGTTCTTCTCCAAAGCGCCACGCGCCGGTGTCCGCGCCATCGTTCTGGCCGGATCGGGCGATCATTTCTGCGCCGGGTTGGATCTGATCGAACACCATCAGGCCGATCGCAGCCCGGCAGATTTCATGCATCTGTGCCTGCGCTGGCACGAGGCGTTCAACAAGATGGAATATGGCGGTGTGCCGATCATTGCGGCGCTGAAGGGTGCGGTTGTCGGCGGTGGGCTGGAACTGGCCAGCGCCGCCCATATCCGCGTGATGGACCAAACGACTTACTTTGCGCTGCCCGAAGGCCAGCGCGGCCTGTTCACTGGCGGCGGTGCGACAATTCGGGTCACCGATCTGGTGGGCAAGGCCCGGATGATCGACATGATGTTGACGGGCCGCGTCTACCAAGGGCAAGAGGCCGTCGATCTGGGGCTGGCGCAATACATCACCAAGGGGTCAAGCCTTGACGCGGCGATGGAACTGGCCCGCAAGGCCGCGCAGAATTTGCCGCTGTCAAACTTTGCTATCTGCTCGGCGGTCAGCCATATGCAAAACATGTCAGCAATGGATGCGGCCTATGCCGAAGCTGTGATGGCGGGCGTGGTGAACACGCAGCCAGAGGCACGTGCGCGGCTTGCAGCCTTTGCCGACAAAAGTGCGGCACGCGTGCGGCCCAACAGCTGATGCAGGTGCATTTGCTCTGTGTTGCCTTGCCGCATTGGCGGTAAATTACTTTTTGCCCTACATCTGGGCGGTGTGAGTAATCCGGTAACTGTAGATCGGGAAGGCCGGCTTTAGCCCCGTCGACTGCGTCGATTTTCCTGCTGAATCACCTTGCCAACTTCTTGCCACACATGCCCGGATGTTCTCGCACCGTTCTGCATGGACACGCGTTGCTGACTTTAGCTATAGCTTCAATAAAACAAGAGGTTTGCTGGTGCTGTGAGAGAGGATTGAACTCTCGACCTCACCCTTACCAAGGGTGTGCTCTACCACTGAGCTACCACAGCCGCCTTTTTCCAACACGCTACCCCGGGCTTTATCCCGAAGTCGGCAGGGTTCGGAAACCCCCACCTAAACCACCAGTTCAACGTCCTCGCGCTACCAGACGTTTGCTCTACCACTGAGGTAGTGCAGCGTCTGGGGCTTGCGGAACCGTTTGAAACCGCTGTCGTCGCGGCTGAATAGACGCGTTTGCGGCAGGGTGCAAGTGCAAACTGGCGGATTTTTGCATGGCCTTGCTGGACGGTTGGGGCGCACTGTATTAGAAGGCGTGATGCGTGAAAAACCCGATGACATTGCCCTAAGCAAACCAAAATCCCAGCGCGAGGCGCGCTTGAAGCTGGCGTTGAAGGCGAATATGGGCCGCAGGAAGGCGCAAGCGCGGGCAAGATCGGCGGCGGATTCGGATGGCCCAGATGCGGGCTTGATCGACGATAACAACAAAAACGAGTGAGGCTTAGGCAGATGGATTCGATTTTGGTCAAGGGCAATGGGCCGCTGAACGGGGTAATCCCGATTGCGGGGGCGAAGAATGCCTGCCTGACGCTGATGCCCGCGACATTGCTGTCGGAGGAGCCGCTGACGCTGACCAACGCGCCGCGGCTATCAGATATTGCGACGATGACGCAGCTTTTGCAGTCTTTGGGCGCGGAAGTGGCGTCGATGCAGAACGGTCTGGTTCTGGCGATGTCGAGCCATAAGGTCGACAACCACACCGCCGATTATGAGATTGTGCGTAAGTTCCGCGCCTCGATCCTCGTGCTGGGGCCGCTGCTGGCACGCGACGGTCATGCGATTGTCTCGCTGCCCGGCGGCTGTGCGATTGGCGCGCGGCCCGTCGATTTACATCTGAAAGCGTTTGAGGCGATGGGGGCCGAGTTGGAGCTGCGCGACGGTTATGTGCATGCCAAGGCTCCGGGTGGGCGGTTGCGCGGGGCGGTGGTGGAGTTTCCGTTCGCCTCGGTGGGCGCGACTGAAAACGCGCTGCTGGCGGCGACTTTGGCGAAAGGCACTACGGTTTTGAAGAACGCCGCGCGCGAGCCGGAGATTGTCGATCTTGCGGTCTGTCTGCGCCGGATGGGCGCGCAGATTGACGGCGAGGGCACCAGCACGATCACCATTCAGGGCGTTGATCGCTTGGGCGGGGCGACGCATCCGGTGGTGACGGACCGTATCGAGTTGGGCACCTACATGCTGCTGCCCGCGATCTGCGGCGGCGAGGTCGAATGTTTGGGCGGCAAGATGAGCCTTGTGGGTGCGTTTGCCGAAAAGCTGGATGCGGCCGGGGTTTCGGTGGTGGAAACCGAACGCGGGCTGAAGGTGACGCGCAAGAATGGCCGCGTGCGTGCGGTGGACGTGGTGACAGAGCCGTTCCCCGGCTTTCCAACCGATTTGCAGGCGCAGATGATGGCGCTGTTGTGCACGGCGGACGGGGTTTCGGTGCTGGAGGAGAAGATTTTCGAGAACCGCTTCATGCACGCGCCGGAACTGGTGCGGATGGGGGCGAAGATTGATGTGCATGGCGGCCATGCCACCGTCACCGGCGTTGAAAAACTGCGCGGGGCGCGGGTGATGGCGACGGATCTGCGCGCCTCGGTGTCGCTGATCCTTGCGGGCTTGGCGGCCGAAGGCGAAACCGTGGTCAGCCGGGTCTATCATTTGGATCGTGGCTACGAGCGGGTTGAAGAAAAGCTGCGCGGGGTCGGTGCGCAGATCGAGCGGATCAAGGCATGAGCGACGCGCGGTTTGAAGATGGCGATGAAGTTCCGCTGCGGCTGGTAGCGCAGGATGCTGAGGGTTTGACGGTGATTGCGGCGCTGCTGCAAGACGCCGTTTTTCCGATCACCGAGATGTCTTTGGTGCGGCAAAAGCGACGCTTCGCGCTGATGCTGAACCGGTTCCGCTGGGAATACCGCGAGGCCGCAGAGAAAGCGGGGCAACCGTTTGAGCGGGTGCAAAGCCTGCTGGTGTTTGAAGATGTGCTGGCGGTGCAGACGCAGGGCATCGATCGAACCGCACCGGATACGATCTTGTCGCTTCTGGATATTAGCTTCTCACCGGGTGCCGATGGCACTGGGTTGGTGACGCTGATCCTTGCCGGCGATGGCGCGATTGCTTTGCAGGTCGAGGCGCTGGATGCCGCCTTGCGCGACGTGACAAGGCCTTATCTGGCCCCTTCGGGCAAGATACCGACACACGATTTATAAGGCCCAAGTGTTTGCAGGGTGCGGTGTTATTTGCACCAAAACAGCATTCCCAGCTGGGATGCGATTGTGGTGCGCACCGAATTTAGGGCGCTTTTCCACAATATGTTGTAGCCACACCGTTTTTTGGAAGAATTTGTCCCGATTGCCGCACAAGACCGATGGTCTTGGCACGGGACAAAACCCATCCTGTTTAGTCTTTCGGCCCATTGGTATTGATCACCACGGAATTTTTCGTGCTGGGCGTCGCCACGGCGGGCTTGGCCTTGTCTTTCTTCGGCTTTTTCACATTCTTGCCGGGTTTGCTCATGCCCTTGGCCATTTGATTTTCCTTACAAGCAGCGGCCATCCGTTTGGCCTTGATCATCATGCACCTTCGCGGGCGCAAACCCAAGCCCATTCGGCTGAAAGGGCTGCTTTGAACGCGACGCGCGCTTGGTAGCAGGCAGCGCGTGGATTTGCCCGGATTTGGAGAAAATTCACATCGCTTTTAGCGGGTTGAGTGCAGTTTTGCAGTTCGGTTGCAGCGGCTTGACTTTAGAAGCACCGCAGCGTTGGCAGTGAGGCTGTTTTCTATAAATATATATACTTAACAATAAGTTATATAATTTTTTCAATGCATAGAATGCTGCATTGCCGCAGAAAAATGCGGCAATGCGGCAACCGCAGGCTGACAGGGTTGCACTAGATTTTCAATCTCTCGAACGACCTAAATTTCAAAATTTGAAAGCGCTTTGAGGCGCGAATCGTTGACGAAATGGCCAGTTTCGGGCTATTGCCGTGCAAACGCTTCGGGAGGCCGGGTCGCAAGAACCGGAAAAGGACGCGTTTTAGACAGGGCAGCGCCGATAGGGCGCGATCAAAATTATAGGGAGGAAATCCATGTCCTTTGGATTCAAGAGCCGCGCATTGCGGTCGGCTGGTGTTGCAGCGCTGATCAGTGCGCTTGGCACGCCGATGATGGCGGAAGAAATCTTCTACGTCTCGGGCTCGGTCGGCAAAGCGGTTGAGAATTTCAAAACGCTGGTGAAGCCGTGGGAAGAGGCCACCGGCAACACGGTGACGCTGGTGCCGATGCCGGCATCAACCTCGGATCAGTTTGGCCAATATCGGCTGTGGCTGGCCGCCGGGGCCACCGACATTGACGTCTATCAGACCGATGTGATCTGGGCGCCGCAATTGGCGGATCACTTTGTCGATCTGAGCGACGTCGCCAAAGATCTGGCGCCGACGCATTTCCCTTCGATCATCGAATCGCAAACCGTGAACGGCAAGCTGGTGGCTTTGCCGATCTTCACCGATGCGCCTGCACTGTATTATCGCAAGGATTTGCTGGAAAAATACGGCGTTGCGGTGCCGAAAACCTGGGATGAGCTGACGGCGGCTGCCACCAAAATCCAAGAGGGTGAGCGCGCCGCAGGCAAGGCTGATTTCTGGGGCTATGTCTGGCAGGGCAACGCGTATGAAGGGCTGACCTGCGACGCGCTGGAGTGGGTGAAATCCCACGGCGGCGGTCAGATTGTCGAGGCCGATGGCACGATCTCGATCAACAACGAGAAAGCCGTGAAGGCGCTGGAAACTGCGGCTGCTTGGGTGGGCACGATCTCGCCCGAGGGCGTTCTGGCTTACGGTGAAGAAGAATCCCGCGGCGTCTGGCAGACCGGCAACGCGGCCTTCATGCGCAACTGGCCCTATGCTTACACTTTGGGCAATGGCGACGACTCGGCTGTGAAAGGCCTGTTCGACGTCACCACGCTGCCGGTGGGTGCAGAAGGTGACACGTCTGCGGCGACTTTGGGCGGCTGGAACGCGGCTGTGTCGAAATATTCCAAACATCAGGATGTGGCGATCAGCTTGGTGATGTATCTGGCCGGACCCGAGGCGCAAAAGGCCCGCGCGATTTCGGAATCCGCCCTGCCGACCATCGTGGCTTTGTATGACGACGCCGATATTGGTGCCGCGCAACCGATTATCCCGCAGTGGAAGAACGTGTTCCTGAACGCCGTGCCGCGGCCCTCGGCCCCGACGCTTGGCAAGTATAACGAGGTGTCCTCGAAGTTCTGGTCGGCGGTGCATGAGACTCTGTCGGGCAATGGCTCGGCTGCCGACAACCTTGCGGGCCTTGAAGCCGATTTGACCGACCTGAAGGGCGACGCCTGGTAATCCTCCCGATAGCGGGCACGCCTTGAGGATGGGCGGCGGCAGAGCATCATGCCAACCGCCGCCCATCTTTTACGCTTGGCCTCGGAGGGGGCCGACCGAAGGGGGGAAATTCATGACAGCTTTAAAACCTGCCGCCAATCTGCAAACGGGTATCGGGCGGGAAAGTGGCCTGAGCCTGCAAAAACAGCGCCAGAAAGCCGCGTTCTGGTTTTTGGCGCCGATGCTGATCGCGCTGTTTTGCGTGGCGGCTTGGCCTTTGCTGCGCACGGTTTGGTTCTCGTTGACCGATACGTCGCTGAACAATCTGTATGGTGGCAAGTGGATTGGTTTTGACAATTATCTGCGGGTGCAAACCCTGTCGAATGGCACCGTGCGCTATCGTGGCACGCTGGTTGATCCGGCATGGTGGAACGCGGTTTGGAACACGGTGCGGTTTTCGGTGGTGTCGGTGGTGTGCGAAACCGTGCTGGGGCTGATCGTGGCGCTGGTGCTGAATGCCGAGTTCAAGGGACGCGGGTTTGTGCGCGCGGCGATCCTGATCCCGTGGGCGATTCCGACGATTGTGTCGGCGAAAATGTGGGCCTGGATGCTGAACGACCAATACGGCATCCTGAACGATATGGCGCTGAATCTGGGGCTGATTTCCAGCAAGATCGCGTGGACGGCGAATTCTGATACCGCGATGTATGCGGTGCTGATGGTGGATATCTGGAAAACCACGCCGTTCATGGCGCTGCTGTGCCTCGCAGGGCTGCAAATGGTGCCGCGCGATATTTATGAGGCGGCGAAGATCGACGGCATCAACCCGGTGAAAGTGTTTTTCAAGATCACTCTGCCGCTGATCCGCCCGGCGCTGATGGTGGCGGTGATCTTCCGGATGCTGGATGCCTTGCGGATTTTCGATCTGATCTATGTGCTGACGCCCAATTCGGCCTCGACCAAGACCATGTCGGTGATCAGCCGCGAGAACCTGATCGAGTTCGATAAATTCGCCTATGGCTCGGCGCAATCGACATTGTTGTTCGCGATTCTGGCGATTTTCGTGTCGCTGTATATCTGGCTCGGCAAGGTCGATCTGTCCGGGGAGGGTGGCAAATGACTGCCAATAAGCTGTTGAAATCTGTCGCCTTCTACGCACTGGTGGTGGTGATCGTGGTGTTCTCGATCTTCCCGTTCTACTACGCCATCGTCACCTCCTTCGCGACCGGGACGGCGCTGTTTGAGGCCAATTATTTCCCGAAAGCCTTCGACTGGGCCAACTACAAGGCGGTTTTGGGCGGGGCGACCTTCCCGCGCAACATCCTGAACTCGGTGTTCGTGGCGACGACGACGGTGGTGTTCGCGCTGTTTCTGGCGGTGACGGCCTCCTATGCCCTCGCCCGCGTGCGTTTCCGGGGCCGGGGGCTGCTGCTGATGACGATCCTTGCGGTGTCGATGTTTCCCCAGATCGCCGTCCTCGCCGGATTGTTCGAACTGATCACCTATCTTGGCCTGTTCAACTCGCCCTTCGCGCTGATCCTGTCTTACACGATCTTCACGTTGCCGTTCACGGTCTGGGTGTTGACCACCTTCATGCGCGACCTTCCGGTTGAAATTGAGGAGGCTGCGATTGTCGATGGGGCGACGCCGTGGATCATCATCACCAAGGTGTTCTTGCCGCTTTTGTGGCCCGCTTTGGTGACAACCGGGCTTTTGGCCTTCATCGGGGCGTGGAATGAGTTTTTGTTCGCGCTGACCTTCACGTCTTCCGAGTCAACGCGCACGGTTCCGGTGGCGATTGCGTTGCTTTCCGGCGCATCGCAGCAGGAAATCCCTTGGGGGCCGATCATGGCTGCAAGCGTCATTGTGACGGTGCCGCTGATCATCCTCGTTCTTATCTTCCAACGCAAAATCGTCGCGGGTCTGACCGCAGGCGGCGTGAAGGGCTGAAAAATGGCAAAAATTGAACTGAAGAACGTCAAAAAGTCCTATGGCGCGGTGGATGTGATCAAGGGCATCGACCTGACCGTTGAGAAGGGCGAATTCATGGTGTTTGTCGGGCCTTCGGGCTGCGGCAAATCCACCTTGCTGCGGCTGATCTCGGGGTTGGAGGAGATTTCGTCGGGCGATATGTTGTTTGATGGCGCGCGGGTGAACAACGTGCTGCCCAGCCAGCGCGGCATCGCAATGGTGTTCCAAAGCTATGCGCTTTATCCCCATATGACCGTCTACGACAACATGGCCTTCGGGATGAAACTGGCCAAGGCCAGCCCCGAGGCGATGAAAAAGCGGGTGATGGAAGCGGCGAAACTGCTGCAAATTGATCACCTGCTGGAGCGTCTGCCGAAGCAGCTTTCGGGTGGCCAGCGGCAACGGGTGGCGATTGGCCGCGCGATTGTGCGCGACCCCCGAGTGTTCCTGTTTGACGAGCCTTTGTCGAACCTGGACGCCGCCTTGCGGGTGCAGACCCGGTTAGAGATTGCCAAGCTGCACCATTCGATGTCGGACGTGACGATGATCTACGTCACCCACGATCAGGTCGAAGCGATGACCTTGGCCGACCGCATCGCCGTGTTGCGCGATGGCCGGCTGGAGCAGGTGGGCTCGCCTGCCGAGCTTTACGAACGCCCGAATTCGATCTTTGTCGCGGGCTTCATCGGCAGCCCGAAGATGAACTTCTTGACCGAAAAATTCGCCAGCGATCACGGTTGCACCACGTTGGGCATAAGGTCCGAGCATATCGACGTGGTCGAGGGCGGTTTGTGGACAGGCAAGATCGTGCATGCCGAAGATTTGGGCAGCGATAATTACTTGTTCGTCGAGGTCGGTAGCGATGAGCCTTTGATCGTGCGGCGCGAAGGCAAATTGACCATGAAGGTCGGCGATACCGTCTCGCTGTCACCCAAGGACGGCCAGTTGCACAAGTTCGATCAGAACGGCAAGCCGATTCGCTAATGCCAAATCCACACCGCGCCCTGCCTTGGGGCGCGGCAGCTATGCAAGGAAAACACCATGAATATCCGTGTCACGGTTTGGGGCGAGAACGTCCACGAACAGAAAAACAAAGTTGTGTCAGAGATTTATCCGCTGACGATGCATGGCACGATTGCCGCAAGCTTGAACAAGGCCGACGGGATTACGGCCACAACCGTGACCTTGCAGGACGCCGAACACGGGCTGACCGCGGAAAAGCTGGCCGAAACCGATGTGCTGATCTGGTGGGGCCATGCGGCCCATGGCGATGTCGATGATGCGATTGTCGAGCGGGTCTGCAACGCGGTTTGGGGCGGCATGGGCATCATCTTCCTGCATTCGGCGCATTTCGCCAAACCGTTCAAACGCCTGATGGGCGCGCCGTGTAATCTTTCGTGGCGCGAAGCAGGCGAGCGTGAACGGCTTTGGGTCACCAGCCGTCAGCACCCGATTGCCGCAGGCCTGCCCGATCATTTCGAGCTGGAATATGAGGAAATGTATGGCGAGCCTTTTGGCGTGCCAGAGCCTTTGGAAACCGTGTTTATCAGCTGGTTCGCGGGCGGTGAGGTGTTTCGCTCGGGCCTGACCTACAAGCGCGGCGCGGGGAATATCTTCTATTTCCGTCCGGGGCATGAAACCTATCCGACCTATCACGATGCCAATGTGCAGCGGGTGATCTTGAACGCCGCGCGCTGGGCGTATAATCCGAATGTGCGGATCGCCGACCCGAATGAAGCGCCCAATACGATGATCGAAACCGCGCTAGAGCCAATCATCGAACGCGGTCCCCGGCTGCATCACGACGGCGAGGCGGGGTATCGGTGATGGGATCACCTGTCCGTATCCTGATCCTTGGCACCGGCGGCATGGCTGCCAACCATGCCGACAGTTTCAAGGCGATCGAGGGTGTGACGCTGGTGGGTGGCATCGACACGCGCCCTGTGCAACTGGCGGATTTCTGTGATCGCTATGGCATCGCCGGGCGGTTTGCCTCGATTGACGAGGCGATCGCTTGGGGCCAGTTTGACGCTGTCACCAACGTGACGCCGGATGCTGCGCATTACGCCACGACCTTGCCGTTTCTGGCGGCGGGCAAGCATGTGCTGTGCGAAAAACCGCTTGCGACGTCAGAGGCGCAGGCCGATGCGATGGCGGCAGCTGCCGCCAAGGCGGGCGTGGTGAATATGATCAATCTCAGCTATCGCAATGTGGCCGCATTGCAAAAAGCCGCCGCGCTGGTGCGCGAGGGGGCCATCGGTACGGTGCGGCATTTTGAGGCCAGCTATCTGCAAAGCTGGCTGACCCAACCGGCTTGGGGGCATTGGGACCGCGAAAGCCAATGGCTGTGGCGGCTGTCAACCCAGCACGGGTCGAAAGGTGTGCTGGGCGATGTCGGCATCCATATCCTTGATTTCGCAACCTTTATCGCCGGGCAGTCGGCTGTCGAAGTCTCGTGTCGCCTTGCCACCTTTCCCAAAGCCCCCGGCGATCAGATTGGTGAATACCCGCTGGATGCCAATGACAGCGCCACCATGCAGATCGTGTTGGAAAACGGCGCATTGGGCACGGTGGCGGCGACGCGGTTTGCAAGCGGCCATCTGAACGACCTGCGCTTGCGGATTTATGGCGACAAGGGCGGGCTGGAAGTGTGTTGGGAAAAGAACATCAGCACCCTGCGCGCCTGCCTTGAGGCCGATCTGCAAACGGGGCAGTGGCATGATGTGGAAGCGCCCGTTTTGGCGACGATCTACGAACGCTTCATCGCCGCGATAAGGGGCGAGGCGCCCGCCGATCCCGATTTCGCGCGCGGCGCCGCATTGCAACGCCTGCTGGATCGGGCGGAGCAGTCGGCGGGTCAAGCCGGCGTCAGTCTGAAGGTCTGATCCGGGTTTTGCTGGCGAAAACCGGGGCGCCCCCAGCGCCTCGGTTTGCTTTGCCGATGCTTAGGGCCGGCCCCAAGCCGGAAAATCAGATTTTCCGGACACGATTTTTGGCTTAAAAATCGGTTTGGCGCGACTATTTAGGAAAACGCGCCGTTCAGAAACACCCGCACGGCCTGTTCAAATTCGCGCGGGCGCTCGGCGTGCAGCCAATGGCCCGCGCCCGGCAGCTTGGCGAAATGCGATTTCGGGAACAGGCCTCGGATGGTGTCACGGTAGTCTGGCTTGACGTAATGCGACAGCGCCCCGGTCAGGAACAGCGTGTGGCCGTCAAAGCGCCCTGCGGTTGCGGGCCAGCCGACGATCAGCGGCATTTGATCTTCCAGCACATCCAAATTCAGCCGCCAGATCGCGGGCTGTGCCTTCAGATCCAGCGATTGCAGGAAAAACGCCCGTAAGGCCGGGTCGGAGAGGGTGGCGCTCAGGCGGCGATCAGCCTCACTGCGCGAGGTCAAGCCGCTCAAATCCAGCCCCCGCATTGCCGCAATATACTGCGTCTGGTCGTGGCTGTAGGCCACCGGCGCAATATCGGCCACCACCAGCTTGCGCACCAGCGCAGCCTCGGTCAGCGCCAGTTGCATCGCAGCCTTGCCGCCCATCGAATGGCCCAGCACATCCATTGGCGCGCCCCATGCTTCAATCACCTCGGCCAGATCGCCCGCCATATCGGGATAGCTTTGCGTGGCAGCCCTCGGGCTTTGGCCGTGGTTGCGCATATCCACCACATGCACCGCGCGGGTGTCGGCCAGATGCCGGGCGATCACGCTCCAGTTGCGGGCAGAGCCGAACAACCCATGCACGATCAGCAAATCGGGCAAGTTGGGGTCGGGTGCGGTGGCGGGATAGGTGGTGATCGCAAGCATGTGGCTTTGATAGCGCGGATCCACAGTTTCGGCCAGAGCAGTTGAAGCCCTGCGGTGGCAGCGATAAGGTCCGCCGATGTCAAAAGGAAGTGCGAGATGACCGGAGTGCCTATTCAGCAAATGGCCGACCGCGTGGCGGGTCTGATGGAGCAGCGTTTGCGGGTGCGGGGGCAGGGGCTTGGCGAAAAGCTGCGCAGGGGCGGACGGTTGTTGCCGCGCCGGGTGCGCGCGGCGGCAGAGGTTTTGCAGACAGGCGCGGTGATGGCACAAAACCCTAAGCTGTGGGCGCAGGTCGATCAGCCGGCGGTGGCACACGCCTATGACATCTGCGTGCGGCATCTGAACGGCGTCGATGGCTTTGATCGCCGCAAGGACGCTGTGCTGGGGATTGCGGCTTCGGTCGCCTTCTCGGTTCTGGCTGCGGCGGCTTTGCTGTTTGCAGTCTTGCGTTGGCGCGGGTTTATCTGAAGCGGTTTGTGCGAAAGCGTCGGCAAGAGTACCAAACTGCTGCTCAGATTGGGCGCAGCATTGGCTGAAACTTATGCGCGCGCGGATACTGAGCGATCTTTATCCACAACATCTTGTATAAAACCTGCGTCGAAACACAAGTCGCTCCCCGCGGGGAAGAATTTTCCGCAGGCAAGATGCTTTTTCGCCGACGAGATGCGGAGCCTGCAAGCCGCGCGGGTCACAACCATTCAAAGCGCCCAATTCGAAGCGTAGCCAGTCGAGGGCACTCAGCCCAAAGTCCGCGCAAAACAAAAGGGCGCAGGTTTTCCCGCGCCCTTTTCTCGAAATTACACGCTTTACAGCCCCGGATACATCGGGAATTTCTCGCACATGGCTTCAACGCGGGCCTTCACCGCAGCCTCAACCTCGGCGTTGCCATTCTCGCCATTGGCGGCCAGACCATCAACCACTTCGACGATCCATTTGCCGATCTGGCGGAATTCGGCCTCGGCAAAACCGCGCGTGGTGCCTGCCGGCGTGCCCAAACGGACGCCCGAGGTGACCATCGGCTTTTCGGGGTCAAACGGGATGCCGTTCTTGTTGCAGGTGATGTTGGCGCGGCCCAAGGCTTTCTCGGTCGCGTTGCCCTTAACGTTTTTAGGGCGCAGATCGACCAGCATCACATGGGTATCGGTGCCGCCGGTGACGATATCAAGGCCGCCCTTCATCAACTCATCCGCCAAAGCCTGCGCGTTCTTGATCACTTGGCCGGTGTAAGCTTTGAACTCGGGCCGCAACGCCTCACCGAATGCCACGGCTTTCGCCGCGATCACATGCATCAAAGGCCCGCCTTGAATGCCGGGGAAAATCGCCGAGTTCACCTTCTTGGCGATATCTTCGTTGTTGGTCAGGATCATGCCGCCGCGCGGGCCGCGCAGGGTTTTATGCGTCGTGGTGGTCGCCACATCAGCATAAGGGAACGGCGAGGGGTGATGGCCGCCCGCCACAAGGCCCGCAAAATGCGCCATATCGACCAGCAGATACGCGCCGACTTTATCGGCAATCGCGCGGAAGCGGGCAAAGTCGATTTGGCGCGGAATGGCCGAGCCCCCCGCGATGATCAGCTTGGGCTGATGCTCTATCGCCAAAGCCTCGACCTGATCATAGTCGATCAGATTGTCTTGCTGGCGCACACCGTATTGGATGGCGTTGAACCATTTGCCGGATTGGTTTGGCGCCGCCCCGTGGGTCAGGTGGCCACCCGAGGCAAGGTTCATCCCCAAAATGGTATCGCCGGGTTTGATCAGCGCGGTGAACACGCCTTGGTTGGCCTGGCTGCCCGAGTTTGGCTGCACATTGGCAAAGCCGCAGTTGAACAACTGCTTGGCGCGCTCGATGGCAAGGGTTTCGGCCACGTCCACAAACTCGCAGCCGCCGTAATAGCGCTTGCCCGGATAACCTTCGGCATATTTGTTGGTCATCACCGAGCCTTGCGCTTCCATCACGGCGCGGCTGACGATGTTTTCTGAGGCGATCAACTCGATCTCATGGCGCTGACGGCCAAGTTCGTTGGCGATCGAGCCGAACAACTCGGGGTCGCGGCTGGCAAGGCTTTCGGTGAAAAATCCGGTATCGCGGTGGGCTGTCATGGCGTCTCCTGCAGGTGATGGGCCGATTTAGAATGGTTTTAGGTCAAGCTTGGGCTTTGGGGAAGGCAAGAAACGACGCCGAACGCGTCGGTTACGCCGTCTTGTTGCCTATAGGAAACTTGTTACCGCTATCGCAAGTGCGGCGGGGGTTGAGTTTGGCGCGCGCACGGGCAAGGTTGCGCATCCAAGCACAAGGATTCTGGGTGGTGTTCAAGAAGATCGCGTTTCTGGCGAGTGCCACCCCACCAGCGCAAGAGGCGCTGGCGGAACTGGTGGGCTTGCATGGTCAGGTCGCCGTGGACAGCGCCGATGTGGTGGTGGCGCTGGGCGGCGACGGCTTTATGCTGCAAACTCTGCATGAAACTCAGCCGTTGGGGTTGCCGGTCTATGGCATGAACTGCGGCACGGTGGGGTTCTTGATGAACGCATATTCGGCGGATTTGCTGCCGAAACGGTTGAACGTGGCTGAAGAAGCGGTGATCCATCCTCTTGCGATGACGGCGGTATCGGTGGATGGATCAGTGACACAGGCGCTTGCGATCAACGAGGTGTCCTTGCTGCGTGCGGGTCCGCAGGCGGCAAAGGTGCGGATCTCGGTGGATGGTGTGGTGCGGCTGGAGGAATTGGTCTGTGATGGCGTGTTGGTGGCGACGCCTGCGGGATCGACGGCTTATAATTATTCGGCGCATGGGCCGGTGCTGCCGATTGGGTCGGGTGTGCTGGCTTTGACACCGATGGCGGCGTTTCGGCCGAGACGGTGGCGGGGGGCATTGCTGCCGAAATCCGTGGTGGTGCGGTTTGATATTCTGGAGCCAGAGAAACGCCCGGTGCGGGCGGATGCGGACAGTCGGCCAGTCACGGACGTGGTTTCGGTGGAAATCCGCTCGGAACCTGCGATCCGGCACCGGATTTTGTTTGATCCGGGGCACGGGCTAGAGGAGCGGCTGATTGTAGAGCAGTTTGCTTGAGCGGGCCTTTGCCCACGCGCGAACAGACTTTACGCTGCAACGAATCAAGGGGTTGCGTGTTAGCGTTCAAGAGGTTTTGACACTTGCACGCAGCGCAACCGATTTCTTATTTAAATAATCGCCCTAGCGCTGCGCCCAAGCTTCAATCTTGCGGTAAAGCGTGGAGGGCGACAGTTCCAGCACCCTTGCGGCTTTTGGCACCGAGCCGTTGTGTTGGGCCAGCGTGGCTTCGATCACCAGACGCTCGATCTCTGCCAAGGGGCGGCCTAGCAGCGAGTCAAGTCCAAGCGGTTCTGGTTGGCTAGGCCGCTCGCTTGGGTGAGAGGGGCGATGCGCGATCAGCAAGTCTTGCGCCTGCTGCAGCAGGCTGGCGGGCAGCATGGCAGATGTCAGCACACCGCCCTCGTTCAGCACGGCGACGTTGCGGATCACGTTCAGAACTTGCCGCACATTGCCCGGCCATGGCATGCGGCGGAACAGCGCGCGGACCTCGGGCGACAGACCGTCAAACTGCTTGCCTTCCTCTTGCGCAAAGCGGGCAAGCGCGGTTTCGGCGATCTCAATGACATCATCGCCGCGCTCACGCAGCGGCGGCATGTGGATCGGCACCACGAACAGCCGATAAAACAGATCCTCGCGGAACAGGCCACGCCGCACCGCCTCCATCGGATCGCGGTTGGTGGCGCAGACGATGCGGACATTGACCTTCTTTGGCCGCGTCGCCCCCACCGGCACCACGGTCGAGGTTTGCAAAAACCGCAGCAGCTTGGTTTGCAGCGCTGGCGCCATTTCGCAGACTTCATCCAAGAACAGCGTGCCACCATCCGCTGCCGTCGCCGCCCCCGGTTTGTCAGAAATCGCCCCGGTGAAGCTGCCCTTCATATGGCCGAACACTTCGGATTCCAGCAAATCCTGCGGGATAGCCCCACAGTTCAGCGCGATGAACGGGCCGTTGGCGCGCGGGCTGTTGCTATGTACCGCCAAAGCGCACAGCTCTTTGCCAGTGCCGCTTTCGCCGGTGATGAACACCGTGGCCATGGAGCGGGCGACCGAGACGATGGTGGCGTGAATGGCGGCCATGGCCTGCGACGAGCCGATGAAGCCGCTGCCGATGGGGGCGGGTGCAGGACCGGCGGCGGGCAACACAATCAGCGGCGCTGTGGCTGTGTCGCGCGGCGTGGCGGCCGCTGTTTTATAGGCATCGGCCACGACATTCAGCAGTCGGACTTCGTCAAACGGCTTGACCAGAAACTCATGCGCGCCCGCCCGCATCGCTTCGACCGCCTTGTTGATCGAGCCATGCGCCGTCATCACCACGACATGCAGGCCGGGGTGCAGTTGCAGCATTTCGCGCATCAAATCAAGACCATCGCGGTCGGGCAGCACCAGATCCAGCAAGATCACCTGCGGGGTGGCCTCAAGCAACAACTCCAGCCCCTCGGCAGCCGAGCCTGCTGTCAGCACCGCATAGCCCGCTTTGGTCAGCGCGGCGCGATACAGCAGTTGCAACGAGGGCGTGTCCTCGATCAACAAGATGGGGGGCGAAGCTATGGTCACGGCTGCTCCTGATACGTCGCGGGGGCAGAGATGTTGATGAGATCGGCGATTTTCTGATCGATGAAATGAATCAACATGTCTAATTGTTCAAGGGCTTGTGGCAGCAAAGTGTGAAACGTGCCACGATCTGGCACAGGCTGATGCGCCAAAGTGTTGATCGCCTGCGCCAGTTGATGCAGGAAGGTGGCCCCTGCCGTGCCCGCCAGTGCAATTATCACATGGGTCTGACGCCGCACTTCCAGCCAGTCGGGGCCATGTGCTGCGGCGAGAAGCCCGTGTTCGGTGGCGCGCAGGTCCTTTTGCAGATGGTCCAACAGCTCGGCGGCCATTTTTGGCCCGGCCATCTGCAACAGTTCCTGAAACTGGCCGGGATCAATCTGCGGTCCGGCGTGATGGGGGGATACGTTGCGGCGCAGCACTTGCAACAGAACTTCGGCAAGGGTCTGGGCATCCAGCACCGGTTTGCACAGCAGGCTATCGGCACCAGCCGCCAAAATCGCCGCCTTGTTGGCACGCTGCTGATACGCGGTGATTGCAAGGATCGGCAGGCGAGCGAGCGGGCCGGGCTGGCTGCGAATGTGGCGGATCACCTCTAGCCCGCTCATCTGGGGCATTTCGATATCGACCAGCAGGGCATCAAAACGGCTGCGCTTAAGGTGGTCAAGCGCTTGCGGGCCATCACTTGTCGTCGTGACTTGGGCACCTTGACTGCTCAGCAGTTGGGTCAGCAGCAGGCGGCCGGTTTCGCTGTCATCGGCGACCAGCAGGTTGCGGTTAAGCAACAGCGCGGGCGTGGCCAATGTTATCGCGGGCGGTGTTTCTACAGGCTGTTGCAGCGGCAACAGCACCACCACCTCGGCCCCACCGCCTGCGTGGTTTGCGGCGCTGATCTGGCCCCCGGCTTGGCCAACGATTTGCCAGATGATGTGCAGCCCCATGCCTGTGCCCGGTATGCCAGTGCTTTCATCGCGGTTGTTGCCGGTGTAAAGCCGCGCCAGCGTGGCGGGGGCAAAGCCTTTGCCTTGGTCTTGCACTGTTATTTTCAGGTTACGATCTGGGGTGATGTCGAGTTTGCAAGCAATGCAGCCTGCCCCCGCGTATTTCAGCGCGTTGTTCAACAGGTTTGACAGAATCCGTTCCAGCACAGCCGGATCCAGCGCCAACTGCGCGGGCAGATCTTTGGCCTCAAGCTGAAACTCAAGCCCGTGTTCCTGCGCCTGCGCATTCCAGCGCAGTTGCAGGCTGTGCAGCAGGTGTTCGGTGTGCAGGCCGACGGGGGCGGTTGTCTGCTGTAGGGCGGTTATCTGCTTGAACGGGGGGGCCTGCAACAGGGCAAGGGCTTGCTCTAACAGCAGGGCGAGCGCTTCGCTCGCGGCATGGGTGCGGGCGATATGGGCGCGGGGTTCTGCTGGCAGCAGGTCAGGGTTGATCAAGCGCAATCCGCCGATCACCTCGGACAAAGCCGCGCGCAGATCGTGGCCTAAAAGAGCGACGGTCTGGGCACTGGGAGGGGCAGGGTTGTTGCGCATGGCCCCAAAGTAAAGGCTGCGGCGGCTTTGTCTAGTGCGCCTTCGGCTTAGGGCTGGGCGTAACCGATGGTTTGCAGGGCGGCGCGGATTTCGTCGAGCACGGCCGGATCGTCGATGGTGGCGGGCATTTTCCATGGCGCGCTGTCAGCGATCTTGACCATCGTGCCGCGCAGGATCTTGCCGGATCGGGTTTTCGGCAAGCGGTCCACCACCACCGCACGTTTGAAATCGGCAACCGGGCCGATTTTGTCGCGCATCAGTTGCACACATTCCTTGACGATCTCGGCGTGCGGACGGTCGCACCCCTTGTTAAGGCACAGGAATCCCACCGGGCTTTGGCCCTTCAACGCATCTGCCACCCCGACCACCGCACATTCGGCGACGTCTTTGTGGTTAGCAAGCACTTCCTCCATCGCTCCGGTCGACAGGCGGTGGCCTGCGACGTTGATCACGTCATCGGTGCGCGCCATGATATACAGATAGCCTTCTTCATCGACGTAGCCCGCGTCTCCGGTCTCGTAATAGCCGGGGAAATGGCTGAGATAGCTTTTGATGAAGCGATCCTCGGCGTTCCACAGGGTGGGCAAGGTGCCGGGGGGCAGCGGCAGTTTTACCGTGATCGCGCCCAAAATGCCGGGGGCCACCGGATGGCCCGCTTCATCCAGAATTTGCACGTCATAACCGGGCATCGCCACGGTGGGCGAGCCGATTTTCACCGGCAAAGCTTCTATCCCCAGCGGATTGGCGGCGATGGCATAGCCGGTCTCGGTTTGCCACCAGTGATCAATCACCGGAATGTTCAGGTGGCTTTGCGCCCAGTGGATGGTGTCGGGATCGGCGCGCTCGCCCGCAAGGTAAAGCGCCTTCAGGTGGGAAAGGTCGTAACCCGAGGGCAGTGTGCCGTTCGGGTCTTCGCGCTTGATGGCGCGCAGCGCGGTGGGGGCGGTGAAGAAGGTTTTCACCTTATGCTCGGCAATCACCCGCCAGAACGTGCCCGCATCCGGGGTGCCGACGGGTTTGCCTTCAAACACCAGCGTTGTGCATCCGGCGATCAGCGGCGCGTAGCAGATATAGCTGTGGCCCACGACCCAGCCGACATCTGAGGCCGCCCAGAATACATCGCCCACGCCGCAATCGTAGATCGCCCGCATCGTCCAGTTCAGCGCCACCAGATGACCTGCGGTGGGGCGCACGACACCTTTCGGCGCACCGGTGGTGCCCGAGGTATACAGGATATAGGCCGGATGATTGCCCGCCACGGCGACACATTCGGCGGGTTCGGTGCCAAATTGAAAGCTGTGCCACGCCACATCCCGACCGGGGGTCAGGGCGGCAACTTCTTGTTCGCGTTGCAGGATCACGCAGAAATCGGGTTTATGGTGGGCCATGTCGATCGCCGCATCCAGCAGCGGTTTGTAGTGGATCACACGGGAAGGCTCGATGCCACAGCTTGCCGCGATGATGGCTTTCGGGGTGCAATCGTCGATCCGCACGGCCAGTTCCGCCGCAGCAAAGCCGCCGAACACCACGGAATGGATCGCCCCCAGACGGGCGCAGGCCAGCATCGCCTCTAGGGCTTCGGGGACCATCGGCATGTAGATGATGACACGGTCGCCCTGTTCGACACCCTTGGCGCGCAGGGCCCCGGCAAGCGAGGCAACGCGGGTTTGCAATTCGGCATAGGTGATCGCATGTTTGGTGCGGGTGACCGGACTGTCGTGGATGATCGCCAGTTGATCGCCGCGCCCGGCCAGAACGTGACGGTCGACCGCGTTCCAGCAGGTGTTGACCGTGGCATCGGTGAACCATTCATACAGCGGCGCGCGGGAGGCATCCAAGGCTTTGGACGGCGGTTTCACCCAATCAATCGCGGCGGCGGCTTCCAACCAGAACGCTTCCGGGTTGGCTTGCCAGCCTGCATAGATTTCACGGTATACCATTGTATGCCTCCTCCAAAGCTGCGGGAGTGTTATGCGGGGTGCCATGAGTCGCGCAAGGATCGCGACGGGGTTGCGACATTAAGTTTGCATATATTGCGCATAGGTGGGCGCGAAGTTTTGCAAACTGTCGCAATTCTTACAGTGTTTGCGTGCATACTGCAGAGTTTGCAAACCCGACGCGCCGGGTTTGCGAAGTTTTCGGTGGCGCTGTTTACCCGTAATGCGCGACCGGCGTGCCCGCGATGGCCGTCATGTTCAACAATCCCCGCGCGGTGATCGAGGGGGTGGCGATATGGGCGCGGTTGCCCATGCCCATCAGGATTGGGCCAACTTCAAGGCCATCCGCCTTGAGTTTCAACATGTTACGCGCAGTGCTTGCCGCGTCGGAATAGGCAAAGACCAGCACATTGGCGGGGCCCTGCATCCGTGATCCGGGAAAGATGCGGGCGCGCAGTTCGGGGTCAAGCGCCGCATCGGCGTTCATCTCGCCTTCATAGATGAAGTCGACTTCGCGGGCATCGAGGATTTCCAGGGCTGCGCGCATCCGGCGACCGGAATCGTTGTCAAGGTTGCCAAAGCTGGAATGGCTGCACAAAGCCACCTTCGGCGCGACGCCAAAGCGCTTGGCATGGCGGACAGCGCCGATCACGGTTTCGGCGATTTGCTCGGGCGTGGGGACGGCGTTGATCTGGGTGTCGGCGATGAACAGCGGGCCGTCTTCGAGGATCATCAACGAAAGTGCCGCGCGCGGGTGCAAGCCGTCGCGCGCAAGGATCTGGCGGACATAGCCCAGATGCCACAGATATTGCCCGAAGGTGCCGCAGATCATGCTGTCGGCATCCCCGCGATGGACCGCGATTCCGGCGATGGCGGTGGTATTGGTGCGCATCACGGCGCGCGCAATATCTGGGGTAACACCTTGGCGGGCCATCAATTCGTGGTAGGAACCCCAGTAGTCGCGGTAGCGGTGATCGCTTTCAGGGTTAATGATTTCAAAGTCTTTATCCGGCCGGATCGGCAGACCTGCGCGTTCGCAACGGGTGGCGATCACCTCGGGGCGACCGATTAGGATCGGCTTGTCGGTCATCTCCTCTAGCATCGCATTGGCGGCGCGCAGCACGCGTTCATCTTCACCTTCGGCAAAGATGATGCGGCGGCTGACGGTGGCTGCGGCCTCAAACACCGGGCGCATGATCAGCGCCGATTTGAACACCGAGCCGTTCAGCTTCTCACGGTAGGCGTCCAGATCGTGGATCGGGCGGGTGGCGACGCCGGTTTCCATCGCAGCTTTTGCCACAGCGCTGGCCACAACACCGATCAGACGCGGATCGAATGGTTTCGGGATCAGGTACTGCGCGCCAAAGGTCAGCTTTTCGCTGGTATAGGCGGCGGCGGCCTCGGCAGAGGTGGTGGCGCGGGCAAGCGCCGCGATGCCATCGATACAGGCCAGCTGCATCTGGTCATTGATCACGGTGGCACCCACGTCCAAGGCGCCCCGAAAGATGAACGGAAAGCACAGTACGTTATTGACTTGATTGGGAAAATCGCTGCGTCCGGTGGCCATGATCGCATCGGGGGCTACGGCGCGGACGGCATCCGGCATGATCTCGGGGTTCGGGTTGGCCAGCGCAAAGATGATCGGGCGCGGGGCCATTTTTGCAACCATTTCCGGGGTCAAAACACCGGGGCCGGACAGGCCGAGGAACAGATCGGCGTCTTGGATCACATCGGCCAAAGTGGCGGCGGTGCTGCCTTGGGCATAGGCTGCCTTCTGCTCGGTCATCTGCTCGTTGCGGTCTTTGTAGACAAGACCGGCAAGGTCACAGAGCCAGACGTTTTCACGTTTGACGCCCAGTTTCAGCAGCATGTTCAGGCAAGCGATCCCCGCAGCGCCGCCGCCGGTGGAAACCACCTTAATGTCAGCGAAAGATTTGCCCGCGACATGCAACGCATTTGTGGCCGCAGCCCCGACCACGATGGCGGTGCCGTGTTGATCGTCGTGGAATACCGGAATTTTCATCCGCGCGCGGCAAAGTTGTTCAACGATGAAACAATCCGGGGCCTTGATGTCTTCCAGATTGATCGCACCGAAGGTCGGCTCTAACGCGCAGACGATATCGGCGAGCTTGTAGGGGTCGGGTTCATTCAGCTCGATATCAAAACAGTCGATGTTGGCGAATTTCTTGAACAGAACCGCCTTGCCTTCCATCACCGGCTTGGAGGCCAAAGCGCCAATGTTTCCAAGACCCAAGACAGCGGTGCCGTTGGTGACAACCGCCACCAGATTGCCGCGCGCGGTGTAGCGGCTGGCGGTGGCGGGATCGGCTTTGATCTCCATACAAGCCTCAGCCACGCCGGGGGAATAGGCGAGCGAAAGATCGCGACCATTGGCCAGCGGCTTGGTCGCGCGGACTTCCAGCTTTCCCGGCTTGGGAAACTCGTGGTAATCCAGCGCCGCCTGCCGTGCGTTATCTTGCCGTGCTTCTTCCATCCGAGCCTCCCGCAGATTTATAGTTTACCCTTAAACCAGTTTGTCTCGCGCGCCAACTGCGGCTTTGTAGAAGCACTTGTAAGCGATGATTGTGAACAGCGCGCGGCATTTTGGTCGGGGTATCGTGCTGGCAGGCTTAAACCAAAGCAGGGCCATCGCAAAGTTAAAGCGGTTTGGTGATAGCTCGCATCACAAGAAATCGCTTGAAATCGAAACTTTAAGTTTGAAATATAGCGCTAAATACAGGGCCAATACGGGCCGAACAAGTATGGGCCCAAAGGGAAAAGCTGATGTCTGATATTCGCGCCGAAATCGTGCTGCCGACCAGTGACTTGCGCAAGGATTTGCCGTTCTTCACCAAGACCTTGGGGATGCGGATGGATATGATCTATCCGGCAGATAACCCAGCCGTTGCGGTGATCTCGGGGCATGGGCTGCGGCTGCGGTTGGATGCCGAAAGCAACGCCGCCCCCGGCTTGCTGCGGATTTTGACCGATGATCCGATTGCGGATGGCGCGCGCGCTTTGACCTCGCCGGGCGGCACGCGGGTGGAGATTGACGAGCTGAACCCGCCACTGGTGTTGCCCAAAACCGAACATGCGTTCGTGGTGCGCAGACTGGCCGATCAGGCGCCTTGGGTGATCGGGCGGGCCGGGATGGAATACCGCGATCTGATCCCGACGCGGTTGGGCGGTGCGATGATCGCCAGCCATATTCGGGTGCCGGACGGCCCGGTGCCGGATATGGTGCATTTCCACAAGGTCGGGTTTCAACTGATCTTTTGCGTCGCGGGCTGGGTTGATGTTCTTTATGAAGATCAAGGCGATATCCTGCGGATTGAGGCGGGGGATTGCTTTATCCAGCCGCCAACTATCCGCCATAAAGTGCTTCATTCCGAAGGCGTACAGGTGGTGGAAATCGGCGTGCCCGCCGAGCATGTTACCGAGATTGACCACGCAATGACCCTGCCGAATGGCAGCATTAACCGTGATCGCGAATGGGACGGCCAGCGCTTTGTGCATAACATTGGCAGCACTGGGGCGTTTGCGCCGTTCCGTATTCCCGGTTTTGAGGCACGCGATACCACGATCAATGCCAATACCAAGGGCGTGGCGAGTGTGATGGTGGCGCGGCCTACAGGCGTGGCGCCGTGGACCAAACACCAAGGCGATATTCTGTTCAGCTTCGTGATGAGCGGCGAGATGACCTTGGAAGGCGAGGGCAAAGACCCGTTCCGGCTGGCCCCCGGCGATGCCTTCGTGATCCCGCCGGGGATGGCGACACGGTATTCCGAATGCTCGCAGGATTTGCAGCTGCTTGAGGTCTCGCTGCCCGGAAATCCGCCGACGCAGGTTCTGTAGCGCCCTTGCACTTTGGCCTGAAGCGGCTCACACTTCTGGACCATATGGTCAGGAAGTGGAGCCGCTGATGTCGTTGTTGAGTGCTGCAACTGAGGTGCGGCTGCGCGCTTATGCGCCCTATTCGCGGTTCAAGGTGGGGGCGGCGATCCGATCGGTTGAGGGCAATCTGCATGTCGGCTGTAACGTTGAAAACGTGGCTTACCCGGAAGGCACTTGCGCCGAAGCCGGGGCGATTGCGGCGATGATTGCGGGCGGTGACACCAGGATTGCCGAGATTGCGGTGATCGCCGATAGCCCCGAACCCGTGCCGTGCTGCGGCGGCTGCCGTCAGAAGATCGCCGAATTTGCAGGTCAGGATGTGCAGGTAACCCTTTACACCACCGATGGAAAATCGAAAACGCTGACTGTGGCGGAACTGCTGCCGGGGGTGTTCACCTTAGCCCATATGGATAAGAGCTGATGGACGCCCGCGCCATTATCGTCAGCCTGCGCGATGGCGCGGTGCCCTCGACCGAAGAATTGCAATGGTTCGCCCAAGGCTTGGCCTCGGGGGCGGTTTCGGATGCGCAGGCGGGGGCGTTTGCGATGGCGGTGCTGCTGAAAGGGCTGGGGGAGCAGGGCCGTGTGGCGCTGACCCGCGCGATGCGAGACTCGGGCCATGTGCTGGAATGGGACATGCCGGGGCCGGTGTTGGACAAGCATTCTACCGGGGGGATTGGCGATTGCGTGTCGCTGCTGCTGGCGCCTGCGCTGGCGGCCTGCGGCGCCTATGTGCCGATGATCTCGGGCCGCGGCTTGGGCCATACCGGCGGCACGCTGGACAAGTTGGAGTCTATTCCGGGGTTCAAGACCGGGCTGACCGAAGACCAGTTGCGGCGGCAGTTGAAGGATATTCGCTGTGCGATTGTCTCGGCAAGCGCCGAAATCGCGCCCGCGGATCGGCGTTTGTATGCGGTGCGCGATGTGACAGGCACGGTGGAATCGGTGGATCTGATCACCGCTTCAATCTTGTCGAAAAAGCTGGCGGCGGGGCTGGAAGCGCTTGTTTTGGATGTGAAATGCGGCTCTGGCGCGTTTATGAAAACGCTGGAGGAAGCCGAGGCTTTGGCGCGGGCACTGGTTTCGACCGCGCAGGGCGCGGGGTGTATGACCAGCGCCTTGATCACCGATATGAGCCAGCCTTTGGCCACCGCTGCGGGCAATGCGCTGGAGGTAAGCGAGGTGATGGAGACGCTGACGGGCACCAGCGTTAATGCGGCTTTGTGGGATATCACCATGGCGCTGGGCGGGGAGGCTTTGGCTTTGGGCGGCCTTGCTGCGGACCCTTTGGATGGGGCAGGGCGGATTGAGCAAGCGCTGGAATCGGGGGCTGCGGCGGAATGGTTTGGCCGGATGGTGGCAGCCCAAGGCGGGCCGCTCGATTTTGTCGAACGCTGGCCAGACCGGTTGCCTGCGGCGACGGTGATCCGTGAAGTGCCGAGCCTGCGGCAAGGCTTTGTCACGGCGATTGACGGGCAGGGCCTAGGCCTTGCGGTGGTCGGCCTTGGTGGTGGGCGGCAGCGCGAGGGTGACAAGTTGAACCTGTCGGTCGGGCTGTCGGATCTGGCCGGGATTGGCGAAGATATTGGCGCGGGCGATCCCTTGTGCATGGTGCATGCGGCGACGGAAAGCGCCGCCGAAGAAGCCATTCTGCGGGTGCAGGCGGCCTATGCGATGGGGGCGGTGGCGCCGCCAGACCCGGATTTGATCATCAAAAGGATCGCTTAGATGCCGCGCGCGTTTCTGATCGTGATGGATTCGGTGGGCTGTGGTGGCGCGCCGGATTCGGCGGATTTCGGCGATGCCGGGGCGAATACTTTGGGCCATATTGCCGAAGCTTGTGCGGCGGGGCGGGCAGATATCGGGCGGTCGGGGCCTTTGCGGATGCCGCATCTGGATCGGTTGGGGTTGGGGGCGGCGATTTCACTGGCTTCTGGGCTGAAGGCTGCGGGGTTTGACGCCGTGCCTGTCGGGCGTTGGGGGGCCGCGACGGAGGTGTCGCGCGGTAAGGACACGCCCTCGGGGCATTGGGAACTGGCCGGGGTGCCGGTGCCGTGGGATTGGACGTATTTCCCAGATACCGTGCCGGCGTTTTCGGATGATCTGGTGGCGTTGGTTTGTAAGTTGGCCGGAACTGCGGGGATTTTGGGCAACTGCCATGCCTCGGGCGTGCCGATCATCGAGCAACATTGCGCTGAGCATCTGAGCACCGGTTGGCCGATTTGCTATACTTCGGCGGATTCGGTGTTCCAGATCGCGGCGCATGAAGAGGCGTTTGGGTTGGAACGGCTGTTGAAGCTGTGTCAGGATCTTGCGCCGCATTTGCACGCGATGAAGGTGGGCCGGGTGATTGCGCGCCCCTTTACCGGGGTTGCGGGCGCATTCAAGCGCACGGCGAACCGGCATGATTACGCGATGGACCCGCCCGCACCGACCTTGCTGGAATGGGTGCAAAGCGCGGGGCGCGAGACCCATGCGATTGGCAAGATTGGTGATATTTTCTCGATGAAGGGCATCGGCAAGCTGTGGAAGGGCAAAAGCGACCTTGACCTTTTCGAATACTTGGATGGCTTAGTCGTGGGTGCCGAGGATGGTTCCTTGACCTTTGCAAACTTTGTCGAGTTTGACACGCTGTATGGCCACCCCCGCGATGTGGCCGGATATGCGCGTGCGCTGGAATGGTTTGATGCCCGCGTCGGGGCTATGTTGACGCGGCTGCGGCCCGGCGATCTGGCAATTTTTACCGCAGATCATGGCAATGATCCGACTTGGGTGGGGACGGAACATACGCGGGAGCGGGTGCCAGTGGTCTGCGCGGGGATTGGGTCAGGTGGTTTGGGGCTGCGGGCGTTTGCGGATGTGGGGGCGAGCGTGGCCGCGCATTTGGGGGTGACGGCGCAAGGGCCGGGGAGGAGTTTTCTTTGAAGACCAACAGTTTGCCGAAGGTAGAGTTGCATCTGCATCTTGAGGGCGGCGCACCGCCTACGTTCATCAAGGGCCTCGCGAAAGAGAAGAACATCGACATTGGTGGGATTTTCAACGAGGACGGCAGCTATCGCTTCACTGACTTCTGGAACTTTCTAAAGGTATACGAGGCGGCTTGCGAGCCGTTGAAAGGGCCGCAGGATTTCTATCGTCTTACCCTCGCCGTGCTTGAAGAAAGTGCTGCAAGTGGCGTTGTTTACAGCGAAACTTTCCTTTCTCCTGATTTCTGCGGTGGCCGCGATTTGGGCGCTTGGCGGGAATATCTGCACGCGATCACCGAAGCTGCTGCCAAGGCCGAGAAGGATTTTGGCATCACCCTGCGTGGCATCGTCACGCCGATCCGGCATTTTGGGCCAGAGAAGGCACGACAGACGGCGCGCTGTGCGGCAGAGACGGCCGGCCATTTCATCACGGGCTTCGGCATTGGTGGCGATGAGCAATCCGGCGAGTTGAAAGATTTCCTGTGGTCGTTTGATATGGCGCGCGAAGCGGGGTTGCGGATCACTGCCCATGCCGGCGAGTGGAAGGGGCCGGATGAGGTGCGCGCGGCGATGAATGAGCTGGGGGCGGAGCGGATCGGCCATGGTGTGCGCGCGATTGAAGATATGGCGCTGGTTGAGGAAATTGCCGAGCGCGGCGTGGTGCTGGAGCTTTGCCCCGGCTCGAATGTCGCGCTGGGGATTTATCCCAGTTTCCGCAAGCATCCGATTGGCGAGATGTTTGATCGCGGCGTCAAAGTTACCATCAACACCGACGATCCGCCGTTCTTCCACACCACAATGGCGCGCGAATATGAAATGCTCAATCAGGCGTTTGACTGGGACGAGGGGGTTTTTGCCAAGATCGCCCGCACCGCGCTTGACGCGGCGTTTTGTGACGCCGATACGAAAACCCGCATTCTGAAAATTCTGGAGCAGGCCAATGGCTGAACATCTGACCGTCGTTTCTCACCCGTTGGTGCAGCATAAGCTGACGCTTATGCGCGAGAAAGACACTTCCACGGCATCTTTTCGCAAGCTGTTGCGCGAGATCAGCCTGCTTTTGGCCTATGAGGTGACGCGCGAATTGCCGATGACCACCAAGCACATCGAGACGCCGATTGAAGCCATGGATGCGCCGACGATTGACGGCAAGAAACTGGCGCTGATTTCGATCCTGCGGGCGGGCAATGGGCTGCTCGATGGCATTCTGGAGCTGATCCCGGCGGCGCGGGTGGGCTTTGTCGGATTGTACCGTGACCCAGAAACACTGCAGCCGGTGCAATACTACTGCAAACTGCCCGATCATCTGGAGGAGCGAGTGTCGATCGTGGTTGATCCGATGCTGGCGACGGGGAATTCATCGGTGGCGGCGATTACGCTTTTGAAACAATCAGGTGCGCGGAATATCCGGTTTTTGTGCCTGCTTGCCGCCCCTGAAGGCATCGCCCGGATGAAAGAAGCGCATCCCGATGTGCAGATTGTCACAGCAGCAGTGGACAGGCAGCTGAATGACCACGGATATATTGTACCTGGGCTAGGGGATGCGGGTGATCGCATGTTTGGCACTAAATAAGGCTTAGCCCCCTTTACTCGGAAACAATCCTGACGCATCCTGTTCCCAAAGCTACTTGGGGGTAGTCATGCTATTTAAGATTGTATCGGTCGCCGTGTTTGCGGCTGTGATGGGTCCGATTGTGGCCTCTGCGCAGACAGTGGCGCAGATTGGCCAACCTGCTGAACGCCCGCCGGCTAGCTTTAAGGGCGCGCAATACGTTGACAGCCGGGGCTGCGTTTTCATGAACGCAAGCTACGCGGGTGCTGCGCAATGGGTGGCGCGGGTCGACCGCAGGCACAAGGTTCTGTGCGGCTATCCGCCAACTTTTGGGCCGCATGCCGCGATTGAAGTTGCTGAAGATGTGGCTCCGGTCAAGGTTGCGCCTGTGGTGGTGGCTGCGGCCCCTGTGATGGTGAAGCCCGCGAAAGCCAATGCGCCGATGGCGACGGTGGCAAGTGCGATGATGCCCGAAGCGGTGGTGGTCAAGCCTGTGCCGCAGGTGCGGGTGCAGCATCCGACCGCAAGTCTGGTGGCGAGCTTGCCGACCCCGGCGCAGTCTTATGAGCGGGCGGCGACGTCGGGACCTGCTGCGGGCAAGATCGGCTGTTATACCTCGGCTCCGGTGGCGGAAGTGGTGCGGTTGCGCAACGGCGGCACGGCGGTGGTTTGCACGCGCGGCGATGGTACATTGACCGGCTGGCGGCCGCCGATCTATCCGCGTGGCGCGGGTGTTGGAGCGGCGCTGAGCGAGCCTGTGCAGGTGGCGCGGGCGAATAATTCAGGCGTCGGGCGGGTGGCTGCGGCGCCGGTCTACGCCTCTGCTGCGCTGCCGGATGTGGTGGTGCCGAAGGGCTATAAAGTGGCTTGGACGGATGACCGCCTGAACCCGCTGCGCGGCGTTGGCACGGCAGAGGGACAGGCGGCGCAGGATCAGTTGTGGACGCGAGATGTTCCGGCGCAGCTGATCACCGATGTGCAAAAGGCCAAAACCCGCAAGCTCAAGCCCGTGGCTTTGGTGACGGTGTCCTCAAAAGGGCAGGCCGAGGCTGCGCCGAAAGCCGTGCGTGGCGGCGCTTGGGTGCAGATTGGCACCTTTGGCGTGCCCGCCAATGCGGCGGGGGCTGCGGCACAGTTGCAGGCTTTGGGCCTGCCTGTCGCAAAGTCGAAGCTGAACCGGGGTGGCAAGGATTTGCAGATCGTGATGGCGGGGCCGTTTGGTTCAGGCGCTGATGCGCAAGCGGCCTTGCGGATCGCGCGCGGGGCCGGGTTTGGCGACGCTTATATCCGCTAAGGGTTTAGACTGTGATTTAGGAGGCCACTCGGTTTGCGCCGGGGGGCTTTTTTTCGCAGCAAGGTTTTCCCCGCGGGGAATCACTTGTGGCAATCATCGAAAATATGGCGCGAAAACCACTATATATTGTGCTTCATCAGATTGATGCAGCGTTAACTTCTTGTTTTTTGCGATGTGTGCAGGGTCATCCCGTGCAGATGGTTTGCAGCGCTTTCCAGTGCTTGTCGCTGAGAACCTCGGGCTCGCTTCCGTTCGGGACCGGGTCGGCCTCGATCAGCGGCAGGGTGGTTTCGCCGGATTTATCCAAGGCATAGGCATAGGGTTGCGCGGTGACTTTCGCCGCAGTGAAGGCGGCGAGCAGGGCTTCATCCGACAGTGTGATCGCAGGCGGCGTCAGCAGGCTTTGGCCGTAGCCCGTCAGCGCATCTGTCGCAATCGCGCCACTGGCGAGCAGGCGTATGGTGGTCATCAGGCCAGCCTTTTCCAGCAGCGGCTGCATTGGGTCTTGCAGCGCGGCTTGGCGCGTGGCGGCAATCATATAGCCTGCGAGCACGTCGGGCGTGCTGGTCTGTACCAGCTTTTCGGGCAGGATCAGCAGATCGCCGGGTAGTGCCAGCGGGGCTTGCAGCGCATCGCGCACCACCAGCACATGTGGCGGATGGATCGGGTTCAGCCGCAGGCCCAAAGCCACTGAGGCCGCCGTGCCAGCCTTGCCGGTGCAGGGTGATCCGGTGACTTTGGTCAGGTCTTGCAGCGCCAGTTTGCCCAACTCGCTGCGGGTGGCGGGGGGCAGCATGGCGGCGGTGTAGTCGATCAGTTTTCCCGGCAACCAGAACACCGCCAGCGCGCTGATCGCAGCACCAAAGCTGCCCAAGAGCACGCCGCGCAAACGGCCCGGTTTCGGGCGGCGGCGTTCCAAGGCGCTGCGTACGGTGTCCAGCGCCGCCATCATCTCGGGGTCGTCGACCTCGAGCGTTTCGGGATCATCCTGACCGGGGCTGTAGAGCGCGGGCAGTTTGCCGGGGTTCAGCCGGGTCAGCGCGGGCAGCGACCACTGCGCCAGCGCCATTTCGGTCTTTGGGTCTGACAGCACGATGGTGGCTTCGCGCAGGCCAACGACAACCTCGCGCAGTTGCGCCGCAGGGGTTTCGCGCCACAGCCCCGGACTTTCCAGCCGCAGGTATTTGCGAAGCGCCGTCATGGCGCGGAGATGTCTTTGCCTGTTCTCATACGGTGACGATAGCCAGTTGCGGCACAGGCCACAATCAGGCGTCCATCAGTTTCGCCACGGCACGCAGTTCAAACTTCTGGATTTTTCCGGTCGAGGTCTTGGGAAGCTCGGCAAACACTACGAATTTGGGGGTTTTGAAACCCGCAAGGCGGGTGCGGCAATGCGCGATCAACTCGGCCTCGGTGGCACTCGACCCCGGTTTCAGTTCGACAAAGGCGCAAGGCACCTCGCCCCATTTCGCATCAGGCTTGGCGACCACGGCGCAAAGCAGCACCGCGGGGTGGTGCATCAACGCGCCTTCGACCTCGACCGAGGACACGTTCTCGCCGCCCGAGATGATGATGTCTTTGGCGCGGTCGGTGATTTTCAGATAGCCGTCAGCGGTTTGGACCGCGATGTCACCCGTGCGGAACCAACCGTCCTTGAACGCCTCGGCGGTGGCCTCGGGGTTTTTGTAATAGCCCTTCATCACCATATTGCCGCGCATGGCGATCTCGCCCAGATGCGCGCCATCGCGGGGGACGGGGTTGCCTTCTGTGTCGTGGACTTCAGCCCCCTCCAGCATTGCCATCGCCACCCCGGTGCGGGCTTTCAGGCCTGCGCGATCTTCGGGGACGGCGTTCCATTCGGTTTGCCACAGACATTCGGTGGCAGGGCCATAGGTTTCGGTGAGGCCGTAAACTTGGGTGACATTGAAGCCGAGCGGTTCAAACGCCGCGAGGGTGGCGGCGGGGGGCGGGGCGCCTGCGGTGAAGACCTCGACGATGTGGGCAAAGCCGCGGCGGTCTTCGGGTTTGCAGTTGATCATGGTGTTCAACACAATCGGCGCGCCGCCGAAATGGGTCACACCTTCATCGGCGATGGCGTCATAGATCGCTTTGGCGGTGACATCGCGGCAGCAGACCACGGTGCCGCCGAGCATCGGGATCATCCACGCATGGCACCAGCCGTTGCAGTGAAACAGCGGCACGATGGTCAGATAGGTCGGGAACAGCTGCATCCGCCACGCCAGCGCGTTGGCGGTGGCCGCCAGATAGGCGCCGCGATGGTGGGTGACAACGCCCTTTGGGCGCCCGGTGGTGCCGGAAGTGTAGTTGATCGTCAAGCTTTCCCATTCATCTTCCGGCATCAGCCATTGGAAATCGGGATCACCCGTGGCCAGCATGTCCTCATAGACCGCGTAGCGGCCCGAGGCGGTAAAGCCGTGATCGACCACCTCAATGATCTGCGGCGCTTGGGTGGTCATCTGGGCAATGGCGGCTTCGGCCAAGGGCAGAAAGGCTGTGTCGCAGAGCAGCAGTTTCGCACCCGCATGACCGAAGATATAGGCGACGGTATCGGCCTCCAGCCTTGTGTTGATGGTGTTTAGCACCGCCCCACAAGCGGGCACGCCGAAATGCGCCTCGGCCTGTGCGGGGATATTCGGCAGCAGGGTCGCCACCACATCGCCGGGCTGGATGCCGCGTTGGGCGAGGGCAGAGGCAAGCTGGCTGACGCGGGTGGCATAGTCGGCATAGCTCAGACGGGTGGATTTCCACACCAATGCGGTGCGATGCGCAAACACATCGGACGCGCGGCGCAGGTGTGACAAAGGTGTCAGCGGCGCATAGTTGGCCCGCGTTTTGCCAAGCCCGGTTTCATCTGCCAACCAGCCCATTGTGTCGTCTCCCCGAAACCCTGTGCGATATGTCGCATTCTGACGTGCAGAGTGGAAGCGTTCCGGGCAGTTGGGAAGTTGAATACCGAAGGATCATGCCATGTCCGCGACGAAAGACCATACTTTAGCCGCCGCCGGATTGATCTTTACCTATGCGATGATCATCGGCTTCACCGATAATTATGTGAAGGTGATCGCGTCTGAAGCTGGGCTGTGGCAGTTCCACTTCACCCGCACCTTCATCGCGATGATCCTGCTAGGGGTGCTTGCGGTGGTGTTCGGGCTGCGCTTGCGCCCGGTGAACCTGCGGGCCGTGCTGGCGCGGTCCAGCATTCATGGCGCGGCCATGGTGATCTATTTCGGGGCTTTGGCGTTTCTGCCCGTGGCTTTGGTCGCCGCCGGTCTGTTCACCGCGCCGATTTTCGTGCTGCTGATTTCGCGCTTTGCTTATGGCCATGCCATTGGCCCGGTACGGATTATCGCGGTCGCGGTGGGGTTTATCGGCGTCATTCTGGTGCTGGGGCCGGAAGCGATGTCGGGGGCATCTGTGGCGGCTTTGTTGCCGGTGATCGCGGGTGCGATGTATGCGATGGGCAATATTGCGACGCGCGAATGGTGCCCCGAGGAAAGCGCCGAGACTTTGCTGGCCGGGTTCTTTTTGGCCTTGGGGGTGATTGGGGCCGTGGGTATGGCCGTGCTGGCGGTCTGGCCGATTGCAGTGCCGTTGGGGACGGATGGATTTTTGCAACGCGGGGCGGTTTGGGCTTCGGAGGAGTTCTATTTCTGGACTTTTGTGCAGGCGGCGGGATCGCTGCTGGGGGTGGGCATGATGATCCGCGCCTATCAGATCACGGACGCCAGCCGGGCGAGCGTGCTGGAATATATCATCCTGCCCGCCTCGGCGTTCTGGTCTTATCTGATCTGGGGCGAGACGCTGACAGCTTTGGCGGTGTTCGGGATGGGGCTGATTGTGGCCGCAGGGTCGATGATCGCGCTGCGGGCGAAGGCGCAAGAGGGCTAACGCCGCCCTTTGCTTGCCGCGCCGCGCGCATCGGGTAAGCGAGGTGGCCCGCAAAGGCCAAGCTGCGGCTAGGCGCCCACCGCTTCGCGCCAATGGCGGCGGCAAAGCGAAACATAGGTTTCATTGCCGCCGATCTGCACCTGTTCGCCGTCTTTCAGTGCCCGGCCATCCGGGCCACGCCGCATCACCATGGTGGCCTTCTTGCCGCAGTGGCAGATTGTGCGCACCTCGCGCATTTCATCAGCCCAAGCGAGCAATGCCGCCGAGCCGGGGAAAAGATTGCCTTGGAAATCAACGCGAAGCCCATAGCACATCACCGGCACGCCCAGATCATCCACCGCGCGCGCAAGCTGCCAAACCTGCGCTTTGGTCAAAAACTGCGACTCGTCGATGAAGACGCAAGCCACTGGGCCTTGGGCAAAGCGGGCGACTAGTTTGGCAAACAGATCATCCTCGGGGGCGAACGTATCCGCCGCCTCGCCAATGCCGATGCGGCTGGCGATCCGGCCCTCGCCTGCGCGGTTGTCGAATTGTGCGGTGATCAGATAGGTCTGCATCCCGCCCTCGCGGTAGTTGTGCGCGGCTTGCAGCAGCAGGGTCGATTTGCCTGCGTTCATCGTCGAGTAATGGAAATACAGCTTGGCCATGCGCCGATCTAGCGCATGGCCAAGGCTGCTGGCAAGCCCGTGCGAAGCGATCACCGGGGCTTGCCGCCGCGAAACAACGGGACACCAAAACACACGGGTACACGAGGCAACAGACGCACGACGCTACAGGCACAGAAACGACAAGGCACATACAGGGTGGGGCCAAAGCAGACCCGCCGCAAATGGTGACGCGCGTTCGGGCAAGCCCAAACGCAAACTCAATCGGTAGGCCCGCCGTGCGACCGTGACACTTGCCACAGATCACCCTGCTGGGCCTTTGCACGACGGAACCCCACCCACACCAACGCGGGGGGCGTTGGCCACTCACTACGCATTCCGGTTGCCCGGAACGCCTTTATGCATGACAAATCCTTAGGGCGGGATTAATGGGAAAAGATAGAATGAATTCCCCGGATTAGCCGCAAGGGGAGGGTGGAGCAGATTATGAGCACCGAAAGCTATTTGAAAAAACACACCGAAGCGCTGGTGAAAGATGTCGGCATCGAGGCCGCTTGTGCGTTGACCGGCAAGTCAAAGGCGACGCTGGGGCGGTATTATTCGGATTCGGGTGAGCATGACGACCGCTTCATGCCGATTGACGTGGTGGCGCAGCTTGAATCGGCAGCGCGGTTTCCGCATGTCACCTCGGCTTTGGCCGATCTGCGCGGCATCACGCTCAGCTACGATCCCGAAAAGCGCAACGCCGACAGCAAGGGTGTGAATGCCGATGTGGTGGCGCTGGCGCAGCGCTTTGCCATGCTGATGGCCGAGTATAACACGGCGATTGGCGATGGTGTGATTTCGGTCAACGAAGCCAAGCGGATGCTGCGGGAAACCTTGGCGATCCAACAGGTTCTGCTGGATATGAAGCTGAACCTTGAGGATGAGGTCAGCTAAGGCTGGCTTTCAGCCGTAGAAAAAAGCGCCCGGATGATCTCCGGGCGCTTTTTGTTTTAGCAGGTGCTGTTAGCGCGGTGTACGGGCCACAGCCGAGCGCGGCTTGGCCGCACCATCAGCGCGGCGCGGTGCAAAGCTGCCGCCTGCGGGCTTCGGCTTGCCCATCGGTTTCGCACCGGGCTTGCCGGGGGCCGCACGTTGGATCGGTTGGCTGCCGGGCTTTTGCCCCCCACGGCTCATGCCGGGGCGCTGGCCACGATTCTGGCCGGGTTTCGGTGCGGCAGCAACGGCGTCAGCAGCCCAAGGCGCGCCACCCAAGATCGGGATCGGTTTTTTCAGCAGCTTTTCAATGGCTTGCAATTCGCCCATTTCCGCAGGCGCGCAGAAGGAAATCGAGGTGCCCTCTTTGCCCGCGCGTGCTGTCCGGCCAATGCGGTGAACGTAGTTTTCTGGCACGTTCGGCATGTCAAAGTTATAGACAAAGCGCACGCCCGGAATGTCGATGCCACGCGAAGCAACGTCAGTTGCCACCAGCACATCGAGTTCAGCCTTGCGGAATTCGGTCAAAGTGCGGTCGCGCTGGTTCTGGCTTTTGTTGCCGTGGATCGAGCCTGCCTTAAAGCCCCAAGCCACCAAAAGCTTCATCAGCTTTTCCGAACCATGCTTGGTGCGGCCAAACACCAAGGCCTGCTCGCCCGGATGCTTCAGCAGATATTCTTTCAGCATCAGTGCTTTATCGCCGTTCGGCAGGTAATGCACGCCTTGGTCGATCCGCTCTACCGGCTTGCCCGGAGGGGCGACTTGCACCTTGATCGGGTTTTGCAGATAGGTCGACGCCAGTTCTTCGATATCCTTCGGCATGGTCGCCGAGAACAGCAGGGTCTGGCGTTTCAGCGGGATATGCTTGGCGATTTTGCGCAAAGAATGGATGAAACCCATATCAAGCATGTGGTCGGCCTCATCCAGCACCAGATAGCCGGTGGCGCTAAGGCTGACATCGCCACGCTCTAGAAGGTCGATCAGGCGGCCGGGGGTGGCGACAAGGATATCGGCGCCGCGCTTCAGCCGTTCGGCTTGCTTGAACAGCGAGGCACCACCAACAACCATGGCGACTTTAACGGAAGTGCCTTTGGTGAAAACCTCAAGGTTATCCGCGATTTGGGCGACAAGCTCGCGGGTCGGGGCCAAGATCAAAGCCCGCACGGTTTTCGGCGCCGGCGGGTGGCCCAGATCAAGGATACGGTGCAGCAAAGGCAGGCCAAACGCGGCGGTTTTGCCGGTGCCAGTCTGCGCCAGACCCATCAGGTCTTTGCCCGCCATGATATGCGGGATCGCCTGCACCTGAATCGGTGACGGCATCTTGAGGGTGGTTTTTTCCAGTGCTTTCAGGATGGTTTCCGAAAGCCCAAGGTCTGCGAAAGTGGTGGTCATAACAGTCTTTCCGGCGGCCCATAGCCGCCCGTCCACCCCGAGGGGCGGCAGTGGGAAGCGACACCCCCTCGCATCAGGCGCTTGCCCAATACCGTGGCCATCGCGGAACCCCTGCGTGCGGTGGGAACCAGTATCCATGGCCTTACACATGCTCACGCGGCACGGGCACTATGGATGTGGCGGAAATGACGGATTGGGGGGGATTTGTCAAGAGGGGCGTTTGGTGGGGTATCGGGAAGGCGTAAGGGTTTGTTAATCTTATGGCGCCAGACACTGAGGATGCCGAATTATGTCCGACCCAAAGTAAAAGGTGCGACCGTGTTTTTCACGGTGGCTTTGGTTGACCGAAACAGTGATCTTTTAATCCGCGAGGTTGAGCGGTTGCGGTAGTCGGTCCGGGCGACTTGCCACGAACGGCCATTCAAGGTTGACGCTTGGGTGGTATTGCCAGACCATTTGCATTGCGTGTGGACATTGCCGGAGGGTGATCGGGATTTCGCGATCCGATGGGGGGCAATCAAATCGCGCTTCACGCGCAGTTTGCGTAGGGTGGGGTTCCACCCCACCGATCCTGCAAGTGCGGTGGGGTGGAACCCCACCCTACGATCCGCTTCAAAGGTATCGAAGGGGGATGCGGGCCTGTGGCAGCGCAGATTTTGGGAACATCACATCAGAGGTGACGGGGATTATCATGCGCATGTAAATTATTGCTGGATCAATCCAGTCAAGCATGGGTTGGTTGAGCGTCCAGAAGATTGGCCGTATTCCTCGTTCCATAGAGACAGGAAGATGGCAGAGTAGGGTGGGGTTTCACCCCACCGCCCCCGGCATTTGCTTAAGCGTGGTGGGGTGAAACCCCACCCTACCCCTGCAACGTCCGCACCCCATAGCCCTCACCCCGAGCCTTCATCGCCTCGACCACGGCAATACTCGCCGCAGCGGTGGTGAAATAGGGGATCTTGTCCATCAGCGCCACGCGGCGGATATCGCGGCTGTCGGTGACGGCTTGGGTGCCTTCGGTGGTGTTCATCACCATGCTGATGTCGTCGTTTTTCAACCGATCAACGATGTTCGGGCGGCCCTCATAGACCTTGTTGACCAGCGTGGTTTTGATGCCTTGCGCGGTCAGCCAAGCCGCCGTGCCACGGGTGGCGACGATCTCAAAGCCAAGCGCCACCAGATCGCGCATCGCGGTGGCGAAGGCGGCGGTTTTGTCCATGTCTTTGATCGACACAAATACGCGGCCTGCGTCGGGCCCAGATTCTGGCAGGGTGACGCCCGCGCCCATTTGCGCTTTCAGGAAGGCCAAGGCGAAGGTGCGGTCCCAGCCCATGACTTCGCCGGTGGAGCGCATTTCTGGCCCCAGAACCGGATCGACGCCGGGGAAGCGCGCAAAAGGCAGCACGGCTTCTTTCACGCTAAACCAAGGGGTTATCGGATCGGCCAGGGTGAAGGCATCGGCCAAGGGCAAGGGCGTGTCGGGGCCAACGCCTGCGGGGTAAGGCGCGCGCATCGGGAAGTTTGACATCGGCTCGCCTGCCATCAGGCGGGCGGCGATCGCGGCGATGGCGCTGTCGGTGGCTTTGGCGACGAAAGGCACGGTGCGGCTGGCGCGCGGGTTGACTTCCAGCACGTAGATATCGCCGTCTTTGATGGCAAATTGCACGTTCATCAGGCCCACGACATTCAGGGCAAGCGCCATCTGCACGGTTTGGGCTTTCAGTTCGGCGATTGTTTCGGGCGTCAGCGAATGCGGTGGCAGGCAGCAGGCCGAATCACCCGAATGCACGCCGGCTTCCTCAATATGTTCCATGATTCCAGCGACATGCACGTCTTTACCGTCGCTTAACGCATCTACGTCAACCTCAATGGCACCAGAGAGGTAGCTGTCGAGCAGAACCGGGCTGTCACCCGACACCTGCACGGCGGTGCGGATATAGCGTTCAAGCTGGGCGTCGTCGCGGATGATTTCCATCGCGCGGCCACCCAAAACGAAGGAGGGCCGGATGACCAACGGATAGCCTACGTCTTTCGCCACTGCGAAAGCCTCATCGCGCGAACGCGCGGTGCCGTTGTGCGGTTGTTTCAGGTTCAGCTTGTGCAGAAGCTGTTGGAAACGCTCGCGATCTTCGGCGAGATCAATCGCGTCTGGCGTGGTGCCCAAGATCGGGATGCCTTCGGCGTGCAGCGCATTGGCCAGTTTCAGCGGGGTTTGGCCGCCGAATTGCACGATGACGCCATGCAGGGTGCCGTTTTCTTGCTCAACCCGCAGGATTTCTAACACATGTTCCAGCGTGAGCGGTTCAAAATACAGGCGATCCGAGGTGTCATAGTCGGTGGAAACGGTTTCTGGGTTGCAGTTGATCATGATGGTTTCATAGCCCGCCGCGGTCAGGGCATAGCAGGCGTGGCAGCAGCAATAGTCAAACTCGATGCCTTGGCCGATGCGGTTCGGGCCACCGCCAAGGATGACGACTTTTTTGGCATTGGAAGGCCGGGCTTCACATTCGACATCGCCCATCGCGGGGGCTTCGTAGGTGGAATACATATAGGGGGTTTGCGCCTCAAACTCCGCCGCGCAGGTGTCGATGCGTTTGAACACCGCGTTGACGCCAAGGTTGCGGCGGGCGCGGCGGATCTGCGCTTCATCCCGGCCGGTGAGCATCGCAAGGCGGGCGTCGGTGAAGCCCATCATTTTCAACTTGCGGATACCGGTGGCATCGAGCGGCAAGCCTTTGGCGCGAACGACGGCTTCGGCCTCGATGATCTCGCGGATGCGGGCAAGGAACCACGGATCGAAAGAGGTGATCGCGTTGATTTCGTCATCCGACAAGCCGTGGCGCATGGCTTGGGCGATGACGCGGATACGGTCGGGGGTGGCTTTCGACAGTGCCAAGGTGATCGCGACTTTGTCCGGTGCGCCGGGGATGTCGATTTCGTCAAACCCCGAGAGCCCGGTTTCCAAAGACGCCAGCGCCTTTTGCATCGACTCGTGGATGGTGCGGCCAATCGCCATCACTTCGCCAACCGATTTCATCGCGGTGGTGAGGTTCGGCTCTGATCCTGGAAATTTCTCAAACGCAAAGCGCGGGATTTTGGTGACGACATAGTCGATGGAAGGCTCGAACGACGCCGGGGTGACTTTGGTGATGTCGTTGTCCAGCTCGTCCAGCGTGTAGCCGACCGCCAGTTTGGCCGCGACTTTCGCAATCGGAAAACCGGTGGCTTTTGAGGCCAGCGCCGAGGACCGCGAGACGCGCGGGTTCATCTCGATCACCACCATGCGGCCATCGGCGGGGTTGATCGCCCATTGCACGTTCGATCCGCCAGTTTCGACGCCAATTTCGCGCAGCACGGCGATCGAGCCGTTTCGCATGATCTGGTATTCTTTATCGGTCAGGGTCAGGGCAGGGGCGACGGTGATGGAATCCCCGGTATGCACCCCCATCGGGTCGATGTTTTCAATCGCGCAGATGATGATGGCGTTGTCGGCGGTGTCGCGCACCACCTCCATCTCAAATTCTTTCCAACCTAGAAGCGATTCGTCGATCAGGATTTGCGCCATTGGGCTGGCTTCCAACCCCGAGCGGCAGATCGCCTCGTAGTCGTCGCGGTTATAGGCCACACCGCCGCCGGTGCCGCCCAAAGTGAAGGCGGGGCGAATGATGGCGGGCAGGCCCACGTATTCAATGGCACCCATACATTCGGCGACACCTGCCGAAATGTCGTATTTGCCGCTGGGCAGTTTGGGTGCTGCGATGATGGTGGCTTTGGGGTTTTCCAACCCGATCCGGTCCATCGCCTCGCGGAACAGTTTGCGATCTTCGGCCATCTCAATGGCGGGGCGCTTGGCCCCGATCAACTCGACGCCGAATTTCTCAAGCACACCAAGGTCGGCAAGGGCGAGCGCGGTGTTCAGGCCGGTTTGGCCGCCCATGGTGGGCAGCAAAGCATCGGGGCGTTCTTTTTCGATAATTTTGGCGACGACTTCGGGGGTGATCGGCTCGATATACGTCGCATCCGCAAGGCCCGGGTCGGTCATGATGGTGGCGGGGTTCGAGTTGACCAAGATCACCCGATAGCCTTCTTCGCGCAAAGCTTTGCAGGCTTGCGCGCCGGAATAGTCGAACTCGCAGGCCTGACCGATGACGATGGGGCCCGCACCGATGATCATAATGGATTTGATGTCGGTTCTTTTCGGCATAGTGGCCCCCTGTCTTTCAGCGCCCCGTTCTTCAGGACCCTGAGCGCAAAACTTTGCGGGTTATAGCCAGCACACGCCGGGGCGCAAGGGGCTGCGAAGATGAAACCCCTCACATTTGCAAAAGGGCGGCCAAGACTGGCTGGCCGCCCTTTCATGTGGTTTGGGGTGTTAGCCCTTTTCGCCAACAGCCTTTTCGGCGGCAGCGATCACGGCTTTGCGGGCGGCGATGCGCTCGCCCGTCGGGGGGCCTTCAAAGCGGCGGTTTTCAACCGTAAACCACAGCACCAGCGCCAGCGCGATAAAGCCAAGCACCACCCAAAGCACCCGCTCGTTCGGCGGGGCGACGGCGATGAACAAAATGACGCCCATGCCAACCACGGCCAGAACCGTGACCAGTTTATAGACGCCCGCAGACATTGCCCAAGGGCCGGGGTTTGGCCATTTGGCGGTGCCATAGGCAAACAGACCCGCCACCAGCGGCACGGTGAACGACAAGAACAAGAACACCAGCGTCGAGTTCACCACGATCACATAGATCGAAGTGCCCGCGATTTTGATCGACATCGCCAAGATCACATACAGGATACACAGCACGGTCGCGGTCCAGATCGCGTTGACCGGGGTGCGGTATTTCGGCGAAACCGAAGCCAGCGCCTTGGAGCCGATCGGCATGCCGTCATCGCGCGAGAACGCAAACAGCATCCGGCTGGCCGAAGTCACCGTCGCCAGACCACACAGCAGTTGGGTGATCAGAATCCCAAGATACAGGATGTTTTTCAGGCCCGATGGCAGGATCGTATCCATCGTGGCGTAGAACATCGTCCAGCCTTGGCCCGCAGCCACGCTCAGATCCGGGATCGCCAAAGTGATGGCGCAGATCATGATCCAGCCGATCAGCGATGACCAGAACACCGCTTTGATGATGCCCTCTGGCACCGATTGCGCGGCGTTTTTGGTTTCTTCCGAGGTATGCGCCGAGGCGTCATAGCCGGTGATCGTATAGACCGGCAGCAACAGACACAGCAGGAACAGATAGCCCATGTTGTCTGACGCTGGGAACACATTGCCACCCGCTTCGCCAGAGTAGTTGGTAAACGTCCACAACCGCGAGATGTCGATGGCGGGGGCGTAGAACAGGCAAGCCAGCACCAGCACGGCGGTGGTCGCAAAGATGATGTAGCCCGACACATCGGTCAGCAGCGTGGTGACTTTGATGCCAAGGTGGTTGAACAACGCCTGAATGATGGTGATCGCCGCGACGAAAACCACAACTTGGCCGTCGGTGCCGGTAAAGCCGAACATCGACCCAAAGGTGCCGGCGAAGAAATAGGCGGTGCCGATGTTGATGGCACCCAGCACGGTGATAAGGCCCAAAAGGTTCAGCCAAGCCGTCAGCCAGCCCCAGAACCGGCCGCCTAAGATCGAGGCCCAGTGATACAGCCCGCCCGCTGTCGGGAAGGCTGATGCGATTTGCGCCATTGCCAACGCGAACATGCCCGACAGGATGCACCCGACGATCCAGCCGATGCCAGCACCAGCACCGCCGACCGAACTGATCGCTTGCGCGAACGAGTTGATCCCGCCCGACAAGATACAGATGATCGAGAACGAGATCGCGAAGTTAGAGAATTTCGACATCGAGCGCGAAAGCTCTTGGGCATAGCCCATGCCGTGCAGGATTTTTACATCCTCACTTTTGTGATTGTCCGAATAGTCGTCGGCTGCCATTGCATTTCCCTCCGAACCGTTGATGGGTCGTTATTATTGTGCGAGGTGCGGCGTTTTGCCGTCCCTAAGCGTAGGGAAGCGCGGATTTTACAGTCTGGCAAGCATTGAATAGATATTTTCAGGAATCAGCGAAAGCCAGAGTCAGCGACGGACATTTTCGCGTCGCAAATGTGCAAAAGACGGGCGGCTCGGGGGTGGATTTGCGCGGGGCACTGACCTAGGTGGTAAGGCAGGGCAAAAAGGGGCGCGGGCGTGATCCTGATCGAAGACGGACCGGGCGGCGGTTTTGCGCTGTTTGACGGCGCAGAGGCGCTGATCGTGGCGCAGGATGCGCAGGATCTGGCCCCGGCTTTGGCGCGTCTGGATGTGGCGCGCGCGCAGGGCAAATGGGTCGCGGGCTACATCGGCTATGAGGCGGGCTATGCATTCGAGCCGAAGCTGGCGGCGCTGATGCCTGCGGCGGACCCCACGCGGCCCTTGCTGGCGTTTGGGGTGTTCGCGGGGCCTTCTGATCCGGCGCTGGCGCTGGCAGAGGCGGCATCGCAGGCGCGCGGGGTGGCGGTGGCGGCGCTGGAACCCGTGATCAACCGGGCTGACTATGGTTTGGCGATGGATCGGGTGATGGGCTATATCGCGGCGGGCGATTGCTATCAGATCAACCTGACCTTTCCGTTGCGGTCGCAGTTGCTGCACGGCTCGGCCCTTGGGCTTTATGGCGCGCTTCGGGCGCGGCAGCCGGTGGGGCATGGCGCGTTTGTCGATTTTGGGCCAGAGGAATTTGGCGGTCGGGTGCTGGTGTCGCGCAGCCCCGAGCTGTTCTTGCGCACCACGGCTGCGGGGCGGATTGAGGCGCGGCCGATGAAGGGCACCGCGCCGCGCGATGCTGATCCGGTGCGCGATGGCGAACTGGCCGAGGCTTTGCGCGGCTCGACCAAGGATCAGGCCGAAAACCTGATGATCGTTGACCTCTTGCGTAATGATATCAGCCGGGTGGCGCAAATAGGCTCGGTCAAGGTGCCGGAACTGTTCGCGGTGGAACATTACGCAACGGTGCATCAGATGGTCAGCCGCGTGGTCGGGCAACTGATCGAGGCCCCCAGCATGACCGCGCTGATGCCAGCCCTGTTCCCCTGCGGATCCATCACCGGCGCGCCGAAAATCCGCGCGATGCAGATCATCCACGAGGTCGAACCCTTCCCGCGCGGCGTCTATTGTGGTGCGATTGGCTGGATGGCGCCGGATGGCGCGTCGTCGTTCAGCGTCGCGATCCGCACGTTGTCAGTGTTTGCGGATGGCGCGATAGAATTGAACGTCGGCGGCGGCGTGGTGCAAGACAGCACAGCCGATGGCGAATGGGAGGAGGCGTTGTGGAAAGCGCGTTATCTGCAGGGGCTGGTGCGCCCGGCCTGAAGCTGATCGAGACGCTGGGTTGGGACGGGCAGCGGCTGGTGCGGTTGCCGCTGCATCTGGCGCGGCTGGCCGCTTCGGCGCGGGCTTTGGGCTGGGGCTGCGATCTGGCGGCGGTGGAGGCCGCCTTGCGGGCGAGGGTGCCTGTAGAGCCCGCGCGGCTGCGTCTGACACTAGATGTAGGGGGTGCACTGGGGGTTGAGACATATTCTCTCCCAGCTGGGAAGCCGGAATGGCGGGTTGGGCTGGCCGCCCAGCAGCTGACCTCGGACGATCCTTGGCTTACGGTGAAATCGACAAACCGCGCGGCTTACGATGCGGCGCGGGCCTGCCTGCCAGACGGCTTGGATGAGGTGGTTTTCCGCAATCAGCGCGGCGAGGTCTGCGACGGCTCGATCACCACAGTGTTTTTCGATCAAGGCGATGGGCTTTGTACGCCGCCCCTTAGTTGCGGACTGCTGCCGGGGGTGTTGCGCGCCGAGATGCTGGCGGCGGGGACCATTCGTGAAACGGTGTTGCCGGCCACCGATCTGGCGGACGTGCGGCTCTGGGTGGGCAACTCACTGCGCGGCCTGATCCCAGCGGTCTTTGTGCAAACTGGCGCGGTGCATAAGATCGGGGCGTGACACCCCGGTGATGTAATCGCGCGTCAGCGGCACCGCATCCTGTCGGTTGGCAAGCTGCATCTGGAACACGCATTGCCGGCCCTGCCGGAAGGTCATTTCAGAGGCTACCAGATAATACCGCCACATCCGACAGAACCGCTCATCATAAAGCGCGCGGATTTTATCCATATTGGCCTCAAAGCGTTGCAGCCAATGCGCCAGCGTCATGGCGTAATGCAGCCGCCAGACCTCGATATCCGTTGGCCACAGCCCGGATTTCTCCATCGCCGCTGACATTTCAGACAGCGCGGGCACATAGCCGCCGGGGAAGATGTATTTTGTGATCCACGGGTTGGTCGCACTTGGCGGCGCGGCGCGGCCAATGCTGTGGATCAGCGCGATACCATCGGGGGCAAGCAGGTTTTTCACTTGGGCGAAGTATTCGGGATAATGCGGCACCCCGACATGCTCGAACATGCCAACCGAAACGATGCGGTCAAATCTGCCGGTCAGGTGGCGATAATCCATCAGCTGAAACGACACCCGATCCGACAGACCGGCTTCGGCTGCGCGCTCCACTGATCGTTTGTATTGCTCTTGCGACAGCGTCACGCCCAACACCGTCGCGCCGTAATCCTTCGCCAGAGTCAAAGCCATACCGCCCCAACCCGAGCCGATGTCCAACACACTCATCCCCGGTTGCAGGCACAGTTTTGCGGCAATATGCGCCTTCTTTTGATGTTGCGCCTGTTCCAGCGTGTCATCGGGAAGGATGAAGTAGCCGCAAGAATACTGCCTGTCGGCATCCAGAAACAAATCATACAGCGCGCCCGAAAGATCATAGTGATGCTCGACGTTGGCGGCAGATCGCCGGGTGCTGTTGAATTGCGCGGCCCCGCGCAACATCACCCGCACCGCATCCTGTATCCGCCGCCACCAGACTAGGGCTTCGCCGCCTTTGGTGTTGGCAATCACCAGCGCCAATAAGCCGCGCAGATCATCCCCGTCGATGGTCAGGCTGCCCTCGACATAGGCCTCGCCCAAAGTCAGATCGGGGTTGCGCACCAGTCGCCCGACAAGGTCAGCGTCCAGCACCCGCACCGTCACCGATGGCGCTTTGCCGTTGCCGTGGCTTTGGATTTTGCCGTCTGGAAAATACAGGATCAGCGTGCCTTGCCGGATCAACTGAGCTAACATTCTATTCAAAATGATCGTCCACATGGTCATACCCTTTTGCAATGAAAAGCATGGCTTTGGTACTTCAATGGTCGCAGCTTTTGGAACAGACACGCAGGCGGAATGGCCCATACTTTCCATCGGCAAAGATTGAAATGTAGCTTTTTTCAACGAACCAAGCCCAATCCGGTTTTCAGTATATCACAGGCCATTGACTTAGCGGCATCCAAAACGATCCCTGACGGCAACCCGGCCGAGCGCTTTGCGCGCACTGTCTTTGTCTCGGGTTTGCGGGACTTCGCCCGAAACCCTCGGGAGGGCAGGGGGCGGTGCAGCGGTCAGCGTGATCCGGGTCGGGCGGCGTTTGACCTGTGGGGTTTGATGTTGGTTCATCAAATCTGAACCGATACCTGTTCATTTCTTGATATTGCATGACGGGGATCACGCGTCACGCGTGGACAGCCTACGCGCCGCGCAGTTTGGCGACCACAGCGGCGACCAAAGCCTTGCGCTGCCGATTGCCCGGATGGGTGCCCAGAAACTGATCGCCGGAATCGGGCAGGCGATCAAAAAAGCCCGTGCCCTTGACGGGATCATAGCCGGCATGAAACGCAATCTCGGCACCCATAGCATCGGCCTGCAGCTCATATTCCTTCGAGAACTGCCGCGTGGCTAACCCGGCCCCCATTTCCTGCGCTTGCGCGACCTCGTCCCGCCCCGCCCCGGAAGCGGCGGCCAAAATCCCCGCCATCATCGCCCCCGACAGCGCGGTTTGCTCTTGCTTGGGGATGTGACCCAGAATGTGATGCCCGGCCTCGTGGCCCAACACGAAAGCGATCTCATCGGCGTTGCGGGCGTCGGCGATCAAAGCCAGCGAGAACGCGATGATCGGCCTGCCTGCCCGATCGACGGTTTGGAACGCGTTGGGGGGTTGGCCGGGGCGGTCGTCGATCACGATCTGAAAATCGCAGCGATGCGCCACACGCTGCGCGCGGCAGTATGCCTCGGCCACTGGTTCCACCCGCTGCACCACGGTCAGGAAATTCACCGCGGCCGCACGGGATTCCAGCGCGCCACCGGTTTGCGAGGGCTGGGTCAGCACCTGCGCCGCGTTGTCGGTTTGGCTGATCGTGGGGATGCCCGGCTGCACGCAACCCGCCAGCAGCGCCGCCACCATAACCCATCCTGCTTGCCGCTGCATCACACTCGCCTTCACCACTGCCCTGAAGACAGCCCATATCAAACCCGTTGCGGTTTCATAGCCCCATCTGGGCCCGATCTTGCTGCACTTTCGCTTGAACGCGGCTCGGATGCTTGACCCTGACCACAATGCGGGCTCATCTGCCTGTGATTGATCCGGCACAGGAGCCTTGCGATGTTCACCATCGAGCATGAATTCGACGCCACAGTGATCACATTGGTGGATGAGGGCGAGCCTGACACCCCGTTGCAAGAAGACATCACCATTGATGCCTTCGCCGAATGTGTGGTGCTGCGGCAGATGGATCAAATGACCGATAAAGTGGTCGTGATCACGTTTTCCATCGGGCAGTTGCGTGACCTTGCGGCGGCGCTGGATCTGCCCGAGGGCAGTTACCGAATTGAGCCGAAGCAGCCCTAGCGCGGTTTGCGGTTGTCGTGAATCACAATCCGCGCGCAGACCTGCGCAAAGTGTACTGCTTCTTGCGCCGGGCAAAACGCAAACCGCTTTAGTCCAGCCGGAACACCTTATCGCGAGAGATTGCACCGCGCAGCAGAGTTAGCCGGGATTTCGCAACGCCTAGGGCATGGGCCAGCGCCTCGGTGACGGCGGCGGTGGCTTTTCCGTCCTCGGCTGGGGTGGTGACGCTGATTTTTATCATGCTGCCGTCGCGGGTGATGCTGCGGCGGCGGGCGCGCGGCGTGACCTTGCAGGAAAACTCTGCCCCCGGAACCGCCAGCTCTGCCCACGCGCCTTTTTGCATGGGGGCAGAGTGCAGAAGCAAGCGTGGAAGGGCAAGCCCACTTGACGAAGGCCGCCCACACCGCCACCTGTGGCGCAAAGGAGTCCCTATATGATGCACGACGCTTCTGTTTTGGCCCAAGATGCCTTCGATTTTCTAAAAACCCGGCAATCGCACCCGGCCAAGCTGTTCAAAGGCCCGGTGCCCGCGCGTGCCGAACTGCTGGAGATTTTGACCGCAGCCACCCGCGTGCCCGATCATGGCAAGCTGGAGCCGTGGCGGTTGGTGGTGGTGGACCGCGCGGCGATGCTGCGGCTGGCCGATTTGGCCGAAGCGCGGGCGCGGGTGATCGGGGCGGACGACGAAAAAATCGCAAAGGGCCGAGGGCAGTTTGATCTTGGGCAGTTGGCGGTGGCGGTGATTTCCTCACCGAAAGCCAGCGACAAGATCCCGCTGTCTGAGCAGATCCTGTCGGCGGGGGCCCTGTGCTTTGGCGTGCTCAATACGGCTTTGGCGAAGGGCTGGGGGGCGAATTGGCTGTCGGGCTGGCCTTCGCATGATCCGGTATTCGCTGCGCAAGCCTTTGGTTGTGTGGGGGATGAAACGGTTGCGGGCATTGTGCATATCGGCACCGTTGTGACGCCGATTTTGGACCGCCCGCGCCCCGATTTGTCGAAGCTGATCACATGGGCCTGATGGATGGCCGCGTGAGCGCCGGAGGGTCAGCGCATGATCTTCAGTGATTTTGCCAAGTCGTTGGGTCAGCTTGGCGATGGCCGGTTTCTGCGGGTGATGCTGCTGGGTGTGGCGCTTGCGGCGGCGCTGCTGACCGGGGCTTATGCGGCGTTGCTGTGGCTGATTGAGACCTTCACGCCGGGCAGCATCGACATCCCTTTCGTCGGTCCGGTTGGCGGCTTGGATACGCTGCTCAGCTGGGGCTCGATCTTGTTGATGATCGTACTGTCGGTGTTTTTGATGATCCCGGTCGCCTCGGCCTTTTCGGGGTTGTTTCTGGAGGATGTAGCGCAGGCAGTGGAGGATCGGCATTATCCGGGGCTGCCGCCGGTGGTGCGGCCAAGTTTTGGCGATACGCTGATTGAGACCGCCAATTTCATTGGCCTGCTGTTGGCGCTGAATACCGGGGCGCTGCTGCTGTATCCGTTTGTCGGGCCGTTCAGCCCGCTGCTGTTTTGGGGGATGAACGGCTACCTGCTGGGGCGGGAGTATTTCACGCTGGTTGCCACCCGGCGTTTGGGGCGGGATGGTGCGCGCGCCATGCGCAAAGCCTATAGTCTGCGGATTTGGGCGGCAGGGGTGTTGATGGCAGCACCCTTGTCTATCCCGCTGATAAACCTAGTGATCCCTGTGTTAGGAATCGCCACTTTCACCCATATGTTCCACCGATTGAGGCGTCAGTAGCGGTTGGCCCACAGCCCGAACACGTCCACATCGGCGATGCCCCAGCGGCCCGAGGTGATCAGCAGATAAAGCACGACGCTGATCACAATCGTGATCAGCGTGGTTAGTTTGACTTTCGGTTTGATCATGGCTTCAGCGGGGGCCGAGCGTGGCGTGCCGGGTTCGACCTTACCCATCTGGGCTTGGCTTTTGAAGCGCAGCGGCAGCACGCAGAAAAACACCATGAACCAAGTAACCGAAAACAGCACCAATGCGGCGGTGATTGTCATGTTTGCTCCAATTCTACCAAACAGCCGTTGAAATCCTTGGGATGCAGGAACAGCACCGGCTTGCCATGCGCGCCGATTTTCGGCTCTCCCGAGCCGAGCACCCGCGCGCCACTGGCTTGAAGATGGTCCCTTGCGGCCAAAATGTCATCCACTTCGTAGCAAATATGATGGATGCCGCCTGCGGGGTTTTTCTCAAGGAAAGCTTTGATCGGGCTGTTGTCACCCAAGGGATACAGCAGTTCGATCTTGGTGTTTGGCAGTTCGATGAAGATCACCGTGACGCCGTGGTTGGGCTCATCTTGGGGCGGCCCGACTTTCGCGCCCAAGGTGTTGCGGTATTGATCTGCCGCCGCGGTCAAATCCGGCACGGCAATCGCGACATGGTTCAGGCGGCCAATCATCGGCAAGGCTCCTTGCAAGCTGATGCTGGCCTTATGGCTGCAGCCAGGCGTTCCGGCAAGGGGGCGCGCGGTCGCAGGTTGGGTTGAAAAATTTTGCCAGCGGCGGTGGCGTTCACGATTTATGAACCAAAGCCATGGATGAATGGTGGGGCTCCCTTCAGCGCTCGGTCCGCCATGCCAAATCAAATGCCCTATCATCCTCCGCTGCCGCCCGGTTTTGCCTTGCCGAACCTTATGACGGGGTCCGAGTTGCCGCTGCAGGGTGTCACCATTCTGGCGGTGGAGGACAGTCGCTATGCCTGCGAAGCTTTGCGGTTGATGAGCCAGCGCGCTGGGGCGCGGTTGCGTCGGGCGGATACATTGGCGGGCGCGCGGGCGCATTTGCGGGTGTATCGCCCCGATGTGGTGATTATTGACCTTGGTTTGCCGGATGGCCGGGGCGAGGGGTTGATCCGCGAGTTAGCGCTGGCGCGACAGCGGCCGCTGGCGGTGCTTGGCAGTTCGGGAAATCCAGACGGGCGGGGCGCGGCTTTGGCTGCGGGCGCAGAGGGATTTCTCGATAAGCCTTTAGAAAGTTTCGCAGAGTTCTGCATGGTTTTGCGCCGGTTTCTGCCGGGGCTTGCGCCGTCGCTGGTCGAAGATGCGGCGATTTATCCCGATCCCTTGGCGTTGCAGGATGATCTTGCGCGCGCGGCGGCGGCGCTTTCGGCAGAGCCGGATGCGACGGGGCGGCGCTATCTGGCCAGGTTTGTGCTGGGGGTGGCGCATCACGCCCATGACAGCGCCTTGGCAAAGGCGGCAAGTGCCGCCGGGGTGCCGAATAGCGGCGATCTGGATCAGTTGCGCGGTTTGATTGATAAGCGGTTGACTGTTGCCAACAGGGCCGCAGCTTTCGCCGCCAAGCCCAAGGCTGTGTGACGCGATGCAGCCCCGCGATGACCATGGCTTTGCCTGATTTGCAGCACGGTTTCGCCTTACTCGGCGGCAAAACCATCTTATCAGCCCCTAGGGAAAGTGCCGTCCCTGTCCGCCAAACAACGATCTCTGTGTGACGAATCGGGGGCGGTTTTTGCGCTAGGGGCGGTGATCACCGCCGTTGTGGTGACGTTGGGTCTGGTCGCGATCGCGGCTTGGCGCGGTGCGGCGGATTTGGCTGACAACCGCGCAGTGTTGGGGATGTCTGGCGTTTGATTACAGCAAAATTCGGGGATCTTTGCCCATTTTCAGGCCTGGAAACACGGTGTTTTCTAACACGTTTTGGTCAATGCCATACAGTCCTTGGATTGCATGGGCCGCCCAAGCCCGCACATCGGACGTGGGCATCAGATCGCGGCGCTCGTAAAGATTGGCCTCGGACAGCCCCGGCCAATCGCCATAGACCTTGCCGCCGTTCAGCGCGCCACCCGCCATCACCATAACCCCACCGGTGCCGTGATCGGTGCCCTTCGTGCCGTTTTCGCGCGCAGTGCGGCCAAATTCGGTCATCGCCAGCAGCACGGTTTTGCCCCAGACGTTCTCTCCTAATCCAGTTTGCAGCCGCAGGATCGCGTATTGCAACCGGGCAAGCGACTTGGAAAGCCCGCCCGCTTGACCCCTGTGGGTATCCCATCCGGTCATCGAAAACGCGGCGATGCGGGCGTCCTGCCGTAGCTTTCCGGCCGCGTAATCCACCAGTTGCTCGACATCCTGTACCTTCAGCCCTGCCATTTGCGACGGATCTGCCGCCATCATTTCCATATCGCCGTTGCCCGCATCGGCCAGTTCCATCGCTTCTTGCGAGGCCGCGTGGAACAAAGGATCGGCTTCGTACACGCGGTCGAACAGCAAACGCGCCTGTGGTGTCAGCAGCAAGGTGGTTTCGGGTGACCAGTTGCGCACCTCGGCTGTGCCTTCCAGCAGCGGCATCGCGACTTGACCGATGGAATAGGCGGTTTCCGAGGTTAGGCCCTTTTGGGTCTGCAACAGCCTGTTCAACCAGCCATCCTTGACCTGATTGAGCGGCACATCCATGCCGGTGCCGGCCTCGAGCATGTCTTGGCCGACAAAATGGCTGCGCTTGTCACGGTAGGGCGTCGATGTGGCGTGGACAAAGCCCAACTGGCCCGCACCCCAAAGTGGCATCAGATCGCCAAACGCTGGGTGCAAGCGGAAGAAGCCATCAAGATCAGCGGCTTGTGGGTTCAAAAGCGTGGGGCGCAGCACGGCGTAGTCGGCGTCGCCTTGCGGCTGCACCACATCCAGCCCGTCCATCGCGCCGCGCAGAATGATCACGATCAGCCGATGATCGCCAAGCGCGCGCCCACCATTGGCACCCGCCATCGTCACTGTGGTCATCAGCGGATGCGCCGCGATCGAGCAGCCCAGCACACCGCCAAGCCCGCGCAGAAAATCCCGTCTGTCCATCGAAGCTGTCATGGCGGCCCTCATCTGCGGTTGAATTCGGCGGAAGCCAGCACCAGCCCGACGCCTTGTGTGATATCTTCGGCGCGGGCCGCCCCCCAAAGCAGCGCCTCGCTGGCGCGGTCGGCGAGGCAATATTGCGCCAAAGCGATGGGATCGGGCAACGGCTGGACCAATCGCATCGGCACCCGCATCGCCCAAGTGATGCGGCGGGCAAGCCCCTGCGGCGTGATCCATTCCTCGGCGGCCTCGTCAAAGCCATTCGGGCCGGACGGGCGCTTGAAGGTTTGGCCCATGCCAGCCATCGGCGTCAAGACTTGGCCGCGGAATTGCTTATAGGGCATTTGTTGAAGTTGTTCGCCAGTGACGCCCAAGGCACGCAGAGACGCGACCATGAAATCAAACGGTTGCCGTGCTTTTTCAGTGGCTTCCACCCATGCTGCGGGGTGATTGAGCATGGCCGCATAGGTTGCCATCAGATCGCCACCCGAGCCGTTGTAAGCCGCAGCAATCGCTTTGACGAGGTCGGCATCGGGGGTGTCGGAGACAAAATGCACCGCCAATTTGCGCGCCAAATGCTGGCCGGTGGCGGGCTGCAGCGCCAGATCGCGCAGGGCTGCGTGGATGTTGTCCAGCCCAACTGCATCATAGGTTTTGCCCAGCAGTGCGCGTGGACCGGGCTCGGCCCGACGCGGCACAAATTGCATCAGCAGATCGGCGTTCAGCGTCAGACCAGCAAGGATTTTCGCCATTTCGGTGACATCGGTTTGGCTGTAATGCGCGCCAACGCCCATGCTGTGCAACTCGATCACCTCGCGGGCGAGGTTTTCGTTCAGGCCTTTGTTCTGGTTCTTGCCAAAATGCGAATTTGGGCCGACCGAACTGGATTGATCGAGATAGCTGAGCATCGCCGGATGCAGCGTGGCCGCCGTCAGCATATCGGCGAAATTTCCGGTCAGATGCGGGCGGATGGCATCATCGACCAAAGCATAGGGGAAAAGCGCTTCGAGTTGCCGCTTGGCGATGACCGAAAAATGGTCGGCCCAAAACGTGGTCAGCCGTTCGCGAAAGCCATCGGCGCTGTCAAGCGCGCGGGCGAAGGTGACCACGGCGGCGGCTTCGGCGGCATTGCTGAAATCTTGCAGCAGCGCATTGCGTTTGGGGTTTTTGGCGGTGGCTTTTTTGCCGGCTTTCTGGATTTGACGCAGTTCTTGCAGGTTTGGGATCAACTCTGCAGAGTTGCGGATCGGCAATGTGCGCATCGCCTCGTCCGACCCGGCAAGCATTGCCAGCATGGCTTCGGCGGACTCGGGCGCGCCTTTGGGTTGCGGCAAGCCATAACCAAAACGTATCGCAGCCAGGGTACTTAGCTTTGACATCGTTTTCAAACTCCGGTTCACGCGGCCACAGCCTGCCTTTGTGAAAACATAAGCATGGATGGGTAGAATACCACCGTTTCGGTATCAAAAATGCGCCATGAGCACGGCATAGCCTAGGTCTGCGCCGCACAGAGCGGAAAGTCGCCTGTGGGCCTGCGTGTCGGATGGCCTGCTCGGGCAGGCCATCCAGATCATGGCCAAGGCGTTATTCTTTCGGCGTAACCCGCAGGGACAGTTCGCGCATTTGGGCGTTGGTCGGCTCGGACGGAGCCCCCATCAGCATGTCTTCGGCGCGCTGGTTCATCGGGAACATGATGACCTCACGGATGTTCGGCTCATCGGCCAGCAGCATGACGATGCGGTCGATGCCAGCGGCGCAACCGCCGTGCGGTGGGGCGCCGTATTTGAAGGCTTTGACCATGCCACCGAAGCGTTTTTCGACTTCGGAATTTGGATAGCCTGCCAGTTCAAACGCCTTGAACATGATTTCCGGTTTGTGGTTGCGGATGCCGCCCGAGATCAATTCGTAGCCGTTGCAGGCCAGATCATATTGATAGGCATAGACATTCAGCGGATCGCCGTTCAGCGCCTCTAGCCCGCCTTGCGGCATCGAGAACGGGTTGTGGCTGAAGTCGATCTTGCCGTCGTCGGTTTTCTCATACATCGGGAAATCGACGATCCAAGCGAATTTGAAGCAGTTCTGCTCGGTCAGGCCAAGTTCGCGGCCAATTTCGTTGCGGGCACGGCCGGAGATCGCCTCGAACGTGTCAGGCTTGCCGCCAAGGAAGAAAGCGGCGTCGCCTTTGGTCAGGCCGAGTTGCACACGAATTGCCTCGGTACGCTCGGCGCCGATGTTCTTGGCGAGGGGGCCGGCGGCTTCCATGCCAGAGCCGTCTTCGGCTTCGCGCCAGAAGATATAGCCCATGCCCGGCAGGCCTTCCTTCTGGGCAAAGGCGTTCATACGGTCGCAGAATTTGCGACCCACAGGTTCGCCGCTTGGGCCTTTAGGAGCCGGAATGGCGCGCACTTCATTGCCGGGTTGCTCCAGCAATTTGGCGAAGATCGCAAAGCCGGAACCTGCGAAATGTTCGGACACGTCCTGCATCTTGATCGGGTTGCGCAGGTCGGGTTTGTCGCTGCCATACCATTTCAGGCTGTCGCGGTAGGCGATCTTGGTCCAGTCGGAATAGGTTTTCTTGCCCGGTGCAAATTCTTCGAAAATGCCCTGAACGACGGGTTGCACTGCGGCGAAGACGTCTTCTTGCTCGACAAAAGACATTTCAATATCAAGCTGATAGAAGTCGGTCGGCGAGCGGTCTGCACGCGGGTCTTCATCGCGGAAGCAGGGGGCGATCTGGAAATACCGATCAAAGCCGGCCACCATGATCAGCTGTTTGAACTGCTGCGGTGCTTGCGGCAGGGCGTAGAATTTGCCTGGATGCAGGCGCGACGGCACCAGAAAGTCGCGCGCACCTTCGGGCGAAGATGCGGTGATGATCGGGGTTTGAAACTCGGTAAAACCCTGATCCCACATCCGGTTGCGCATCGAGCGCACCACGTTCGAGCGCAGCATCATGTTGCGGTGCAGCTTTTCGCGGCGCAGGTCGAGGAAGCGGTAGGTCAGCCGGGTTTCCTCGGGGTAATCGACATCGCCGAACACCGGCAGCGGCAGTTCCTCGGCGGCTCCCAACACGGTCAGGCCGGTGGCGTAGACCTCAATCTCACCCGTTGGCAGTTTGGCGTTGATCAGCGACGCGTCGCGGCCTTTCACCCGGCCATCAATCCGCACCACCCATTCGGCGCGCACTTTGTTGATGTCGGCAAAGGCGGGACTGTCGCTGTCGGCGATGACTTGAGTGATGCCGTAATGGTCGCGCAGGTCGATGAACAACACCCCGCCATGATCGCGCACCCGATGCACCCAGCCAGAAAGGCGGACATCATTGCCCACATGAGATTTGTTCAGATCGGCGCAAGTGTGGCTGCGATAGGCGTGCATGGACTTCCCCTTCACGGAGGCTAAATCGGTTCCGGGCCGATACACTCTGCCCATAAGGCGAAGTCAAGCCCAAGGCATTGCGCTTTGCTATTTCAGACGGGCTCAAATATTCCCGCCGGAGGCTTCTCCAAAGGATAAGAGGACCGCATGTTGCAGATCGTCGAAGTTTTGCGGGATCGTGGCTCGCGCTATGCGGTGTCGGGTGGGCCTGTGCAGGGGCGTGCCGAGATTGAGGCGTTTCTGGTAGAGTTGAAGCGCGCCAAGAAATTCGCCAAGGCAACGCATAACACTTGGGCCTGCCTTTTGTCGGAAGAAGGCGCGGTCAAGGGTGATGATGGCGAGGCGGGCGCGGGGGCGGTGATTTTGAAAATGCTGGAGCGGGCGGAGTTGCGGAACCATATCGTGGTGGTGACGCGTTGGTACGGTGGCGTGCATTTGGGCGGCGACCGCTTTGCGCATGTGGTGACGTCTGTGCGCGCTTATCTGGACGCGCTTGCCAAGGCGTAAGCCTGCTTAAATCGGGGGCTTGCGCTTGGATCGTTTCCTTGAATTGGGGGAGCCATGCGGGATATTTTGCGCGCTGAGGCACGGCGGTTTGCCAAAACGGTGATCTGGTCTTGGGACGGTTGGGTTGCGGCTTGGGCGACGGAAAAGACGCTGCGGCAATGGACAGTGGTGAACCTGCTGTCAGCAGCTTTAGCATTTTCGTTGGATTTGTCGGCTGGTGAGCGCGGTCTGATTTTGGCGCCGGGGCTGCTGGTGCTGGCTGCGGAGTTGATGAACCCCGGGCTGGAGGCAGTCGTCGATTACATCTCAAAGGCCGATGATCCGCGCGCCAAGAAGGCGAAGGATTGCGGCTGCGCGGCGGTGTATTCGGTGTGGGCGGCGATCAGGGCGGCATCTGTGGCATCGAAATCACGGTTCAGCACGAGAGCGCGCAGGTCATTCACGCTGATCGCAGCCTCGGGGGTGACGCCCCAAGCGCTTGCTTGGGTTAGGTCATCGAAGCGTATGGGCAGATTTTCTGCGCGGGCCGCCTTGCGGTAATGGCCGATTTCAAAGCGGCAAACCGGGCAGGTTTCGTTGTAGAGGACTCGGGTTTCATCGGACATTGCGTGCGTACAGCGGATTTTGTGGTGGTTGAGATGTGGCGTTGCGTCTTAGGCGTGCAGCGGCTGCGGGCCGGATTCGGTCAGGATGTAATCCATTGGAATATCATGCGGTTGTGGAAAGATTGTTGGCAGGTGGGCTGCGTCCAGACCTATGCCGATGGCGATGGGTGACGGGGTGAGCGTCGCAAGTGTGCGGTCGAAATAGCCGCCGCCGTAGCCCAAGCGGAAGCCCGCGCTGTCCCAGCCGACGAGAGGCGAGAGGGTGACATGGGGGGTGATCTCGGGGCCTGTCGCGGGGGTGGGGATGTTCCAGAAACCGCGCTCCATTTGGCTCTGCGGCGTCCAGGTGCGAAAGGCGAGCGGGGCCTTCGGGGTGAGGATAAGCGGCAGGGCGGCGGTGGCCCCCCGGCCTGCGAGGCTGGCGAGCCAGAAGCGCAGGTCAAGTTCGGCTTTGATCGGCCACCAAGCCGAGATGATCAGGCCGTTCAGGCTGGAAAAGCGCTGGGCGAGCAGGTGGTCGAGGTGGCGGCCGATGGATTGGGCAGCAGCTTGGCGGGTGGCGACGGCGAGGGCGGCGCGCTCGGCCAGCAGGCGCAAGCGTTCGGCTTTGCGCCAGCGCGCGACGTCGCTGGCTTGTTGCGGGTCGATAGGATTGGGGTCGATTTCCTGCGCAAGACAAGCGGGGGAGGCGTAGGGGCGGGGGGATTGGGTCATGGGGATGTCAGCCGGGCGACCAGCAGGCGGGCTTCGAGGGCTGCGGTGCCAGCCCCGATGGCACGGGCGCGGCAGAGCTGGATCTGGGGCGGATGGCTATGGGAGGTGGAGTTGGGCGGCATCGTGGTCACTCTATGACAGGACTTACGCTAGGCGCGCCGGGCAGGGAATGTAAATGCCGCGTTATCGACGCGGTTTGGTGAAATCCGACATTGGTTTTCGGGCGAGGGTCTTGACCCGATGCGCTGCACTGCGGCGGAGGCTACGTCTTGCAGCGGTGATGTGGCGCTTGTAGGAAGCGATATGATCAAAAGAATGTCCTACATCTCACACGCCCGCGCGACGTTGGCTTTGGGGCTGCCGCTGGTGGGCTCGCATCTGGCGCAGATGGCACTGCATGTCACCGATACCGTGCTTTTGGGCTGGTATGGGGTGAATGAACTTGCGGCGGTGGTGCTGGCGACATCGACGTTTTTTGTGATTTTCATCCTTGGCGCCGGGTTTGCGCAGGCGGTTTTGCCGATGGTGGCGACAGCCATCGGGCGTGGCGATGAGGCGCAGGTGCGGCGCGATACGCGCATGGGGATGTGGCTGTCGATTGCATTTGGCGTGCTGACTTATCCGGTTTTCTGGTGGTCTGAGGCATTGCTGCTGGTTTTGGGGCAGCGGCCTGAAGTATCGATTTTGGGACAAGATTTTCTGCGCACCGCGGGGCTCGGGATGATCCCGGCGCTGTTGGTGATGGTGTTGAAGAATTACCTCGCGGCGTTAGAGCGGACGCAGGTGGTGCTGTGGGTGACGCTGGCGGCGGTGGGGGTTAACCTTGTGCTGGCCTATGCGCTGATCTTTGGCCATTGGGGGGCGCCGGAATTGGGCGTGCGCGGGGCGGCGATAGCCTCGGTTCTGGTGCAGTCTTTGACGGCCCTGGCCCTGGCGATTTACGCCGGATGGCTGCCGGAATTGCGGTATTTCCATCTGTTCCAGCGCTTTTGGCGACCGGACTGGCAGGCTTTGCATCAGGTTTTCCGGCTGGGCTGGCCGATTGGGGTGACTTCGCTGGCCGAGAGCGGGTTGTTTCAGGCGACGGCGCTGATGATGGGCTGGATTGGCACCGTTGAACTGGCGGCGCATGGCATCACCATGGAGGTTGCGGCACTGTCGTTCATGGTGCATCTGGGGTTGTCGAATGCGGCGACGGTGCGGGCCGGGCGGGCGGATGGCGCGGGAGACAGGCAAGGTCTTCGCGATGCAGCCAAAGTGGCGATTGCGTTGTCGATTTGCTTTGGTGCGGTGATGGTGGGGCTGTTTCTCAGCTTTCCTGTGGCGATTATTTCGCTGTTTCTGGATGAGAGCAAACCGCAAAGCGCTGAAATCATTGCGTTTGGCGTCACGCTATTGGCGATGGCGGCACTGTTTCAGATGGCGGATGCGATGCAGGTGATGGCGCTGGGCTTGCTGCGGGCGATCAAGGACACAAGGGTGCCGATGATTGCGGCCGCGGTCAGCTATTGGGGGATCGGGATTCCATGTGGGTATTTTCTGGCGTTCCATGCCGGAATGGGCGGGATTGGGCTGTGGGCGGGCTTGGTGATTGGGCTGGTGTTTGCGGCGGTCACGATGATGTGGCGGTTTTGGCATCGGGTGCGGGCGTGAAATCGGCGCAATACGTGGGCGTAAGCCGACGCAGTGTGCCGTTGGTCACGCTGATAGATTTTCACCTTTCGCAAACGACAGAAGCGTCTGCATAAGAGAGCCACTATCTTGCGAAACCTCAATCTTGTTGGTCAGCTTGAACACCGGTATCTGCGGGTTTTGCATGCTGCGGCGGTCGTCGTCACTGACCGGGTCGTGTAGTTGCGTCGAATCTGGGCTGAAGTGGAATCGATGCATAGCGGATATTTTCGGCGTTGAGTCCCAGATATTACGAAATGCCGAGTTTTCCGCGTAACACTTTTCGAAAAGCGCATGCACCCAAAAATAGATATGACGCTCGGATCGCCCATGCCAATAAGCGATGGTCGCCTGCCGCCAAGTTTCAATAATGAGATTTGCGGGCGAAGCTGCCAGAAACCACGTCGAGAGCATCCGATCCGGACCAGGTCGGGCAAAGCCGAAAAAACCAAGCGGTGCATGCGCCGGCAGCCAATCGTCCAGCGGGCGGGCGCAGATTGTGGTTGCATCGACCCAAACTCCGCCGTGGCGGGCCAAAAGTTCGAGCCTAATTTCGTTGCTTATGGCCTCCGGCTGTTTTTCGGTAGCAAAAATCCGAGCCAGATCCGCAGCAGGGATGAACTTTTGCAGGGATTGCGTATCAAGCAAATGCACAACATGGTCTGGATTAAGCCGACACCAACTCTGGACGCAGGCTTTTACCAACTCTGGGGCATTGGTGAAGCCTTGCAACCATAGCATCCAGATGATCCGTGGAACGACGTTCTTCGATGCTTGTTGCGACTTTTTGAACGTATCTGGCACTGATATCTCGTTTTGCATGGAATTTTCACTGTGTTAATATCGCAAGGCTACTGCGCCGCTTCGCCCTTCATCAGGCTTTCGGCCTTCTTGCGCACCAGCACGCTTCGCAAATCGTGCATCGCCAGCAGCAGCAGGTCGGTGACTTCCTCTAGCTGCGCGTCAGAGGCTTTGGATTGCACCCATTGGGTGGTCAGGTTCATGTGGTCGACGGCGCGCAGGATGTCATCGACATCACGCGCGGCCAGTGTGGCTTGGCGTTTGGCCACCCACTGGCCGATCGCCGTGACTTCATCCGGCGTCAGCTTATGATCGCCATGTGGCTTGATATTGCCATTCTTGACGTTGACCAGAGCGATTTCTTCCAGGTCGATGCGGCGTTGGCGGTTCTCGGTATCGACCCGGAACACGGCAGCGCCGTTGTCACGGATGCGGAAGTAGAACTCGGGCAGATCGGATGACATAGGGTCCTTCAGGTCAGCATGGCGCAGAAATTCTGGATACGGGTGCAGGCCTCGCGCAGAGTCTCGTCTGCTGTAGCGTAGCTGACGCGGAAGTTTGGCGAAAGCCCGAAGGCCGCGCCGAACACTACCGCGACCCCGGTTTCTTCCAGAAGGGCGGTGGCAAAGACTTCGTCATTGCTGATTTTGGTGCCAGCGGGGCTGGTTTTGCCGATGCAGCCGGAAATGTCGGGGTAGACGTAGAACGCGCCTTCGGGTGTCGGGCATTTGATGCCTTTGGCGTCGTTCAGCATCGAGACCACCAGATCGCGGCGGCGTTGGAAGATTTTGCGGTTCGGGGCGAGGAAATCTTGCGGACCCGTCAGGGCCTCAAGCGCCGCATATTGGCTGACCGAGCAGGGGTTCGAGGTGGATTGCGATTGGATGGTGCCCATCGCCTTGATCAGATGGACGGGGCCTGCGGCATAGCCGATGCGCCAGCCGGTCATAGCGTAGGACTTTGACACACCGTTGCAGGTCAGGGTGCGGTCGTAGAGTTTCGGTTCGATCTGCGCGGGGCTGGTGAATTCAAAATCGTCGAACACGAGGTGTTCATACATATCATCGGACATGATCCAGACATGCGGGTGCTTGAGCAGCACGTCACACAGGGCGCGCAACTCGAGGCGGGTATAGCCTGCGCCTGTCGGGTTCGAGGGCGAGTTGAAAATGAACCACTTGGTCTTCGGCGTGATCGCCGCATCCAGTTGTGCCGGGGTCAGTTTGAAATCGGTGTCAATGGTGGCCACCACCGGAACCGGGGTGCCCCCTGCCAGCAGCACCATATCGGGGTAGGACACCCAATACGGCGCGGGGATGATCACCTCATCACCCGGATTACAGGTGGCCATCAAGGCGTTATACAAGGTTTGTTTACCGCCCGCGCCGACCGTGATCTGGTTCGGGGCGTAGGCCAGACCGTTCTCACGCGCGAATTTCTCGCAGATCGCCTTTTTCAGCTCTGGGATGCCATCGACTGCGGTGTAGCGGGTTTTGCCAGCATCAATCGCGCGTTTCGCGGCGTCGCGGATATTTTCCGGCGTGTCAAAATCCGGCTCGCCTGCGCCCAGACCAATGACATCGCGGCCTGCGGCTTTCAATTCTGCCGCCTTGGTGGTGACAGCGATGGTGGGCGAGGGTTTGACGCGGGCTAGGGTGTCGGACAGGAAGGCCATTCGGCGGGCTCCGTAGGGCTGATTTGCAAGTTCCGCACTCTTGCCATAGGTTGAGCCCCCTAGGCAATCAAGCGATATCACCTTTTGGAGAAGCAAGATGGCAGAAATCAACAACGAGACTTGGTATAGTGAAGTCGCTGCTACCTTCGGCGACAGGCTGGAGGCCGCGCGCGAATCCTGTGGGATGAGCCAGACCGAATTGGCGCAGCGGCTTGGCGTGCGCGACACCACGATCAAAAGCTGGGAGGCTGACGCGTGGGAGCCGCGCGGCAACCGCTTGCAGATGTTGGCCGGGATGCTGAATGTCTCGCTGATGTGGCTGCTGTCGGGGCGGGGCGAAGGCGTGGCCGCACCCAATGCGCGCGAGCTGCTCGCTTTGCCTGTGAGCAGCGTGTTGGCCGATATCACCCGTCTGCGTCGGCAAATGCAGGCGCTGGGTGTAGAGCTGATGCAGGCCGAGCAGAAACTGGCAGTCGAATTGCGTGGGATGGCACAATGAGCGAGACTCAAGAAGCGCGGCTGAAGCGGATGGCGATGCGCAGCTGGCGGCGCGGCATGAAAGAGATGGACTTGATCTTGGGCCCTTATGCCGATGCGCATTTGGCGGCAATGGCCGAAGATCGGCTGGTTGTTTTCGATCAACTTTTAGAGGAAAATGATCAGGACCTGCTGCCATGGGTGTTGGGGCAGAACCCTGCACCCGGCTATCTGACTGAATTGATTTCAGAAATTGGGATCTACGCGCGGGGGCGGCTGGCCATGCGGTAATTTGCGCCAAAATCGTGGCGAGTTTACGATATGTTTTTGTTTTAAGCTGATTCTATCCGCAGATGCCATCGCTCGCGGAGTGAATAAATGAGTTTACATGACCCCCTGCTGGACGGTTCGCAAAAGCTGTTGATGGCGGGCTATCTGGATAATTTGGCGTTGCTGGAACGGCTGCATCGGCTGCTTTTAGACGTTATCAAAGATGAATTTGAACGGATGGCGGTGCTTGAGATCAACTCGGTTCAGGCTTTGTTGTTGTTCAACATTGGCGAGAACGAGGTGACGGCGGGAGAGTTGAAATCGCGCGGTTACTATCAAGGCTCGAATGTGTCGTATAACCTGAAAAAGCTGGTGGAATTGGGCTATATGCACCATCAGCGGTCGGAGATTGACCGCCGTTCGGTGCGGGTGCGGCTGTCGGAAAAGGGCCGTCGTGTGCGTGGGATGCTCACCGATTTGTTCCAGCGCCATGCGGAAGGGCTGGCGAAGCGGGGTCTGGTCGATGCCAATAACATGGAAAACATGAACCAATCGCTGAAGCGGATGGAGCGGTATTGGACCGAGCAGATCAGGTATATTTACTGACCCGCAGGCCTTTGTTAGCGCCAGAATCGGGAATAGGTGGCAAAACGCCCCTGTAGCTTTGCCAGAAGGCGGAGTCCCAGCCCGGTTGGGGTATCGGTGCCTGTGGCCAAGCGGTGGATCACCACTTCGGGCGGGCAGGGCTTGCGGCTGACCGGATCGTAATAACGCGGATAGGCAATCAGCGCGGCATGAGCGAGGGCGAGCAGGCTGGGGCGGGGCAGAGGATGGCCGTCTTTGGCTTGTTTGCGCCGGGCTGGGATTGGGCCCAAGTCTTGGGTCAGGCCCCATCCGGCGTAGAACGGTGCACCAAGGCAGGTGACGCGTTTGCCACGCAGCAGGGCCTCGAAACCGAGCAGCGAAGTCATGGTGACAACCTCATCGCAGGCTTCGATCAGTTGAATTGGGTCGGCGTGGTGGGCGATTACATCGGCAAGGCCGCGCAGGATGACGTCTGGTATCGCGCCGGGGCGCAGGCCAGCCTCAACATCGGGGTGGGGTTTGTAGATGATCGTGGCGTTGGGATGGGCGGAACGGGCAGCTTGCAGCAGGGCTAGGTTGGTGCGGATGTCGCCCGCGCCGAGGCGGATCGAGGCGTCGTTCTCGACCTGGCCGGGCACAAGCACGCGCATGCCTTCGGGCAGATCGGGCAGGCTGCCCGAGAGGTTGTATTTTGACAAGCGCACGGCAATCAGATCGGTGATCAGCTTTTCGGTGCGGCGGGCGGCATTTGGGGGCAGTGGCGTTTGGATCAGCTGTTCAAGGCGGCTTGCGCGGGTGGCATCGTAGTAAATGCCGCGATCGTCGCTGACGAGGGACAGGGGAGGCACAAGTTCGGCCCCCAAGCCCCGCGAGCGTAGAAAGCCATCTTCGACACGGTGGATGGTCAAGGTTTTGGGCAGATCAGCGGGCTCTTTACCTGCCCAGACGAGCAGACCCCGACCTGTTGCGCGGGCTTTGGCGATGGCTTTCGCAGGGTTATCCTGAAAAATCAACGACTTTTCGCGACCGAATACGGCTTGCAACCGACCGCGCTTCCACACACGCATTCCCAGCGCCACATGACCGAAACGGTCTTCGCGGTGGGCGCGGGCTTCGGCCTCCAGCTGATCGACAGCCTCTTCAAAGCTGCACAACCGGTTACGGCAGGGATCGACCCATGTCGGGGCAAGGATCATCGCTGCGGCGAAAAGCTGGGTTTTGGTCAGGCTGCGTCTGCGGCGATCTATTGGGAAAACGTCCGAAGTCAGGCCCCATCCGGCGTAGAACGGCTGGCCAAAGACGTGGGGTCGGTGGCCTGCAAGGATCGCCTCAAACCCCAGTTGCGATGATACGGTGTAGACCGCGATAGCGCCTTCCAGCAGGGCCCAAGGCGAGACGGCGGTGGTCAACAACTGGATGCGGTCGGTTTGGTCGGCTGCGGTGAAATGGCCGCGGCGCAGGCCGAGTTGCGTCTCGGGATGGGTCTTGATCACGATGCGGGCAGTGGGGTGTTCGCTTTGCGCGGTGGCCAGCATTTCGGCAAAGCGGGTGGAATTGGCCCCGGAATGGCGGATCGAGGCATCGCCTGCGATTTGATCCACCACAAGCACATAGCCAGGAGCGGGCAAGGGGGCGTCTGAGAGGTGAAGATTGTATTTTGACAAGTCTAGGGTTCGAATTCTTGCAATACCGTCCCGCGCACGGGTCAAAAGGTTCGAATCGTCTAAGGGGTGTTTCGCGAGGATCATCTCTAGCGTCGATGGCGTGGCGCTGTCGAAATGCACGCCGAGGCCGTCGATCAGGAGGCCGAGGGGAAGATCGCCCAGGCGACCGGGGCGGATGGAACGCAGGAACGCATCCTCGATGCGGATCAGGGGCACGTCATAGCGGGCGGCAATCGCCTGACCGCGCCGCGCGTAGGGCGAACGGCCCCAGACCACAACGCCATCTTCGGGGCCGGGCAGACCGAGACGCAAATCATGCCCGGCAAGCGCGAGTATCCGGCGCAGGTGGGGGTGGCGCAGGAAGCCCGCGTTGTAATAGAAAAGCCGCCGGGGAATGATCCCGGCGGCTTGGGTGTTGGGTAGGGCGACGGTCAAGACACGCTCACGGCCCCGCGGTGGCGATATTGTTGGCGGCAGCGGTGGAGCCCGAAATCGCCGACAGGGTTTTGGTCCACTGTACAAACGGTGCTTCGGTGACATAGACGGTGTCGCCGTCGCGGATCAGGAAATCACGCGCTTCAAACATGCCCGTTGGTTGAGTAAGATCAAGCACATAGACCATGCGCTGATCGCCTTTCAGATCCCGACGGCCCAGCACCGAATTGGCAATCTCGGCGGGTTCATTGCGGAACACGAAGACGCCAGTCGGGTCGGCGGTGCCGGTGTTCAGGCCGCCCACAGTGGCCAAAGCCTCAATCGCCGAAAGGGTTTGGGTTTCAAACGGGATCTTGCTTTGCGAGCCAGTGGCGCCCATCGCCACGAAAGAGCGGGTGTCTTTCTCGACGGTGATTTTGTCACCGGGACGCAAGGCGATATCAAGGCCGGGGTTGGAAAACAGGTCTTCCAGCCAGACCTTGCCGGATTGAGTGCCGCGCGTGACGCGCACGATGGCGACGGCGGGTTCAATCGTCACGCCACCAGCTTTCGACAGCATTGCCGACAAGGTGCGGGTGGGGCGCTCGATCGGGAACACGCCGTTTGCCCCGGCAAAACCGGAAACCGAGACGGTCGAGCCATCGCCAGCCAAGCGTTGCACCGAGATTTGCGGATCAGGCGTCTGGGTGTCGAGCTTTTTGGTGATGATGTTGCGCAAACCGTCCGGCGACTGGCCCGCCGCTTTGATTTTGCCGGCGTAAGGCACGAAGATGTAACCCGCGCCATCGACCTGAATCTCGGTCAGCGCTGATACCCGCTGGCCAGTGTTGCCGAGCAGCGGGTCATCCTTGACGTTTTCATAGATTGTCAGGCCCAGCACATCGCCTGGCGAGATCACGTCTGATCCAACCACCCCCGCATTGCGGAAGGCCGAACTGAACCCCAACGCGGGCGTCACCGCCGTGGCGCGGGTCACCCGAGAGTTGACAGTGACAATAAAGGCATCGCCCTGTTTCAGGACCGAGCCTTTGTAAATTTCTGCCTTGTTGGGGCCAGAGCGCGGCAGGCCACAGGCCGCAACCGCACTGACAAGCGCCACAAGGGCAAGGGCTTTCGCCCCCCTCGTTCCGGTAATTTTCACTGCCCGGGCTCCTTTAACTGGATTTGCCTCAAGTTTTGCCTGTAAGGCTACAGAAAGGCGAAACAAAATGCCAGTCTTGCTTTCTGTGTTCACTTAACGAGGTGCAACTGTTGCCGTGGTGCCGCTTTGCCCGAGGTGAGCGCATCATAGGGATCTTCAGCCTGCAGCATCATATCTACCACCTGTCGTAGCAATTCACGCCGACCGCGCGCACTGTAAAAGCCGCCCGGCACTTGGCTGGTTTCCAACAAATAGTGGCGATAATCGCGGTAAGCGCGGCTGTCGGGGCGGGTTGGCAGGGTAAAGAAGTCTTTCAGGCTTTGGGTAGAGACGAATTCTGGCTTGGCATAGACCGCAGCACCAAAGGTTTTCAGCGGCAATCCGCGCCACAGAACTTGCTGGGCAGCGGTCGAATTCACCGTCACGGCGCTGCGGGCATGGTTCAAGAGACCGGCCAACTTCCCCCCGCGCACGAAATGCACGCGAGTGGTGACCCCATGCAACGCTGCCAAGCGTTTGATTTCATGAGAAACCGGGACACGACCATCTTCCAGTGGATGCGCTTTGAAGACGATGTGGTGATGCGGGGCGGCGCCTATGGCGAAGCCTTCGATCACCACAGCCAGAAATTCGGTCATGGTTTTGAACGGCGAATGCATTTGGAAGCTGGCGTCATGTTCCAGTTGCAGCAGCACCAGATGATAGGGGAAGCCGCCGTGTTTGATGCGGAAGGTGGCGGCAATCCGCTCCCACCGATGCAGGGGCAGTAGCACAAGGCGTTTGACATAAAGCCAGAACTCTTGCCCTACACTGAGGGCGCGATGCGGGCGAAAATTGCGATAATCCCAGAATCCGGTCATCACGAACCAATGATACAAAGCGCCCCAGAACATATGCTGGCGCATGTCACCCCACCGGGCGGGGGCGTCGGGGAGATCCATGTCCAGCGCCTCTAGCGCCTTTTGCATTTGCGGCACGGACATCTGCATCAGCCGCGAATTGCCGTTCGAGCCCCCCCTTTCATAGCTGATCCAATAGGGCCGCAGGTAGCCTTCCTCGAAGACATGCACGGTGATGCCAGCGGCGCGGGCGGCTGCAACGGCGGTGGCGTGAATGGGCCGGGTGTCACCGTAAAGCACAATGTCGGTGATCTGTTTCTGCTCTAGCACGCTGCGGAACGCCAACGGCCAGTCTTGCGGCGTGCCTTTATAGGCGATGTAATTGGCTTCCGAGGTCCAAAACGCGCGGTCGCCGCGGTTAAACCCTACCCGCCAAACCTGCGCACCTGCGGCGGTCAGCATTTTACCAAGGCGATGGAAATAGGGGCCGTGCGGACCCTGAAGAAACAGAAAACGGCGATCTTGACCTGAACCTGACATGTTACTCGCATTTTTAGTCTGAATGCGCCGATGATGGCTAGAATAGAAGAGGAAAACTTCGACTTTTTAAATCTAACACAAGAAGCACGGCGAATTTGAGGCGATTGCACCGGGCGGGTGTAGGGGATAGTTTTGGCGCAAATCATGGGGGCCAAACGATGTTTACCGGAATTGTCACCGATATGGGCGAAGTGCTGGAGTTGGAGCAGCGCGGCGATCTGCGGGCGCGGATCGGCACGGTCTATGATGTTGCCCGTGTGGATATTGGCGCGTCGATTGCCTGCGAGGGGGTTTGTTTGACGGTGGTGGCGCTGGGGACTTCTCCGCGTAACTGGTTTGATGTGCAGATTTCGGCGGAATCTGTGTCGAAAACCAATCTGGCGGGTTGGAAGATCGGCAAGAGGTTGAACCTAGAGCGGGCGCTGAAGGTTGGCGATGAGTTGGGGGGGCATATTGTCTCGGGGCATATTGATGGTGTGGCCGAGGTGGTGCGGATCGTGTCTGAGGGTGAATCTGTGCGGGTGACATTTCGCACGCCTGAGGCTTTGGCGAAATTTATTGCTTCAAAAGGCTCGGTTGCGCTGAATGGCACATCTTTGACAGTGAATGAGGTCGATGGCTGCGATTTTGGTGTCAATTTCATCCCGCATACCCAAACGGTGACGACTTGGGGCGAGGTCAAACTGGGTGACAAGGTCAACCTAGAGGTTGATACCATGGCGCGATATGTGGCGCGACTGCGCGAGTGGGAATAGGCTGCGCCGCACAGGCTTTGTTCGGTTGAGCAGGCGGCGCGGCTCTGGCTTTCTGGGCCCTTTGGCGCTATTGGCAAAGGGAGAGTTGCAGGAAACCAGATCATGACCACACGCACAGAATACTCGGACGCAATATCGTCCGTTGAAGAAATCATCGCAGACGCCCGCAATGGCCGGATGTTCATTCTGGTTGACCACGAAGATCGCGAAAACGAAGGCGATCTGGTGATTCCGGCGGAAATGGCCACGGCTGAGGCGGTCAATTTCATGGCCACACACGGGCGTGGGCTGATTTGCCTGACGCTGACCGGAGCGCGGATTGATGCTTTGGGGTTGCCGCTGATGGCCTCAAAAAACTCCAGCCGTCATGAGACTGCGTTTACGGTCTCGATTGAGGCACGCGAGGGGGTCGAGACCGGGATTTCCGCCCAAGATCGCGCGATCACCATTGCGGTGGCGATTGATCCGAAATCTGCACCAAGTGATCTGGCGACGCCGGGGCATGTTTTCCCGCTGCGTGCCCGTGATGGCGGGGTGTTGGTGCGGGCAGGGCACACCGAAGCTGCGACAGATATTTCGCGGTTGGCGGGCTTGAACCCGTCAGGCGTGATCTGTGAGATCATGAAGGACGACGGCACGATGGCGCGGTTGCCTGATCTGGTGGCGTTTGCGCAAAAGCACAATCTGAAGATTGGCACGATTTCCGATCTGATCGCCTATCGGCGGCGGCATGACAATCTGATCAAGGAATGCTCGGTCAAGCGGGTGCATTCTTTGCATGGCGGCGACTGGCTGATGCGGATCTTTGCCGATGAAACGCATGGCGATGAACATGTGGTGCTGACTAAGGGCGATTTGTCGGGCGATACTCCGGTGCTGGCGCGGGTGCATACTCTGAACGCGTTGGAAGATGTGCTGGGCATCGGCGACGATCATGTCGGCGATTTGCAGGGCGCGATGCGGGTGATTGCTGCCGAAGGGCGCGGTGCTATTGTGTTGCTGCGCGATACGTCGATGAAGGTGGAGGCGGGTGAGGCCAGCCCCCACACCTTGCGGCAGTATGGTTTGGGCGCGCAGATTTTGTCGGCGCTGGGACTAAGCGCGATCACGTTGGTGACAAATTCCAAAGCGCCAAAAGTTGTTGGGCTTGATGCTTATGGGCTGTCGATTGTCGGCACCCGCGCGATTGCGGAGTAGATCATGGCTGTGAATGAAACTCATTACACCCTGCCTCTGCCGGAATTTGTGGCTCCGGTGAAGCTGCTGATCGTGGTGGCCCCCTACTATAAAGATATCACCGATCAACTGGTGGCGGGCGCGCAGGCGGTGGCTGTGGCTTGTGGGGCGACTGCCGAGGTCATCGAAGTGCCGGGGGCGCTGGAAGTGCCGACTGCGATTGCTTTGGCCGAGCGGATGGCGACGTTTGACGGCTATGTCGCGCTGGGCTGCGTTATTCGCGGGGAGACGACGCATTATGACACGGTCTGCAATGACTCTAGCCGCGCGATCACCATGCTTGGATTGCAGGGGGCTGCGATTGGCAATGGCATCCTGACGGTGGAAAATCGCAAGCAGGCAGAAGTGCGCGCCGAGGCCCTTGGGCAAAACAAAGGTGGCGGTGCTGCCGCTGCGGCCTTGCACCTGATCGCCTTATCGCGCAAATGGGCGACCGACACCAAAGGGATCGGTTTTCGACCATGACTTCCAGCACCACCAAGCCTGACAAGAAGCAGATGAAATCAGCAGCTAGGCTTTATGCCGTGCAAGCGCTGTTTCAGATGGAAGCCTCGGGGCAGACCGTCGAGTCGATCCGCCGCGAGTTTGAAACCCATCGCTTCGGGGCGATTTATGATGGCGACGAGATGGCCGAGGGCAATGTCGATCACTTCCGCGCTGTGGTTGATCATGCGGTGAACTTTCAGGCGCTGATTGACCAGATGACCGACCGGGCATTGGTGGTTAAATGGCCGATTGACCGGATTGATCCGGTGATCCGCGCATTGTTCCGTGCCGCTGGGGCGGAACTGACCCAGATGGTAACGCCGCCGAAAGTCACGATCAACGAATATGTCGATGTCGCCAAGGCGTTCTTCCCTGAGGGGAAGGAATCGAAATTCGTCAACGCGGTGCTGGATCATATGGCGCGCGAGGCGAAGCCCGAGGCGTTCTAATGTCCCAGTTTTAAGGTCCGGGTATAGCACTTAGGCATGCGCCGGGTTTTGGCTTGATCCCGCAACCGATTGCGGGGACGCGCTGCGCGATTGCGGTGCCAAAGGTTTTCACTTTAATATGGCGAGAAAGCCCGGTTTTGACCGCATAAAGGGCAAACCCCTCGCGACAACATCGGTTCCATCACGCTTTGGCGAGATTGGAATTGTTACAGATTTTGCGCAGATTTTTGCCGTTACTTTTCTGAAATAGGCGAAAAGTTGACGTAAAATCACAGGGTTGGCTTCGTGTCTTGAACACAGCCGCCTGATGAAACATCTAAACTTTATACGCCGGAAAGCTTCGGCGTCAGGGATAGATGTTGAAAGGACGAATCATGAAAAACGTAACGCGTATCGCGGCAGTATCCGCATTCGCTCTGGCTATGGGGTCGCTGCCCGTCGTGGCACAGACAACGCTGCTGGGGTCGTCTGCGGTTGACGATCAGGTTGACGATTTGGCGATCAAAGCCAACCGTGACATGGCGCGCGGCAATGATGAGATGCGCTTTGGCAACCAAGAGATGCGCCAAGGTATGTCGGGGTCGGCCTCGCTGGGCTACAGCGGTAAAACTGGCAACAATGAATCGCAGGAATTTTCTGCTGGCGCGCGGTTGCGTTTCAACCAAGATCGCTTCGTGCAGACCCTGAGCTTTGTGGTTGACTACGCCGACGCCGATAATGTGAAATCGAAAGAAGATGTGTTGGCGGTCTATGACGCCAACTACTATTTTACCGACAAGATTTACGGCTTTGTCTTGGGCCGAATCAATTCTGACGGTTTGGCGCAAGACGCGGTCGACCCATCTACCTCTTTGTCGAAAGATGCGTTCTTGGGCTTTGGTCCGGGTTACCGCATCGTGAGCAACGAGAACATCGCTTGGCGTGTGCAGGCGGGTGTGGGTATCAGCTATCTGGAATTCGGTGACGACCGCAGCACAACTGAATCTGCGGGCATCGTGTCGTCGCGCTTCTTCTATAAGTTCAACGAAAACGTTTTTGCCAGCATGGATACCGATGTCCTGAAATCAGACACGGCTTTGCGCATCGGCAACGACTTGGGCGTCAGCTTTAAGGTGACGGATGCGTTCTCGACCCGCGTCAGCTATCTGACCGATTACAACGACAGCCGTGCGATCCGCGCCGACAACAAACTGGGCGTTTCGCTGGTCTACGGCTTTTGAACTGATCAAGGTCTAAGATGCGGAAAAGGGGACAGCGTGCTGTCCCCTTTTTCGTGCGCTGGGTCGAAGTGGCGGGCCCGCAGCGGCCGTGACGGCGTGAATTTCCCGAGAGCCTGAGTGTTCAGGTTGGTCGCCAGGTAGCAAGACCAAGATCTTGCCAGAGCCAGCTCCCTCGGAGATGCTTATCGGCCACTGGAAAAGGGCCATACACGAGAAGAGCAGAACCCGCCAACGCTGAATGTAGGCTTGGAGGGGGATGATGGCAAGGGGCCTGTTCATAAGGCCTGACAGGCCTTGCAGGGTGTTCACCTTTGGTTCATATTTTGCCGATGGATATGGAAAACCTCTTACCGCCGATGCCCGGCCAGCGCCTTGCGCGCGGAGTGTGCCGTGCCATGCGGCAGTTTGATTTCGTGACGGTCGAGGAATTGGTGCCGACCCCTGGCTTGCGGGTGGATGTGATGGCATTGGGCCCCAAGGGCGAAATCTGGATCATCGAATGCAAGTCCAGCCGCGCTGATTATAGGGCGGATCAGAAATGGCAGGGCTATCTGGAATGGTGCGATAGGTTTTTCTGGGCGGTGGATGGCGATTTTCCAACCCAGTTGCTGCCCGAGGCATCAGGTCTGATCATCGCCGATGCCTATGACGCTGCGATTGTGCGGATGGGGCCGGACACGCCGCTGCCCGCTGCACGCCGCAAAGTAATGCTGCAAAAATTCGCCCGCCATGCCGCTTTGCGGTTGCAAGCCTATCGCGACCCCGGTGTCAGCGTTTTTTCTTCGGTTTAGCGCCACCGGCAATCGCCCGCGCCGCTTCGGCTGCTGCCATCAGTTCTTCAGCGATTTCCTCGGCCTCATCGGCGTCAAAATCGAGCGGCAACTCAACGCCACCATCCGCTTCGATGTAAATCCGCACCATGCCCAGTTCGGTCGGGCCGATCTGGATATTGGCGGCGATATCGCTTTGCTTGTCGATGCCCATTTGCTGTTCCTTTATCTTTGCATTGGGGTAGCAACTGGGGCAAACTTTGGCAATCCTACCCTTGCAATCCCGCAAGCGTGGCGTTAAATCCCCGCTTGCGTGCCGCGTTAGCTCAGTTGGTTAGAGCGCTAGATTGTGGATCTAGAGGTCCCCCGTTCGAGCCGGGGACGTGGTACCATCCTTCCTTTCAGTCTTGGTTAAAGCCCGCTTGTCCCTAATTGCGGCTCTTGGCCCCAGCGCATTGCGGCTGTATGGTCGGCCTTCCAAGTGAAGGACCACGCCATGACCCCCGAAGCAGCCCGCCGTATCCCCCTTGTTATTGCAGCAGAAATTGGCGCGACTGCGGCGCAGGTGGCCTCTGCCATCAAGCTGCTGGACGAAGGATCGACGGTGCCCTTCATCGCACGCTATCGCAAAGAGGTAACGGGGGGCTTGGACGACACACAACTGCGTAATCTGGCTGAGCGGCTGGTCTATCTGCGCGAGTTTGAAGCGCGTCGGGCGGCGATTCTGGGCTCGATTTCCGATCAGGGTAAGTTGACCGATGCACTATCGGGGGCGTTGGCAAAGGCTGTGACGAAGGCCGAGTTGGAAGATATCTACCTGCCCTATAAGCCGAAACGCCGCACGCGGGCGATGATTGCGCGGGAAAATGGGCTGGCTCCGCTGGCCGAGGTTATTCTGGCGGATCGGGCGGCGGACCCTGCGGTTTTGGCGAAGGGGTTCGTGACCGAAGCAGTCCCGGATGTCAAAGCTGCCTTGGAGGGCGTGCGGGATATTGTCGCCGAAGGCCTGTCCGAGGATGCAGCGCTTTTGGGTCGGTTGCGCGGTCATATGAAGCAGGTCGGGCGTTTGGCTGCCAAAGGCGTGGCGGGCAAAGAACTGGCGGGCGCGAAGTTTTCGGATTACTTCGCGCATAACGAGGCATGGGCTGGCGCGCCAAGCCACCGCGTACTGGCGATGCTGCGCGGGCAGAACGAAGGCTTCCTGACCGTAGACCTAGAGATTGACCCCGATGCGCCGAAGGGCGACAGCCCGGCAGAGCGCGCCTGTGCGGCAGCATTGAACGCCTCGGGCCGGGGCGCGGGCGATGCTTGGCTGCGCGAGGCTGCGGCTTGGGGTTGGCGGATAAAACTGAAAACCTCACTGACGTTGGATTTGATGTCTGAGCTGCGTGAGCGGGCGGAGGCCGAAGCGATTGCCGTTTTTGCCCGCAATCTGAAAGACTTGCTGCTGGCGGCCCCTGCGGGCGGCAAGGCCACGATGGGGCTTGATCCTGGCATCCGCACCGGGGTGAAGGTCGCGGTGGTGGATGGCACCGGCAAGGTCTTGGCCACCGATACCGTCTATCCGTTTCAGCCGAAAAACGATCTGCGCGGCGCGCAGGCGGCGATTGCGCAGGCGATTGTCAAACATGGGGTCAAGCTGATTTCCATCGGCAACGGCACGGCGAGCCGCGAGACCGAAAAAATGGTGGCTGACCTGTTGGCACTGCTGCCGGGCGCGGAAAAGCCAGTGAAGGTGATCGTGTCCGAGGCGGGGGCATCGGTCTACTCGGCTTCTGAACTGGCGGCGAAAGAATTTCCGGGGTTGGATGTGTCTTTGCGCGGGGCGGTTTCTATCGCGCGCCGTTTACAAGACCCCTTGGCGGAATTGGTTAAAATTGAGCCCAAAGCCATTGGCGTCGGCCAATACCAGCACGATGTCGATCAGCACCGCTTGGGCCGCAGTCTAGAGGCGGTGGTGGAAGACGCGGTGAACGCGGTTGGCGTTGATCTGAACACAGCATCTGCGCCGTTGCTGGCACGGGTGTCGGGTGTCGGGCCGGGGCTGGCAGAGGCGATTGTCAGCCACCGTGACGCCAATGGACCGTTCGCAACCCGGCGCGAATTGCTGAAAGTGGCACGGTTGGGACCAAAGGCGTTTGAACAAGCGGCGGGATTTTTGCGAATCTCGGGCGGCAAAGAGCCGCTGGACGCAAGTTCAGTTCACCCGGAAGCCTATGATGTAGCTCGGAAAATCATTGCGGCTTGTGGCCGGGATATTCGCGCGCTGATGGCAGATGGTTCGGCGTTGAAGGGCCTCGATCCGCGCAGCTTTGTCGATGCAAAGTTCGGTCTGCCAACGGTGAAAGACATTCTGGCCGAGTTGGAAAAACCTGGTCGAGATCCCCGCCCCAGTTTCAAAACCGCGACTTTTGCCGATGGCATTGAGGATATCAAAGACCTCAAGCCCGGCATGATGCTGGAAGGCACCGTGACCAATGTTGCGGCTTTTGGTGCCTTTGTGGATATTGGTGTGCATCAGGATGGGTTGGTGCATGTCAGCCAACTGGCGGATAAATTCGTCAAAGACCCGCATGAAGTGGTTAAGGCGGGCGATGTGGTGAAGGTGCGGGTGGTCGAGGTTGACGTGCCGCGTAAACGTATCGCTTTGACGATGAAATCCGACAGCGGCGAGGCGCGCGAGCAGGTGCGCGAGCGTCAGCAAGACCGCGCGCCGCAGCCGCAGCGCGGCAAGCCGCTGCCAACGTCGGCAGGGTCATCGGGCGGCAGCAGTGCTTTCGCCGATGCGCTCAAAGGCAAGTTTAACAGCCGTTAACGCAGGCCCAATCCGGCTTTCATCAGCGTTTTGCGCACCGGGGCTATGGAGTAAAATGCATTCAGCGCGCCTGCGCGCAGATCGCGCAGGAATTGGCCTTCGATCATCGCGGCACGGTTCAACGCGTCTATGCCGGTCACCCGCGCTCGCACGTCAAAATGACGGCGGCGGTGGTAGGCAACGAGCATCTTGGCGCTGCCGAGATTGGCAGGATCGGCCTGCGCCAGTTCCAGCAGGGTGGCCAGATCGGCGAGGCTCATGTTCAGCCCTTGCGCCCCAATAGGGGGCACAACATGTGCGGCTTCGGCCAGCAGGGCAACCCGCTCACCCGCCATCCTAGCGGCGATTTGACTGATGATCGGCCAGACCGAACGCCGCGAAGCGAGGGTCAGTGGGCCGAGAATTTGGCACGACCGGGCATTGATTGCGGCCTCAAATTCGGGCGTGGGCAGGGCAACGAGGCGCTGCACTTCTGGTCCGGTTTCCATCCAGACCACGGCAGAGCAGGGCAAGCCCTTGCGGTCGGGAAGTGGCACTAAGGTGAAGGGGCCGCCAGAGCGGTGAATTTCGGTAGAAACGTTATCATGCGGGATGGGGTGGGTGACGGCAAAGGTCAGTGCTTTTTGGCCATAACGGGTGGTTTTAACCGGAATACCAAGCGCTTCGCGCATGGTAGAGGCTCGGCCATCCGCGGCAATCACCAGTCTTGCGCTGACTTTGCGGGTATCAGAGAGAGTCACCAAAGCCTCGGATTCGCGGGTCAGCAGGGCAGTCGTGGCGATGCCGGGCAGGAAGCTGACATTGGGCAGCTCGACCAACCGGGCGACCATCTCGCGCCGCAGCAGCCAGTTTGGCAGGTTCCAGCCGAAAGGGGCATCGGAAAGATCAGCGGCGTTGAAGTCTTTGATAACGCGCGGATTCGCTATCACACCGCCCGCGTCGATGATGCGCATGATCTGCAGGGCGGCGGCGTTGGGTGCCAGCCGCGTCCACAGACCTGCGGCTTGCAGCACAGGAATCGACGGCTGCAAAAACGCCGTGGTGCGCAGATCTGCGCCATCGGCCTCGGCATCTGTGACCGGGGGGCTGGGGTCGGCGCAAATCACCGAAAAACCGGCGCTGCCAAAGGCTGCGGCGGCGGCAAGGCCCGCGACGCCCCCGCCAGAGATCAGAATATCGGTGGAAATACGTGTCATGGCGGCCCCTTTTGGCGACTAAGTTAGTGAGATCTCGGCGGAAAGCGAGGTGACAAAGCGTCTCGGTTCTGTCTAGCAACTGTGTCCATTCGTTGGGCTGAACCTGCCAAGGTGTGCAGGTTTTGATGATGGCGTTAGCGATTGTGATCAGCTTTCGTGCGATTGCGACGATGATGAGTTTTGACCTGCCCCCGATCGTCCCTCAGAGATAGCGAGATTCTGGCTTGGTGATAGTCGTCGGTTTCGGGTTGGCCAAGCGGCCCGGGTGCGGTGCTGTCAGGCACGAGGTGCTGATTGCCGCCCCCCGCAAGACGCGCAGTCGGCACATAACCCTTACCAACACGGCCGAAGACTTCATGCGCTTGATTGTGATCTTGCGGGACTATAGATTGCCGGTCCGGATCGGCTTTGAGGCCATTAGCCACTATGACCGTGTGCTGATGTATCCCCTCGGCATAGCTTGGTTCGATCTGAAGCTGGCGGCTGTTGCTGCGCACCATTCCAGGGATCGAACCGATCAACGCACTGACCCTTTTGGTCGAGACGGGCGACCTGCGATGCTTCCATCATCGCCGCCAGTTCCTGAAGTTCTGCGGAATGGATATGGCCATCGTCCAATCGGGCATGTTATATGACCACAGCAATTTCTCTAAATATGGCAATGCCAGCCTTCGGCGACATTGTGGTTGGCAGGGCAGACAGCAGTCCTGAAGAAAGCCAACAGCTTCCGCGACAAATTCGAGCGCTAGATCGCGCAGAACCGGCATAACCCGGATCCTCTGCGCAAGCCCGATACCGCCATCGCAGCCAAGATGGTGCGCCCCAGTCACGCCGCGATCAAATCCGGCGAACCTGATCCTGTCGCGGATTCGTGCCGCTCTTAAATCTCATCTAGGTCACTTGACGTTCGAAGGCCAAGCGGCTTTTCCTCCCAAGGCTGAATGTCGATGGCGTGGGTTGGGGCCTGAGCCCTGTCTGAGGTTTGTAGGGTGCGCGATGCATACAGGTTCGCGCTGCTGGCGGGCGGATCAGACGGTTTTGAAACGAGCGGTGAGGAGGACTGCGCCTTCAAGGACCGCAACGCATATCCCAATGGGCGCGATAAGGGGGGGCATTGAAGAGCGCGCGGCTGCCAACAGAAGAAAAAACGAGAAGGCGACGGGACCTGCAATGTCGCAGATAAACTCTATTATTGGCTGCAGTTGTATGAGTATCGCAGGGACCGCGGCGCGGGCCTGTGGATCATGTATTCTTTATGTAGCGGCAAGCGGCGGGCTATACCCGCCGCTCTGGCATAGTCATTTTGCCTTACCCGCGCGACAACAGGGCTTCGGGGCGCATTTGGGCGATGGATTTGGTAATCAGGGCGGCGAGGGTGGTTTTGATCAGATCGCCGGGCAGGAAGGCCACGGCGGCGAGCGCCATCTCGGGCAGGGGTTTGCCAAGCATGATCGCCATGCCGGGGATGCCGAAGGCATACATCACGACGATGCCGCCGAGGATCGCGCCTGCGAAGGCCGCAGGAAACAGCGCGAGTCTGGTGTTTTGGGTGATCAGGCCCGCGACAAAGGCGGCAATCGGGAAGCCGATGATATAGCCGATGCTGGGCGACTGGATTTTCTGCCATGTCGTCATAAAGCCGGGGAACACCGGCACGATCAGCCCCACCACAAGGAATAAAATCACCGCCAGCGCGCCGCGTTTCGCGCCGAGCATGGTGCCGCACAGCATGATGCCCATGCTTTGCGCGGTGATGGGCACACCCGCGGCCAGATCAATTTTTGGCACCAGCCCCAGCACCGCGATCAAGGCGGCGAAAAGGGCGATGTGGGTGAGGTTCTTTTCCATTCGGGCTCTCCTGCTTGCGTCGCGGCAGTTAGGCCGGGGGTCTGGCAAAGGGCAACTGCTATTTTTGGACAGGCGGGTTCGGGGGTTGTCTGACATAGGGGGTAGAGTTTGGGGTGCTGCAGGCTGGGGTTCAGCCGAGGCCACCACGGGCGCGCAGGGCTTCGGCTACGTGGGTCGCATCATCAAGGGCGGCGAGGGTGGTGGGCAGGAAGATCCGCCAGCCGGGGCGTTTGTGCGATCGCGCCCGCCAGCTTTCCGTGATCTGCTCGGCGCGCATCAGCATGGTGGGAATGAAGCGGATGGTGAGGCCGATCGCAAGGGCGAGGGTTTTCGGGGCGATGATCGGGCTGAGCGGGCAGGCGAGGGTTTCGATGGTGCGGGTCATCTCGGTCAGTTTGCTGGTCATAGTGACGAAATTGGCGGCGGCCACCCCGACGATCATCCGGGTGATCAGGGTGATGCCTGCGGGGTCGCGCAGCCAGAGGTGCCAGAGTGCTAAGATGAGGATCAGGGGGATCAGGGGCCGGAGGTTTCTCAGGCTTTGCAGGGCGAATTTGCTGCCGCAGGACAGGATAAGGGCGGCGATGGGCGGGGCGAGCAGCCATGGTTGTGGGGTGGCGAACAGCAGCACGGTGAGCGCCACGAAGATGGCCATTTTGACGCTTGCCCGGATGCGGTGGGCGTAGGTTTCAATCGGCGAGGTCAGTGTCAGCATCTTGCTCTCCGAGTTGGGCCATCTCGACGGTGAAGGCTTGCAGGGTGTCGGTGGGCGGGCCGTCGGCGCGGATTTCTCCGGCATCAAGCCAAAGCACGCGGTCGCAAAGGGCCACGGCAGCGGGGTCGTGGGTGATGGTGATCAGGCGTTGCGGCAGGGCAGCCAAGCGGCGGGCGAGGCGGATTTGGGTGGGCAGATCAAGGCCCGCGAAGGGCTCATCCAGCAGGATCGTGCTGGGCTGCATAAGCAGGATCGAGAGCAGGCACAGGTAGTGGCGCTGGCCTTGGCTGAGGGTGTGGGTGAGGGCTTTGACCCAATGGGCGCGGGACTCTTGTTGCAGCAGGTCGATGACGGCGGCGGCGGCTTGGGGTTCGGTTTGGCCTTGTTGGCGCAAGCCGAAGGCGAGCTCTTCGGCCACGGTGGGGAAAAGAATTTGGTGGTCGGGGTTTTGAAACAGGATGCCGAGGCGGGGCAGGATGGCTTTGCGGTCACTGGGATCGAAGCCGTCGATGCGGACGCTGCCGGTGGTGGGGGGGATCAGGCCTGCGATCAGGCGCAAGAGGGTGGTTTTGCCGGAGCCGTTGCGGCCGATGATGCCGATGCGTGCTTCCGTCAGGGTCAGGGAGAGGTTGGACAGGATCGGTTTGCCGCCGAGGGTAACGGCGGCTTGGGTGAGGGTGATGCCTTGGGTGGTGGTCATGGATGCTCCCTGCTTCGGGAGGGTGATAGCGCGGGGCGGGAGAGGGGGGAAGGGGGTGAGGGCTTGAACGGGGGGGGACGGCCCGCACTCTGGGGCTGATGCTGCATCTGGAGAAATTCAGCGTCAGCGGGATGCTGCGCAAATTGGTCGCAGGCGGCGGTGTGGTGGAACAATCCGCCGGGAATGGCCGCGTCAAAAACTTGGCTTTGAGCGCAGTCGGGCGGTGAGATTGTCGGCTCTATCGTGATTGACGGGGAAGATGTGGGCGGAAACCTTGCGCATCTGCGCTGGTTCATCACCGATGTGGCGGTTCAGGGCAGCGGGGCGGGCCGCCTGCTGCTGCCGGCGGCGCTGGGCTTTGTCGACGCGGGTGGGTTCGAGGCGACGCATCTGTGGACCTTTAGCCGGCTGTCGGCTGCGCGGCATTTGTACGAGACGCACGGGTTCGTGCTGGTTGAGGAACGACCTGGGCGGCAATGGGGGAAGGGGGCTCTGGAACAGCGGTTTGTGTGCTAGGGGTGGTGAGGGGGAGCACAATTCGCGACTTTAGGGACCTATTGCATCCAAGCATCCGAGATGTGTCGTAAAGTTGAGGAAAGCCATCTGAGTGCGATCATGTTATCGCAGCCCTGACAATTTAAACGGGATCAACGCAGGACGAAACCCGGAGAACTTCTTTTTTTCGCGAGCATAAACACCATACACCTTCATCAACAGTTCAATGTCACACAACTACTACGGTAACTCGCTGATGGGCACCCTTGCAAGCGCTTGCCGTGTTTCCAGACCTGTCTGGCACAGTGAACATGAGGTAAGGGTATTGTATCAAATGAACAGGCCGAAACGCTTGCGCGCTCCGGCCTACAATCTCAAACCAAAGCTAAAATTCACCCCAACCGTGCCGCAGCCACCGCTGCTTCCAGAATATCCATCGCCTCGGCGAAATGTGCATCCGGGATGGTGATCGGGGCCAAGAACCGCACGACGTTGCCGTAGACGCCGCAGGTCAGCAGGATCAGGCCACGTTTTTGCGCCTCGACGCGGACGCGGGTGGTGAAGCCTGCGTCGGGTTCGTGGTTGGCGGGGTTGGCGAATTCGATGGCGACCATGAAGCCGGGGCCGCGGATGTCGACGATTTCGGGCGTGACGGAGCGGATGGCCTCTAAGCGTTGCTTCAGGCGGCCCCCAAGTTCATTGGCGCGCGCACAAAGTTGTTCTTCCTCGATCACATCCAGCACGGCATTGGCCGCGGCAATACCAAGCGGGTTGCCGCCATAGGTGCCGCCCAGACCGCCGGGGTGGGCGGCGTCCATCAGGCTGGCTTTTCCCGTCAGCGCGGCCAAAGGCAGACCGCCAGCGAGGCCCTTAGCCATGGTGGTGATGTCGGCGGCCACACCGGATTGCTCCATCGCGAACATGGTGCCGGTGCGGGCGAAGCCAGTTTGCACTTCATCGGCGATCATCACGATGCCGTTGTCATCACAGAGTTTGCGCACGGCGCGGAGCAGCTCTTTCGGCGCGGGGTAGAAGCCGCCTTCGCCTTGCACAGGTTCCAGAATGATCGCAGCAACGCGGGTGGGGTCAAGATCGGCTTTGAACAGCTTGGTGATGCCGGCCATCGCGTCATCGGTGGTGATGTTGTGAACCTCTTGCGGGAAGGGCACATGATAGACATCGGGCATCATCGCACCGAAGCCTTTTTTGTAGGGATCGACCTTGCCGGTCAGCGACATGCCGAGCAGGGTGCGACCGTGGAAGGCACCACCAAAGGCGATGACGGCGTTGCGCCCTGTGGCGATGCGGGCGACTTTTACGGCGTTTTCAACGGCTTCTGCGCCAGTGGTCACGAAGACGGTTTTCTTCGGGAAATCACCTGGGACAAGGGCGTTCAAGCGTTCTGCCAGACGGACATAGTTTTCATAGGGCAAAACTTGGTGGCAGGTATGGGTGAATTTCGTGAGCTGAGCGGTGACCGCGGCCATAACTTTTGGGTGGCAATGCCCGGTGTTGACCACGGCGATGCCAGCGGCGAAGTCGATATAGCGGTTGCCCTCGATATCCCAAACCTCGGAGTTCAACGCGCGATCGACGTAGATCTCGGTTTGCACCCCCACCCCACGCGAGATGCTGTCGGTGCGGCGGCGGGCGATTGCGGCATTTTTCATGGCGTTTTCCTTGGGTGGGGTCGCCCGATTGCGACGATTTGGGGCGACTGTTGTTGACACATGTTTGATCAAAGAATGGGCGGCGGGCAATCGACCCAGAGGGGGATTCGATAAGTCCAGATTTGGGGGTGGGTCAGTCCAGTCTAAGAGTGGGTCGACACCAAGGCAGGGGCAGCGGTTGAACAGGATTCATCAGTTGTTAACCGATCCCGTTGCAGACTGCGAATCGTGAGTGAGGCGAGGCGCAGATGGCAACGGGTTTGCAGATACCCCAGATCCCCAGTTCCGCATCCCCGGACGCGGACCCGGTGCTTTGGCTTCGCCTCATTCGCTCGCGCAGGGTTGGCGCCGTGACGTTTCATCGACTGGTGGCGGATCATGGCGGTGTCGCGGGCGCGCTGGCGGCTTTGCCGGGGATCGCCCGGGCGGCGGGGGTAGAGGACTATAGCCTATGTCCGCTGGAGGTGGTGCGGGGTGAGATGGCGCAGGCGCGGTTGGCGCGGGCGCGGCTTTTGTTATGGGGGCAGGATGGCTATCCACAGGCGCTGATGGATTTGCCCGACGCACCGCCGGTGCTCTGGGCGCAGGGCGAAAGTGGCCTATTGGCGCGGCCGATGGTGGCGCTGGTGGGCGCGCGGAATGCGTCAAGCTTGGGGCTAAGGATGACGCGGCGGTTGGTCGAAGGGTTGGCGCAGGCGGGGCAGGTGGTGGTCTCGGGCCTTGCACGCGGCATCGACGCCGAGGCGCATCAGGCGGCGCTGGCGACCGGCACAGTGGCGGTGCAGGCGGGCGGGGTGGATGTGATTTATCCGGTCGAGAATACAGAACTTGCCGCGCAGATTGCGGCGCTAGGCTGCCGGATTTCCGAACAGCCCATGGGGCTTGTGCCGCAAGCCCGGCATTTCCCGCAGCGCAATCGCATCGTGTCGGGGCTGGCGCGCGCTGTGGTGGTGGTTGAGGCGGCGGCACGTTCTGGCAGCCTGATCACCGCGAAAAACGCGCTAGATCAGGGGCGTGAGGTGTTGGCGGTGCCCGGCCATCCGTTTGACGCAAGGGCTGCGGGCTGCAATATGCTGCTGCGCGATGGCGCTGTGTTGGTGCGATCGGCGCAGGATGTGCTGGAAGCGATTGGGGTGCAGGGGCATTTTGTGGCGCAGGCGCCGCTGCCCGTTGAAGCGGTTGACATGCCCGATCCTTTGCCCGGCCCGGTGCCGCAGCGGCGGGCGCTGGCTGATATCGCCGCCGTCCACAGTCAAATTCTGGCACGGCTCGGCCCCAGCCCCTTGGCCGAAGATCAACTGATCCGCGATCTGGCCCTGCCGCCAGGGATGCTGTCGCCCGCGCTGATCTTGCTGGAGTTAGAAGGGCGGATTTTACGGCAATCGGGTGGACTGCTGAGCCGGGTGGACTGATCGCTTATCGCCCCCTCGTGGTCGCTTTGCGCTGCGGATTTCATCTTGGCACAAATACTCCCGCCGGAGGCTTGCTTCGTCTGCGCCGGATGCCTCCGGCGGGAGTATTTTAAGCCAATGTGAAAGCGATCACTGCCGGCAGGAAGCAACGCGCGCGGGCTTTCCCAATCGGCCCGGTTGACATCCCCGCACAAACCCCCACATGGTGCTACGCCGCACATATGCCTGTTTTCAAGGGAATTTCATGCCCGTTGTCGTTGTAGAATCGCCTGCTAAGGCCAAGACAATTAACAAATATCTTGGTTCGGACTATGTGGTTCTGGCCTCTTACGGGCATGTGCGGGACCTGCCCGCCAAGGATGGTTCTGTCGATACCGAGAACGGATTCGACATGCTGTGGGAGGTGGCGGCGGATAGCAAAAAGCACATTCGTGCGATTGTTGAAGCGCTGAAGACCGACGACACGCTAATCCTTGCGACCGACCCTGACCGCGAGGGCGAGGCGATTTCCTGGCATTTGCAGGAGGCTTTGGCAAGCACGCTGAAGAAGGGCAAGAAGGTGTCTCGGGTGACGTTTAACGCCATCACCAAAGAGGCCGTGACTGAGGCGATGAAGCATCCGCGTCAGGTCGACCAGCCGTTGGTTGATGCGTATCTGGCGCGGCGGGCGTTGGATTATCTGGTGGGCTTCACGCTGTCGCCCGTGCTGTGGCGCAAGCTGCCGGGGGCGCGTTCGGCCGGCCGGGTGCAATCGGTATGCCTGCGCCTGATCGTTGAGCGTGAGATGGAGGTTGAGGCGTTTCGGGCGCGAGAGTTCTGGTCGGTATCGGCGGTGTTGAACACGCCGCGAGGGCAGGAATTTGAAGCGCGGCTGACGGTTTTGGGTGGCCGAAAACTGGACAAATTCGACATTCCGACGGTGGAAGCGGCAGAGCTGGCGGTGCAGGCTGTTACTTCTCGAACATTGAGCGTTTTGTCGGTGGAAGCCAAGCCTGCCTCGCGCAACCCCTATCCGCCGTTCATGACCTCGACCCTACAACAGGAAGCCAGCCGAAAATATGGCATGGGCGCGAAGGCCTGTATGTCGGCGGCGCAACGGCTGTATGAGGCGGGCCACATCACCTATATGCGGACCGACGGTATTGATATGGCGCCGGAAGCGGTGACCGCAGCGCGCGCGGAAATTGGCAAACGCTTTGGCGCGGCTTATGTGCCAGACGCGCCACGTATTTATAAAAACAAAGCGAAAAACGCGCAGGAAGCGCATGAATGTATCCGTCCGACCGATATGGCGGTGGCTCCGGTGGAGTTGCGATTATCGGAACGCGATCAGCAGAATCTGTATGAACTGATCTGGAAGCGCACGATTGCCAGCCAAATGGCCGGGGCGCGGATGGAGCGTACTGTTGTTGAGATTGGTAGCGCCGATGGTCAGGTGGGCCTGCGCGCCAATGGTCAAGTGGTTCTGTTTGATGGGTTTTTGAAGGTCTATGAAGAAGGCCGTGACGACGAGGATGAAGACGAAGGCCGTCTGCCGCAGATTATGCAAGGCGAGGCCGCCGCCCCTAAGAAGGGTGGTTTTGAGACCGCATTCAAAAAGCAGGCCGACGCGGCGGGTAAGGATGACTTTGATCTGATTGAGGCGAAATCCGCTTTGCGTCGCGTGCCTTCGGCGGTGATCAGCCCGGATGGCGCGATTCTCGCCAGCCAAAGCCACACCCAGCCGCCGCCGCGCTATACCGAGGCAACTTTGGTGAAGCGGATGGAGGAGTTGGGGATCGGGCGGCCCTCGACCTATGCATCTGTGCTGACCACGATTGTGGATCGCGAATATGTCCGCAAGGATAAGAACCGACTGTTCCCTGAGGATAAGGGGCGCTTGGTGACGGCGTTTCTGACCAACTTTTTCCGCCGCTATGTCGAGTATGATTTCACCGCAGATCTTGAGTCGCAACTGGATGACGTCTCGGCGGGCGAGCGGGATTATAAGGAAGTGCTGGCGCGGTTCTGGCGGGACTTCTCGGCAGCGATTGCCGAGACAGCGGATCTGCGCATCGGTGAAGTGCTGGATAAGATTGATGATTTCCTCAGCCCGCATCTGTATCCTTTGCGCGAGGATGGATCGGACCCGCGGATTTGTACCAGTTGCGGCACCGGGCGTCTGCATCTGAAAACCTCGCGCTCTGGCGGGGCATTTATCGGTTGCGGCAATTATCCGGAGTGTCGTTATACCCGTCCGATCTCGGGCGAGGAGGGCGGCTCGGTCGATGGCCGGGTGCTGGGGCTGGATCCCGATGGCGTGGAAATCAGCCTGCGCGCGGGGCGATTTGGCCCCTATGTGCAGAAGGGCGAGGCGACCGAGGAAGCGCCGAAACCACCGCGGTCTAGTCTGCCGAAGGGTTGGGAATCGGCCAGCTTGACGCTGGAGCGGGCGATTGAATTGCTGTCGCTGCCGCGCCAGATCGGGCCGCACCCGGAAGATGGCGTGATGGTCGAATCGGCGATTGGGCGGTTTGGGCCTTATGTCAAACATGGCACGGTTTACGCCAATATCCCGGATGTTGAGGAAGTCTTTACCATCGGGATGAACCGCGCGGTGGAAGTGCTGGCTTTGAAGGCGGCGGGACGGCGCGGGGCTGCGGTGGCGGAGCCATTGCGGGCTTTGGGCGAGCATCCTGATGGCGGACCGGTGCAGGTGATGCCGGGGAAATATGGCCCTTACGTCAAATGGGCCAAGGTCAACGCGACCTTGCCGAAGGAATTGACCCCCGAGGCGGTGACGCTGGAGGAAGCGCTTGCTTTGATTGCAGAAAAGGCTGGGAAGTCGGGCAAGAAAACCCCTGCGAAGAAGGCGGCTGCGAAGGCTCCGGCGAAGGCTGCGGCTGCTAAAAAGCCTGCGGTGAAGAATGCTGCGGCGAAGGCCCCGGCGAAAGCGACTGCTGCTAAAAAGCCTGTGGCTAAGAAAACGGCGGCAAAAGCCGCCGTTTCTGAGGACGTGCTGGACGATTGATTTCAGGCGCGCGGGTTGATGAGTTTGGCCATCAACCCGGCGGCGCGGATCACGCCGATATGGGCACCGTTTTCGGTGACGTTGAGTTCCGGCTCGTTATTGCAGAGCCGGGTCATAACGGTTTTGACGGGCATTTCGCAGTCAATCGACGCGCCGTCACACGAGCCAGCTTGCATGACATCGCGCGCGGTCAGCACGCCAAGCGGATTCATATGGGCCACAAAATCAGCCACATAGTCGCTGACCGGATTGGCAATAATCTCACGCGCGGTGCCAATTTGCACGATGCGGCCGCCATCCATCAAGGCGATGCGGTTGCCGAGTTTGAAGGCTTCGTCCAGATCGTGGGAGACGAAGATGATGGTGCGTTTCAGCTTGGCTTGCAGATCAAGGAGTTCGTCTTGCAGGCGGGCGCGGATCAGCGGGTCGAGGGCTGAGAAGGGCTCGTCCATCAAAAGAATCGGGGCTTCGGTGGCGAAGGCGCGCGCCAAGCCGACGCGCTGCTGCATGCCGCCGGAAAGTTCGCCGACTTTACGCTCGGCCCATTGCGACAGGTTCACCAGCGCCAGTTGTTGATCCACCTTTGCGCGGCGCTTCTCAACAGATTGTCCTGCGAGTTCAAGGCCTAAGCCGACATTATCGTGCACCGAGCGCCACGGCAGCAGGCCGAATTGCTGGAACACCATGGCGATTTTCGACAGCCGTAAGCCGCGCAGGGATTCGCCTTTGGCCTTGGTGACCGAGACCATTTTCGCGCCGTCCCAGACCCGGATTTCGCCACGCACCACGGGGTTCAGGGCATTGACGCCCCGCAGCAGGGTGGATTTGCCCGAACCGGACAGGCCCATCAAAACAAGGATTTCGCCCTCTGCCACGGTTAGCGAGCAGTCATGCACGCCCAAGATTTGTCCGGTCTTGGTCTGAATATCACTGCGCGACATACCTTGATCCATCAAGGGCAAAGCGCGGTCGGGGTGGTCGCCGAACACGATCGAGACGCGATCAAATTCTACTGCATTTACCATGGTTTACACCTTGCGCTGGAAGGTGGCGCGCAAAGCGATGGCGACCACGACGATGACGAAACCGGACTCAAAGCCCTTGGCGGCATTGACCGAAGCCAAGGCGCGCATCACCGGCACGCCCAAACCATTCGCGCCGACCATCGAGGCGATCACCACCATCGACAGCGACAGCATGATGGTTTGATTAAGCCCGACCATGATTTGCGGCAGCGCCCAAGGAAGTTCGACCTTCCACAACCGCTGGCTGGGGGTGGCACCGAAGGCGGTTGCGGCCTCTAGCAAAGCGGTGGGGGTGGAGGCGACGCCGAGTTGAGTCAGCCGGATTGGGGCCGGCAGGACGAAAATGACGGTGGCGATCAGGCCGGGGACCATTCCGATGCCGAAGAAAATGATCGCGGGGATCAGGTAGACAAAGGTTGGCAGCGTCTGCATCAGGTCCATGATCGGCGACAAAGCGGCGTTCAGTTTGGCGTTGTGCGCGCAGGCGATGCCGATGGGCACGCCGATGGCCATGCAGACGGCGCAGGACGACAGGATCAGCGTCAGGCTTTCGGTGGTTTCTTTCCAATAGCCTTGGTTGACGACGAAGATAAAGCCAAGGGCGACACCAACACAGATTTTCCAGTTGCGCTGCAAGATCCATGCGAGGGCCACAAAAATCGCGATGATCACCAGAGGGTTAGGCGCTTGCAACAGCCACAGAAAGCCGTCGATCATGCCTTCCAGCGCATCGGCGATCACGTTGAACACCGCGCTGAGGTTTGTCTTCATCCAGACGAAGATTGTGTTCGCCCATGCCCCGATCGGGATCTTATATGCCGTCAACCAGTCCATTCAATGTCCCCGCGTTGGATAGAAAAAGGCCCCGATCTTTCGCCGGGGCCTTGGTTGGTGTTATTGCAGTGCTGCCGTGACGGCCGCTTGCGCATCGCCACCGTCTTTGGTGGTGACGCCATCGAGCCAAGGGCCGATCACATCGGGATGGGCAGCAAGCCAGGTTTTGGCGGCTTCACGCGGGTCGGTGCCATCATTCAGGATCGCGCCCATGATTTCGTTCTCCATCGCCAAGCTGAACGACAGATTCGACAGCAATTTTCCGGTGTTCGGGCATTCGGCGACATAGCCGGCGCGGGTGTTGGTGGCGACAATGGCACCGCCAAGGTTCGGGCCGAAGAAATCATCGCCCCCCGTCAGGTACGTCATCTTAAAATTGGCGTTCATCGGATGGGGTTCCCAACCGAGGAAGATCACCGCTTTGCCTTCGTTGTCGGCGCGGGCGACTTGCGCCAACATGCCTTGTTCCGAGCTTTCAACGATGTCGATCCCGGCGGCTTTCAGACCGAAAGCATCCTTGTCGATCATATCAAGGATCAGCTTGTTGCCGTCATTGCCGGCCTCAATGCCGTAGATTTTGCCATCGAGATCAGCGGCATGGGCGGCGATGTCTTTGAAATCCTTGATGCCAAGCTCGGCACCTTTGGCGTTGGTGGCAAGCGTGTATTTTGCGCCTTCAAGGTTGCTGCGCACGGTGTCGACGGTTTTGGCATCGCGGTAGGGGGCGATGTTGCTCTCCATCGTCGGCATCCAGTTGCCGAGGAAAACGTCAACGTCGCCAGAGGCGAGGCCTTCGTAGGTTACCGGAACCGACAGCACTTTGGTTTCAGTTTCATATCCCAAAGCCTCTAGCACCAGCGATGTCGCGGCAGTGGTGGCGGTGATGTCGGTCCAGCCGACATCCGAGAAGGTGACTTTGTCGCAGCCCGCTGCAAAAGCGGACCCGGCAAAGGCGAAGGTGACGGCGGACGCGAGCAGCGTCGATTTGAGGGTCATGTTGGGCTCCCGTTTTTTTGTTGATTGACGAGTCAATAAACTTCAAGCTAGCTGCCCTTGGCAAGCATTATTATCAAGGGCTGCAACATGCCGAAGCTTGGAATGGAGCCTATCCGAAAGGCGGCGCTCGTCAAAGCCACGATTGTTGAGATCGGGCGGGTGGGGTCTTTGGACGTGACGGTCAGTCAGATCGCCAAACGCGCGGGGATGTCCTCGGCGCTGGCGCATCATTATTTCGGATCGAAAGAGGAGATGTTTCTGGCGGCGATGCGGCACATTCTGACGCTGTATGGTGCCGAGGTGCGCGGGGCTTTGGTGCTGGTGGAAGGGCCGGAAAGTCGGTTGCGGGCGGTGTTGGCGGCCTCGTTCAGTGCCGCGAATTTCCGGCGCGAGGCGGTGGGGGCTTGGCTGAACTTCTGGGTGCTGGCGCAGACGGTGCCGGAAGCGAAGCGGTTGCTGAAGGTGTATCAGGGGCGGCTGCGCTCGAACCTTTTGGCAGGGCTGCGGCCTTTGGCGGGGGATCGGGCCGAGGCTTTGGCGGACGGTCTGGGCGCGCTGATCGACGGGCTATACTTGCGCGAAGTGTTGAAATCGGGGCCACCGGACGGGGCGGCGGCGATTGCTACCGCGTTGAATTACTTAAATTCTCAGTTGGAAGGGGCAAGGCCATGATGGCGCAGCCAAAGGCCAGTCATTTCGTTGACGGCCAGTATATCGAAGACAAAGCCGGTGCGGTGATTGAGGTGATCTATCCGGCCACCGGGGCGGTGATCGCGGTGCTGCATGAGGCCACTGCGGCGGTGATCGAGGCGGCTTTGGCGAGTGCGGCGCGGGCGCAAGGTGCGTGGGCTGCGATGCGGCCCATAGACCGCGCGCGGATTTTACGGAAAGCGGCGGATTTGATCCGGGAACGCAACCCCGAACTCGCGCGATTGGAGACGTTGGATACCGGCAAGCCGATACAGGAAACTTTGGTCGCAGATTGGCCCTCGGGGGCCGATGCGTTGGAGTATTTTGCGGGCTTGGCCCCGACGGTGGGCGGCGAGACGATCCCTCTGGGCCGCGATTTTGCCTATACGATCCGCGAGGCTTTGGGGGTTTGCGTCGGCATCGGCGCGTGGAATTACCCAAGCCAGATTGCCTGTTGGAAATCGGCGCCTGCCTTGGCTTTGGGCAATGCGATGATTTTCAAGCCATCGGAAGTAACCCCCTTGGGGGCGCTGAAGCTGGCGGAAATATTTATCGAGGCCGGGTTGCCTGCGGGCCTGTTCAACGTGGTGCAAGGGCGCGGCGCGGTGGGCTCGGCTTTGGTGTCGGATGCCCGCGTGGCGAAAGTGTCGCTGACGGGTTCAGTGCCGACGGGGCAGAAGGTTTATGCGTTGGCAGCGGCGGGTGTGCGGCACGTGACGATGGAATTGGGTGGCAAATCGCCGATTCTGGTGTTCGACGATGCTTCGGTGGAAGATGCGGTTGGGGCGGCGATGCTGGGGAATTTCTATTCCGCAGGCCAAGTGTGCAGCAATGGCACGCGGGTGTTTGTGCAAAAGGGCATCAAGGCTAAGTTCTTGAAGCGCTTGGCCGAACGCACGGCGGCGATCCGGTTGGGCGATCCGCTGGATGAGGCGACGCAGATGGGCCCGCTGGTGTCTGGGGCGCAGTTGGCAAAGGTGCTCGGCTATATCGAGACGGCGAAGGCCGAGGGTGCCACGCTGGTGTGTGGCGGCGGGCAGGCGGGGACCGAGGGGGCGTTTGTGCAGCCCACGGTGTTCGCGGATGTGACCGACGCTATGACGATTGCGCGGGAAGAAGTCTTTGGTCCGGTGATGGCGGTGCTGGATTTCGACAGTGAAGATGAGGCCGTGGCGCGGGCGAATGCGACCGAATTCGGCCTCGCGGCGGGGGTGTTTACCGCCGATATCACGCGCGCGCATCGGGTGATTGCCGCGTTGCAAGCGGGCACCTGCTGGATCAACGCTTACAATTTAACGCCGGTAGAGATGCCATTTGGCGGATCGAAGCTGTCGGGCGTGGGGCGTGAAAACGGCCATGCAGCGGTGGAGCATTATAGCCAAGTCAAAAGCGTTTACGTCGGCATGGGGCCGGTAGACGCGCCGTACTAAGCCTTCCCCGACGCGGCCATCCCGGCGCGTCGGCGGTGCGGGTTGAAATGAAAGATGCGCCCGGTTCGGTCGGGTAGGAGAGAGATATGACGGCGGAATATGTGATCATTGGGTCGGGGTCGGCGGGGGCGGCGATTGCGTATCGTTTGGCCGAAGCAGGCAAAACCGTGGTGGTGATCGAGCAGGGCGGCAGTGATATCGGGCCGTTCATCCAGATGCCTGCAGCTTTGTCTTATCCAATGAATATGGGGATTTACGACTGGGGGTTTCAGTCGGAACCCGAGCCATACCTCGACGGTCGGCGGCTGGCGACACCGCGCGGCAAGGTGATTGGCGGCTCATCTTCAATCAACGGCATGGTCTATGTGCGTGGCCATGCGCGGGATTATGACACTTGGGAGGAGATGGGCGCGCAGGGCTGGTCTTATGCCGATGTGCTGCCATATTTTCAGCGGATGGAGACGTGGCACGGCGAGGCGGATGGATCGGCCTCGGGTGATCCGGCCTATCGTGGCACTTCGGGGCCACTGCATATCTCTCGGGGGCCGCGTAAGAACCCGTTGTTCAACGCCTTTATCGAGGCGGGGCGGCAGGCGGGATATCCGGTGACGCAAGATTACAACGGTCAGGCGCAGGAAGGTTTCGGCGCGATGGAGGCGACGATCTTTAAGGGTGTGCGCTGGTCGTCGGCGAATGCTTACCTGCGGCCCGCCCTGAAAACCGGCCTCGTCAAGCTGGTGCGCGGCTTTGCGCGCCGCGTGGTGATCGAAGATGGCCGCGCGGTTGGGGTCGAGATTGAGCGTGGCGGTGTAGTGGAGGTTATTCGCGCTTCGGCTGAGGTGATCGTCTCGGCCTCGTCGATCAACAGCCCGAAGTTATTGATGCTGTCGGGGATCGGCGATGCGGCAGCGCTGCGCGGGCACGGCATCGATGTGGTGGCGGATCGGCCCGGTGTGGGGGCGAATTTGCAGGATCATTTGGAAATTTACATGCAGTTTCAGGCGGCCAAGCCGATCACGCTGTATAAATACTGGAACCTATGGGGCAAGGCGCTGATCGGGGCGCAGTGGTTGTTCACCGGCAAGGGGCTGGGCGCGTCGAATCAGTTTGAATCCTGCGCGTTTATCCGCTCGAAAGCCGGGGTGGATTACCCGGATATCGAGTATCATTTCCTGCCGATTGCGGTGCGCTATGATGGCAAAGCCGCTGCCGAGGGGCATGGCTTTCAGGTGCATGTCGGGCCGATGCGGTCGAAATCGCGCGGGGTGGTGACGTTGCGGTCAGGCGATCCGAAGGATGCGCCGAAGATCCTGTTCAACTATATGTCGGACCCATCGGATTGGGAGGATTTCCGGGCTTGTGTGCGTCTGACCCGTGAGATTTTCGAGCAGCCTGCGATGGCCGAGCATGTGAAGGCCGAAATTAAGCCGGGGGCGGGGGTGCAGACGGACGCGGAACTGGACGCCTTCCTGAAAGAACATGTCGAGAGCGCCTATCATCCTTGCGGCACCTGTCGGATGGGGCGGCGGGATGATCCGCTTGCTGTGGTCGATGAGGAATGTCGGGTGATTGGGGTCGAGGGATTGCGGGTGGCGGACAGCTCGATCTTCCCACAGGTGACGAATGGGAATTTGAATGGGCCGTCGATCATGACGGGCGAAAAGGCGGCGGATCATATCTTGGGTAAGCGTCTGGCGCGGTCGAATTTGCAGCCGGTGATCAATGAGAACTGGCGGGTGTCTCAGCGCTGAGGTCCCCGCGCGGACCGACTTGACGGTGTTTATTTATCAAAGGGTTAGATTTTTGGCTTAAGCCTTTCTTAACTGTTCGGGCTTGATCAAGGTCAAAGCTGTGGCGTTGCGTTAAGCCTAAGCTGGGGCCAGCAATAACAGGAGAGACCCGATGACGCATACCCCGCATGGCTTGGCTGCCGAGTTCCCGGACTTCGCTGTGAAGATTTCCGCGATGAAGGAAAAAGACGCGCATTTTGCCAATCTGGTGGCCGAATACGACGCAGTGAATGGCAAGGTGCATCGTGCGGAGACGCGGCTTGATCTGTTGACCGAAGCGGAGGAAGAAGTGCTGCGCAAGCAAAGGGCGGCGCTGAAAGATCATGTCTGGATGCATCTGAAGCGGTGAGCGGGCTTTTAGGTTTAGCAAAGGCGGGCTTTGGCCCGTCTTTTCGTTTGGGCCCCCCAGATACGGCGGGGCGGTCTTGGCCACCATCGAGGCGGCACGCGACCGCTGCTGCCGCGGGGTGGGTTTGACCTGGCGCTTGCGTTGACGTGTTGAAGCCTCCGGCGGGAGTATTTGAGCCAATGTGAAATTGTTGGAGTTTCATCTTGGCCAAAATACTCCCTGCGGAGCGTTCAACATCTCTGGCCGCGCTGCGGTTTGGCGTTAGTCGGCGATGTCGTAGGGCAGTAAGCCGCGTTTATCGGGATCGACCTTCAGACGGCGTTCCAAAGGGGGGACCGAGCGCTGGTGGCAATTCTGACGCTCGCAGATCCGGCAGGAGATGCCGATCGGCTCGAAGTGGCCTTTCAGATCTAAACCGTCAGAGTAGACGAGGCTGGAGGCGTGGCTGATCTCACATCCCAGACCAATGGCATAGCGGCGCACGGGGGCGAGGAAGGCCCCACCGGGTTTGGAGACATCGCGCGCGAGGCAGAGGTAGCGCACACCGTCGGGGGTTTCGGCCAGTTGGCGCAGGAAATGGCCGGGGGTCTCGAAGGCGCGGTGGACATTCCAGAGCGGGCAGGCGCCGCCGAAGCGGGCGAATTGCAGCCGGGTGGCGGAATGGCGTTTGGTGATGGTTCCGGCCTGATCGACGCGAACAAAGAAGAACGGCACACCTTTGGCACCGGGGCGTTGCAGGGTCGACAGACGATGGGCGACTTGTTCGATGCTGGCACCGAACAGATCGGCGAGGCGTTCAAGGTCGTGGCGGGTGGTTTGGGCGGCCTCCAGAAATGCGCGGTAGGGCATCAGGGCGGCGCCGGCGAAATAGTTCGCCATGCCGATTTTGGCGATGTCGCGGGCCTCGGGGGTTTGAAATTGCGCGAGATCGAGGGTGGCTTCGATCAACTCGTTCTGGGTTTGCAGGGCGACTTGATACAGCAGTTGGAAGCGTTGGGTGGGGCTTGCGGCGCGAGCGGAGAGCGCTAGGGTACGGGTGGCGGGGTCGAACTGCCGCAAAGGGCCAGTATTGGAAAATTGAACATTGATGCCGCGTTTATTGAGGGCATCTGTGGCAATGATAAGGGCATCTTTTTGTGTTTCAGATCGGGTACCTGCACCCGTCATAAAATGTTCGGCGGCGCGATCAACGGCATCGACGTAATTGTCGCAATAGTGAAAGAAGTCGCGGACTTCCTCCCACGGCGACGCGCGCAGGGCGGTGTCTTCGCGGCCCAAAGCCTCATCCAAGGAGGCGAGGCGCTCGTGGCTTTGGCGGTAGGCGCGGTGCAGGTCGAGAAAGGCGCGGGCGAAGGCGGGGGCGTTGGAGGCGGCGAGGCGCAGGTCGGCCAAGGGCGGGGCGGTTTTGGCGAAAACCGGGTCGGCGAGGGCCTCGCGCATGTCGGAGACAAGGCGTTCGCCTTCGCCTGCGTTGAGCTCGGTGACATCGAGGCCGAATTCTTGTGCCAGCGCCAGCACCACGGTGGCAGAGACCGGGCGGTGGTTGTTCTCCATCTGGTTGAGGTAGGGCAGCGAGACGCCGAGTTTATCCGAGAAGGCGCGTTGGGTCAGGCTGAGGCGGCCACGGAGTTCGCGGAGTTTGGCACCTGCGTAGAGTTTTTGGATGGCCATTGCGCACTCCTTTGCAAAGCCCAAGGTAGACTTTGCAAAGTCAGGCGGTCAAGCGGCAATGCCTAAGCTGCGGGCGCGGCGAATGACCGCAAGGATGCACAGGGTGGAGAGCAGCGAGGAGGCCAGCATCAACAGAATCAGCGGCATCTCGGTAGAGCCGGGGGGGAGTGCCGCGCCGGCCAAGGCGGCAAGGGCGGCACCGCCGCCCACCATGATCGCGCCGCCAAGGCCCGAGGCGGTGCCTGCAAGGTCGGGGCGCACCGAGAGGATGCCTGCGTTGGCAGAAGGCAGCGCCACGCCATTCCCGATCCCCATGGTGATGGTCATGCTGAAGAAAACCACGGCGCTGGACAGGTTCAGCGCTGCAACCAAGGCCAGCATCGCCATGCCCAATGTGGTGATGGTGGTGCCGATCAGCACCATTTTGTTCATGCCAAGCCGCACCGAATAGCGGCCTGCGAAGAAGTTTCCGGCCATGTAGCCGACGGCGGTGATGGCAAACAGCAGGCCGATACGGGACGAGGTGAGGTGGTAGACCTCGGTTCCGACATAAGGTGCGCCGCCGAGGAAGGCATAAAAGCAGCCTGAAGAGAACGCAGCGGCACCACAGTAGCCCCAGAAGCGGCGGGATTTCAGCAGGGCGGGGTAGCTGCGCATTTGGTCTTTGAAGGAGAGGCGTTGCAGGGTGGCGGTTTCGCCTAGATCGGCCCAGCAGAGCGCCAAGACGATCAGGCCGAGGCCGAGCAGCAGGCCGAAGTTGGCTTGCCAGCCGAAAGCCTCGTCGAGGATACCGCCGACAACCGGGCCAATCATCGGCACCAGAGACATCCCCATGGTGACATAGCCGATCATCGAGGCGGCCTCGGCGTCTGACACCATGTCACGCACGACCGCGCGGCTGAGCACCATGCCTGCGGCGATCACGGCTTGCGCCATGCGGAAGATCAGGAAGGTGGTGGCATCGGCAGCGGTGAGCGTGCCGACGGTGGCGATCAGGAACAGCACCAATGCGATCAGGATGGTGTTGCGGCGGCCGTAGCGGTCGGAAATTGGGCCGATCAGGATTTGCAGCACGGCGGACAGCGCGAGGTAAAGTGCCACCGAGAGTTGCATCAGCGCGTAGGGGGCGTCGAAATAGGCGGCCATGCCGGGCAGCGAGGGCAGGAAGATGTTCATCGTCAGCGCCGAGAGGCCCGCAAGCAGGGTCAGGGTGACAATTTTCGGTGGGGTTTGGCGGTTGAGGAAGATCGCCTTGGGATGGGGCATTCAGATCGCCTTGATGCGGCGCGCAGGCTTTGAGGGGAAGCCTGCGGCGGGGATATTTGAGCAGAGAGGATGACCTTAAGCGGCGGTCAGGACCATTTGTGGAAGATGAAGAAGGCTCCCAAGGCGATGAATGCAAAGCCGAGGGCGTGGTTCCAGGTCAGCGGCTCTTTCAGGTAGAACACAGAGAAGACTGCGAAAACCGAGAGGGTGATGACCTCTTGGATCGTCTTGAGTTGCGCTCCGTTGTAGATACTCGAGCCGATGCGGTTGGCGGGGACCATCAGGCAATACTCAAAAAACGCAATGCCCCAAGCGATGAAAATCACCGTGACCAGCGCGGTGGATTTGTGTTTGAGGTGGCCATACCACGCGAAAGTCATGAACACGTTCGACAAAGTGAGCAGGCCGATGGTGACGAGCGGGACGGGAAGGGTGGGCATGGGGTTCTCGGATGCAAATTCTGGCAGTCGGGGACGTATATAGAACAAAAACCGAGTTTGCCATCAATGACGGTATTTGAGCCAGCGGGTCGCCACAGCCGTTTTTAAGATGCAGGTCGTGGGCCCAGGGTGCCTGCGCATATCCGCTTTAACCCTATTGCTGGTGTGCGGCGCCAAGGCTGAGGCGGGCTTTGGCAAGACCATCCGGCGGCGAAAAACTGCCTGCACTTGCGCAAAGCGCCGCTGGGCCGGGGGCGGATGCAAGGAAATCGCTGCATTCCACCGCGTTTTGCGCTAGGATTGAAAAAAAACAAAACGAGCAGGACTGACAAAATGACCCTGATCCGAACCGCGCGGCGCCTTTCCGGTGCCGGTTTAGCACTCGTGCTGCTGGCAAGCTGCGGGCCTAGCGACCTCGAATGTATGGAGCGAGCGATGTATTTCGAATCCAACCGCTCTAGCCGGGATGGCATGGTTGCGGTGGGCAGCGTGGTGATGAACCGCGTCGAGTCGGGGCAATATCCGCGCAATGTCTGTGGCGTGGTGGGGCAGCGCAAGCAATTCGCGCCGGGGGTGCTGAGCAAGCGGATGAACACGCGCACGGCACCGCAGTTGCACGACACGGCGCAGTCGGTGTTGCAGGGCGAGCGCCATCCGCTGGTTGGCCGTGCCCAGTTCTTCCACACGGCAACCTATCACGCTGGCTACAACAACATGCAGTATGTGCTGACCACAGGTGGCAATGCGTTTTACGAACGGATCGATCCGGCGTTGGTCACGCAGCCTGTGCCACTGCCGCCGATTGAAGGCGTTACCGGGAGGTGACGAATTTGCAACTTTGCAATTTGCAATTGTGATGCAGGGTTTGGTTTGCATATTTTCGATGTTGCGCTAGGCGGGCGCATTTTGCGGCGCTATGGTGGCCACGATTTGAGGGGGAGCCTGGCCATGAAAGACATCCTGCAACAGTTGGAAGACCGCCGAAATGTGGCGCGTTTGGGCGGAGGGCAGCGCCGGATTGACGCGCAGCACGCCAAGGGCAAGCTGACCGCGCGCGAACGCATTGAGCTGTTGCTGGACGAGGGAAGTTTCGAAGAATTCGACATGTTCGTCGCCCACCGCTGCACCGATTTCGGCATGGAGGCGGATCGTCCGGCGGGGGATGGCGTGGTCACCGGCTGGGGCACGGTGAACGGGCGGATGGTCTATGTGTTTAGCCAAGATTTCACGGTGTTTGGCGGATCTTTGTCAGAGACCCATGCGCAGAAAATTTGCAAGATCATGGATATGGCGATGCAGAATGGTGCGCCTGTCATTGGGCTGAACGATTCTGGCGGCGCGCGGATTCAGGAAGGTGTGGCCTCGCTCGCGGGCTATGCCGAGGTGTTTCAGCGCAATGTGATGGCCTCTGGCGTGGTGCCACAGATTTCGGTGATCATGGGGCCGTGTGCGGGGGGCGCTGTGTATTCCCCGGCGATGACGGACTTTATCTTTATGGTGCGGGATTCGAGCTATATGTTCGTCACCGGGCCGGATGTGGTGAAAACCGTGACCAATGAGGTGGTGACGGCGGAGGAACTTGGCGGGGCGTCGACCCATACCAAGAAATCATCCGTCGCCGATGGTGCGTTTGAGAATGATGTCGAGGCTTTGGCCGAAGTACGCCGCCTGATAGATTTCCTGCCGCTGAACAACCGCCAGAAGGCTCCGGTGCGGCCGTTCTTTGACGATCCGGCACGGTTAGAGGCCAGCCTTGATACGCTGATCCCGGAAAACCCCAATCAGCCCTATGATATGAAAGAGCTGATCGAAAAGCTGGCCGATGAGGGCGATTTCTTTGAAATTCAGCGCGATTTTGCCGCCAATATCATCACGGGATTCATCCGGTTGGAGGGGCAATCGGTGGGGGTGGTGGCCAATCAGCCGATGGTGCTGGCGGGGTGTCTGGATATTGACAGCTCGCGCAAGGCGGCGCGGTTCGTGCGGTTCTGCGATGCGTTTGAAATTCCGATCCTGACGCTGGTCGATGTGCCGGGGTTCTTGCCGGGGGTGGCGCAGGAATTGGGTGGCGTGATCAAGCATGGCGCGAAGCTGTTGTTTGCGTATGGCGAAGCGACGGTACCGAAAGTCACCGTGATCACCCGCAAAGCTTACGGCGGGGCTTACGACGTGATGTCGTCCAAGCATTTGCGCGGCGATTTCAACTACGCTTGGCCGACGGCAGAGATTGCGGTGATGGGGGCAAAAGGTGCCACCGAGATCATTCATCGCGGCAAAGCCCCCGAGGAAATCGCGCGGTTGACCAAGGAATATGAAGACCGTTTCGCCAACCCGTTCGTGGCCGCCGAAAAGGGCTTTATCGACGAAGTGATCATGCCGCATTCGACCCGCCGCCGCATCGCGCGGGCATTTGCAAGCTTGCGCGGTAAGAAGCTGGCGAACCCGTGGAAAAAGCACGATAACATACCGCTGTGACCTAAGGAGAACAGCAATGCGTGCGGGCAGCGGAAAAGCGGGCAGTTACAGGGTGGGGCGGCGATGACCGATCCGAATGTAACGGAAAGTGCAGAGGCGGTTGTGGTGCCGGTGCCTTCGGGGCAATGGGTGCGCTTTGTCGATGTTGTGATGAACGCGCCGGGGCCAGATGGCTTGACCGCGCGGTTTCGCTTTGTAGCGCCTGCGATTGCGAAACAAACCGGATCGGTGGATTTCGAGCTGGCGGCAGCGGATATGGAACATCTGTGCAAGAGCTTCGCTTTGCCGCGGATTGCGTCAACGGGGCCGAAACCCAGCCAGATCGTGATCTCACTTTCCGACCGCGACGTGCCGTTTGGCGAAGCTGCTCCGGAGGCCACTCAATTCTTTGAGGCGTATCGTGTCGACGGCGACGCCTGTATATGGGAGGCTTTTTGATGAAAGCACAAAATCTAGCGGCTACGGCCGCTCTGCAACCGATGGCTGATGTAGCCTTGCCACAGCTTGGTGCATTTGACCAATTTGCGTGTCAATTCCGCAGTTTATCGGCTATTGTTCATGCAGACCGAACCCAAGCGGTCTTACCTTCGCAGAAGGGGGCGGCACAAAGCACGCCTCCGGTACAAAAATGGAGTCGAGGATGTCGAGCACTAAGTTTACCGTACTGGCGCTGTGTCTGGCCGCTTTCGTGGCAGGTTGCGCTAAGAAAGCCGAAGACGTGGTTTACGTGGACCAACCGGCTGTCACCACCGAGCCTGTCTACACCGGCAAATACAAGTAAGACTAAGGGGCGGGCGCTTGTGGGCCTGACGGCCCGGCCCGCCCTTTTTCTATCTGTTGCAAGGGCTGAACGGCTATCGGCAACAACTGTCCTAGCGCTTCGGAACAGCTTTGCACTTGATCCGGCCAGCACCTATCGTGCGGGCGTCGTCAATGATGCAATCTGGAGTATCCCATGCGTTCCGCAACCATCCTCGCCTTCATCGCAGTTTCCGCTTTCGCGGCTTGTGCTAAAAAAGAAGCTCCTATCGAGCCGATGCCAGCCCCAATTTCGGTTGAGCCGACCGAGACCGGCAAATACAAATAATCTTTCGGGGCGGGGTTTCGGCCCCGCTCTCACCCCCACCTTTGTCTGCAAGTCAGCGCAAGAGGTGGTATCATGCTGAAGCATCGCGGTTTTCCTGGCCGCCTGACCGGCACTGATTTTCAGTTTGTGATCCGCCGCGCCAATATGAAGGTGGGTGCGGCCAAGATTATCAAACGCGAACGTTTCGCAGATCGCAAAAACGCTGACCGGATGGCCGACAAGGGCTTTATGGCGGCCCTGTGGGCGCAGTTCGGCGAAGACGTTTTCGAGCGCGGCAATTTGGATGCGGGGCGCTTGTCGTGGCTGTTTGGCCGCGAGGTGGTGGCGGCTGAAGACCCGTTTGATCCTGCGTCTTATGATGCGCTGCTCAAGATCAACCTGAAAGTCGCACAGGTCTCGTTCCCCGAGATTTTCGCCGCCGATGCCGAACCGATGGATTTCGGCGATTGGGATGACGACGAGGATCAGGATTAGGCATGAATCCGCGCAAGCCTTTGGCATCTTGGCAGCAATTCGCGCACGCCGTCGGGCGGGGCGAAGTAGGCTTTGCGCCGCGTGCCGGCTTGCGCGATGATCACTGTGTGCTTGGGGCGTTGCTTGCACCGCAATGCCTCGGGCAAGGCTGTTACCCTTTCCCTACCCTCTGGCCTGACTCCGACGGGGTCAGGCCTTTTTTTCTATCAGTTGCAGCATCGCTTTGGCGACTTGTTGCCAGTGGCGCGCGGGCGGGCTTTTTTCAGTTTGCATCGCTGCAGGATTCAGTAGAATCTGCGTATAGAACAACAAACAAAAGAGGCAGTTCAAAATGCGGAAATCTCTCCTTCTTATCGCCATTCTCACCATGCCGCTGGCTGGCTGCTTGCAGGACCCCGCTTCGCGCGGTCTGGCTGGCGCTGCGGGGGGGGCTGCTATCGCTGACCTTACCGGCAACAACGCCGTCACCGGCGCCGTCATCGGCGGCCTGGCGGGCGCTGCAACCTGCGGCGTCAACATCGGCCTGCCGCCCTGCTACTGATCTAATCGCCGCTTACGCGGCAAGTGCTATGACGGCCAGTCGAGGTGATCCCTCGGCTGGCCGTTTTATTTTGTCCCGGCCCGGACAGACTTGGGGAGAGAGCTGATGTTTAAGAAAATCCTGATCGCCAATCGGGGCGAGATCGCCTGTCGTGTGATCAAGACCGCCCGTAGGATGGGGATCAAGACGGTGGCGGTGTATTCCGATGCCGACCGCGGCGCGTTGCATGTGAAGATGGCGGATGAGGCGATCCATATCGGCGCCTCGCCTGCGGCGCAGTCTTATATCGTGATTGAAAAGATCATGGCGGCGGTGAAGGCTTCGGGCGCCGAGGCGGTGCATCCGGGCTATGGGTTTCTGTCTGAAAACATGAATTTCGCGGCGGCGCTGGAGGCAGCAGGCGTGGTGTTCATCGGGCCACCGTCTCCGGCGATTGAGGCGATGGGCGATAAGATCACCTCTAAAAAACTGGCGATGGCGGCGGGGGTTTCGACCGTGCCGGGGCATATGGGGCTGATTGATGATGCCGAACATGCGGTAACGATTGCCGGGCAGATCGGCTATCCGGTGATGATCAAGGCCTCTGCGGGCGGCGGCGGCAAGGGCATGCGGATCGCTTGGGATGATGCGGAAGCGCGCGAAGGCTTTCAATCGTCGAAGAACGAAGCGGCGGCGAGCTTTGGCGACGACCGGATTTTCATTGAGAAATTCGTCACCCAGCCGCGCCACATCGAGATTCAGGTGCTGGGCGATAAGCATGGCAATATCGTCTATCTGCACGAGCGCGAATGTTCGATCCAGCGCCGCAATCAGAAGGTGATCGAGGAAGCGCCCTCGCCATTTCTGGATGAGGCCACGCGCAAAGCGATGGGCGAACAGGCCTGCGCCTTGGCGCGCGCGGTGGGCTATACTTCGGCGGGGACGGTGGAATTCATCGTCGACGGCGCGCGGAACTTCTACTTCCTTGAGATGAACACCCGCTTGCAGGTCGAGCATCCTGTGACGGAGCTGATCACCGGGGTCGATCTGGTCGAACAGATGATCCGGGTGGCTTACGGCGAGGCTTTGCCGTTCAAGCAGGAAGATCTGAAGATCAACGGCTGGGCGATGGAAAGCCGTTTGTATGCCGAAGACCCCTATCGCAATTTCTTGCCCTCCATCGGCCGTCTGACCCGTTATCGCCCGCCCGTTGAAGGGGTGACTCCGCGCGGTGGCATCGTGCGCAACGATACCGGGGTGTTTGAGGGCGGCGAGATTTCGATGTTCTATGACCCGATGATCGCCAAGCTCTGCACTTGGGGGTCGAATCGGGGGGCTGCGATCGAGGAAATGCAGCAGGCTTTGGATACGTTTGAAGTTGAAGGCATCGGCCACAATCTGCCCTTCGTCGGCGCTGTGATGGCGCATCCGCGCTTTCAATCGGGCAACATCACCACGGCATTTATTGCCGAGGAATATCCCGAGGGTTTTCAGGGCGCGACGCTGGATGCGGATACTTTGGCGCGGGTGGCGGCCTCTGCCGCCGCGATGAACCGGGTGGCGGAAATTCGGCGGACACGCATCAGTGGCACGATGGACAACCACGAGCGCCGGGTCGGCGATGATTGGGTGGTGACGCTGCAAGGCGTTGAACATGTGATGAAAATCGCAGCCGATCCGGCAGGATCGACGGTGACGTTTGAAGATGGCCGCAGCTTGCGGGTGAGTTCGGATTGGGTGCCGGGGCAGGCCTTGGCTAGCATCATGGTCGATGGCGCGGCTTTGGTGATGAAGGTCGGCAAGATCAGCGGCGGCTTTCGGTTGCGACTGCGCGGCGCTGATCTGAAAGCGCATGTCCGCACCCCGCGTCAGGCCGAACTGGCGAAACTGATGATCGAGAAACTGCCGCCGGATACGTCGAAATTCCTGCTCTGCCCGATGCCCGGCCTGATCGCCAAAATCATGGTCGCGGTTGGTGATGAGGTGCAGGAAGGCCAAGCTTTGGCGACGGTTGAAGCGATGAAGATGGAAAACATCCTGAAAGCCGAGCGCAAGGGCGTGGTCAAAGCGGTGAAAGCCGTGGCCGGGGCCAGCCTGAAGGTCGACGAAGTCATCATGGAGTTTGAATAGGTGGCAGGTCGGGGGCGATCAGTGGCAGGCGAGACTCGACAAATGTTCCCAATTTGTTCTAGTCTGAGGGCTTGTTTCCGCACCCCCGACTCGAGGCCAGATGTCTGCGCGCGTCTCCACCCTGTTCTTCGATATGAACAGCTTTTACGCCTCGGTCGCCCAAGCCGAGGAGCCTGCCTTGATGGGCAGGCCGGTGGGGGTGCTGACGGGCGAGGGGCCGAATACCGCCTGCATTGCCGCCAGCATCGAGGCGAAGCGCTGCGGTGTCGGCATGGGGACGCGGCAGGACGAGGCGCGCGCGCTTTGCCCCGGCATCGTGTTTCGCCCGGTGAAGCACGACATCTGCGTGCGCTATCACCATGCGATTTTGCGGGCGGTGGACACGGTATTGCCGGTGCATCGGGTGTTCTCGATCGACGAATGTTCCTGTCTGTTGATGGGATCGCAGCAGGAATTGCCGAAGGCTGTGGAAATTGGGCGGGCCTTGCAAGCGGCGGTGCTGGCACAGGTGAACCCGGCGTTGCGCTGCTCGGTCGGTTTGGGGCCAACGCGGTTGCTGGCGAAACTGGCGGCCGGGCTGGAAAAACCGGGGGGCCTGCATTGGTTGATGCCGGAAATTTTACCGCAGCGGATTGCGCATCTGGGCCTAGACGATCTGCCGGGGATCTCCTCGCGGATGCGCGACCGTTTGCTGGCGGCGGGGGTGCCGGATGTGCGCGCACTTTATGGCTTAGACCCAAAGCGGGCGCGGGCGATCTGGGGCTCTGTCACCGGCGAGCGTTTTTTGCGCGAATTGCGCGGCGAGGTGGTGATCTGGCCCGAGACGCAGCGCAGCATGATCGGGCATGGTCAGGTGTTGGCGGGCAGCAATGCCACGCCCGAGGGCGCACGGCTGGTGGCGCGGCGGTTGCTGGTGAAAGCGGCGGCACGGCTGCGGCGCGAGGGGTTTGTGGCGCGCAGTCTGCATCTGTCGCTGCGGTTGCGCGATGGCGGAAATCCGGGTGCGGATGGCCAAATTCGTGCGACGCAGAACACGTTTTTCTTGCTGGAAACGCTGGATCGTTACTGGGCAAAGCTGCCGCAGGTGCGAATCAAAGCGGTGAATGTCAGCTTGGGCGGGTTGTTGCCGTTGGGGCAAGCGACGGGCGATTTGTTCGATGCTTTGGTTGCGCCAGAGGACGGGCCTGTGGGTCTGTGCCGCGCCATCGACAGGTTGAACCTGCGCTACGGTCAGAACACCGTGCGTTTTGGCGAATTGCCGCCGCAGTATGTCGCCTATACCGGCGCGAAAATCGCCTTTGGCCGCATTCCGGTGGCCGAGGATTTTCTGGAATAACCGCATTGCCCGCGCTGGCCCGCGTTGGCTGCAAGGGAGAGAGACGATGACCGATTTGAACGCGTGGAAGGCTTTGGCCACCAAGGAAATGAAGGGCGGCGACCCGGAAAGCCTGGTATGGGATACGCTGGAAGGCATCGCGGTGAAGCCGCTGTATACCGCCGCCGATGTCGAAGGCCTGCCGCAGATGGGCGAGATGCCGGGCTTTGCGCCGTTCACCCGCGGGGTGAAGGCGACGATGTATGCCGGGCGGCCTTGGACCATTCGGCAATATGCCGGGTTCTCGACGGCTGAGGCCAGCAACGCGTTTTACCGGAAAAATTTGGCGGCGGGGCAGCAGGGGGTCTCGGTGGCCTTCGATCTGGCGACGCATCGCGGCTACGATTCCGACCATCCGCGCGTTGAGGGCGATGTCGGCAAGGCCGGGGTGGCGATTGATAGCGTCGAGGATATGAAAATCCTGTTCGACGGCATCCCGCTGGATAAGGTCAGCGTGTCGATGACGATGAATGGCGCGGTGATCCCGATTTTGGCGTCTTTCATCGTGGCGGGCGAGGAGCAGGGCGTGGATCGCTCGCTGCTGTCGGGCACCATTCAGAACGATATTCTGAAGGAATTCATGGTGCGGAATACCTATGTGTATCCGCCGGAACCTTCGATGCGGATCATCGCGGATATTATTGAGTATACTTCAGCGCATATGCCGAAATTCAATTCGATCTCGATCTCGGGCTACCACATGCAGGAAGCCGGGGCGAACTTGGTGCAGGAATTGGCCTATACTTTGGCCGATGGCCGCGAATATGTTCGCGCCGCGATTGCGCGCGGGATGAATGTCGATGATTTCGCAGGAAGGCTGAGTTTCTTCTTCGCCATCGGGATGAATTTCTTCATGGAAGCCGCCAAGCTGCGGGCGGCGCGGTTGTTGTGGCACCGGATTATGGCGGAGTTTGCGCCAAAAAAGCTGGGCTCCTCGATGCTGCGGACGCATTGCCAAACCTCTGGCGTCAGTCTGCAAGAGGCCGACCCCTATAACAACGTCATCCGCACGGCGTACGAGGCGATGTCGGCGGTTTTGGGTGGCACGCAAAGTCTGCACACCAATGCTTTGGATGAAGCCATTGCATTGCCCACGGAATTTTCCGCCCGGATCGCACGCAACACCCAGTTGATCTTGCAGGAAGAAACGGGTGTCACCCATGTCGTCGATCCGCTGGCGGGGTCTTATTACGTTGAAAGCCTGACGCATTCTTTGGCGGAAGAAGCCTGGAAGCTGATCGAGGAAGTCGAGGCGATGGGCGGGATGACCAAGGCGGTGGCCTCTGGGATGCCAAAGTTGCGCATCGAGGAATCGGCGGCGCGGCGGCAAGCGGCGATTGATCGCGGTGACGAGGTTGTGGTCGGGGTGAACAAATATCGCCTCGCCAAGCAGGATGCGATCGACATTCTCGACATTGATAACGTCGCGGTGCGGCTCAGCCAGATCGAACGGCTGCACGCCACGCGGGCGGCGCGGGATGAAGCGGCGTGTCAGGCGGCGCTGGACGAATTGACCCGGATCGCGGGCCATGACGGCAATCTGCTGGCGGCAGCGATTGAGGCGGCGCGGGCGCGGGCAACGGTGGGGGAAATCAGCATGGCGATGGAGAAGGTGTTCGGGCGGCACCGCGCCGAGGTGAAAACCCTCGCCGGGGTTTATGGTGCGGCCTATGCGGGCGATGCGGGTTTTGCCGCGATTCAGGCAGATGTCGAGGCATTTGCCGAAGAAGAGGGCCGCCGCCCCCGCATGTTGGTGGTGAAAATGGGGCAGGATGGCCATGATCGCGGTGCCAAGGTGATCGCCACGGCGTTTGCGGACATTGGCTTTGACGTCGATGTCGGGCCACTGTTCCAGACGCCTGCCGAAGCCGCCCAAGATGCCATCGACAATGATGTGCATGTGGTGGGGATTTCGTCACAGGCGGCGGGGCATAAGACGCTTGCGCCGAAATTGGTACAGGCGTTGCGCGATGCAGGCGCGGGCGAGATTCTGGTGATCTGCGGCGGGGTCATTCCGCAGCAGGATTATCAGTTCCTTTATGATGCTGGGGTGAAGGCGATCTTCGGGCCGGGCACGAATATCCCCGAGGCGGCGAAGGATATTCTTGATCTGATCCGCAAGGCGCGGAGATAAGATTTGGCGTCAGCCCGCGCGGCGTTTTGGCGGGCATCGCGGCGGCAGTGATCTGGGCGGCTACGCCAATATCACCCCGCTGGCCAAACCCGGAGACTACTCTGCAGCCGAGCCTGCCTCCCGGTTGATCAGCGCCCGGGCGGCGCGCTGGAACGCCCCAAAAACCTGCCCCCGCACCGGCTCGGCCACCCCCGCGTCCTGCAAAGCCCGCCCCATACAGGTCAGCCAATCCTCGGCATCCTCGGGCCGGATCGGAACGTGGGCGTGCATTTCTTTCAAACTCAGCGCCCCCACCCGCTCCATATAATCCCGCCGCCCGCCCAGAAAGCCGCATAAAAACTCAAACTGTGCCGCCCGAACGTGGGAAATCCCGTGCCCCCGGAAATGCAGGTGCAAAATCTGCCGCCCCTCGGGTACCGTCTCGATCAGATCATAGAACCGCTCGACCAGCGCCCGCACCGTGGTCTCGCCGCCGATACGATCAATCACCGCAGCCATGCCCGCCCCCTATGATTGCGGTCGGGTTTTCTTCGGATCGTAGGCTGAGGTTGCCGTGACAACCGCAGGCAGCCGTTTCTGTTGGCCATCCAGCTTGCCAATCTCCACCGCCGTCCCCAGTCCTGCATGGGCCAGATCAACGCGGGCGAGAGCGATATTTTTGCCTAAGCAGGGCGAGCGCACCGCCGAGGTCACCACCCCCACTTGCGCGCGGCCCACATGGACGCCATCGCCGTGGCCGACATCCACCGCCGCATCAATCTCAAGCCCGACAAACTTGTCGCGCGGGTTTTCCTTGCGACGGATCAAAGCCTCGCGCCCGATGAAATCATCCACCTTCGATTTCAACGGCACCGTAAACCCGATCCCGGCTTCAAACGGGTCGGTCTGGTCGGAAAAGTCATATCCCGCAAAGATCAACCCCGCCTCAATCCGCACCATATCCAGCGCTGCCAGCCCCATCGGCCGCAACCCCAGATCCGCCCCGTTTTCCCAAACCGCATCCCAAACCGCAGTGCCGTGCTTGGGGTGACAGAACACCTCAAACCCCAACTCGCCGGTATACCCTGTGCGCGACACCACCACCGGTGCGCCCTCCGGCCCGCCCAAACGGCCCACCGTGAAGCGGAACCACCCAAGTTCGGCAATTGTCGGCTGATGTGGGGCCGTCCAGATCATCCGCTGCATAATTTCGCGCGAGTTCGGCCCCTGTACCGCGAGGTTGTGCAATTGATCGGTGGAACTTCGCACCATCACTTTCAGCCCAAGTTTTTCTGCCTGCTCGCGCAGCCAGATGCCAGAGTAATCATCGCCACCAATCCAGCGGAACTGATCCTTGCCAAGCCGGAACAAAGTGCCGTCGTCGATCATCCCGCCGTGTTCGTAGCACATCGCCGAATAAACCACCTGACCCACCGACAGCTTCTTCACATCCCGCGTCAGGCAATAGTGCAGCAAAGCTTCGGCATCCGGCCCCGTCACCTCAAACTTCCGCAGCGGCGACAGATCCAGCACCACGGCTTTCTCGCGGCAGGCCCAGTATTCTTCGATGGCCCCGTTTGAGGCATAGGTCTGCGGCAGCCAATAGCCCTTATATTCCACCAGATTGCGGGTTTTTTCCACGATGCGCGCATGGAAGGCGGTCTCTTTGGTCATCACAGGCTCCGATGTCGGGGTGGGGCGGTGGGCGATGGACCGCTGGAAGGGTTCGGCACCGTCATAGGTGCGCACGTGGATGTCGGACAGATACCAGCCATTCGCGGGCGACGTGTCGTCTGGGCAGGCGGAATTGACGCAAACCAGATCGGTCAGCGCGCGCAACAGAACGTAATCGCCGGGGCGCGACCACGGCTCGTCCGTGATCAGCACGCCATGCGCGTCGATAGCGGTGTTGAAGAACAGGTTCACCGCCATCCAGCCGGGGCGGGCGGTAACGCCATGCGGGGCGAGCACCGCGTTGAAATTGTCCGAGCAGTTCACATGGCCGGGATAGCCGATCTCGTCATAGTATTTCGACGCACAGGCCATCGCGAACGCATCATGGCGGCCCACGGTGTCCTGAATGACTTCAACCAGTGGCAGCCAGTCCTGATCATAGTATTTCGCATGCAGGCCGGGCATCGAATAGGCATGGCCCATCAGGGTGCGCGAGGTGGTCACGTCCAGCGGATGCTCTAGCCCCTTGTCCAGCTTGCGGGCAGAAAAGCATTGAAAATCCGTGCATTGACGGCCATCAACGTCGATGATCTGGATGTAGTCACCCGCTTTGACGAAATAGCTTTCCGCCGTCGCCGACTTCACCCGCAAATCCAGCACCGGGGTGGCCAGCGGGTCGGGCAGTTCAAACTTCTTGATCCCGAGCAGGGTCGATCGTTGCACCCGCACCCCAATCGGCGTCAAAGTGTCCTGCGCTTCGGGCTGCATCGCCGCACCGGGGGCCGCGATGATCAGCACGCCGTCACGGCTCGCGGTGAAGTTCTTCTCTGCCCCTGCGGGCGAGGTTTTACCAAAACAGGCAATGGCTTGGGCGGTGGCCAGATTGATACCGCGCCGTTCGATCCCCAGCCGCAAGCCCGCCATGCCCGGCGCTTTGCCCTGTGCCAGCAAGGCTTTCAGACCCGCCGCGTCGGAATTGCCGCTGACCCCCAAAATACCCGGATCGGTCCGACCCTGATCATCGGCAACCACCAACTCAACGCGCTGGCCGCCCTCATGGTTCACCACTGTCACCCGGTCGCCCGCGCCCAAGGCGATCAGCCAAGCGCCACCACCCGGCACCTCAAACTTTTCCAGCCCTGCGCGCGTGCCCAAGGGTTCTGGCGTCACAATCTGGCTGGGGCGCGGTGGACCGGGGCGAACTAACGGGTACGTGTCGAGCATCAGAGCCTCACTTTTGCATACACGGCAAATTTGTTTCTTTTGAAGAATATCGCTGCGCGGGATTTGCGCAAGTGATTTACACGGCTAGCATGCCACAAAACCGGAGGGAAAAGTGCAATCACTGATGTTGGGGCTTTTGGCGGCAGTTCTGTGGGGCTTGCATGATTTCACCATCCGCCGTGTGGCGGCACGCACTGACGCGGCAGCGCTCTATCTGGTTGTGCTGGGGTTTGGCGCGGTTTTGTTGGCACCTCTGGCCGCTTCATCGGGCGGATGGCGCGATTTCACACCTGCGCTGCTGGCGTTTTGTGCCTTCACGGGCCTGATCTACGCTTTGGGCGTCTATGCGCTGTATCGCGCTTTCATCATCGGACCCGTGCGGTTGGTGGCACCGATTTGCGGGGCTTTTCCGCTGCTGTCGGTTGGGTTCGCCGTGGCGCGCGGCCAAGCGGCGGGCCCGGTGGTTTGGCTGGCGTCTTTCGCGGTTTTGGCGGGGATTGCCGTGGTGGCGCAGGGCGAAAACAGCGAGACCAAGGGCACTGCCCGTGCGGCGATCCTATGGTCGATCATCGCGGCGCTTGGCTTTGCTGTCAGTTTTGAATTGCTGCATCAGGCCGCCGAGATGGCGGCTGATTTGCCGGTTACGCTGATTGCCCGCTGTGCGGGCTTCATCGGCGTCTTGCTGTGGGTGATCTTGCAACGCATTGATCTAAAACCTGCTTTGGCAATCTGGCCGACACTTTTGATGATGGGGGCTTTGGATGTCGGTGGTATGGTGGCGGTCACCATGGCAGGCGGTTTTGCGCGCCCCGAGTTTGCGTCGGTGGCCTCGTCTTGCTTTGGATTGGTGACAATTCTGCTGGCGTGGCGGTTTTTGCGTGAACCGCTGACGAGGCTGCAAGCCTTGGGTGCTGGGGTGGTGTTTGCGGGCATCGCCGTGTTGGGGCTTGTCTGAAATGAAAGGTTGCTTGTCGGGAATGAAAGCACAAACTGACGCCGACTGCACCATATTGGAGGCAAGGAAGACATAGGAACACCACATGCGCTATTCGGGTTTTAGGGTGATTGCCGAGGCTTTGACCGGGCATAAAGGCTGGAAACCGGCGTGGCGCGATCCGGCTCCGCAAGCGTCTTATGACTATATCATCGTCGGTGGCGGTGGGCATGGTTTGGCGACTGCCTATTATCTGGCGAAAGAGTTTAAACAGGCACGGATTGCGGTACTGGAAAAGGGTTGGATCGGCGGCGGCAATGTCGGGCGCAACACCACGATTGTGCGCTCGAACTATCTGCTCGATGGCAACGAGCCGTTTTACGAATTCTCGATGAAGCTGTGGGAGGGGTTGGAGCAGGACTTCAACTATAACGCCATGGTCAGCCAGCGCGGCATTATCAATCTATTTCATACAGATGCTCAGCGCGATGCGGCGACCCGGCGCGGCAATGCGATGATCATGCACGGCGCAGATGCCGAATTGCTAAACAAAGATCAGGTTCGCAAAATGTATCCGTTCCTGAACTTTGAAAACGCCCGCTTTCCGATCAAGGGTGCGTTGATGCAGCGGCGTGGCGGCACGGTGCGGCATGACGCGGTGGCTTGGGGCTATGCGCGCGGCGCGGACCAGCGGGGCGTCGATATCATCCAGAACTGTGAGGTTTTGGGGATGAAGATCGAAAACGGCCGCGTGCTGGGGGTGGAAACCTCGCGTGGGTTCATTGGCGCGAAAAAGATCGGCGTGGCGGTGGCAGGGTCTTCGTCAAAGGTGATGGCGGGTGCGGGCATGCGCCTGCCGATGGAAAGCCATGTGCTGCAAGCCTTTGTATCCGAAGGGCTAAAGCCGCTGATCGACGGCGTGATCACCTATGGTGCCGGGCATTTCTATGTCAGCCAATCCGACAAGGGCGGTCTGGTGTTTGGCGGCGACATTGATGGCTATAATTCCTACGCGCAACGCGGCAACCTGCCGGTGGTCGAGGATGTCGCCGAAGGGGGCATGTCGCTGATGCCGATGATTGGGCGCGCGCGTCTGCTGCGGATGTGGGGCGGCATTATGGATATGTCGATGGACGGCTCTCCGATCATCGACAAGACCCATATCGAGGGCCTCTATTTCAACGGGGGGTGGTGCTATGGCGGCTTCAAGGCCACGCCCGCCAGCGGCTTTGTCTTTGCGCATCTGCTGGCAAAGGATACCCCGCACAGCACCGCCACCGCCTACCGCTTTGATCGTTTTGCCAAGGGCCTGATGATCGACGAAAAGGGCCAGGGCGCCCAGCCGAATTTGCACTAGGAGCAGACCATGATCATCAATCACCCTCTGCTTGGCCCGCGCGATTCACAAGAGTTTGTCTACCTCGGCGATGCGGCCCTGATCCACCGCCCCGATGGCATGGCTGAAGGTGCGCTGGATAAGTTCATTGATTACACCTACTTGCGCGACAACCCCGCCGGGGTGCACCGCGAATTATGGTATCACGAACAAGGCGACCGGTCTTGGCTGGTCGTCACCCGCAACACTGTCAGTCATGAAATCACCGCTGTAGATTTGGCCCGCGACGTGGCCCGCACAGAAGGCCGCAGCAAATGAGCCGTATTTCTGGCGGTCAGATCGACCGCAGCAAAACCCTGCGCTTCAGCTTTGACGGCGTAAATTATACCGGCCATCCCGGTGACACTTTGGCCTCGGCACTGCTTGCCAACAACGTCCGCCTGATGGGGCGCAGCTTCAAATACCACCGCCCGCGCGGGGTGATCTCGGCAGGCTCGGAAGAACCCAACGCGATTGTCGAGTTGCGCACCGGCGCGCGTCAGGAACCCAACACGCGGGCGACGGTGATCGAGTTGTTCGACGGCTTGCAAGCCCAAAGCCAAAACCGCTGGCCCAGCCTGAAATTCGACGCGATGGCGATCAATGACCGCCTGTCGCCGTTTTTTGCGGCGGGCTTTTACTACAAAACCTTCATGTGGCCCGCCGCGTTCTGGGAAAAGATTTACGAACCCATCATCCGCCGCGCCGCAGGGCTTGGCAGCTTGTCGAAACAAGACGACCCCGACGACTACGACAAAGGCTTTCTGCACTGCGATCTGCTGATCATCGGCGCGGGCCCCGCTGGCCTGTCCGCCGCCTTGACCGCTGGCAGGGCAGGCGCGCGAGTGATCTTGGCGGACGAAGATTTCCGCATGGGCGGGCGTCTGAATGCCGAAACGCTGGACGTGGGCGGCGCTGCGGGGGCGGATTGGGCGATGAACGTGGTGCTGGAACTCAGCACAATGCAAAATGTCCGCCTGATGCCCCGTACCACCGTGCTCGGTGCTTTCGATCACGGCATCTATAGCGCCGTAGAGCGTGTCTCGGATCACCTCGCAACGCCGCTTCCCGGCAAACCCCGGCAAATTCTGTGGCGCATCTACACCAAGCGCACCATCCTCGCCGCGGGGGCCACAGAGCGTCCGATTGCGTTTGAAAACAACGACCGTCCCGGCATCATGCTGGCCGGAGCCCTGCGCGCTTATGCCAACCGTTGGGGCGTGGCGGTGGGCGAAAAGATTGCTGTGTTTACCAACAACGATGATGGCTTGCGCACGGTTTCTGATCTGAAAGCCAAGGGCCTGAACGTCACCTTGATCGACGCGCGTAAAGGCGACGAAGTCATTGATTCCGCAGGCCGTCTGGGTCTGAAATCTATCACGGTCCGGCGTGGCAACGGCCAAACCGAAACCCTGCAAGTCAGCGCCCTCGGCGTCTCGGGCGGCTGGAACCCGAATCTCAACATCGCCTCAAACCACCGCGGCCGTCCGATCTGGGATGATCAGATGTGCGCTTTCCTTCCCGCGCCAGAAAGCATCGCGGGCATGACCTGCGTCGGCGCTGCCGCAGGTGCAATGTCCACCCATGCCGCCCTGACGACGGGGGCCACACATGCGATTGCCGCCCTCGCCGAGCTTGGCATCGCGGCCACCGCCGACGTGCCAAAGGCCGAAGACGCCCCGCTGAACCTGACCCCCGCGTGGTATGTTCATTCCGGCAAAGGCCGCGCTTGGGTCGATCAGCAGAACGACGTCACGGTCAAGGATGTGAAACTGGCAAAGCAGGAAGGCTTCGTCTCGGTCGAACATCTGAAACGCTACACCACGCTGGGAATGGCCACCGACCAAGGCAAAACTGGCAACGTATTGGGCCTTGCGGTGATGGCCGAACTGACCGGAAAAACCATCCCGCAAACCGGCACCACGATCTACCGCCCACCCTACACGCCTGTTGCGATGGGCGCACTGGGAGGCCGTGCGCGCGGCCACGATTTCAAACCCACCCGCCAGACCCCCAGCCACAAATGGGCCACCGAGCAGGGGGCGATTTTTGTCGAAGTCGGCTATTGGCTGCGCACGCAATGGCTGCCCCGCGCGGGTGAGACCACATGGCGGCAGTCGGTCGACCGCGAAGTCTTGCAAACCCGCAAATCCGCGGGGATTTGCGATGTGACCACGCTTGGCAAAATCGATATTCAAGGCACCGACGCGGGCCTGTTTCTGGATCGCGTCTATGCCAACACCTTTGGCACTCTGGCCGTCGGCAAGGTTCGCTACGGGTTGATGCTGCGCGAAGATGGCATGGTGATGGACGATGGCACCACCGCGCGGATGGGGCAAAATGAATATGTGATGACCACCACCACCGCCAATGCGGTTCCGGTGTTCCGCCATCTAGAGTACTGCCGTCAGGTTTTGTGGCCTGACCTCGATGTGCAACTGATCTCGACCACCGAGGCATGGGCGCAATATTCGGTCGCAGGTCCCAATGCACGGAAATTGCTGGAAAAACTGGTTGACCAAGATATCTCTGACGCGGCTTTCCCCTATATGGCTTGCGGCAATATCACCGTGCAAGGCACCCGCGCGCGACTGTTCCGCATCAGTTTCTCGGGTGAACGCGCCTATGAAATCGCGGTACCGACTCGCTACGGCGATGCGATGATCCGGGGGCTGATCGAGGCTGGGCGTGAATTTGACGCGGTGGTTTACGGCACCGAGGCGCTGGGCGTGATGCGGGTTGAAAAGGGCCATGTCGCGGGCAACGAGTTGAACGGCCAATCCTCTGCCCTCAATATGGGCCTTGGCAAAATGGTGTCGCGCAAGAAAGACAGCATCGGCATGGTTCTCAGCCAACGCGAAGGCATGACTGCGCCGAACGGCTACCGCCTCGTCGGGGTTAAACCCGTAGACCCTGCGCAACCCCTCACCGCAGGCGCGCATTTTCTCGCCAAAGGGGCAGAAGCCGTGGCGGCGAATGATGGCGGCTGGCTGACCTCGGTGGTCTATTCACCGCATCTGGGCCATTCCATCGGCCTCGGCTATCTGAAATCCGGCGATAGTCGCAAAGGCGAACGCATGCGCAGCGTTAATCTGTTGGCGAAAACCGATGTCGAGGTTGAAATCGTCAGCCCGCATTTCTTTGATCCTGAGGGGGAGCGTCTTCGTGGCTAATCCGTTGAAATCCCTCACCCCGTTGGGCCATGATGCGCCGATCACCGAAACCATCGGCGCAGTCACCATTGCCGAGAATATTGGCACAGCCCTCGCCTCGCTCGCCTCACGGCTTGGCCGGGAAGCCGAAGTGGCAAGTGCTGCAAAAACCGCCAGCATCCCGCTGCCCGGACCCGGCTGCGCAGAGTCCGCTACCACTTACGGCGCCATCTGGCTTGGCCCCGAGCAATGGATGGTCGAGGCCCCCTTCGCCACGCATGAAGACATCGCCTCCGTCCTCAAACCGATCTTTGGCGAGACCGCTTCGATCACCGAGCAAACCGATGCCTGGGTGCGCTTTGATGTCACCGCGAGCGACTTGCCAGCGCTGTTCGAACGCTTGTGCAGTTATGATCTGCGCAAAGCTGGGGCAGGGGCCGCCACCCGCACGGTGATCGACCATCTTGGCTGCTACGTCATCGCACGCACGGAAACCGAAGTCTCCATCCTCGGCCCGCGCTCATCTGCTCACAGCCTGCACCACGCGCTGACCACGGCCGCCAAAGCGACGTTTTAGGCTTTCACATTGGCTTAAATACTCCACGGGGGTCCGGGGGTGTGAAACCCCCGGCCTTCGTCCCAAGCCTAATCGTTCGGCGGCATCGCCCCCGCCAGCCCCCGCAGCCCCACCAACCTACGCCGCTCGTCGTTCGGGTTGACCCCAAACGCCTCGGCGTAATGCTTGGTCATCGGGGTGGAGCTGGCATAGCCCACCGATTGCGCGATCTCGCGGATGCTTTGCGTTGAATACAGCACCCGCTGCCGCGCCTTGCGCAGCCGCATCAGGCGATAGTATTTCAGCGGGCTTTGCCCGGTTGCCTGTTTGAAACAACGCTCCAGATGCCGCTCTGACATAGCCAAAGCCTCGGCCACGTCGGCGATCTGCAATGGGTCTTCGATGTTCTCGCCAAAAATCGCAATCGCCGCGCGCACGGTGTCGGGCAGCAGATCATCGGTGCCACCCTGCTTTTGCACCGGCACCTTCTGCGCCGCATCCTCGGTGCGCACGAACGGGTGCTGAAACCAGCAGGCCACTTCGGTCATCGTATCGCGCCCCAAGCGTTCCTCGATCAACCGCAGCATCAGATCGAACACCGCCCCCGCACCCGAGGCGGTATAGCGCCGCCGATCCCGCAAAATCACCGCCTGTGACGCCTGCATCTCGGGGAACTCGGTCTTGAACGCGGCCTCATAGCACCAATGCACCGATACGGTATGCCGCTCCATCACGCCCGAGCGCACCAGTGGAAAAACCCCGCCGGAAAACCCGCCTAAGACCACGCCAGAGCGATCCAGCCAACGCACCTGTGCATTGCCGCGCTTGGGGTTTTGAAATTGCGATGTCGGGGCCGAGAGGAAAAACAGATAATCCAACCCCACCGCATCGCCCAAACACACATCCGGATCAAACCGCACCTCGGCCGATGACCGGATCGGGCTTGCCGCCTCTCCGATCAGCTTCCAGGCGAATTCTTTCCGCCCAGTGATCTCATTGGCGGCCCGTAAAGGTTCGATCGCCGAGGTTAAACAGGCCATCGGAAAGCCGGGGAACAGCAAAAACCCCAAAGTCGCAGCGGTATCGCGGTGGATGTTCATCCTCGGGGATTTTCTGTTGAGTGGGATTGTGTTTCACGGTAGTAAACAAGAGTAACAGTGACCTCAGACAGAGCCGGTTTCATGGACATTGACGCTGAAGAACACAACCTGCCACGCGCGAAGCCAGCCTTCGACCAAGACCCGCACCGGGTGCGCGAACTATCCGAGCGCAATCTCGAAATGGCGATTGGCCGCTCTGTCCGCGCCTTCCGCCGCGCCCAAGGCATGACCGTGGCCGATTTGGCAGGCGTCACTGGTCTTTCCATCGGCATGCTGTCCAAGATCGAAAACGGCATCACTTCACCCTCGCTGACCACGCTGCAAATCCTGTCACATGCGTTTTCCACCCCGGTCACCTCGTTCTTTCGCGGCTTCGAGGAACGCCGAGAGGTGCAGCACGTCAAGGCTGGCGATCACATTGAAATCGAGCGGCGCGGCACCCGGGCGGGCCACCAATACCACCTGCTCGGCCATATCGGATCGAACGATTCCGGCGTGCTGGTCGAACCCTACATGATCACCCTCACCACCGAATCCGACGTGTTCCCGGCCTTCCAGCACGATGGTATCGAGCTTTTGTATATGCTGGAGGGAGAGGTCGAATACCGTCATGGTGATCAGCTTTTCCATTTGAAACCGGGCGATAGCCTGTTCTTTGACGCAGACGCCCAGCACGGGCCAGAGGTTCTGGTAAAACTTCCGGCCCGCTATCTGTCGGTGATTTCTTACAAACAGGCGTAGGCAGGCTAGTCTGCGCCAAACCCCGGCGAGGTGGGCTGGCCGTCGTCAAACTGCGCCAGATAGTCCAGCATCAGCGGCTTGTTGCGCAAAAACCCCTTATAGGTCGCCAATTCATCCGGGATATCCCGCACCACCCGGTGCAAGCGGCGCGCCCATTTCGGCACCGTCACCAATTCCTCAAACCGGATCAGATAGCAACGGATCGGGAAGACGATGGCGTTCGATCTCGGCAAGCGGTGCAGCGTCTGCAACTCGACTCGCAGGTGCTGGCGGTGGCCAATGGTCTCCGGCGTCATCGTAGTCTTCGACGGCCCCCATTTTGGATAATTCTCCGGCGAGGTATCCAGCAGGGCATCAACCGTCATCGTCCAGTTGAACCGCCGCACTGGCGCGCCATGTTGCAGCTTCAGCAAAAATTTCAACGCGCGGTCAAAGATATTCATCTGATGCGCCAGCGGCACCGGGGCGTGCCATTGCTTGAAACTCATGCCGATATCGAAATCCAGCGACCAGTCAGCCTGTGTTGTCACCATGCCAGCCTCGATCCACAGATCATCATCGCGCTGATCTTGCAGAGTAAAATCGCCCTGTGTCTGCCGGGTGATATACTCCATCGGCCCGTAGGGCAGGGTGGAGGCATCCATGAAGGTGAACTTTTGCTCAATCTGCAACGGCTTGTTGATCCAGTGCCAGTTGTCGCCGTCCTTGTGCAACTCAAACCACTGCGGATAGTCCCGCGCCTTGCTCTCCATGATCAGTTCCAGCAAGTCCCAGCCCGCCAGTTCCATATGCGGCAGCGTCTGGCAACGCAAAGGATCTTCCGCCAGCACCTGCGCACGATCTCGCATCTCGGCCACATAATGCTCGTCCACGTCGAACAAATGCTCGAACACCGAGCCCACCGCCCCCGGCACATGCGGCTCCATATTCACCGAATACATATAGCTGTCTTCGGGGAACGGGAACGGAAAGCGCTTGATCGCCTTTGCCGAGTTCTTGAACGTATAGTCGCCCCGAAAGGTCTCAACATTGAAATCCAGTGACATAGGCTCCCCCCTATCGGTCGAGGATCAGGGCCGCGCCCCGAAACCGCGACACGCATGGCATGATCTTGGTATGGCTGGCTTTTTGCGCGTCGGTCAGCCAGTGGTCGTTATGTTCAATATGGCCGTCACAGCGCAAAACGTCGGTCTCACACTGCCCGCACGCACCGCCGCGGCAAAGATAAGGTGCCTCGACCCCCGCCGCCTCAATCGCTTCCAGCAGCGATTGGTTCGGCTGCACGGTGAATGATTTGCCCGAGGCCGCCAGTTGCACCTCAAACGCCAGACCCACAGGGGGTGCCAAGAATTCCTCGGAATGAACCGCCAGCGCAGGCCAACCCATCGCCGCCGCCGTGGCTTTGACCCAGGCAATCATCCCCTTCGGACCGCAGACATAGATATGGGTGCCAAGCGGTTGCGATTTCAGCAGAGTTTTCAGATCAATCTGCTGTTTAAGCTCGTCATAATAGACGTGCACGCGGCTGCCGTACTGCTCTTGCAGATGCTCGACATAGGCCCCCAAGGCGGGTGAGCGCACCGAATAATGCAGCTCGAACCGCCCGCCCATCGCCTCGACCTGCGCCATTTGCGCAAGGAACGGCGTGATGCCAATGCCGCCCGCGATCATCAGATGCTTCTTGGCCCGCGCATCCAACGGGAACAGATTGACGGGCTGGCTCAGCACCATCTCCATGCCGGGGCGGACGTGCGTGTGCATATACAGCGAGCCGCCACGCCCCACCTCATCCCGGCGCACCGAGATCTCATAGCCCAGCGTGTCGGCCGGATGGCTCATCAGCGAATAGGGGTTCATCCGGCGGGTGCCGTGATCGTCCATCTCGACGACCACATGCGAGCCACCCGAGAACACCGGCATCGCAGCGCCATCGCGGCGTTGAAAGCGGAAGCGTTTGATCAGTGCGTTGACTTCAACCACCTCGGCCACAACAACCGGAATTTTCGGCGCACCCACACTCATTTGAACCGCTCCACCGATGCCGGAACCTGCCCGGGATCTTCCGCATCAATATTCACGCCCTGAAACGCCGCCAGACGGCGCGAGAAATGGTCACGCACGAACAGGCTCAAGCCGCAATGGCTGCAATGGAACGGATCAAGACGGACATTTTCGGTCACACCCTTGCAATGCACGCACTGCACCCGGCGCGCTAGGCTGCCGCGATGCTCCATCTGCACCGCCTCATAGGGCAAACCTGCCGCCTGCGCGAGGGCTGCCACCTGCGCCATCAACCCTTCGGTGCCTGCCGCATAAATCTGTAATCCCATATGCGCATCCGCCAACACTTTGGCCAATCGTGATTGGGCGGAGGCAAAACTCGGCGCACGATAAAATTGCGCCACGCCCAAGGCCTGCAGGTCGGCGGTCTTGTCACAGCCATTCGCCCCCGGCATATAGATGATGTGGCTGGCCGCTTTCATCTCGGCTGCCTCAGCCTTGGCAAACAGATCGCACACCGCATCTGCCCCCTCACCATCAGCGACAAATAAATGCGCCGATCCCACGCCGGGCGAAAGCACGCCGTAAACCGGGCGGCTGGTGATGGAAGGCTCGAACATCGTCTTCGTCATAGTTCCGTCAATCCCTGAACGATCTGCCTCTGCGCAATCTCACATTGGTCTAAACATCCCCGCCGAAGGCTCCTTCGGCCAGCTTCGGATGCCTCCGGCGGGAATACTTAAGCCAGTCTGAAAGCTCTAACCCTTCGCCGTCCGGCGCTTTTTATCCACGTCAAAAAACGGCATCGCGTGGGTGGTTGCCGCGATTTCGCCATGCGTGGCGCAGTTCACCACCAGTTTGGTGCCATTGTTGGCGCAATCGACGGGCAGGCGGGCGATGGCGATGGTCCAGTCGTTCAGCGGCGAATACATCGCCTGCGTCACCAGGCCAACCTGTTCGCCGCCCTTGAACACCGGGGCACCATTGCCGGGCGCATTCTTGCCTTCCAGCTTCAGCCCCCAGATTTTGAAGCGCTCGCGCCCCTTTAGGCGGTAATGCTCCTCTGCACCCCGGAACCCGGTTTTGCCGGGCGACACGGTGAAATCCAGACCCAATTCCCACAGCGTATCGCCGGGGCCTTCGGTGTCGAACGGGTACATTTCCGAGTTATCGAATGGGAAGAACAGCAGATACGACTCAGTGCGCAGCATATCCAAGGTGGTGAAACGGCAGGGAATGATCCCCATCGCCGCCCCTTCCTCCAGAATCCGGTCCCAGATCACCGGCGCGTCTTGGCCCCGGCAGAAAATCTCATACCCCCGCTCGCCGGTATAGCCGGTGCGCGAGATCATCACCGGCTTGCCGAACAGGCTGGTCTGCATCTGGCTGAAATACGCCAGATCCCGGATCCCCGGCACATGCTGCGCCAGATAATCCACCGCCAGCGGCCCTTGCAGCGACAGATCATGCAGGTTGTCGTCAAACCGTACCGAGACATCGCGCCCCGCCGCCGCCATCGTCAGTTGCTCAAAGCCAGCCCCCGAGCCATGCACCACCATGAACGCATTCGGCCCGGTGCGGTAAATCACGCAATCATCGACGAACTTGCCCGCGTCGTTCAGCATGGCTGCATAAACCGAGCGCCCCGGCATCAGCTTTTCCATATTCCGCGTCGTCGCGCGTTCAATCACATGGCTGGCACCATGCCCTACGATATGCACCTTCTTCAGCCCCGACACGTCCATCAGCCCGGCCTTGGTGCGGATCGCCATATATTCGGCATCCGGGTCGCCCTTCTCGTAAGACCAAGCCGTGCCCATGCCCGACCAGTCTTCCAGATTTGACCCCAAAGCGCGGTGACGGTCAGCGAGCGTCGAGAATCGCCAGGAATTTGTCATATAGCCCCCCAAGAGCGGTTAGTTTTTCTGGCAACAGTCTGCGATTAGCCCAAAGCAAAATCAACCTTCTTGTGCAAAATTATTTCCTGTCAGGGAGGTTTTCGACCTTTTCTTGCGCAGGGGCCAGAAATACAAACGGGCGGCCCGAAGACCGCCCGTTTGCACAATTTACCAGCAGTTTAGGCGGCCACAGTTCAGGCGGCTACGGGCAGCACGAAGAACCAGTTCGACCACAGCACCACCGCAGCGCCTGCGACCAGCGCAAGGTAGGGCAGCATCCCGGCCTTCCTTGGCCCCAGATCGCCGTGATCGGTCAGACCCAGATCCTCCATCGCCTCCTTTGGGAAATGGCCCTTGTCCTGCACATAATGCCGGAACCAGAACACCGGCAGGATGAAGGCGGCAAACACCAACCCCGACCACAACGCGTTCTCATAGCCCCAGACCTTCGCCCCAGCCCCAAGAAACAGCGCGTTTACAAAGGCCAGCACGGTGTTGACCCCGATCAGCCAGTTCGGCGCTTTCCACGGACGGTTCAAATGGCCCGAGTCAATCCGATGAATCCAACCTGCATTCAGGTTGAGGAAGTTGAAGATGATGTAGCCAACGTTGGAAATCGCCAGCACATAGAAATAGCCGCCGATATCCGAAGCCAAAGCCAGCAGAATGACGTTAAAGCCGAAATCCGTCCACATCGCTCCGACAGGCGCACCGTGGCTGTTGGTTTTGCTCAGGTACTTCGGCAGCCAGCCATCACGCGAGCCTTGATACAGGGTCCGCGAAGACCCCGCCATTGCCGTCATAATCGCCAGGAACAGCGCGAGGATCATCAGGATCACGAAGATCTGGATGAAGATCGGGTTGGACCCCACCATCGCGCCCAAAGCCTCGGCCACCCCGGTGCCGTCGATCACGCCGGGGGTCAACATGCCGCTCAGGCCGTAAACGCCTTGGAACGAGAACGGGATCAGAAAGAAGAACACGATGCACAGAAGGCCCGAATAGAAGATCGCGCGGAACGTATCGCGCTTGGGGTCTTTCAACTCGGCCGTATAGCAAACCGCAGTCTCGAACCCGTAGGTCGACCAAGCGGCGATATACATGCCGCCCAAGAACAGCGTCCAACCGCCGACATTCCACTCACCATTCACACCGGAATAGCTAGAGGTTGGCGGCACAATGCCGGTGACGTTCATCGTGTTGATCTCGCCGGTCAGGATCGGGATCAAACCCACCAACAGCAGCGGCACCAGCACCACCACCGCCAGCACCTTTTGCGCAGATGCCGTGGTGGCGATGCCGCGATGCTGGATCGCCAGCATGATCAGCATCAGCACAACGCCAATCACGAAGGTCGAGTTGAAATGCAGCGTGCCCAGACCGGGGACGTTCAGCGCATAAGCCTCCCACACCCGGAACGCCGGGGTCAGGGCTGCCACGCCATCCGCACTTGCCACGGCGGTGATCGCATCCGCAGGCGTGGTGCCCGCATTGGCGGCAATATAGGCCGCCACGCTCGCCGTGGTTTCGCTGTAGTTGGCGATGTTGGCTGTGACCCATGCCACCACTTGCGGGGCAGTGTCCAACGGGATCGGGAACAAGGCATTCAGGATATAGCCCGCCGCGATGGCACAACCCAGCGACAGCACGGGCGACCATGCGAACCAGTTGCACCACACCGACAAAGGCGCGATCAGCTTGGAATAGCGCAGCCATGCGGTCGCACCATAGACCGATGTTCCGCCCGACTTGTTGCCGAACATGCCCGCCATTTCGGCATAGGTGAAGCTTTGCGAAAAGCCCATGATCATCGACAGCATCCACACCACGAAGGCAGCTTGCCCAGCCACCCCCGCGATACCGCCGATGGAAAACAGCACAAGGGGCGGCACCCCTGCGGCGACCCAGAAGGCGCCTTTCCAATTCAGCGTGCGATGCAGATCGCCCGCTTTACTTTCTGTAGACATCAAGTGTTCCTTTGTCCCTGTTGCTGTCCGGCCTTGCTGTGGCCGGATCGTTTGGTTGAGATTGCGACATATTGAAGCGGAGCAGGCCAAGCTCAAAGCGATTTTTCACCTGCGAGGAATAATTTTTAACTTTTGTTCCGATGTGGATTTGATTTTCCGAGTCTCCCACCCAGGTTCTGCCGCAAAATCGGGCGATCAACGGCCTTTGCCGTGCCGCCAAACCTCGAATCGCACCCGCGCGGTTTTGTACGCATCCATCATCGCCAGCGCCCAAACGAACAAACCACCCGCCAGCTTGCCCACCAATGACACCTCGTGGGCGGCCGTTTTCAGGGTGAACGCGCCAAGCAGGATGATGAAAAACACAAAGGTCAGCCCCCGGATCGGCTGACGGTTCAGCACTTGACCAGACCCCGGCAGGATCGTCGCGGCCAGCAAGACCAGACGGGGATTTAACGGTTGGCTCATGGCAAGTCCTTCAAATCATCGCGCAAAGCCAGCAGGGCGTTCAGCAGCGGTTCCAGCCGGGCAGCGGCCAACGGCGCTTTCCCCATCTCTGCATCGCGAAACGCCAGATAGCGGGTGCGGTCGGCTTCCTCGGCCAGCCAGACCAGCCGCAAGCCCTTGGGCGAGATCACCAACTCTTTCAGCAAATCCGCATCCAGACCCTCCAGATGCTTCAGCACGAATGCGGCAGGCACAGCAGCCTCGGGCGCATCGCTGCGAATGGCGCAATCCTCGGGAAATCCGGCTGGCGTCGCAATCTGCACCGCCAAATCGCGGAAGTTGCTGAACGGCTCCACCCCGCGCGGGCGCAACATCACATCCAACGTCGCGCGGGCCGGGGTCGGTTCCGCCAGCGTCACCAGCAACCACAGCGCTGGCAGTTTGCGGTAGGTCAGCGTATCCGGCACCACCTGCAGATCAAACAGCGCGCCCTGATAGCGCCCGGAAATCCGCGGAAACCCGGTCGGCGCAAGCGCAACAATCGGTGCCTCAAACAGCGTCTCAACCGCTGCGAAATACCGCCCGCGCACGGCAAACCGCTTGGCGCTCTGCCCGCGCAACCGCACAGCGATGCCGCAGCCGATTGCAATCACCAAAGCCCAGATCAGAAATTTCATGCTCTATCCCAAAACAAACCGGCCCGCGAACAACGCGGGCCGGGAAGCGATCTCAATACCCGCGCGGACGCGGCCACGGCATGGTGAACTGATCGGCGCGCTTCACAAAGCGGTAGCGCCAGAAGTGGAACCACAGGCTGACCACGATATAGAACCCAATCATCGCAATCAGCTGGGTGCCATAGCCCAGAAACACCGCGAAATACGTCACCGAACACAAAGCCATCAGCGAGATCGCCGGCAGCGGGTGCAGCGGATGCTCATAGCCGCGTTTGATCGTATCCAACGGCCATTTCTTGCGGAACATGATCATGTTGATCGGCATGAACGTATAGCCCAAAAGCCCCGACAGGATCGAGAACGTGATCACCTGATCCAAAGGCGCGCCCAGTGCGAAGATCAGCGCAATCGGCACCAGAAAGATGATCGCGCGGTAGGGCGTGCGATACACCGGATGCACCGCGCCAAACCACGCGGGCAGGTAATGATCGCGCCCCATCGAGAACCACGCACGCGACGCATCATTGATACAGCCATTCGCGCTTGCCAACGTCGCAAACAGCGTGCCAATCCCCAGCAACCACACCAGTGCCGAAGACCCCGTGATCTGCGCAGCCGAGAACAACGGTGCCACAGCCCCATTCACCCCGTCCCCCAAGTATTCCCACGGCATCAGCCCCGCACAGACATACCACGTCAGCGTCGCCGCAATCAGCAGCGTCATGATCCCGGCCAAAGTGCCAAACGGCAGCGACCGCGCGGGCGAGCGCACTTCCTCTGCCGCCTGCGTCGTCCCCTCAATGCCGAGATAATACCACAGCCCGAAGTGCATCGCCGCCAAGATCCCCAACCAGCCATACGGCAATGATGCCTGACCGCTCATCAGATCCTTGTGCAGCATCTCTCCGGCCCCAAGCAAAGGCGAGGTGGCGAGGAAAATCGTGATGATCGCCACAAAGGCAATCGCGGTGATCACAAGGTTAAACGTCAGCGTCGCCAGCACGCCGCGATAGTTCAGCCAGGCCAGAAACATGATCGCAAGCACGATGAACGGCCGTTGATCCAAGCCACCCTCATGCCCCGTCATCCCCGCCACGGTATCCACCAAGAACCCCAAAGTGATCGCGTTGCCAGCCTCCAGCATCGTATAGGCGAACACCAGATAAAGCCCGACGTTGAACGCCATCAGCGGCCCGATGATATGCTTGGCCTGCGTATACTGCCCGCCCGCGGCGGCCACCGTCGAGGTCACCTCACTGTCAATCATCGCGACGCAGGAATACAACACCCCGGCGAACCAGCAGGCGATCAGGGCTGCATAGGCCCCACCCTTACCCACCGCAAAGTTCCAGCCCATATACTCGCCGACCAACACGATGCCGACGCCAAGCGCCCAGACATGCGCCGGGCCAAGCACCCGCAACAGCCCCATCGACTGGCCATGCGCGGTATGGTCCACGTCCATATCAGAATGTGCCATCTCCGCCCTCCAGCTTATGTTTCTCGGTCATCGCTTCCAACACGCCTTCGCGCGACGAGGTCAGCATTTCCTCTGAATAAGTGGTGTCGATCTTGATCCAGTCGATCACGATCAACAGCCCGAACAGCGCCGACAACCCCCAAGCGCCGTATTCGATGTAATTCCAGGTATCCATCATCGCCCCCTATTTCTCACCGAATTTCTCAGCGATCACTTCGCGGTATTCGATGTCGGAAAACCGGATCATCATCACGAAATAGCCAACGATCACGATCACCATCACCGCCAGACTGATCCAGCTGAAACTGTAATCATACCGCGCCGTGATCATATCATGCGCCGAGGCCGCGTCGGGAAAGCCCAGCTTGTTCCATTGCGCCACCATCACCGGGTTTTGCCCCAAACTCTCCCAAGTTGGGTTTTCCACCGGCACCGGCAGCTTGGCCGAACCCGCCAGCCCCAGCCACAGCGGCACGAACAGCGCGCCAACCGACAGCACCACCAGCACGATCACGTCAATCACCTGACCAAGCTTACTTTGAACGGGGGGGATATAGCGTGCCATCTATTTCCCCTTCGCCGCGCGGGCGGCATCCATGAACTGGATGTCGAGCCCATACATGAAATCGCGGTCTTCGCGGTAATGCCGCAACATCGCCATGATCGCCGCAGTGTTATAAATCAGCACCAACGCGCCGCCGATCAGCAGCATCACCCGCGCCCCCCCCGAGGGCGCCAGATCCCAAGTGCCGTAGGCCACAAAACCAATCGCCAGCCAAAGGCCGATGACAAAAGCCCACGCAATCCGCGTGTCGCTTCGATGCATCGCCTCGATCCGTGTGTTCAGATCAGACAAGATTTCCTCCCTAGGCCCCCTCCACCTGACCGCGCTTAGGGCCATAGCGCGGCAGTCGCAGCGGGGTTTGCTCCCCACATGATTTCTCTGTGTGAATTTTATTTTCTGAGAGGAAACACTGCCTGCGACATTCTGTCAAAGGGTTTGATGAGAAATTAGGCAAAATGAAAATCATTACCCACGGTGAAAAAAAGTTTCTTCACAGTTGACGGAATATTTTGCCGTGATAGCGTATCGCCATATCCACACGACAAGGAGTCGTCGCCATGTGCGGAATCGTCGGGCTTTTCTTGAAAGACCCCAAATTACAGCCTCAGTTGGGCGCGATGCTGACTGATATGCTGATCACCATGACCGACCGCGGCCCCGACAGCGCCGGAATCGCGATCTATTCCCAAGGCAAGGTTGGCCATGGCAAGCTGACCGTGCAGTCGGCCACGCCTGAAATTGATTTCAAAAACCTCGACGCTGATCTGAAAGATGCGCTGGGCACCCCGGTGCTGATGCTGGTGAAATCCACCCATGCGGTGCTGGAAGTCCCCGCAGATCAGCTGGATGCGGCGCGTTCGGCCTTGGCAAAAATACGCCCCGGCATGAAGATCATGTCCTCGGGCGAAGGCATTGAGATTTATAAAGAAGTTGGTCTGCCGAAAGACGTGGCGGCCCGTTTTGAAATCGCCAAAATGCACGGCACCCATGGCATCGGCCACACCCGCATGGCCACAGAATCCGCGGTGACCACGATGGGCGCGCATCCGTTTTCGACCGGCCCGGATCAGTGCTTGGTCCACAACGGCTCGCTTTCGAACCACAACGGCGTGCGGCGCGAGCTGAAACGCCTTGGCATGACGTTCGAGACTGAAAACGACACCGAAGTCGGCGCGGCCTTCGTCAGCCACAAACTGCAACAGGGTGAAACCTTGGGCCAAGCTTTGGAAGCCACCCTCACCGATCTTGACGGTTTCTTCACCTTCGTGGTGGGGACCAAAGACGGCTTCGGCGTGGTGCGTGATCCGATCGCCTGCAAGCCCGCCGTGATGGCCGAAACCGACCAATACGTCGCCTTTGGCTCTGAATACCGCGCCCTCGTCAACCTGCCGGGCATCGAATCCGCCCGCGTCTGGGAGCCAGAGCCCGCCACCGTTTACTTCTGGGAACGCTGAACATGCAGACTTTCGACCTTGAAGCGCAGGGCCTGCGCGCGCTGAACCAAGCGCTCCACAACCTCAAAGGCCAGACCAATCAAACCGCATGGGAGGTGGTGAACCCCAAAGGCAGCCACGCGATTGCCGTCGGCGTAGATGCCCCCATCGACATCACCGTGCGCGGATCGACCGGCTATTACTGCGCCGGGATGAACAAGCAAGCGACGATCCGCGTCAAAGGCTCGGCTGGCCCCGGCGTCGCCGAAAACATGATGAGCGGCACCGTGATCATCGATGGCGATGCCAGCCAATATGCAGGTGCTACCGGGCGCGGCGGCCTCTTGGTGATCAAAGGCAATGCCTCGTCGCGCTGCGGCATCTCGATGAAAGGCATCGACATCGTCGTGCATGGCAACATCGGCCACATGTCGTGCTTCATGGCGCAATCCGGCAACATCCTTGTGCTGGGGGATGCAGGCGACGCGCTGGGCGACAGTCTGTATGAAGCCCACCTGTTCGTGCGCGGTTCTGTGAAATCCCTCGGCACCGACTGTATCGAGAAAGAAATGCGCCCTGAACACCTTGCCATCATCGCTGACCTCTTGAAGCGCGGCGAAGCCGAACACCTCGCCAAGCCTTCGGATTTCAAACGCTACGGCTCCGCCCGCAAACTCTACACATTCAACATCGACAACGCGTCGTCGTACTGAGGCATATATGAGCGATTTTCCCCATACCCCGCCGAAGCAAAGCTGGACCTTTTCCAACGATGTGAACGCCGAAATCCGCCGCGCCGCAGCCACCGGGATTTACGACATTCGTGGCGGTGGTTCCAAACGCAAACTGCCGCATTTCGATGACCTGCTGTTTCTTGGTGCGTCAATCTCGCGCTATCCCCTCGAAGGCTACCGCGAGAAATGCGCCACTGACGTTTGGCTCGGCACCCGCTTTGCCAAAAAACCGATCCACCTCGACATTCCCGTAACCATCGCAGGCATGTCGTTTGGCGCCCTCTCTGGCCCCGCCAAAGAAGCCTTGGGCCGGGGTGCATCCGCCGCAGGCACATCGACCACCACAGGCGATGGCGGCATGACCGAAGAAGAACGCGGCCATTCCAACACCCTCGTTTACCAATACCTGCCCTCGCGCTACGGCATGAACCCCGATGACCTCCGCCGCGCTGACGCCATCGAAGTCGTCGTCGGCCAAGGCGCCAAACCCGGCGGCGGTGGCATGCTGCTGGGCCAGAAAATCTCTGACCGCGTCGCCAAAATGCGCAACCTTCCCAAAGGTATCGACCAACGCTCTGCCTGCCGCCACCCCGATTGGACCGGCCCAGATGATCTTGAAATCAAGATCATGGAGATCCGCGAGATCACCGATTGGGAAAAGCCGATCTACGTCAAGATCGGCGGCGCGCGCCCCTATTACGACACCGCCCTCGCCGTCAAAGCCGGCGCTGACGTGGTGGTGCTCGACGGGATGCAAGGCGGCACCGCGGCCACCCAAGACGTGTTCATCGAAAACGTCGGCATGCCAATCCTTGCTTGCATCCCCCTCGCGGTGAAGGCGCTGCAAGACCTTGGCATGCACCGCAAAGTGCAACTGATCGTCTCGGGCGGCATCCGCACCGGCGCGGATGTGGCAAAGGCGATGGCTTTGGGTGCGGATGCCGTTGCCATCGGCACCGCTGCCCTGATCGCTTTGGGCGATAACGATCCGAAATGGGAATCCGAATACAACAAACTCGGCACCACCGCAGGCGCGTATGACGACTGGCACGAGGGCAAAGACCCCGCAGGCATCACCACCCAAGACCCCGAGCTTTTCAACCGTTTTGATCCGATCCTCGGTGGCCGTCGCCTGAAAAACTACCTCAAGGTGATGACGCTGGAGGCGCAAACCATCGCGCGGGCCTGTGGCAAGAACCATCTGCACAATCTGGAACCCGAAGACCTTTGCGCGCTCACGATCGAAGGTGCCGCCATGGCGGGCGTTCCTTTGGCGGGCACCAACTGGATTCCCGGCAAGAACGGCTTCTAACGAATTGGCTGGCCTGAACAATCAGGCCAGCACCATAATTAAAGACGACAGGGAGAGACCAAATGGTCCAAGATCTAGCCGCCTACGCCAAAGAAAAAGGCGTTAAGTACTTTATGATCAGCTACACCGATCTGTTCGGCGCACAGCGCGCCAAACTGGTGCCAGCGCAGGCAATCAACGATATGGCCGTCGATGGTGCGGGCTTTGCAGGCTTTGCCACTTGGCTTGATCTCACCGCCGCCCACCCCGACATGATGGCCGTCCCAGATGCCTCGTCTGTCACTCAACTGCCGTGGAAAAAAGAGGTGGCATGGCTCGCCTCCAACTGCGTGATGGAGGGCAAACCCGTCGCCCAAGCCCCGCGCAACGTGCTGCGCAAACTGGTCGATGAGGCCGCGAAAGAGGGCCTGCGCGTCAAAACCGGGGTGGAGCCGGAATTCTTCCTGCTGACTCCCGAAGGCGACAAAATCGCCGATCCCTATGACAACGCTGAAAAGCCCTGCTACGACCAGCAAGCCATGATGCGGCAATACGACGTGATCGCCGAGGTTTGCGATTACATGCTTGAACTGGGTTGGGAAGCCTACCAAAACGACCACGAAGACGCGACTGGCCAGTATGAGATGAACTGGAAGTACGACGACGTGCTGCAAACTGCCGACAAGCACAGCTTCTTCAAATTCATGATGAAATCCGTGGCCGAAAAGCACGGGCTGCGCGCCACTTTCATGCCCAAACCGTTCAAGGGCCTGACGGGTTCCGGTTGCCACGCCCATATCTCGGTCTGGGATCTGGCAGGCAAAAACAACGTATTCTCTGATGATAGCAAAGAGTTGGGCCTCTCCGACCGCGGCCGTAACTTTCTCGGCGGCATCATGAAACACGCCTCTGCTTTGGCCGCGATCTGCAACCCGACCGTCAACAGCTACAAACGCATCAACGCGCCGCGTACCTCGTCGGGGGCGACTTGGGCCCCCAACACTGTGACGTGGACAGGCAACAACCGCACCCATATGGTCCGCGTTCCCGGCCCCGGTCGGTTCGAGTTGCGCCTGCCCGATGGCGCGGCGAACCCTTACCTCATGCAAGCCGTGATCCTTGCGGCAGGCCTTGACGGCGTGCGCACCAAAGCCGACCCCGGCCCGCGCTATGACATTGATATGTATACCCAAGGTCAGACGGTGACGGGTGCACCCAAGTTGCCGCTGAACCTGCTGGATGCTTTGCGCGACTACGACAAAGACACCACCTTGAAGGCCGCGATGGGCCAAGAATTCTCCGCCGCCTACCTGAAGCTCAAGGCCAAAGAGTGGGACAGCTACGTCAGCCATTTCTCGAAATGGGAACACGAAAACACCCTCGACATCTAAGCTGAACCTTAGGGAGCGCCATTAATCCCGGCGCTCCCTAATCCGTTTCACATTGGCAAAAATACTCCCGCCGGAGGCTTGCTCGGCCGGATACAGCACAGGCGCTTGTCGTAAATGAACAGCGTCAAGCGTCATAACGCGCGCCGCCCCGGTCCCGAAGCCAAGGCAGCGACGCATCAGCGCTGGCCGGCTAAACATCAGGCGGCGCGGTGGTTGAAAACAAGTGCCACCGGCGGGGATAGTTAAGCGCAGCGAATGGCCAGAAGTGCAGGTTCGTTAATTTTTTCTAAACTTGGCCGCGTAACATACTGAGTATAAATGAAATTAAAAAGGTCCCGCGTTGGGACCAACAAAAAGGCCCCGGAAAATGTCCGAGGCCTTCTCAAATTCAGTTCCGCAGGTAAGCTTCCAAACTGTCTTCCAACGCGTCCTTCCACGGCGTGTGATGCACCGGCGCCATCGTCCCGGTGATCACCGATTTATAGGCATGGTTGCGGAAGGTCATGATCCCGGCTTTCTTGTGTTCCTTCCACTCAAAGAACGCTTCACAGGCCCCATCGACGTCAAAGCTGGGATAGTCGGTCTCGGCGTTCAATTCCTTCACATAGTCGCCCTGATAATGGATCGCATCATGCGCGTCCTGCCCCGCATCCTCGCGCGCCACCCGGTCCACCACATCGGCCAGCAGCACCGCCTTATCGCCCGGCACCGCAATCCGCCCCAAGATCACATCGCGCACCCACCAGGCTTGGGCGTCAAACATGTTGAAGGTGAACCACTGATCTTGCATCCCCACATAGAACAGCTTCGGGTTATTCACCCAAACCACACCTTTATACAGATCCGCAGCCGCCAAGCGGTTCGCCGTTTTCAGCCGCAGATCATCGGGCAGGAACGGGAAGTGATGCTTATACCCGGTGCACAGAATGATCGCATCCACCCGCTTGCTGGTGCCATCCTTGAAATAGGCGGTGGTCTCATCCACCCGCACCAGTGCCGGCACCTCAACGAAATTCTCCGGCCAATCATAGCCCAACGGCGCATTCCGATAGGCCACGGTGATCGACTTCGCGCCATATTTCCAGCATTGCGAGCCGATATCTTCCGCCGAATAGCTTGACCCCAGCAGCAGAATATCCTTGCCATTGAACTCCATCGCATCACGGAAATCATGCGCGTGCAGCACCCGTCCGCCGAATTTGTCAAACCCCGGATATTCCGGCACGTTGGGGGTTGAGAAATGGCCAGAGGCGACGATGACGTTGTCAAATTCCTCCTCATACATCCGGTCGGTTTTCATATCATGCGCGGTGACGGTGAAATTACCCTTGTCTTCATTGTATTTCACAAACCGCACCGGGGTCGAAAACCGGATCCAATCGCGCACGCCCGCCTTCAGCACCCGGCCTTGGATATAGTCGAACAACACGGCGCGGGGCGGATAGGATGCGATTTGTTTGCCGAAATGTTCCTCAAAGGAATAATCCGCAAACTCAAGACCTTCCTTCGGGCCGTTCGACCACAAATAGCGGTACATCGAGCTGTGAACCGGCTCGCCATTCTCGTCCAGACCCGTGCGCCAAGTGTAATTCCACAAGCCACCCCAGTTGGACTGCTTTTCAAAGCACACCACCTCGGGGATTTCCGCACCCTTCATCTTGGCCGATTGAAAAGCCCGCAGTTGCGCCAGACCAGACGGCCCTGCGCCGATCACTGCCACACGTTTTGCCATGTCTTCCTCCGAGTTGTCCGCGCCCGGTTCGGGCTGCATTCCTGTTGGAAAACAGGCTAGCGATACAGGCGCGCTACTGTCAAATTATTTTCCTGTTGGGAAAAAGATGAAGGGGGTGAATCTTTCGGCCTGCCTCAAAAATTGGCAAAGCCATCGCCGACAAAGCCCTTTCCACGGATCGCGGCTTGCGGCTAAGCTGGGTGCAAGCTTTGGGAGAGATCGTAGAAATGTCCAAATTCAATCAACCGCTTGGCGGCAATGAGATGGCGCGCTTTGGCGGGCCAGCCACGATGATGCGGCTGCCGACACAAGACACAGCGGCGGGGCTGGATGTCGCCTTTATCGGCATTCCGATGGATATTGGCACCTCGAACCGTTCGGGCACAAGGCACGGGCCGCGGCAAATCCGCGACGAATCCCGCATGCTGCGCCCCTTCAATATGGCGACCGGGGCGGCGCCGTTTGAGCATCTGCAAGTCGCTGATATCGGCGATGTGCCGATCAACACCTTTGATCTGAAAAAATCGGTCGATATCATCACTGACTATTACAACGGCGTGCTGGCGCATGGCGCTTTGCCGCTGACTTTGGGCGGCGATCACACCCTGACTTGGCCGATTTTGCGGGCGATCAAAGCCAAACATGGCCCAGTGGCGCTGATCCATGTCGATGCCCATGCCGATGTGAATGACACGATGTTTGGCGAGAAAGTCGCCCACGGTTGCCCGTTTCGGCGGGCTTGGGAAGACGGCTGCTTGCAAAATGATAAGGTTTTTCAGATCGGTTTGCGCGGCACCGGCTACAGCCTTGAAGACTTCGACTGGGGCCGCAAAAACGGCTGGACCGTGGTGCAGGCCGAGGAATGTTGGTATAAGTCGCTAAAGCCGCTAATGGCGGAAATTCGTGCCAAAATCGGCGACGCGCCGGTCTATCTGTCCTATGATATTGACAGCCTTGATCCCGCCTTCGCACCGGGCACTGGCACGGTTGAACCGGGCGGGCTGACGATCTGGCAAGGCCTTGAAATCGTGCGCGGATGTGCGGGTTTGAACATCATTGGCGGCGATCTGGTAGAAGTGTCACCGCCCTATGATCCGTCGGGCAATACCGCGCTGATCGGGGCGAATTTGCTCTATGAAATGCTCTGTGTTTTGCCGGGTGTGCCGCAGGGCAAACACATTGGCTAAAGCCCTTCGACCATGGTGATCATCACGCGGGCCGCACCGTCTCGCTCGGCTTTAGCGGCGCTGTATTCGGGCGAGGCGTAGCAGGCACGGGCGGTTGCCAGGTCGGGAAATTCGATCACAACATGGCGTTCAAATCCCGCGCCTTCGGGGTTGTCAGACACCCCGCCGCGCGCCAAAAATTTCCCGCCAAACTTCGCAAAAGCCTGTGGGGCGAGGGCTTGGTAGCCCTTGTACCGCGCGGCGTCGGTGACGGTGACGTGGGCGATCCAATAGGCGGGCATTACTTGGCCTCTTTCAGCAGACGGTGGGCGATTTTGGCGGCTTCATCGAGGTGATCGCAGACGGCTTGCGCGGCCGCATCAGGGTCATTGGCGCAGATCGCCGCACAAATCCGCGCCATCCGCACCGGGCCAGAAACGCGGCGGTCGGTGGTGGCCAAAGTCATCGCGCGCAGGCGGCTGATCCTGCCGTTCAGGCGCTGCACAACCTCCCATGCGATCTGATGGCCTGCGGCGGTGAAGATGATCTCGTAAAATCCTGTCGTGGCCGCAATCAAGGCTGGGTTATCGTTGGCTGCAGAGGTGGTCTCAATCGCATGGGTAGCCGCTTGCAGTTTGGCTTTCACCGTGGCGTCAGCGGTTTGCGCGCAGGCGGCGGCGGCGTTTTGTTCTAAAAGGAGCCTGATTTCATAGATTTGCGCGGCCTGCGCCCAATCCATCCGGGCCACCATCGGGCCTTTGTTTGGCATGATTTCGACGAGACCTTCGGCCTCAAGATAGCGGATCGCCTCGCGCACCACGGACCTGCTGACGCCAAGCTGATCACAAAGCGTGCGTTCGACCAAACGTTCGCCCGAGGCAAAGCGGCCCGACAGGATCGCGCTGCGCATCCGTTCCAGCACAATTTCCCGCAGGGTTTGCGGCGGATGGGTGATTTTCAGGTCATCAAGCGGGTTCATGTCCAGACTGTATCGAAAGCACCACATTACCGCAACTGGTTCTTGACATGCGGTCTTATGGTATACCAACATACCATCAAAGAAACCCAGCGATTCTGAGGCCCCAATGCCAGCCGTTATCCGCAAAACCCTGCTCCACGTTGAAACCACGCTGATCGAGGGCGGTAAGGCGGCCCCGGTGCCGTTGAAGCTGATCGCGGCGGCGGCGGTGGTGAAAAACCCATGGGCGGGGATGGGGTTTGTTGAGAACCTGAAACCCGCCATCCACGATGTTGCCCCCGAACTGGGCGCGTTGCTGACCGCGATGATCCTAGAGGCTGCGGGCTCGGGCGAGGCGATTGAGGCCTACGGCAAAGCGGCGATTGTGGGTCTGGATGGCGAGGTGGAACACGCTTCGGCGCTGATCCACACCTTGCGGTTTGGCAATCATTATCGCACCGCGGTCGGGGCGAAATCTTATCTGGCGTTCACCAATATCCGGGGTGGTGCGAATACCCCGGTGATGATCCCGCTGATGGACAAAAACGATGAAGGCCGCCGCTCGCATTACCTGACCATCCATTTTGCCATCCCGGATGCGCCAGCGGCGGATGAGATTGTGGTGGCACTGGGGGCCTCCATCGGTGGGCGGCCACACCACCGGATTGGGGATCGCTATCAAGACCTTAAGGATCTGGGACATGACGCTGCAAACCCTGCGGCTGTCTGACGGACAGCAGATCAGCTATCTGGAATTTGGCCAGGGCGAGCCTTTGGTTCTGCTGCACGGCGTCGGCATGTGCGCGGATGCTTGGGGGCCGCAGATCGCGCATTTTGCCAAAACCAACCGAGTGATCGCACTCGATATGCCGGGGCACGGGCTGTCGGATTTGCTGCCGGGGCAGCCTGCATTAACCGATTATGTCGCTTGGGCGGCGAAAACCCTGCGGCAGCTGAGTTGCAGTTTTGTCAATGTTGCGGGCCATTCGATGGGGGCGCTGATTGCGTCGGGGTTGGCGGTGGACCATCCCGATCTGGTGTTGCGGCTCGCGGTTTTGAACGGCGTTTACTGCCGCACGCCCGAGGCGCGGACGGCGGTGCAGGCGCGGGCGGCAGCTTTGGCCAATGGCGCGAATGACATCGACGTACCGCTGACGCGCTGGTTTTCCGATAGCACATCCGATCAGATCGTGCGGGCGCAAGTGGCGGGCTGGCTGAAAACGGTCAATCTGCAAGGCTATGCAGCGGCTTACCGCGCCTTTGCCAATGGCGATATGGCCTATGCCGAAGCTTGGCCGAAAATCCATAGCCCCACCTTGGTCTTGACGGCTTCGGGGGATGCGAACTCTACCCCGGCGATGGCAAAAGCAATGGCGAAGGCAGCACCGATGGGGCAGGCTGTGGTGATCGAGGGCCACCGCCACATGGTCAATCTGACGGCTCCGGCGCAGGTCAATGCGGCACTTGCGGCTTGGCTGGCGGTGCCGCTGCTGTCTGCTCAAAAGGGGATACGCGCATGACATTGGAAAACCGCCGTCTGCTGCGCGATGCCTTCGGCACATTCATGACGGGCGTGACCGTTGTAACCACGCTGGATGAGGCGGGCGCGCCGATTGGCTTCACCGCCAATTCGTTTTCCTCGGTGTCACTGGACCCCGCCCTGCTGTTGGTTTCCATCGCGAAAACCTCTGGGAATTATGCCCGATTTATCGCCGCAAAAGGCTTTGCGATCAATGTTTTGTCTGAGGGGCAGAAGGCTGTCTCCAACACCTTCGCCAAGCCGGTGGAAGATCGTTTTGCCAGCGTGCAATGGCAGCTTGGCCCGCATGGCGCGCCTATTCTGCACGGGGTTTCGGCTTGGTTCGATTGCTCTACCCATCAAGTGGTCGATGCGGGCGACCACGCCATTCTGATCGGTCATGTAGAGGCGTTTGAGGCCTCTGGGCAGGCTGGTTTGGGCTACTATCGCGGGTCTTATTTTACGCCTGCACAGGCAGGGGCAGCATTGGCGAGCGGCCCTGCGGTGGTGGTCTCGGCTTTGATCGAGCAGGACGGTCATGTGCTGTTGCAAGACGACGGGCGCGGTGGGCTAAGCCTTCCTACGGCGCGGGTCGGGGCGCACGGCGCCACCGCGGCCTTGCAGGCGCTGATTGCGGCTGCGGGCGTGCAGGCGGTGCCGGGTTTCATCTATTCGGTCTATGAAGATGTCGCGGCGGGCCAGCAGCATATCGCGTTTCTTTGTCCCAGCACGGGCGGCACCCCCAGCAAGGGCGGCTTTGTTGAGCTTAGCCCCAAGGGCTTTGATGACGTGACCGACCCCGCCATGCGGATCATGCTGGAGCGGCTGGCCGACGAGGCCCGCGTCGGCGATTATGGCATCTATTTCGGCAATCAGAATGTGGGTCGGGTCGCCTCGGTGGCGACCAAAACCGAAGGAAACACGCCATGAAATTTTCGTTGTTCGTGCATATGGAGCGGGTCAGTGCCGATGAGCCGCAGCAACGATTGTATCAGGAAATGCTGGAACTTTGCCAAATTGCTGATGAAAACGGCATGCATGCGATCTGGACGGGCGAGCATCACGGCATGGATTTTACCATCGCGCCGAACCCGTTCCTGAATTTGGTAGACCTCGCCCGCCGCACCAAGAATGTGCGGCTTGGCACCGGCAATGTGGTCGCCCCGTTCTGGCATCCGGTCAAACTGGCGGGTGAGGCCGCGATGGCTGATCTGATCATGGACGGCCGCCTTGATCTGGGCATCGCGCGCGGGGCCTACAGCTTTGAATATGACCGGATGAGCCCCGGTTTGGATGCCTGGACAGCCGGGCAGAAAATGCGCGAACTTATTCCGGCGATCAAGGGCCTGTGGGCCGGCGATTACGCGCACAACGGCGAACATTGGCAGTTCCCGAAAACCACCTCGGCCCCGAAACCGGTGCAGCAGCCGTTTCCGCCGATCTGGGTGGCGGCGCGCGATCCGAACAGCCACGATTTCGCGGTGGCCAATGGTTGCAACGTGCAGGTGACGCCGCTGCATATGGGTGATGAAGAAGTGGTCAGCCTGATGGAGCGGTTTAACGCCGCCTGCGCCGCGCATCCCGAAATGCCACGCCCGAAAATCATGGTGCTGCGCCACACCTATGTCGCGGATAGCGAGGCCGACGCCGATCTTGGCGCGGAAGAATTAAATTTGTTTTACAACTACTTCGGCGCGTGGTTCCTGAACAAGCGCCCGATCTCGCAGGGTCTGATAGAGACACTGACACCCGAAGACGTGGCTTCCCATCCGTTCTATTCAGCGGCCGCGATGCGCAAGAACAACATCGTCGGCCAACCCGCCGAGGTGATCGCGCGGATCAAAAGCTATCAGGATTTGGGCTATGACGAGTTTAGCCTCTGGATCGACTCTGGCATGAGTTTTGCGCGCAAAAAGGCGTCACTGACGCGCTTTGTGCAGGATGTAATGCCGGCGTTCGCTTAAGCCAAATTTCCCGCCCCCAAATTTCGCCTAAGGAGGCTCTATGCAGCGGTTCCAACACTATATCGGTGGGGTTTTTGAGGATGGCGCGGCCAGCTTTGAAAGCCTTGATCCGGCGACGGGTCAGCCTTGGGCGGTGATGCCAGAGGCCTCGGCTGCCGATGTGGGCCGCGCAGTTGATGCCGCGTGGGATGCGTTTTGCAGCCCCGCTTGGGCGGGTTTGACGGCTTCGGCGCGGGGGAAGTTGCTGTATAAGTTGGCCGATCTGGTGCAGGCGGCGGCGGCTAAGCTGGCGGCTTTAGAGACGCGCGATACCGGAAAAATCATCCGCGAAACCTCGGCACAAATCGCCTATGTTGCGGAATATTATCGCTATTATGCGGGCCTTGCTGATAAGATTGAAGGCGCGCATCTCCCCATAGACAAGCCGGATATGGAGGTTTGGTTGCGCCGCGAACCCCTCGGCGTGGTGGCGGCCATCGTGCCGTGGAACAGTCAGTTGTTTTTGTCGGCGGTCAAGCTTGGCCCTGCCTTGGCTGCGGGCTGTACGGTGGTGTTGAAGGCGTCCGAGGACGGTCCCGCGCCGATGATGGAATTTGCGCGCCTTGTGCATGAGGCGGGCTTTCCTGCGGGCGTGGTCAATATCCTGACCGGCGGCCCTGCGGCGGGCGCAGCCCTTACCACCCATCCCAAGGTCGCCCATATCGCCTTCACCGGCGGCCCGGAAACCGCGCGGCATGTCGTGCGCGGCTCGGCGGAAAATCTCGCCTCAACCTCGCTGGAACTTGGCGGCAAATCGCCGTTCATCGTGTTTGAGGATGCCGATCTCGATTCGGCAGTGAATGCGCAGATATCGGGGATTTTCGCGGCGACCGGGCAAAGCTGTGTGGCGGGGTCTCGGCTGATCATTCAGGCTTCGGTGAAAGACGCTTTCCTCGCCAAGCTGAAGGCCAAGGCGGAAGCCATCCGGATTGCCGCGCCTGATCTGATGACCACCGAAGTTGGCCCGCTGTGCACCCAGCGCCAACGCGTGCGGATCGCGGGTCTGGTGGCGCAATCCATAGGGCAGGGGGCGCAACTGGTGACGGGCGGCGTGGTGCCGGAGGGTCCCGGTTTCTACTATCCGCCGACCATTCTTGATTGCTCGGGCTTGCCCGATGCGGCGGGTTTGCGGCAGGAGTTTTTCGGCCCGGTGCTGTCGGTGATCAGCTTTGAGACCGAAGCACAGGCTTTGGCGCTGGCGAATGACACGGTTTATGGCCTCGCCTCGGGCGTGTTCACCCGCAGTCTGACCCGGGCGCATCGGATGATCCGGGGCATCCGCGCCGGGGTGGTTTGGGTGAATACCTACCGCGCGGTGTCGCCGATTGCACCGTTTGGCGGGCACGGCATGTCAGGGCATGGCCGTGAGGGCGGCTTGGCGGCGGCGTTGGATTATACCACGGTCAAGACGGTGTGGCTGCGCACCTCGGATGATCCAATTCCCGACCCGTTTGTGATGCGCTAAAACTGAGGCCTTTGCGATGGTGAAAAACCTACCACATATGGTAGATTCCCGTCAAAATTCGGCCAAAAAACACAAGTCAATCCCCGCGGGGAAGAACTGAAGCTCTCGCCATCAGCCTGCAATCGCTACCGCAGGCCGCCCGGCCACATGCGCGGCTGCGGCATGCGAGGCCGCAGTACAGGCCTGTTTGAACTTGGCACCGCCCACGATGCAAGCCGCCAGCGCGCCGATAAACGCATCGCCTGCACCGTGGGAGCTGACAACGGCGATCTTTTCAGCGCGGATCGAGAAATGCTCATCCTCGGCGCTCCACGCCGCCAGTCCCAAGCTGCCAGCGGTGACGATCACGCTTTCAAAGCGATCCGCCAGCTTTTTTGCAGCAGCAGAAGCGGCTTTCAGGCTGGCGATGGGGCTTGTGCCCATCATCTCGGCTTCCACCGCGTTGACCACCAGCACATCGACCAAACGGGCGAATTCCGCTGACAGCGGGCGGCTGGGGGCGGCGTTCAACAAAGTGCGGATGCCACGCGCGCGGGCGGCTTTCGCGGCGGCCAGATTGATCGCCTCAGGCACTTCATTTTGCAGAACCAGCAGGCCGACATCCTGCCAAACCTCAGGATTTTGCAGCATCTCAGGGGCAATATGCAGGTTTGCGCCCGACACAATCGTCGCCGCATAATCGCCACTGGCGTCCATGATCGCGACACTCATGCCCGATGCCACAGCGTCGCAGGTGGCAACAAAGCGGTGATCGACGCCCGAACTCTGCAACCGTGCCCGCATAAAGGCGCCGAAATCATCCGCCCCCACCGCGCCCAGCATCCGCGCGGCTGCACCGTGCGCCTGCGCCGAGACCGCCTGATTGCCGCCCTTACCGCCGAATTTCGGATACCAGCGGCTGCCCACCGCCGTCTCATCGCGGCGCGGCAAATGATCGGCCTCGACCACGATGTCGTAATGCAGGCTGCCGACCACAAGGACGGTGCTTCCGGTCAGGCGGGCGGGCTTGGTCATCTTGGCCTCATTGTCTGCGTTTTGACTGTACGGCGCGCATGGTGCGATCCAGATTTTGATCGGCGGTGGCGCGGTCGCGCTGGGCTGTCGCCACAAACAGCGCATCCAACAGGTTCAACTGCGCAATCCGCGCCGTGGCATTCTCCCCCAGCAGCGGCGAGTTCTGCGCGGTCGAGCACAACACCACATCGACCAAGCCGGCCAGCGGGCTTTCGGCATAGTTCGTCACCGCGATGATCCGCGCGCCATTGCGCCGCGCCAGGTCCACCGCATCCAGCACCGATGCCGTGGTGCCAGAATGCGAAAACGCCACCACCACATCATCGGGGCCCAGCAAAGCCGCCGACATCATCATCATATGCGCGTCATCAAATACGCTCGCCCGGATGCCGATGCGCAGAAACTTATGCGCCACATCGCGGGCAATTTGGGCCGAGCCGCCAAGGCCATAGAAATCGCGCTGCTTGGCGCGGTGCAGGTAATCTACTGCGCGATCAAACGCCGCCAGATCAAGGATGGCAAAGGTTTCCTCCAGCGCTTGCATCGCGGTGCGGAACACCTTTTGCACGATCTCACCAGAGCCGTCTTGTTCTGAAATTTCAGAATGCAGGGCGGCGGTGTCGGAATTGTAGTAATCGACAAGACCCTGACGAAACTCACGAAAGCCGGCAAAGCCCAGTTTTTTGGCGACCTTCACCACCATCGCATCGGAAACGTCGGATTTCTCGGCCACCTCCCGCAACGGCGTTGCTGCATCAATATCCTTGCGTGCCAGAATATCGCTGGCGACCTTGCCTTCCAACGGCGTCAGGCTGGGCAGCTTCATGCGGATCTGTGCCGCCACGGCTTTTGGATCGCCCATGTTTCCCTCGGATTTCCAAGACGCGTTTCATCCGCTTATCGTGCCTAGGGCTGTATTCAAGCCGACACATTTCAGCAAAATTCCACGTATACTTGTAAAGAAATTAGACCACTGTCTTACCCGCCAGCGCAAGCCGCGCGATTTCTTGTGCTGCAATCGGGTCTTGACGGCTTTGGGCATCGGCGAAGCGATTGTCGCCTGCCATCACATCCACCGCTGCCAGCATCCGCCGCACGGTGCGAATGTTAGCGGCACATTCCGCCACCGGATCAAGGCCCGAGGCATCTGGGAAAGTGTCAAAATAGATCGCGCCCGCAAAGCCGCCGCGCTTAACCTCGCGCAGCAGTTCCAGTGTCGCTTGTTCGTGTACTGCGGCCACCATCAGCCCATCATCGCGCTTGGCGTAACCGTCGTTCAGATGCAGGCCCAATAGGCGGCTGTGGCGCTGGATCAGGGCTGCGGCAAAGGCAGGCTGTTCGTCGGCATAAAGCGCATGGGCAAAGTCGATGGTGACGCCAAGGTTGGCAGCGCCGACTTCTTTGATCGCCAATAACGTGGTCGCAGCATTCGGAAGAACGCTATAAGCTCTTGGTTCGTTGGGCTTATACTCGATAGAGATCAGGCAATCATCATCATGTGCGGCAACTTCGGCAATGCCTGCAATCTCATCCTGCCACAGCGCCGCATAGTCGCACTGGAAGGTATAATCAAAGCCATCCTGCCCCAACCACAGCGTCATCATTGGCGCACCAATGGCGCGGGCGGCATCAATGCCGCGCTTGGTCAGGTCAATCGCCTCGCGCCGCACCGTGCGGTCGGGGTTGGTGAATGCGCCGCGTTTGAAAGCCGGATTTGAGTAATAGCGCATCGCCAGACCACTGACCGAAAGCCCGCAATCCGCCACCACTTTTGCGATTTCCGAAGGCTCTGCGCCGATGTGATCGGGGTAGTTGAGGTCCAATTCTGTCAGTCCGTCAACCGTCGCGGCCCGTTGAATTATTTGCGTCAGTGAGGGCTTTTCGGCCAGATCTGGCCAGTAATCCGAAGCCCCTGAGGCAAAGGAATTGATCCTGGTTGCGAAACGGTTTCCGAGCATATGATTCCTCCTGTCTTCACAAATACTATACTTCTTGTAAAGTGCGAAGCAAATTCCTCGCCCACATACGCGCAGGTTGCCTAGGATTTCCAAGCACAGCTGTCGTTACCGCATTATGGAACACTGTGACGCAGCGACGGTTTGTAGCCCAGATGGAATCATTGCGACAAGCAACACAAACCATATGAAAATTTTCTCTACACGTTTCACGGGGAAATCGTGGTGCCCGGAGACGGAATTGAACCGCCGACACGCGGATTTTCAAGCCGGGTCTATTGACACAAAATCAAAGTCTTACGATGCAAAACCGCGTCAAACCTTCCCCCAAGTATCAAAGCCTTACGCGGATTTTGTCAAACCCGTTTTGGGCGACATTGATGTAAAAACCTCCTCCCAAGAGTGCCAAAAAGGCGCGCTTCGCAGCACTCAAACTGCGACTGCTTTGTGTCATGCAATCCTCGCCTGCGACCCCGCCGACGCCCGCGAAATCATGGCTGTGGCCTACGCTGATCTGTCCATCGGGATGCCGATTGCGCCACTTGTTGGCTTGATGGATGAGGCCGATTTCTGGGCTGACATGGCGACAGTCGCTGAGTTGAAAGCCTACTGCCTCGCCTGCTTCACTCGCCTGCCTGCAAGCGATCAATCTGCTTTCCTCGCCTACGTCCAGCAGTCGAGGGCGGCATGAGTGTGGAAGATGTAAGGGCCGCGCTGCATCACGCCCAGGACGTAAATTTGCCCGATGATCTGGACCGGCAGCGCACAAATCCCCAGGCAACATCTGCGAGCGTTACCCCCTTGCGCGCTGGTGGCGACCAGCTGAGGCCGCGCGCCAAGGCGTTGCTGGCAGCGGCGGTATGGTCTGGCGACTTTGAGGCTTCGGTTGATCGCGACTATCTGGTGAAAGGTTGGCTCGACCGTGGCGCCGTGTCGGTGATCTACGGGCCGTCAAACGTGGGCAAGAGCTTCCTTGCCCTCGACCTGGCACACCACATTGCCAAGGGGCTGCAATGGGGCGGCCGACGCGTCAACGCGGGCCGGGTCCTGTATCTTGCGGCCGAAGGTGGCACGACCTTTGCCAACCGGGTGGCGGCGCTGCAAGATCCTGCATTCTGGGTTTTGCAGGTCCCTTTGACCTTGACCGGCAAGGATAGCGCGGCGGTGGCGCTTTCGGAAATGATGCAGCACCTGGCCGCGACGGGCGGCGGGAAATTTGATCTGATCATCCTCGACACTCTGAGCCGCGTCATGGGCGGCAATGACGAAAACGCAGCGCCCGATATTGCCGATCTGGTTCACAACCTCGACCATATCCGGCGCGGCACTGGCGCGCATGTTTTGATCGTGCATCACACTGGGAAGGATGCGGGACGCGGCGCGCGGGGCCATTCCTCGCTGCGAGCCGCAATCGACACAGAAATTGAACTTTCGCGGGATGACGAAACAGGGGTCATCACTGCGGAAGTGACAAAGCAACGCGATGGGCCGACCGGCTACAGGTTTGCCTATTGCCTTCGCCAAGTTGAACTTGGCCGGGATAGCGATGGCGACCCGGTGACGACCTGTCTTGTCGAGCCGACGGATTCCGCACAGGCGGGCCGGGTGGTATTGTCGGATGCAGCGCAGAAGGCGGTTGGCATCCTCGACAAGATGGTTGCTGAGGGTGGCGAAGTTATCCGCCACCCCAGCTACCCTGGCACGCCTTGCGTGCCATTAGCCGACTGGCGTGAGGCCTGTCTTTTAGAAGGTGCCGTGTCATCCGCTAAGGACCGGGATGGAAGGGGAAAGACCTTCCTTCGGGTCAGGTCAGACCTCGAGGCAGCGCACATTATCCTCATCCGTGACGAACGGGTCTGGAAGGTGCAGCATGCATAGCTTGCCCTCTATCCAATTGGCATTGCTGAATAAATCGCCAACCCTCGCTTCGTCCGACTGCACCCGGACATGCAGCCATGTCCGGGCATGTCCGGGCATGTCCGGGTGTCCGGACATTGCATCATGTCCGGCAATGTCCGGGCATGTCCGGGCGGCAACTAACGTATTGATAACAAATAATAACACCCCGGACATGTGGCAGATATCCCATGTCCGGACACAGGCACACGGCGTTATGTGTTCCGGACACTTGGGGGGAAAGGGGAAACCCCCCTTAGGGGGGTTCCCCTTCCCACCTCCGGGATACGCCCGAAACCGTTTGGTCTGTCTGGTGCTGGGGAGTTCTAGCGATGAATAGAAGTGCTCGAAGGAAACTCGCCGCGAATGCCGACGCTCTGTCGGTGCTGATGGCTGCATCGTGCTTGGGCTACAGCAAGGCCGGGGCATTGGGGCGGATCAAGGACGCTGCTGCCACCAAGGCGCTCGAGGGTGCCTTCGCCTCGATGCTGCGCCAAGGGGGCGAGCCGGTGGTGATCCAGATCGGCAATGAGGTGGCGAACGCCTTTCCCTTCCAGTCGGTGCCTGATGTGATTTTCGCCTCTCTGGCAAAAGCATGGCTTGCCGTTGGCATCGACCGCGCAGGCAGGGGAACCTACGCCATGCGGCGGCTGGTGATCGCAGGCGGCACAGAGGCGCAAGAGCGTGACATTGCCGAAGTCGCCATGCTGGGCGAACTGGCGCGCGAGCTAAATGTTCCCGGCTTTCCTGTCGGGACAACGGCGGGGCGCAGATAATGGCGCTCGGGTCCTTCCTAGGCAAACTCTGCACACGGGTAATTCGCACCCCGTTACATCGAAGTGGGGTATTATTTTACCACCTTACTGTCGATGTTGCTGTTGTTGGCCTTGATATCATTGGTGAAAAATCAAGCGAATTGGCTGGGTGGGCCATGTGTCGGGCACAAAATCACCCCCGTTATTCGGTGAGTGGGAAAACCCCGAAACAGCGCGGCCTTTGCCTCCGTGGGTGGCGTGGCGCTGAATTTAATCAATCTTACCTTCCGACCCCCAACAAATTGGAGAGAACAATGGATCCTGGGATGACCTCTGACGAAAGAGTGTGCGCTACGGTAGTGGCAGAACTTCACCATGCGATGCGGCACCTGATGGGCGTTAACGGCTTGTCGGTGACTGAAATACTTTCCGTCATGCACGCGGAAATTGTCACGCAAATAACATCGGTCTTTGGCGGGCGCGTTGCAGCGGAGTGTTGCGAAGCTGCTGCGAAGCGGGTGGCTGAAATGCCGCCCAAGGCCGATTTCGCGGCAGATATCAGCGGCGCGGTGATGCAGTGAATCCGCGCTTTGACCTTACCGGCGAAATTGGCATCGACGCCGCAACCGGTGCCTCGATCGGCGCGTTCTGCGATGCGAACCCAGGCCCGATCGACGTCTTCATAAACAGCTTTGGTGGCATCGCGACCGAAGGCGCGGCGATATTTGCGGCGCTCGAGCGGCACGGGAACGCCACGGCGCTTGTGCAGGGTGTTGCGGCCAGTGCGGCCTCTCTGGCGATGCTGGGCGCAAAGCAGGTGCTGATCGCGGACTCGGCCCTAGTGATGATCCACGAACCCGGCGCGCTTGCCTTCGGCACGTCTGTCGACATGCGCGCGATGGCCGCAACTCTGGAAAAGATGACGGCGGTTTACGCCGCCATTTATTCCCGCGCGACCGGCAATCCCGTGGCGCGGGTCGCGGCCTGGATGGCCGAAGAAACCTGGCTTACCGCCGAGGAAGCGGTGGCGCTCAACTTCGCCGATGCGATTGCACCGGCAGGCAAAGACGTGGCGGTTATAGCCGCGGCTTTCGACTATCGGAAATTCAAAGCTGCGCCGCCACACCTAGTTGCGCAGGCATTGAAAAACGGCTGGGCGACCGTATCGCCCGAACCCAAGAATGGATTGAACGCATGAACGCGATTCTCAACACTACCGGGCAAGTTCCGGCACGAACTTTGGCCCAAATGCGGCTGGTGGCGTCGAAGGCCGATCTGAAACCGGCGCTGATGGAAGCTTTCGCCGAGGGCGCGGCGGCGCGTGGTTTGACGGCCGTGCAGGCTCAAGCGGCGATTGCCGGTGTCATTTTCATGGCAACGAACCCACTTGCTCGGAACGTCGACGACGCCACACTGATCAAATTGACCGATGAATTTCTTGCGAAGGTCAAAGGCGACACGACCGGCACTAAGGTCGAGACGCCAGTCGAGCCGACCGCATTGGCAGGGGAAGTCTTGATGGCATACCTCGCCGCCGAAGATGCGAAACAGCCGGTTCCGCGAAATCACACGGCGCATGTTGGTCAGTCTTGGGACAGCCCCGCCGCAATGGCCCACAAAATTGCAGACGCCCGCGCTGCTGCCATTGCCCCGATGATGGGCCTCAAGCATGAGCCTACCGTGGGCCGGGAGCTTGGCCCCAACACGCTGGACCATGCGCGCCAGTGGGCAAAGCAAAGCGGCGCGCAGATGCGCAGCGAAGCCGATATGATGGAAGCATTCGTCACGGGCCGAGTCACCGGCAAGATTGCATACATGTCCGGATCGCATACGACTTCGGACTTTCCCACCATCGCGGGTGGTTCTGTCCAGATCTTGATTGGCCGCGCCCTCGAGCAGACTCCGGTTGGTCTGGCGCTTTGTGCCAGCAAGATCACGGCAAGCGATTGGCGCGCCCGTAAGATGCCCAACGCATCGGCTGCAAGCTCGTTGACAAAGGTTGGCGAGGCCGGCGAGGTGAAGTTCCGCACGATTGACACCAGTGGCGAAGCGGTGCCGGCACCTGATCGTTATGCCGGTGCCTTCCGCGCGACCGAGGAACTGCTGACGAATGCGGCGGCTGGTGGCTATGACCTCGAGATTGCGATTGCAAAGGCGCTGTTGGACGCCGCACAGGAATCGCAACGGAGTGTCTTGGCGGCGGCGATCACGGGTAACGCGGCTATGGCTGACGGAAACCTTATGTTTTCTTCGCAGCACGCGAACATCGCGGGCGCGGCATCGGCGATCACCGTGACCAGCCTGGGCGCGGCGCGAACGGCAATGCAGCGGTTTATTGACAGCCGCAAAGCCGCGCGCCCAGTGACGCCATATATCATCCTGGTGCCGCCAGAAAAGCAAACCGAGGCTGAGCAGATCATTGCCCAGATCACTGCGACAAAGTCATCTGATGCAAACCCATTCGCGGGCAATCTTCAGGTGGTTTCCGACCCTGGCCTTGCGGGAACTGCGACTTATCATTGGTATGTGTTGCCCAATCCGGCCACGACCGATGGCTTGGCGCTGATCACGATGGAAGGCATGGATTCGCCGCAAGTCGAGGCGCGCGACGCTTGGCCGGATTTTGGGATGACCTGGCGCGTCCAATGGCCTCTGGCGGCGGCATTCATCCGCTCGAGCTGGTATCGCACCCAAGGCGCGTAAACACGCGCAGGAGGGGCGGCAAGGGCCGGGCAGGGAAACCTGCCCGGCTTCGTCATGCTTGGGGTTACGCGTCAACCTTCCAGGAGACTAGAGGCGGTAGGGGGTCATCTAAGCGATAGGCTGGGGCATTAGTAAGTGCAGGCGATATCAGCACCAGTTCAGGTCGCTGGAAGGCCGTTCCCGCTTAAAGTGAAAGGCGCAACGGCGGGGATGATGGTGAAGAAGAGTCAGCCACTAGGCTGTGCGGCAGAGTATTCTGCTATTACCCACAACACGCCTTGGAGAACGCCATAGAGCACTGCGGTTATGCCGATAAGCATTGCCGCAGTTCCAACTAAAATAACCCACTGAGGCCAAGCACGCTGAGGAAACATGTTAATTTGCTTTCCCAGGCCTGACTTCCAACGCACGTTCAGGACCACTGGCAAGTCTCTAAATGTGTCAATTATCGACAGTGTGAACGCTTCATAGCCTGAAAGATTGGGAATCGAAATGACCAGCCGTCCATCCGGCAAGAGAGAAAGAGTATGTTGGCGTGGATTCCAAATCTCAAAATGCTGAGGCCGCCAATTCAGAATGATTTCAATATCTTCTATTGAGGCGCGTCCGACATTCTGAAACCATATCTGTTGGGTTCTTACAGGGAAGCTGCCATCTTCATCTAGGCGCGGCAATGAGTAGTAATGTTGGTGCGAAACTGACCAAATGAGCTTGCCGCGAGCGACAAGCAATCTGCCTCCGATGCCCGTTAATACTGCAAGCAGAATTGCCTGCCAGAAACCAGAGTCTAAAATTTGGCTAAACCATTCCATGTCGCAGCTTTCCGCACTCTTTTGCCAGCCGAATTGCCAGCCTCGGCTATGTGTATCATACGGCCCTGATCAACGCGTGGAATTTCTGGCTTAGCGGTTTTGGGGGGCCAGGATCGGCAACCCTTACTTCATGAATCAGCGACTACAGACCATAGGCCTTCGCTGCGCTGCCAATCACCAATCCCATGATCTGCGAAATCGCGGTCCTTCCAGCTTCGCTAGCAGCTCCTCCTGCAACCTTTTTGAGCGCAGAGCCGACTGAGGGGCTATCAGCTAATGGCGACACTTGGCCAAGTATGTTCATGCCTTGTTGTGTCAGGGATACACCCATAACGTTAGCCTCAAAACTTTGGTTGAAGCGAATAAAGCCTTCATCGCGCATCCAGAGCAAAAGATGATCAAACACCAGTTCTTGGTCATATTTGCTTGTAACGTGCGTCTTGGTCATCACCTCGAGGTAGTGAAAATCGCAGCGTTGAGGCCAAATCTCGTATAGTTCGCCCAAGATAAAGGCCGCCCAAGCTTGGCCGGTTTCTGCGTTTGAAACATATCGCACTTCGTGGCTTTCATCCGGCATTCCGAGGATCCTTCTTTAAGCGCACCCCTGCGCCTTCGCCATTTTCTGAGACGAAGATCACCCCGGCCGTTTCCAAGGCGGTGCAAATGGCATCACCAGTCGCAGCTCTGCCACCTATGTCGCCATCGGCAGATTCGAGCCGTTTGATAGTGGGCTCCGAAATTCCCGACGCTCGCGCAAGATCAGATTGCGACCAGCCAAGCAACGCCCGTGCCGCCTTCACCTGCCGTATTGATACTTTTGGTATTGACAACTTGATTGCCCTTATTTGATACTATCCGTATTAAACCATCGAAATGGAGTTAAATCAATGGCCCAACAAACCCCGATTCATCGGGCCGGTATAGGCTTGCCTGTCGCTAGACTGTTCGACGTTCACGACATGCTGACCCTCGCCTTGGACGCGACCGATGGCGATGCGCAGCGCTGGCAATTGCCAGAGGCTCGCGGCTACATGCGCAACGCCCTGCGCCAAGTGAAGCGGTTGCTTCCATCGGAAGGCGGTGCCCAATGACCGAGCCGAATCCTGCGCTGGACAGCGCGCCCGACCTACCGGCGATTTCCGACATTCTCCTTGATACACTCCAGTTGCAGGGCCTGATCGAGGCGCTCGACATGCTGCAAGAGCTGGGCGGTGCGAAGTCCGCGCCGATCTGGGCGGTGGTCACAAGCGCGGTGCCGCTCGCGCGCAAGATTTCCCGCGATATTGAGAGGGTGATGTGATGGGCACCAAATTCACGCGCCGCACCCTGCTGACAGCCGCACCTGTGCTTGCTCTGGCCTTCATGCCGGAATCACCCGCCCTGCCGCCAAGCGGTCCGCCGCAGCTTGTGGTCGAGGATAATTCCTTGCTCTAGTTTTTCCAGACTTTGCGACGGATGGACAAAGCAGGCCATGCAAGAATGGTGGAAATGTTGCAAACACACGATCACAAGATTTTCAATGCCCTTGCAGACCCAGTCGAACGCTACTGCGCAGAGCTAGGCGCTGCGGATCCTTTGCCGATCAATGACAAGCGCGAGCGAGCAATGATCTAAAACAGGTTCGGAAAAACCCGTATTGACACAGGGGGATCAACGGGTTTATCTGAACCCATCCACAAACGGGTTCGGGTGGCCCGATAGATATTTAGGAACAGAGAATGAACCTTACCGACCTCACGTTCACAGTCTCGGAAGTCGCATCTTTGACCGACGAAAAGGTTGAAACCGTCAAGACTTGGCGGAAACGCGGATACTTTACCTTCGAAAAGAGTGCGGCGATTGGGTGGCAGCGGTTTTCTTGGGACGAGCTATTTTCCATCGCCGTCTTTTCTGAGGTCATCGGTTCGGTCGGTAGCCATGAGCTGGCTGGGTTCGCGGGTGGAATCGCGCCGCAGATGGCCGATGAAATCCGAGGTAGCGCAAAGCCGTATTTCATTGGGGCAAAGCACCGAGAATTGGGCCTTCACTCCGAAGTCGTTTACGGCGCTGATGGTATCAGCCATCACTTGAAGCAGATGCTTTCTGCTGACAAATGCTATGGCTGCTACGTGGTGGTGGACTATGCCTCGATCATGCAGCGGCTATCGGAAAAATTCGCGAAGATCAGCGAGGAAGCGTAATGGCAAGCGCGAACCTCAATATCAACGTCACCGAAAAGCGGATGATGAGTGAGGCCGAAGCCGCAAGCTATTGCGGTTTCGTGGCTGCTAAGCATTTCAAGGTCTGCTGCAACGTCCAGCCGGTCAATTTGGGCGGCAAGGTTCTGCGATATGACAAGCGCGACCTCGACCAGTGGATAGACACCGAAAAGACAGGCGATGCTGACAACAGCCGCGAAGCCATTCTGTCGAGGCTTTGATGACAGTTATTCGCGTCAAAGGTTTTAAGATATTCAGGGATAAGAAATTGCCTTTTGCTTTGCGGTGCTATCATCGCGCGACCGGGCACAAGATCGACCTTGAAAAAGCACCGATTGGCAGCGCCCAGTTTTTCGCTGAGTGCGAGAAAATCAAAGCTTTGGCCGACGCGTTGAAATCGAAGCAACCCAAAGCGGGAACGCTGGGCGGCATCATCGCAATTTACTTTGCCGAGGATCATTTCAAAAACCTGTCAGACCGCACCCGGCGCGACTATCGCAAGTGTGCAGCTTTCCTTGAGAAGATCCTCAACACCCCGGTGCATTCTATCGACACGCCGCTGATTGCCGGAATCCACGAGAAGGCGGCAAGCAAGATTGGCTGGCGTCAGGCAAATATGCTGCGCACTTTTCTGAGCGAAGTTTTCCGCCATTGTGTGCCCAAGGGGCTGATTAGCGCCAACTTTGCCGAAGCCGTGATTGTAAAGCCGCGACCGCGCGACCTGGCCTATGCAAACCGGCCTTGGACCGACGACGAGCGGGCAACCGTTCTTGCCCTAGCTCCTGCACATATCCGGGTCGCGCTGGCGTTAATGGCAAACACTGGCCTTGACCCTTCGGACGCTCTGCACCTGCGCCGCGATGCAATCGCAAAAGGCGTTATCTGGGCACGTCGCGGCAAAACGGGGCAAGAGGTTCCGTTGCCCATTGCCCCGAATTTGCAGGCAGCTTTTGACGCGTCACCCAAGCATGACGCCTTGACTGTGCTGGCGAACGCTTCTGGCCTACCGTGGACTTACAACGGGTTTTCGACTGTCTGGCACCGATTCAAGGTAAAGCAGGTTGAAGCCGGGGTAATCCCCGCTGATCTGACTTTGAAGGGCCTGCGCCACACAGTCGCGACCGTGTTGCGCGAGGCAGGCGTGCATCCGCGAGAGATTGCCGATTTGCTAGGTCAGAAAACTGAGAGCATGGCGCATCACTACTCTAGGAATGCGCGCCTTGCAGATAGCAACCGCAAGACCATTGAAACCCTCGAGAGTGAGACTGAACGGCGAACAAAAGTTGTCAAACATTTTCCCAAAAGCGTCAAGCCGTAAGAAAGGATTGATCTGTGAACTCGAAATTATCTAGCGATAACAATGGGATAATGTGGTGCCCGGAGACGGAATTGAACCGCCGACACGCGGATTTTCAATCCGCTGCTCTACCAACTGAGCTATCCGGGCACATCTACAAGGCATTACCTTGCTTGGTGGCGGGGTGATACGTTACAGGCGCGGGGCTGTCCAGAGGGTTTTGCCAGAAAAATGCACTGCGCAGTAGATCATTGCGGGCGGTGCTTCGGGTCACTTAAATCTTCCGGGTTTTCGTCGTCAATCGCCGCAGCGGGGATGGCATAACTGCCGGTAAGCCATTTACCCAAATCAACATCTGCGCAGCGGCGTGAGCAGAAGGGCTTGTATTTCTCGTCCGATTTGCGGGCACAAATCGGGCAGGTCATGCCAACACCTCGGTCAACGGTAAGCGATCCCGCTTGCGCGTGATCTCGTAAAGGCCAAGCGTGGTCCAGCCCGCTAGATTGATCTCGGATTCCGATTTGAACGCGGCGCGGATGACTTGGTCGAGGATGGCACGATCTTTTTTCGGCATCGGTGCGAAGTCGATCACCACTTGGCCGCCAAGGCCGCGCAGGCGCAGTTGGCGTGGCAGTTCGCGGGCAGCGGCGATATTGGCCTTCAAAGCTGCACCGGGTGAGGTGTCATTTCCGGTGTTCACATCAACCGCTAATAGGGCGCGGGTGGGCTCGATCATCATGTGACCTTGGCCAAGGTCAACGCGCGGGGTTAGGAGGGCGTCGATCATCTCCAGCACGTCGTGGTCAGCAAAACCGCCCTCAATCACCTCATCGGGTTCAGGATCGGCCCAGTCGCGCCAAGCGGTTTCATGCGCGCCTGCGCCCTCGACCAGCAGTTCGGCATTGCCCAAGGTGTCGGCCAGAACGGCTTGCGCCAATTCGCGCATTGCGGCGATGTCTTCGGCGATTTCGTCATCATTGGCATGGGTGCAGGCGGAGCGCAGGATTAGGCCAAGCGCCTCATCAGCGCCCTTCATGGCAGCTTTGGCGAGGGCTTCGAGACCATCGCGCAGTGCTTCGTCTTTTATGCGACGTGAGATGTTCAGGCCAGGGGCACCGGGGGTGACGATGGCATAACGGGATTTGAACAGCAGGCGGGTGGTGACGGGGTATGCCTTGCCTGCCTCAGCCGGTCCGGTGATCTGCACCAGCAGGCGTTGGCCCGGCGCGATACCTGCGGTTTGGCGCAAGAAACCTGAGCCCTCGGGCAGCTTCACGAACAACCCGCCTTGGCCCTTCATCGGGCGGTCGGCGACGGCGCGGTAGATTGCACCCGGCAGTGGGGCGTCGGTGATCGGGTCAATCGCCAGATCATCAAGCTGGCCATCCACGATCAGCGCGGCGGCAGGACGGTCTTTCAGGGTATCTAAGAGGACGGTGCGGGTCATTGGCTTTTCCAGACGGGGTAGCCTGCGGCGGCAAGCAAAGCTGCGGTTTCAGCCAAGGGAAGGCCAACGATGCCGGTAAAGCTGCCGGAAATCCACGGGATGAACGCGCCAGCAGCGCCTTGGATGGCGTAGGCGCCGGCTTTGCCTTGCCATTCCAGTGAGGCGAGATAGGCGTTCAGCTCTACGTCGGACAGGCGTTTCATCTTCACGGCGGAGACACTTTCGCGGCTCCAGATCTTGTCACCCCGGCGCACCGCGATGGCGGTGATGACTTGATGCCGCCGCCCGCCGAGGTCGGTCAAAAACCGCGCCGCCTCGCCTGCGTCGGCGGGTTTGCCGAGGATACGGCGGCCGAGGGCAACCGTGGTGTCTGCGGTCAGGATGATATCATCGGGGCTTGCCATGACCGCAAGCGCCTTTTCCCGCGCGAGGCGGGCGCAGTAGGGGCGCGGCAGTTCGCCCTTATGCGGGTCTTCGTTGATGTCGGGAGGGAGGATGGCGTCAGGTATGATGCCAAGCTGCGCCAGAAGTTCCTTCCGGCGCGGGCTGCCTGATCCGAGGATGAACCGCATCAGCTTGCCCCGCGCGTCTTGATCCGAAAACCGGTACCCACTTTTCGGGACACGCTCACTTGAAGCGGTAGTTGATGCGGCCTTTCGACAGATCGTAAGGCGTCATTTCGACCTGCACCTTATCGCCTGCCAGAACCCGGATGCGGTTCTTGCGCATCTTGCCTGCCATCACCGCGATCAATTCATGGCCGTTGTCGAGTTCAACCTTGAATGTCGCGTTGGGCAAGAGTTCCTTCACGACACCGGGGAATTCGAGGATATCTTCCTTGGCCATGGTCTCTCCAATAGGATTTAGCCCGCGGAAGCCGCAGGCATTGCGGGCGATATGGACTTGTTGCGGGGGATTTTCAAGGGGAAAATCGGGGTGCTTTGGGAGGAAAGCAAGAGCCTCCGGCGGGGGTATTTGGACCCAAAGGATGGGCTGGTCCCAACTCGGGACCTTTTTTTATTCATTGATTACAGATGGATAGGGCGGTCATATTAAGGGATTTTTAACGATTTCGACGGTTTGGGCCGCGCGGACGGCTTGTTCGGGCCAGTGTTTGTGGTTGAAAACGGAGCCTGTGCTGCGCACGGTTTCGACGGCGGCAAGGTCGATTTCGGCGATGGCCCAGCCGGGTTCGTTCAGCGCGGTTTGGGCGAGAATCCCGGTCTCGGGGAAGCCTTTGTCAGAGGGGCCGTAGATCGCGGCGGCGCCTACGTTTTCGTCCACAGCGGGGCAGAAATCGCACAGGCCCACAGTTGGAGCGTGAATGACGACGCATTGACCTTCCAGCGCGCGGGCCATCGCGCCCACTTTGACGCGGGTATATCCGGCCAAAGTGTCGGTGCAGGACGGCACGAGGATAATCTGCGCGCCTGCCTCGATCAGCGCGCGGGCGAGCAGGGGAAACTCGCTGTCATAGCAGATCAGCACGCCGATTTTGCCTATGGGGGTGTCGAACAGTTGCAGCGGGTTGCCTGCGACCACATTCCAAGTCTCGCGCTCAAATCGGGTCATCATCTGTTTGTCTTGATGGCCGATGATGCCGTTCGGGCCGTAGAGGGTGGCGCGGTTGGAGGGGCGGGTCGTGCCGAAATATGGGGCGGAGGCCCCAAGGATATAGAGGGTATGCTTTGCTGCGAGTTGGCAGTGCAGAGCATCGACGGCAGGGCCGTGGCGGGCGACTGCGTGCAAGGCCGCTTCAAGATCTTCCGAGACTTCGCGGGGCGCAAGCGAGGCCAGTTCCATGCTGCCATACTCCGGAAAAACCAGCAGGCTCGCGCCCATTGCTACGGCGTCTTCAACCCATATGGTCAGTTTGTTGGTATATTCCGCGAAATCGACAAGGCGGGAGAGCGGGTAGGCGGCGGCTGCGAGGATCATGGCGGGCCTTTGGGTAGGGTGGGTTTTTAACCCACCGTTATGGGGCGGTGGCGCGGTGGGGTGGAACCCCACCCTACAGTTTGCGCATCCAGAATTGCAGGTGTTTGGTGGTTTCTGCGCTGTCACCTAGGTCTTTCCACGCAAATTCGGCCAGCACGCCAGGGAGCGGCTCGTAACCCCGGCCCATCCAGAAGGCATCGTTAGAGCGGGCGTTTTCTGGCTTCATCGGATGGCTTTCCGGGCGTTTGACCGAGCAGAACGCGACATAGGCACGGTGCATGGCGCGGGCATGGTCTTCGCGCAGATCAATGAAGCGGTGGCCCAGACCAATGCCGCGATAGGCGGGCAGCAGCACGGATTCGGCACCGTAGAGGATTTCCGTGAGGGGGGTGTTCAGGGCGCGAAACGGGGCGGAGAACGCCTCGGCATGGTCCTCCATCAGGGTTGAGGTCGAGGCGCCGACCAAGCGACCTTCATGGAAGGCGCCGACCAAAAGCGCGCCGGGATTGTCGCGGTAGGTTTGCAGGTAAGCCCGTTCGTAGTCGAGGTTTCCGTCGTAAAGATAGGGCCAATCCCGGAAAATCGCGATGCGCAGGGCGGCGACATCATCCAAGGCGGCCTCTAGTGCTGGGCCAGTCAGGGCGCGCACCTCGATCTCAGCGGCCAGATCGGCGGTCACACCGAGACCTGAGCGATCCAGTCGTTGAGATTGTAGAAGGTGGTGATGCGGGAGATTTTGCCGTCCTGAAGGTCGAAGAACGACCCGGCGGGCAGGATGTATGTCTGGCCGCGGGCCTCGGGCAGCCCGGGGTCGGTTTTAAGATAGGCGCCGTGGACCACGAATTCGGCGGCGGCGCGGGTGCCCGTCTCGTTGACGAAAATCTCAATGTCTTTCAGCTGCTCGCGGTAGGACACGCCCATATGCGTGCAGAATTCGGCAAACTTTTCGCGGCCAAGCCGGATGCCGCCCTCGTTGACGCGGTGCTCGATGCCATCGGTGACGCAGGCGAGCATGCCCGTGGGGTTCTCGGCGTTGAAAGCTGCGTAATAGGCGGTGACGGTGTTGCGGGCGGATCGGGTCATGGCGGCCTCATGCAGGATTTTGCGCATGGTGGCACGCGGGGCAGGCATGGTCCAGACCGGGATCGGCAGGATGGCGGCGGTTTGCGACAGGGGTTGCCCACTGTCGCAAGGTGCTTGGATTGCGCTTACAGCGCCGCCTTGATCGTGGCGGCGATTGGCGTGGTGTGTCGGCCGATCAGTTTTGACAGGGTGTGGCTTTCATCCAGCAGCGATCCATGGGAGGCAGTGTCGTCGCAGTCAGCAAGGATGTTGGCGAAGGCTTCGGGCAGGCCGAAACTTTGCAGGATGCCCGCGTAGGTGTCTTTCGGCAGATTGTTGAAGGGAATGGTCTTGCCGGTTTGCTTTGAGACTTCGGCGGCGAAATCGGCCATCGTATGGGGCACGTCGCCTGCGAGTTCGTAGGTTTTGCCTGCATGGCTGTCGTCCAGCGCCGTCACCGCGATGGCTTCGGCATAATCCGCGCGGGCGGCAGAAGCGATGCGGCCATCGCCGGAAGCGCCGATCAGGGCGCCGTGTTCAACCGAGGCTTTCAGTGATCCGGTGTAATTCTCGGTATACCAGCCGTTGCGCAGAATGGTGGCGGGGATGCCGGCGGCCTTGAGGGCGGCTTCGGTGGTGATATGGTCTTGCGCCAGGATCATCGGCGAGGCGTCGCCTTTGAGGATCGAGGTGTAGACGATGCGCTTGACGCCTGCGGTCTGAGCGGCGGTGATCACTGCATGGTGTTGTCCGGCACGGTCGTTGAAATCGTTCGAGGAAATCAGCACGAGCGTGTCGATGCCTTTGAGGGCAGGCGCAAGGGTTTCGGACTTGGTATAGTCGAAAGCGCGGGCCGGGGTGCCGCTGATCTTGGCGGGGTCGCGCACGAGGGCGACGAGATCAGCCTGCGGCGCGCGGGCTTTCAAGGCTTTAAGGGCGAGTTGGCCGAGGGCACCTGTGGCGCCGGTGAGTGCGATGGTCATGGCTGTCTCCTGTGTGGTCGATGGCGCAGAGATACGCCTGTACTTACGAAAGGGAAGTACGTACATTTCTGTTAGTTTAAAGTTTTGCCGCGAAGGGGTGCAGGATGAATGTCGAGGTGGAGTTTCCGCCGAATGTGCTGGCAGCGGATTGTCCGTCACGGGCGGTGTTGAAGCATTTGACCAGCCAATGGGGGGTGCTGGTGATGTTTGCCTTGCAGGATGGCACCTTGCGATTCTCGGCCCTGCGGCGACGGGTGGGCGGGGTGTCAGAGCGCATGCTGGCGCAGACATTGCAGGCTTTGGAGGGCGACGGGCTGGTGCTGCGGGTGGCGCATCCGGTGGTGCCGCCGCATGTGGAATACTCGCTGACCGTACTGGGAGCGGAGGCGGCAGAACTGGTAGGGGCGTTGGGTCGCTGGATTGAGGCGAATTTGCCGCAGATGCAGGCGGCGCGGGCTGTGCGGGGATAAGGTTGGGGGTTTCACACCCCCAAACCCCGTGGGATATTTGGGCCAGTCTGAAAGCAAATTTTAGATAAAGTTTAGGGGTTTAGAGTTCGGTTGGCGGGCCGAAGCGGTCGAGGATGCGGATTTTGATCTGATCGCGGGCTTGGCGGTAGGCGGAAAGTTTGGCATCGCGACCCTCACCCAAGGCTGTCGGGTCGATGATCGGCCAGTATTGGACCTCAAGATGGTAGGATTTGGTCAGATCGAGGGCGGCGTGTTGGCTGGCGGGGGATAGCGCTATGATCAGATCGAACTGGCCCAGATCGTCGCCAAGATTTTGCATTTCCTCGAACGACCGCGCGCGGTGGCGGGCGAGCTCGATGCCCAACTCGGCGCAGACGGCGATGGAAAAGCCGTCGACCTCCATATCGTTCTTCACCCCCGCCGATTGCACATAGGCGCGTTGGCCGTAGAATTTCTTCATCATCGCTTCGGCCATCGGAGAGCGAACAGCGTTGTGATCACAGCAGAACAGCACCGATTGCGGAAATGCCATCATCAGCCCCAGTGCAGAACGCAGATCAGGGTGAACAGGCGGCGGGCGGTGTCGATATCGACCTTGGCCTTGCCCTCCAGCCGTTCCTGCAACACCCGCGCGCCCTCGTTGTGGATGCCGCGCCTTGCCATGTCGATGGCTTCGATCTGGCTGGGGGGCAAGCGTTTGACGGCCTCAAAATACGACTCACAGATCTGGAAGTAGTCTTTCACCACTTGGCGGAACGGCCCAAGCGACAGATGGAACTCTCCAACTTTTTCCGTGGCGTCATTGGCGATATCAAACACCAGCCGCCCCTCGCGGATCGCCAGACCCAAGCGGTACGGCCCCGGCACCGTGGCGCGGTCGTCGCGTGCAGGCAGGGTGAAGGTGTTGTCCTCCAGCAGATCAAAGATCGCGACATTGCGTTCCTGCTCGATGGTCGGGGTGACACGGGCGAGGCCCTTCTCATCAATGTCGATGGCGCAAATCCGGTTGGTCATGCCGCCCCGCCGTTCAAGCGATCCAGCCGCGCGCGCACCGACAGCCCATGCGCTTGCAGGCTTTCCGAGATCGCCAGCCGTTCAGCGGCGGGGCCAATCAGCGCCAGCGCCTCGGGCGTCATTTTGGCCAAGGTGGTGCGTTTGACAAAATCCATCACACTCAATCCTGAAGAAAACCGTGCCGAGCGGGCGGTGGGCAACACATGGTTCGGACCGCCAACGTAATCGCCGATGGCTTCCGGTGTCCATGCCCCTAAAAAGATTGCGCCGGCATGGGTGATTTCAAGGCTCAACGCCTCGGGATCTGCGGTGCACAGCTCCAGATGCTCGGGGGCTATGCGGTTCGACAGCGCCGCTGCCTCATGCAGATCGCGGGTGATGATCACCGCGCCATTGTCGCGCCAAGATGCGCCCGCAATATCGCGACGCTCCAGCGTGACAAGGCGCTTTTCGACGGCAAGAGCAACGGCTTGACCAAAAGCGGCGTCATCGGTGATCAGGATAGATTGGGCAGATGTGTCATGTTCGGCTTGGCTGAGCAGATCGAGCGCGATCCAGTCGGGGTCATTGTCACGATCCGCGATCACCAGAATCTCTGACGGCCCGGCGATCATGTCAATGCCAACCCGGCCAAACACCCGGCGCTTGGCGGCGGCCACATAGGCATTGCCCGGCCCGGTGATTTTATCAACTGCTGCAATGGTTTGGGTGCCATAGGCGAGGGCCGCCACCGCCTGCGCGCCGCCAATGCGGTAGATGGTGTCAACACCTGCGATCCGGGCCGCCAGCAGCACCAGCGGGTTGACGATGCCGCCGGGGGTCGGGCAGGTGATCACCAGCCGCTGCACGCCCGCAACTTTGGCGGGGATGGCGTTCATCAGCACGGATGACGGATAAGACGCGGTGCCGCCCGGTACATAAAGGCCCGCGGCAGAGACAGGCGTCCAGCGCCAGCCCAAGCTTGCGCCTGCGCTGTCTGTCCACATCTCGTCTTTTGGCATTTGGCGGGAGTGGTAGGCGCGGATGCGCTGTGCGGCGAGTTCCAATGCCGCGCGATCTTCGGGCGATACTCTGGCACATTCTGCCTCGATCTCGTCCGGGGTGAAGGCGAGGCTTTCAGCCGTCAGCGTCAGTCGGTCGAATTTGGTGGTCAAATCCAGCACGGCTTGATCGCCACGGGCGCGGACATCGGCGATGATGCCCGCTACGGCCTGATCGACATCCTCGGCCTCCTCGCGCTTCATTCCCAACAGGGCGTTGAAACGCGCCTCAAAGTCGGCGTCCTGGGTTGACAGAAAACTGGGCATGGCGGCCTCCGGGAATTGCTGCGCTTGCATAGCGGCTGGGGCAAGGTGCTGCAAGAAAAACGCAGAGGACAGACGTTGATGTCGCATCCCAACCGCGCGTCAGCGCTAAAGAGGCTTGCGGCGTAAGCCGCACTGTCAGATCCTGCCAACAGGCGTTCAGAGCGGTGCGGGTTTACAAGGGATCGGACACCGCGGCCTCGCGTTTCCCTCGAACGCGGTTTCCGATGCTTTTGTTTCCCTGAAAACCTGAACCGCTTTAACCGCCAAAATGTGAGAAGCGGTAGGGCGAGGTGCCGTATTTCTTCCGAAACGATTTCGAGAAATGCGAGGTCGAGGCATAACCGCAGGCCACCGCCACCTCTGTCACCTTCAGATCGGTTTCCGCCAAAAGCGCGCGCCCGCGCGCCAAACGCAGGTCGTTCATGTAGCGAACGGGCGTGATGTTGAGATAGCGGTTGAACAGCCGCTCGATCTGGCGGCGTGACAGGGCCAGATGGGCCGCACAGGCATCAAGTTCAAAGTCCTCCTCGATATGCGCCTCCATAAAGGCCGCCGCTTGCAGTAATTTGTCGTGACGGGTGCCAAGGCGGGCGGCAAGCGAGGTGGTTTGCAGATCTTCTTCCTGCCTGCGCTGGGTCAAAAGGCACATGTTCATCACCTCTTGCCCCAAGGCGGGGCCGAAGCGGTCGTTGATCAGCTTCAGCATCAGATCGGCGGCTGCGACACCGCCTGCACAGGTCATCACCCGGTCATCAATGCAGAACACTTGCCGCGCGGGCAGAAGATCGGGGTGGTTCTCGGCAAAAGCGTCGATATTGTCCCAATGCATGGTAAAGCGGTGACCCTTCAGAATGCCCGCTTGCGCCAAAGCATAGGCCCCGGTGCACAGCCCCCCCACCACGCGCCCCCGCCGCCACAACGACCGCAGCCAATCGCCCAAGGCTTGGCTGGCTTTGCCCTCGGGTTCCACACCAGAACAGACCAGCACCATGCCCTCCGGTTTCGCCTGACCCCAAGCACCATCGACCATAATGGGTACACCGTTGGAGCAGGCCACCGGGCCGCCATCATCTGACAGCACCTGCCAGCGAAACAGCACCCGTTGCGTCAGTTGATTGGCCATCCGCAAAGGCTCGATCGCCGAGGAAAACGCCAGCATGGTAAATTTCGGCAGCAGCACGAAGGCCACGTCCAGCGGCTCTGGATGCCCGGGCAGCATCACATGCGCCGAGCCTTTGGCAACGTATTTCTGCGCATCGCTCATAACGGCCCCCTCGGGCGCAAGCATAGCAGAACCGCCTGCAGGCTGCATCAGGTGCGAATGCCCGCGAAGCGTTGCTGCCAATCGGCGCGTTCTTCGTCGGTGATTTTGCGGAACAGGTTTTCCGGCACCCTGAAGGCGTGACCTGCGGGCAGGGCTGTCATCGCGGCGGCCACGTCATCGGGCCAAGTCCAATCCTCCGTTCCCATTGCGGCCATCATGGCGGCGGCCGCATCGGGGATGAAGGGTGCGGAAAGGATGGCATAAACCCGGATCAGGTTCAGGCTAAGGCGGATCATCGCCTGCGCGCGCTCGGGGTCGGTTTTCACCACCGTCCAAGGCGCTGCGGCTTGCAGATATTCGTTGCCGATCACCCAGATTGCGCGCAACTCGGCGGACGCCTTGCGGACCTCCATCGTCTCCATACAGGCGGCGTAGTCCTTGATGCGGGTGCCGAGGTCTTCGATCAGCCGGGCTTCCTGTTCGCCAAATTCGCCGGCGCTTGGCACTTCGCTGCCGAACTTCGCGACGCAAAATTTGGTGACGCGGCTGACGAGGTTGCCCAGCACATCCGCCAGGTCTTTGTTCACCGAAACCTGAAAATTCTCCCAAGTGAATTCAGAATCCGCAGATTCCGGGGCGTGGCTTAGCAACCACCAGCGCCAGTAATCCGACGGCAGGATCGACAAAGCCTGATCCATGAACACGCCGCGCCCGCGTGAGGTGGAGAATTGGCCGCCGTCATAATTCAGGTAATTGAAGGACTTGAGGTAATCGACCAGCTTCCACGGTTCACCCGACCCCAGAATGGTCGCGGGGAAAGACAGCGTGTGGAACGGCACATTGTCTTTGCCCATGAACTGGTAATAGCTTACATCCTGCGCGCCCATATCGGTGCGCCACCAGCGTTGCCACGCGGCATCTGGCAAGCCCTGCGCATCGGCCCATTCCGCAGTGCAGGCGATGTATTCGATCGGGGCGTCGAACCAGACGTAGAACACCTTGCCCTCCATCCCCGGCCAGATCTGATCGCCCTTTTTGACCGGGATGCCCCAGTGCAAATCGCGGGTGATGCCGCGATCCTGCAAACCGTCGCCGTCGTTCAGCCATTTTTTCGCGATTGAAGTGGTCAGAATTGGCCAGTCTTTTTTGCTGTCAATCCAAGCCTCTAGCTTATCGCGCAACGACCGTTGGCGCAGATAAAGATGCTTGGTTTTGCGCACCTCAAGATTGGTTGATCCCGAAATCGTCGAATGTGGGTTGATCAGATCGGTGGGGTCTAGCTGCTTGGTGCAGTTGTCGCATTGATCGCCGCGGGCAGATTCATAGCCGCAATTCGGGCAGGTGCCCTCGATATAGCGGTCGGGCAGAAAGCGGTGATCGTCAATGGAATAGATCTGTGATTCCTCGACCTCGCGGATCAGCCCCGCCTCGGCCAGCTTGCCTGCGAAATGCTGCGTCAACAGATGGTTGCGCTGGCTAGACGAGCGCCCGAAATGGTCAAACGACAATCGAAAGCCGCGCGCAATCTCGGCCTGTACATCATGCATTTCGGCGCAATATGCGGCGACAGGCTTGCCGGCTTTGGCGGCTGCAAGCTCGGCAGGCGTGCCGTGCTCATCCGTGGCGCAGATGAACATCACCTCGTGGCCGCGGGCGCGGTTGTAGCGCGCGAACAAATCGGCGGGCAGTTGGCTGCCCACCAGATTGCCCAAGTGCTTGATGCCATTGATATAAGGAATGGCGGAGGTGATCAGAATCCGTGCCATGCGATGCCCTTTCCCGTCAGTTGCGCCTCGTTTACCCGATGCGCGGGCCAAGGGCCAGACGAGGTTAAAGCCTAGAGGGGGATTCTAAGCCTTTTGTGATGCGTCGCAGCGTGGCGTCACCTTTCAGCCCGCGCAAAATCCCCCCGGTGATATGGGCCAGCAGCAGCGCCATCAGCAGTTTGGTCAGGATGCCGTGCACGGCAAAGCCAGCGTTTTCAAGTGCTTCCGAAGTGGGAGCGATGGGGGGCAGGGTGATCTGGCCAAAGATCACCAGATCCAGACCCGTGGCGGAACTGGCGATCCAACCGGACAGCGGGATCGCCAGCATCAGCGCGTAAAGTGTCAGATGGGTGGCGCGGGCAGCGCGGTTTTGCCAGTGTGCGGCGGGGCCAAGCGGCGGTGGTGGCGGGCTGATGCGGTGCCAGATCAGCCGGATCACGGCGAGGCTAAGTGCTGTCAGCCCCATGGTCTTGTGCAGGCCATAGAGCCAGAGCGTTGAAAGATTGGGCTTAATCCAGCCAAGTGCGGTGCCAAGCACCAACAAAGCCAAGATCAGCGCCGCCATGGTCCAATGCAGCAGGCGCGAGATCCGGCCAAACCCGGTGGAAGAATTTCGCCACATCTAATCACTGCGCGCAATGCGGGCCAGAATATCCAAGCGCACCTGATCGCCGACCATATCCGACCAGCCCACCGCGCCGAAATCGGATCGGTTGACGGTACCCGTCAGCCGGATGGTCAGATGGCTGAGATCGCCCGCCTCATGCCCTTTCTGCCGCCAGATCATCGCCTGCATCACCATCGGCTTGGTGACGCCGCGAATGGTGACTTGGCCCTTGACCTCGGCCCCTTCACCCTTGGCGGTGACCGAGGTGCTTTCAAAGCTTATCTGCGGAAACTCCTTTGAATTCAGAACTTTCGGCCCCTTCATCGCCTGCGCGGCAAAGGGAAACGAGGCCTCGGCATGGGCGGAATCCAGCGTCACAGCAACATGGCTGGCGCTGACATTCTTGAAATCGAGCGTAAGATCGGCGCGGGTGATCGGCATCTGTCCGGTGATTTTATCGCTGCCGAAATCGGTTTCAAACCCGATCAGCGAGGCATCGGGTTGCAGGGTGTATGTGGCAGGGGAAGCGAAGGCGGGACTGGCCCCGAGCGCTAAAAGCAACAGCATTATGCGCATGTAAGCCTCCTTATCCTAACGTAATGTAACATCAAAATGGTCAAGGCTGCACAAATTCGCGTGAGGTCAGACTTCGGTCTGATCGGGTCCTGCACGGGGGCTTTCCTTGTCAGGGCGCGCCGCCTAGTCTGCGCTGAAACAGGAGGACGCGATGCGGCAAGTGCGATTGGGGCAGACGGGGCTTTCGGTATCGGCGATTTCACTGGGCACGATGACTTGGGGTAGCCAGAACTCCGAGGCCGAGGGCCATGCGCAGATGGATCTGGCGTTGGATCACGGCGTGAATTTCTGGGACACTGCCGAGATGTATCCGGTCAATCCGGTGCGGGCGGAAACCGTGGGACGTACCGAGGAAATCATTGGCACTTGGCTTGCCGCACGGGGTGGGCGCGATCGGCTGGTGCTGGCGACCAAGGTGACCGGAGAGGGGCAGGACGCCGTGCGCGGTGGCGCGCCGCTGACGGGTGCAGTGATGCGGGCGGCGGTGGAAGATTCGCTGCTGCGGCTGAAAACCGATTACATCGACCTTTATCAACTGCACTGGCCCAACCGTGCTGCCTATCACTTTCGCGACATTTGGCATTTTGACCCGCGGGGCGGAGATAAGGCGAATATTGAAGCACATATGCTTGAAATGCTTCAGGTATCGGCCGATCTGATCGCAGAGGGTAAAATCCGTCATATTGCACTTTCCAATGAATCGGTTTGGGGGGCAGGACGTTGGCTTGCGCTGGCCGACACGCATGCACTGCCGCGGATGGCGACGGTACAGAATGAATACTCGCTGCTGTGTCGGCAGTTTGACAGCGATTGGGCCGAATTGTCGGCGCTGGAGGATATGCCGTTGCTGGCGTTCTCGCCACTCGCCACTGGCTTGCTGACGGGCAAATATGCCGGCGATGTGATCCCGGAAGGCACGCGGCGAGCGGTGAACCCGACCCTGTCGGGACGGGTGACGCCACAGGTGTTTCCGGCGGTGGCGGCCTATCTGGGCATCGCCGCGCGGCACGGGTTGAACCCGGCGCAGATGGCGATTGCGTTTTGCATGGCGCGGCCGTTCCCCTGTATTCCGATCATTGGTGCCACCGATCTGGCGCAGCTTGAGGTGGCTTTGGGGGCGGCGGATGTTGTGTTGGACGCCGAGGTTCTGGCCGAAATTGATGCGGCACACCGCGCGCATCCGATGCCGTACTAAGGGCGCGCGATGCGGTTTTGCATGATTTTGGCGCTGGTGTTGGCGGGCTGCACTTTGGCCAGCGGCAAGTTGGCGAAGCCCAGCGATAGCGCCAACCCGATCACCGGCGATGCGATTGCGGTGACCTCGCTGGATGCGCCTGCAGTGGCGGGTGTGGCTGATCCGGCGGCAGATGTCGTGAAACCGGAACCTGCAAAGCCTGACCGGGCGCAAGTTGTAGCGGCGCAGCCCGATCCCGCAGCCGTCGATCCCGCCAAAGCCGCTGCGCCGCCGGTGGCAGAAGAACCCGCGCGGGTGCTGGGGCCGGAAGAACTGGCTTGTGCCAAAAAGGGCGGGCAGTGGTCTGTTGCGGGCAAAGCGGGCGGGATGAGTTGCGTGCACAGGATGCGCGATGCGGGCAAGTCTTGCCGTAAGAAAAGCGATTGTGAGGGCGATTGCCTCGCCAGATCAAATACTTGCGCGCCAATCGCGCCGTTGTTTGGCTGTAATGAAATTTTGCAGGATAACGGCGTGATGGTGACCCTTTGTATCGACTGATCGCGCTTTTGCTGCTGAGCGCCTGTGTGGCAGCCCCAAAAACCGTGGTTGTTGGGCGCTACCGCGCGCCCGATGCGCCGATGTATTCCAATGCGGTGATGGATCAAAACCGATTGGTTGGCACTTGGAGCCAGGTGGCGGCTTTCGGCGGCGAGGGCTGCAAGCCGGGCGGTGCCGAGATTTCGCGAGGCGCCGGCGGGCTGCAAATCCGCTACCGTTTGTGCGAATCCGGCGTACAGATGGCGGCGGCGGGGACGATGGCATCCGAGACCGTCGGGCGGTTCGCGGTGCCGGGGCAGCCGGGGCCGTGGTGGATTTTGTGGGCGGACGGCGATTATCGCACGCTGGTGGTCGGCAGCCCGAACGGTCGGCTGGGCTTCATTCTGAACCGGGGGCCGTTTCCGCCGGATCGGCTAAAAGCGGCGCGGGATATCTTCGAATGGAACGGCTATGACCCGCGGGGGTTGGTGGTTTACTGATCCATAAGCCGTTGCAATCGCGCCAGATGATCGCGCACGCCACGCGCGCCAAACGGGGCTGCGCGCACCAGTCCGTGAAAATGGTGCAGGATGGATTGCACCCGGTCGGGGTCGCGAAACACGATGTATTGGCGGCCGAGATAGACGGCGGCAAGATGCGGTCCGAACACCGTGACCGGGCTGGAATAGACCCGATGCGCGTCAAACAGATACAGCCGCAGCGCGGGATAAAGCGTGTCACAGATTGCGATCAAATGATCCATCTGCGCATGGCGGGCGGCCAGCGGCAGGCCTGACCAATAGCCCAAGCCTTTGGCAAAGTTCGATATTTCATGCAGTGGCATAGCGATTTCGTAATCGGATTGCGCGGATTTCATCCAATCCAGTTGGTCTTGAAACGCCGCAATCGCCTGATCAGCCGAGCGGCCAAGGTAGTCTGCATATTCCCAAGCCACCACTTCGGGCGTCTTTAGCATGTCTGGCAGGCTGGCCGGGACATGGCGGATTTTATAGCCCGCAGCGGCGCGGTGCCAGCCGATCAGCTCTTGGTCAAACAACGCACGCGGCGCTTCGGAAAAGATCACGGAGCTGGCAAGCAGCGCATCCACCGGCTCGGGCCGATCGGTCAGGCCCAAAAGCCAATCGCAAGACACCCCCAAAGCTGTGGCGCAATCGGCGGTCAGTTGCGCATTGGGCAGCCGGATGCCGGGGGCAAGCAGCGCTGAAACCGTCGAGCGATCCGCCCCGGTGGCGCGGGCCAAGGCAGCCTGGCTGGTGCCGCGTTGCGTCATGGCCTCGGCTAGGCGGGTTCGAAACAACGGGGCGCGGTCGCGCTTGTCGATAAAATCCGGCATCTGTTTTGTATTATCCGCAATGGTGATGGGATGTTGCATATCCTCTGAGTTCCGCAGCGGTTTGGCAAGTGCTAGCATACGACTGTAACCCCTTGATGAGGAAAGATATGCCGCAGACTCGTATTATCGAATGGCCGACTTTGGGGGTTTTGCTGGCGACTTATGTCGGATTTGCGCTGGGCGGCTGGGTTTGGGCCAGCACGGGCGCGGTGTCGATCTTTCTCACCGGGATCGCCTTGGCGCAGTTTTCGTCATTGCAACATGAGGTGTTGCATCGGCATCCGTTTCGCTCGCAATGGCTGAACGAAGCGCTGGTGTTTCCGGCGCTGATGCCCTTCGCGCCCTATCTGCGCTTCAAGGACTTGCATTTGCAGCACCATTTCGACCCGGCGCTGACAGACCCCTATGATGACCCCGAGTCGCATTATCTGGAGCCTGCAGTCTGGGCCAAAACCGCGCCGCTTATGCGGGTTTTGTTGCGTTGGAACAACACCTTGGCTGGACGAATGCTGCTTGGCCCGGCTTTGGGCAGCTTTATCTTTCTGCGCAATGAACTGGCCTTGCTGCGCGCGGGCGATGGCCGGGTTTTGCTGGCCTGGGGCTTGCATCTGATCGGATTGGTGCCCGTGCTGCTGTGGCTGCAATGGGTGGGGATGCCGACCTGGGCTTATCTGCTGGCAGTTTATCTTGGCACGGGTTTGCTGAAAATACGCACTTATCTGGAGCACCGCGCGCATGAGGCGTTTCGCGCCCGCACCGTGGTGATCGAGGATCGCGGCCCGTTAAGCTATTTGTTTTTGAACAACAATTTCCACGTCGTGCATCACATGCATCCTGCTGTGCCTTGGTATGAGTTGCCAGCGCTTTATGCCAGTCGGCGTGAGCATTATCTGCGCCGCAACCAGGCTTACGTCTATCGCAACTATGGCCAGATTTTTCGGCAGTATTTTTGGCACGCGAAAGACCCGGTGCCGCATCCGATCTGGCCGGTTCGGCACGATGCCGCCGGGCAGGATCAACTGTAGGCGCCGCGCGCGGCGTGTGTGGCGGAGAATTGCCACCGAAGCGATTTGTGACCCCCTGTTTCTGCTGGCCTTTGTGCTTCGTTTTGGCTAGTCTTTGGCTTAGACCGGGACAACCCGGCAGTATCGGGGAAACCCGGTATCGGCAGAGCAGACGGCAAAACAGGCGGATTTTCCATGACTGAGATGGTCTATGGCTCGATGCCCAGCAGGGTATCGGAACCGGTAATTCCCCGCTGGTGGCGGACGATTGACAAATGGACGCTGACGGCGGTGCTGGTGCTGTTTGCCATCGGGCTGCTCTTGGGCCTTGCGGCTTCGGTGCCCTTGGCCGAGCGCAACGGGCTGGATCCCTATTACTATGTCACGCGGCAGGCGTTCTTCGGTGGCATGGCGATGGCCGCGATCTTCGGCGTGTCAATGATGTCGCCCGTGATGGTGCGCAGGCTTGGTGTGCTGGGCTTTGCAGTGTCGATGCTGGCGCTGATGCTGTTGCCGGTGTTTGGCACCGATTTTGGCAAAGGAGCTATCCGCTGGTTCAGCTTTGGCTTTGCCTCGGTGCAGCCGTCCGAGTTTCTGAAGCCCGGCTTCATGATTGTCATCGCATGGCTGACGGCATCGGGTCAGGATATCAACGGCCCGCCCGGTAAGTTCATCTCATTTGCGCTGACTGTGACGGTGGTGCTGTTTCTGGCGTTTCAGCCGGATTTTGGCCAAGCCATGTTGGTGCTGTTTGGCTGGGGCGTGATCTATTTCGTCTCGGGCGCGCCGATGATTTTGATCGTAACGGTGATGGGTCTGACCGGGGTTGGGGGCTTTGCCGCCTATCATTCGTCCGAACACTTCGCGCGGCGGATTGACGGTTTTCTGAACTCGGATGTCGATCCGCGCAGCCAGATGGGCTATGCCACCAGCGCCATACAAGAGGGCGGTTTCTTTGGCGTTGGTGTGGGTGAGGGCCAAGTCAAATGGACGCTGCCCGATGCGCATACCGACTTTATCATCGCGGTTGCGGCAGAGGAGTATGGCCTTGTTCTGGTGCTGGTGATCATCGCGCTTTACGCGACGGTGGTCGTGCGCAGCCTTGTGCGCTTGACGCGGGAACGGGATCCGTTCACCCGTTTGGCGGGCACCGGGTTGGCGTGCATCTTTGGCGTGCAGGCGATGATCAATATGGGGGTGGCGGTGCGCTTGCTGCCTGCCAAGGGGATGACTTTGCCGTTTGTGTCCTATGGCGGCAGTTCGGTGATTGCGGCGGGGATTACGGTGGGGATGCTTTTGGCGATGACCCGTTCACGTCCGCAGGGTCAGATGTCTGATATTTTCAAGCGGGGGCGCTGATGCCTTTGCTGTTAATTGCAGCGGGCGGCACCGGCGGGCATATGTTCCCGGCGCAGGCCTTGGCCGAGGCGATGATTGCCAAGGGTTGGCGGGTGAAACTGTCAACCGATGCGCGTGGTGCGCGCTATGCCGGGGGCTTTCCGCAAGCGGTCGAGATTGTAGAGCTATCCTCGGCGACCTTCGCGCGCGGCGGCGTGTTGGCCAAGCTGGCGGTGCCGTTTCGGATTGCGGGCGGTGTTGTCTTGGCGCTGCTGTCGTCTTTACGCGACAGGCCGGATGTCGTGGTGGGCTTTGGCGGTTATCCGTCGATCCCGGCGCTGACGGCGGCGTGGATGTTGCGCAGGCCGCGGATGATCCACGAGCAAAACGGCGTGTTGGGCCGGGTGAACACTGTGTTCGCCAAGCGCGTCGATAAAGTGGCTTGCGGCACTTGGCCTACGGCTTTGCCCGGCGGGGTTGAGGGCATCCATACCGGCAATCCCGTGCGCGCTTCGGTGCTGGAACGGGTGGGTGCGGGCTATATCGCGCCCGGCGACTACCCGATGGAGATGCTGGTGATCGGCGGATCGCAAGGCGCGCGGATCTTGTCGCAGGTGGTTCCTGCGGCGGTTGCAGCCTTGCCCGAAGGCCTGCGGCGGCACCTGCGCGTGGCGCATCAAGCGCGGGCAGAAGATTTGGGCGCTGTGGTTGCAGCCTACGCAGAAGCAGGCGTGCGCGCCGAGGTCGAGCCGTTCTTCACCGACATCCCGCGCCGTCTTTCCGAAGCGCAATTGGTGATCTCGCGTTCAGGCGCGTCTTCGGTGGCGGATATTTCGGTGATCGGGCGGCCGTCAATTTTGATCCCGTTTGCGGCGGCAACGGGCGATCACCAAACCGCCAACGCACGCGGGCTGGTTGAGGCAGGGGCTGCGGTGCTGATTGCAGAGGCTCAGCTTGACGCGGCGAGCTTAAGCGCCCAAATGGCTGCTGTTTTGCAAAATCCGCCGCGCGCGGAAGATATGGCGCGTAAGGCGCAAGCGCAGGGCCGACCGGATGCGACCGACCGACTGGTCGCGCTGGTTGAGGCTTTGGCGAGTTAGGATAACACGATGAACGCGACGAAACTTCCGATGGAACTGGGGCCGATCCACTTTGTGGGCATCGGAGGCATTGGCATGTCGGGCATTGCCGAAGTGCTGATGACACAGGGCTTCCGGGTGCAGGGGTCGGATGCCAAGGCCAGCAAGATCACCGATCGTTTGGTCGCTTTGGGTGCTGCGTTCTTTGAAGGCCAAGCGGCCAGCAATATCGGCGAAGCTGCGGTTGTGGTGATTTCTTCCGCGATCAAAAAGGGCAACCCGGAACTAGAGGAAGCGCGCAGGCGCGGTCTTCCGGTGGTGCGGCGGGCAGAAATGCTGGCGGAGTTGATGCGGTTGCGCAGTAACATCGCGATTGCAGGCACCCATGGCAAAACCACCACCACGACGATGGTGGCGACGTTGCTGGACAAGGGCGGCTTTGATCCGACCGTGATCAACGGCGGGGTGATCCATGCCTATGGATCGAACGCGCGCGCCGGGGCCGGTGAATGGATGGTGGTGGAGGCCGACGAGTCCGATGGCTCGTTCAACCGTCTGCCTGCCACGATTGCGATTGTGACCAACATTGACCCCGAGCACATGGAGCATTGGCACACCTTTGATGCGCTGCGCAAAGGCTTCTACGATTTTGTCTCCAACGTGCCGTTCTATGGCCTCGCAGTGTGCTGCACGGATCACCCGGAAGTGCAGGCTTTGGTCGGCCGCATCACCGATCGCCGTGTGGTGACCTTTGGCTTTAACGCCCAAGCCGATGTGCGGGCGATCAACCTGACCTACGACAATGGCGTCGCGCATTTCGATGTGGCGTTGCAGGGCGAGGGGCAGGGCGCGGTGATTGAGAATTGCATCCTGCCGATGCCGGGCGATCACAACGTTTCGAACGCGTTGTCGGCGATTGCGGTGGCGCGGCATCTCGGCATGAAGAAAGACGAAATCCGCGAGGCTTTGGCGGGCTTTGCGGGTGTCAACCGCCGCTTTACCAAGGTCGCCGAAGTGAATGGTGTGACGATCATCGACGATTACGGCCATCATCCGGTGGAAATCGCAGCCGTCTTGAAAGCCGCACGTCAAGCCACCAAGGGCCGGGTGATCGCCGTGCATCAGCCGCACCGCTATTCGCGGCTGTCCAATCTGTTCGAAGAATTCTGCACCTGTTTCAACGAGGCCGATGTGGTGGCGATTGCCGAGGTTTATGCGGCAGGCGAGGAACCGATTCCGGGGGCAAGCCGCGATGATCTGGTGGCGGGCCTGATCGCCCATGGCCACCGCCACGCCCGCGCCATCACCGACGAGGCCGATTTGGCGCGGCTGGTGAAAGAACAGGCGCAACCGGGCGATATGGTGGTCTGCCTTGGCGCGGGCTCGATCTCGGCTTGGGCGAATGGCCTGCCCGCGCGTTTGACCGGGAAAGCGGCATGAGCCTGCCGCTGCTGATGGGCTGTTTGTGGGTGATCGCCGCGACGATCACCGCGCTGCTGCCGATGAAGCAGCAAATGGTGCCGGGGATGACATTGCTGGTGCTGGCACCGGTGCTGCTTTTGTGGATCGGCCTTGCGCATGGCTTGCTTTGGGTCGGGCTGGGGCTGTTCGCGTTCCTGTCGATGTTTCGCCGTCCGCTGATGTATTTCGCGCGGCGGGGTTTGGGGTTGCCCGTCGTACTGCCTCCGGATTTGCGCAAGTGACTGCGTTGGTCGCCGGGCTGGTATGGCTTGTCGCGGCCAATCTGATCGGGATGCTGCCCAGCAAAGACCACCACTGGCGCAACGCCTATGGCTTGATCGCGGTGGGCGTGCCGCTGTTGATCTGGCTGATCTGTGAAAACGGGCCGTGGTGGGGGCTGGCGTTTGTGATCGCTGCGGGATCTGTGCTGCGTTGGCCGCTTAGGTATCTTTGGCGCTGGATCAGGGCGCGCGTGGGGGCTTGAGGCCCCTTCGCCCTTGAGGCTGGCGGTAAATCGCCTAAAAAGGTGGGCATGACATATACCCTTCCCCCCGTGCGCGGCAGCCTGACACCGCATCGCCCTTTGGCGGACCTGACTTGGCTGCGCGTTGGCGGGCCTGCGGATTGGCTGTTTCAGCCTGCGGATGAGGCGGATTTATGTGATTTTCTCGCGGCGCTTCCACTAGAGGTGCCAGTGTTCCCGATGGGCGTGGGCAGTAATCTGATCGTGCGCGATGGTGGTCTGCGCGCGGTGGTGATCCGGTTGGGGCGGGGGTTTAACGCGATTGCGTGCGAGGGCACAGTCACGGCGGGGGCTGCGGCCTTGGATGCCCATGTGGCGCGCAAAGCGGCAGAGGCGGGGCTGGACCTGACGTTTTTGCGCACGATTCCGGGTTCTATCGGCGGCGCGGTGCGGATGAATGCGGGTTGCTATGGGTCTTATGTGGCCGATCATCTGATCTCGGTGCGGTGTGTCACGCGGGGCGGTGAGATTGTCGAATTGGCCGCCGCCGATCTGAAGTTGGCGTACCGTCAAAGCCAGTTGCCTGAGGGTTGGGTGATTGTCTCGGCGACGTTCCGCGCCGACCCCGCCGATCCGGCGGCGCTTGAAGCCCGGATGGCCGATCAGATCGCCAAGCGCGATGCCAGCCAGCCGACGAAAGACCGCTCGGCGGGGTCCACCTTCCGCAATCCGGTTGGCCATTCCAGCACTGGGCGGGCCGATGACAGCCATGATCTGAAAGCCTGGAAAGTCATCGACGATGCGGGGATGCGCGGCTTTACGCTGGGCGGGGCCCAAATGTCGCCGATGCACCCTAACTTCTTGATCAATATAGGCGGGGCAAGTGCCGCCGACCTCGAAGATTTAGGCGAGGAAGTGCGAAAAAGGGTTTTCCAACAGAGCGGTATCACGCTAGAGTGGGAAATTATGCGGGTCGGTCAACGCACCGCATAAATAACAATATCATGGACCACCAAAGGTCTGGATGAGGCAGTACATGGCGGGCGGCTTATCAAAAGCGGCTTCCAAAGTGGCGGTGTTGATGGGGGGGCCTTCCGCAGAGCGGGAAGTCTCACTGGTCTCGGGTCGTGCTTGCGCGGCCGCGTTGCGGGAAGCAGGGTATCAGGTGGTCGAGGTCGATTGCGACCGCGATCTGCCCGTACGGCTGGCTGAAATCAAACCCGATGTCTGCTTCAATGCCTTGCATGGCCGCTGGGGCGAAGATGGCTGCGTCCAAGGCATCTTGGAATGGCTGAACATTCCCTACACCCATTCCGGAGTGCTGGCCTCGGCCTTGGCGATGGACAAGGCGCGCGCCAAAGAGGTGTTTGCCCGCGCTGGTCTGCCGACTGTTCGGTCGGTGATCGCGGCGCGCGAAGACGTCAGTAAAGGCCATATCCTGCCGCCGCCCTATGTGGTGAAACCGAACAACGAAGGCTCGTCGGTTGGGGTTTATATCGTGCGCGAAGGCTCGAACGCGCCGCGTCTGGCCGAAACCATGCCGGAACGCGTGATGGTGGAAACCTATGCGCCGGGGCGGGAACTCACCTGCGCTGTGATGGGGGATCGGGCGCTGTGCGTCACCGACATCATCACCAATGGCTGGTATGACTTTGATGCGAAATACAAAACTGGTGGTTCGCGGCACGTTTTGCCTGCTGAATTGCCGACAGACATCACCGCAGCCTGCCTTGATTACGCCCTGCGCGCGCACAACGCCCTTGGCTGCCGGGGCGTCAGCCGCACCGATTTTCGCTGGGATGAAGCGCGCGGCTTGGCGGGGCTGATCCTGCTGGAAACCAACACCCAGCCGGGGATGACGCCGACTTCACTTGCCCCCGAGCAAGCGGGCCATCTGGGCATCTCTTTCCCCGCGTTTTGCGCTTGGATGGTGGAGGATGCGTCATGCAATCGCTAGGCCGCACCCGTCCACCTCCCGTCAATGGCCTGCGCCGCGATCCCGCGCCAAGCCGCTGGCAGTACCGGATGCAGCGGCTGTGGTTGACACCGCTGTTTCGGGTGGTTTGCCGTTTGGGAGTGCCGCTGACGGTGGTGGCGCTGATCGCAACCGGCGTGCTTTACAGCGATGCCCGCCGGGCGGCGATTGTGCAAAGCTTTGTCGATCTGCGCACCAAATTTGAACAGCGGCCCGAGTTTCGGGTCGGACTGCTCTCGGTCGAAGGGGCCTCGCGCGATCTGACCGATGCGGTGCGCGCCAAACTGGCGTTGAAGCTGCCGCAATCCTCGTTCGATCTGGATATGACCGAGTTGCGCGCGCGCGCTGAAGCCTTAGATGCCGTGGCCTCTGCCGAACTGCGGGTGCGGTCTGGCGGCGTGCTGCAAGTGATCTTGACCGAGCGGGTGCCGGTGGTGGTGTGGCGCGGCGCTAATGGCTTGCAACTGCTGGATGCCACTGGCCACCGTGTCGCGGGGCTGTCTGCGCGGGCGGATCGCGCCGATTTGCCACTGGTGGCGGGCGAGGGCGCGGATGCGGCGATGCCCGAAGCCTTGGCGATTTTCGACACCGCCCGCCCAATCAGTGACCGGGTGCGCGGCTTGGTCCGGGTTGGCGCGCGCCGCTGGGATCTGATCCTTGACCGTGATCAGCGCATCATGCTGCCCTCGGTGAACCCGGTGGCGGCCGTCGAACGCTTGCTGGAGCTGAGCGCCGCTGACAAACTTTTGGAACGCGACATTCTTTCGATAGACCTAAGAAATCAAGACCGCCCGGCGATCCGGCTGGCTCCGTTCGCAATGAACGAAGTCCGCCGCGCGCAAGGGCTGGCACCGACGACGGAGAGCGGATTATGACAGACCTTTACCAATCTCAACGCGCGATGCGCCACATGCGGCGCGCGGCAATGCAGCGCGGTGTGGTGGCGATTTTGGATGTCGGCACCTCGAAGATTGCCTGTCTGGTGCTGCGGTTTGACGGCCTTGAAGACGAGCGCGATCAGGATGGCGTGGGGCCGATGGCCGGGCAATCCAGCTTCCGGGTGATTGGCGCGGCTACCACCCGTTCGCGCGGGGTGCGCTTTGGCGAAATCGCCGTGATGAATGAGACCGAGCGCGCTATTCGGACCGCGGTGCAAGCCGCGCAGAAGATGGCGAATGTGCGGGTCGATCACGTCATCGCCTGCTTTTCGGGGGCAGAGCCCCGCAGCTATGGCTTGGCCGGCGAATGGGAATTGCAAGATTCGGTGGTGACCGAGCAAGACGTGGCCCGCGTGCTGGCCGCCTGCGATGTGCCGGATTTCGGCGAAGGGCGCGAGATTTTGCACGCGCAACCGGTGAACTTCGCCTTGGATCACCGCTCGGGCCTGGGCGATCCGCGCGGGCAGATCGGCAATCGTCTGGCCTGCGATCTGCACATGCTGTCGGTCGATGCAAGCGTGGTGCAGAACCTGCTGTATTGCATCAAGCGCTGCGATCTGGAACTCGCTGGGATTGCCTCGTCGGCTTATGTTTCCGGGATTTCCTCGCTTGTGGAAGATGAACAAGAACTCGGGGCTGCCTGCGTTGATATGGGCGGCGGTGCCACGGGCATCTCAATCTTCATGAAAAAGCACATGATCTACGCCGATAGCGTGCGGATGGGCGGCGATCATGTGTCCTCTGACATTTCCAAAGGTCTGCAAGTGCCGCTGGTGGTGGCCGAGCGCATAAAGACCAAGCACGGCGGCGTGCATGCAACCGGCATGGATGACCGCGAGATGATCGAGATGGGCGGCGATTCTGGCGATTGGGAGAAAGACCGCCGCCAGATTTCGCGCACCGAGCTGATCGGCATCATGCGGCCTCGGGTGGAAGAAATTCTTGAAGAAGTCCGTGCGCGTCTGGATGCGGCGGGGTTTGACAGCTTGCCCAGCCAGCAAATCGTGCTGACCGGCGGCGCAAGCCAAATCCCCGGCCTCGATGGATTGGCCAGCCGTATCCTTGGCCAGCGTGTCCGCATGGGTCGCCCGTTGCGGGTGCAGGGTCTGCCGCAGGCGGCAACCGGGCCGGCGTTTTCCAGCGCCGTGGGCCTGTGTTTGTTCGCCGCCCATCCGCAAGACGAATGGTGGGATTTCGACATTCCGACCGAGCGCTATCCGGCGCGATCCCTGAAACGTGCCTTCCGGTGGTTTAAGGACAACTGGTAATCCGCTAAATCGGGTAACATTGGCGAAATACCGCTAATATCAGCAACATTGGCCCCATATTTTGTGGGGCCAGTGTGTTTTTTGCGTGACCTTCGGGCTATCTGTGGATAGAATTGAGGATAATTCGGCACACTCTGCTTCGGGACAAGCAGGGCAAGACCGATACGGCAAACCGGCGGCGGCAGCCCGCGTAATAAGAACAGGCGGATAAAAATGGCATTGAATCTGATCATGGCCTCGGCACGCGAAGAGTTGAAGCCGCGTATTACGGTGTTTGGCGTCGGTGGCGCGGGTGGCAATGCTGTCAACAACATGATCGAGAAGAACCTTGAAGGGGTCGAGTTCGTTGTCGCAAACACCGACGCGCAGGCGCTTCAACAATCGAACGCGCCGGTGAAGATCCAGATGGGCCTGAAGGTGACCGAGGGTCTGGGGGCCGGGGCGCGCCCGACCGTTGGGGCGGCTGCGGCTGAGGAGACGATTGAAGAAATCGTTGACCACCTTGCGGGCGCGCACATGTGCTTCATCACCGCGGGTATGGGCGGCGGCACCGGCACCGGGGCCGCGCCGATCATCGCGCAAGCGGCGCGCGAATTGGGCGTGCTGACCGTGGGTGTTGTTACCAAGCCGTTCCAGTTTGAAGGCAACAAGCGGATGAAGCAGGCCGAAGACGGCATTATCGCGCTGCAAAAAGTGGTCGACACGCTGATCATCATTCCGAACCAGAACCTGTTCCGCTTGGCGAACGAACGCACCACCTTCACCGACGCCTTCGCGATGGCGGATGATGTGCTGTATCAAGGCGTTAAGGGTGTCACTGATCTGATGGTGCGCCCCGGCCTGATCAACCTCGACTTCGCCGACGTGCGCGCGGTGATGGATGAGATGGGCAAGGCGATGATGGGCACCGGCGAGGCTACAGGTGACAACCGCGCCGTGGAAGCTGCCGAGAAAGCCATCGCCAACCCGCTGCTGGATGAGATTTCGTTGCATGGTGCCAAGGGTGTTTTGATCAACATCACCGGCGGCTATGATCTGACGCTGTTTGAACTGGACGAAGCCGCAAACATCATCCGCGAAAAGGTTGATCCTGACGCGAATATCATCGTCGGTTCCACTTTGGACACCTCGATGGAAGGCACTCTGCGGGTTTCCGTGGTGGCCACTGGCATCGACGTTGGCCAAAACCGGGCTGAGATGCCCGCCACCCGCCGCTCGATGGCGCAGCCGCTGGCACCAGCCGCCGCGGCCCCTGAACCGAAAGCGGCAGCGCCCACTCCGGTGCAACAGCCTGTTGCGGCGCAGCAATACCAAGCCCCGGCGCAGGATCTGTTCCACGCCCAGCAGCCCAGCTTCCATGATCGCGCCGAAGAGATGATGGAAGACGATCTGCCGACCCCGGTCTACCGCCCGGCACAACAAGCCCCGGTGCAACAGCCGCGTACGCAAGCTCCGGCGCCTTTGTCTCTGGACAATGATGCAGGCAGCTTTGTCGCCCCGCGTCCGCGCGCCGCTGGCACGCCATCGCCCGAGGCACTGGCCCGTCTGCAAGCCGCTGTGTCGAAATCGCCGTCACAAGCCGGTGCCGCACGTCAACCCGCGCCGCAACCGCAACAACGAATGGCGGCCCCGGCGCCTGCACCGAAACCCGCCGAGCGTCCGCGTTTTGGCATCGGCAACCTGATCAACCGCATGGCAGGTGGGGCGGCGGAACAACCGCAAGAACGCACGCAATCTGCACGCCAACAGCCCCCCGTCACCGCCTATGATGACGAGCAAGAACTGTCGGCAGATCAAGAGCGGATCGAGATTCCGGCCTTCCTACGCCGTCAGGCGAACTAAAACGGACGTCTGTGTCATCTGACACTTTGATGGGGGCCCGGAAATGTCCGGGCCTTTTTTATTGGAGCCGGGCGGCTCTGAACCCCCGTATACACTGCTCTCCCAGCTGGGACTGACTTGTGCAAATGTGCGGGGTTCATACTATATGTTGCGATCCTTCACCAAGCTCGGGCGGATTTGTTATCGTTGCGCAGATTGCGCACCATGTTGGCACTGGCGTAGGCCAATATAAAAATATATTAATTTCAATAGGTTAATCCATTATTTCCCTGTTACACTTCGTTACAAACTGTGAGTTGAGATCGGGCGTCTTCCGACTTAAATCATTGTTGCGGCCATATGTCTGGCCAAATGATGAAGGTCTCGGAGAGTTCCGTTGCAAAATACGCTGAAAACCACGGCTGTCTTTACCGGCTTCGGCTTGCACTCGGGTGCAGCCGTCACGATGAAGGTGCATCCTGCGGCAGCGGACCATGGCATCTGGTTCCTACGCTCGGATGTAACGGGCGATGCGCGGATCCCTGCGCGTTGGGATGCGGTTGTGCCGTCGAAGCTTTGCACTTTGGTCGCCAATGCGGCGGGGGCCAGTGTCTCGACGATTGAACATGTGATGGCGGCCTTGGCAGGTTCGGCTGTCAGCAACGCACTGATCGAAATTGACGGACCGGAAGTGCCCATTCTGGACGGCTCGGCGGCGCTTTTTGTCGAAGGCTTCCTGAACGCAGGTATCGTGGAGCAAACCGTCCCCGTGGTCGCCATCCGTATTCTGCGCACGGTCGAAGTGCGCGACGGCGCGGCGTTTGCCCGGTTGGAGCCTTCAGACATGCTGGAGATCGACTTCAAAATTGATTTCGAGGATGCCGCGATTGGCAAGCAATCGAAAGTGCTGAACATGTCGAACGGCGCCTTCGTACGCGAACTTTCCGACAGTCGCACTTTTTGCAGCAATGCCGATGTGATCGCGATGCAAGCGCGCGGTCTGGCCTTGGGCGGCACGCTGGAAAACGCTGTGGTGTTTGACGGCGCGAACGTGCTTTCCCCCGGTGGCTTGCGCCATTCGGATGAACCGGTGCGTCACAAGATGCTGGATGCCTTGGGCGATCTGGCTTTGGCGGGTGCGCCGATCCTTGGCCGCTACACCGGTGAGCGGGCGGGCCACGCGATGACCAACCGCCTGTTGCGCGTGCTTTTCGCGACGCCCGGCGCTTGGATAGAGCAAGATTGTGAAGGCCTTGCGGGCGGAAAGCTGCCCGGCGTTGGCGTTCATCGCGGTGATCTGCCTCTGCGCGGCTAAAACCATTCGGCAAAGCGTGAAAGCCGTTTTGCGCCTGCGATTTTTCTGTGCTACGAGGGGCGAAAGCGCTGTGAACGCGGCCCCTTGTTTGGGGCCCTCGGCGCGGGTTATTGGGGTAGGCGGAAGATGGCAGGCGGACAGTCGGGCAAAGCTCTGCGGATGCTGGGTATGGTGGTGCTTGTGGCCAGTTTGGCCGCCTGTTCACAGAAAAAGCAGAATGATACTGCGGCGTTAGACAGCCTGACGGCTGAGCAGCTTTACAAACGTGGAGAGCTGGCGCTGGAAGTGCGCAAGGGCAAGAACGAAGATGCCTTGGCGGATTTCGAAGCGGTCGAGCGGCTGTATCCCTATTCGGAATGGGCCAAACGCGCGCTGATCATGCAGGCGTTCACCCAGCACAAGAACAAGAAATACGAAGAAGCCCGCATTGCCGCGCAGCGCTATCTCGATTTCTACCCCGGTGATGAAGATGCGGCCTATGCGTCTTACCTGCTGGCACTGTCTTATTACGATCAAATTGACGAGGTGGGCCGCGATCAGGGCTTGACCTATCAGGCGCTGCAAGCCCTGCGCGTGGTGATTGAAGAATATCCCGACAGCGAATATGCCAAATCGGCAACGCTGAAGTTCGACCTGGCCTTCGATCACTTGGCGGCGAAGGATATGGAGATCGGGCGCTATTACCTGAAGCGCGGCAACTATACCTCCGCGATCAACCGCTTCCGTTCGGTGGTGCAGGATTTCCAGACCACCACGCATACGGCGGAGGCTTTGCATCGTTTGGTGGAGAGTTATCTCGCCTTGGGTCTGACCGATGAGGCGCAGACCGCTGCCGCGATCCTTGGCTATAACTACCAATCCTCGCCGTTCTATCAGGACAGTTTCAACCTGTTGAAAAAGCAGGGTCTGGCCCCTGAAGCCAAAGGCACCAGTTGGCTGTCGCAGATTTACCGGCAGACAATCAAGGGCGAGTGGTTGTGAAGCCCCTGCGCTGCGGCGCAGGCGGCCCTTTGCTCTGTAAAGGCTAGGCGATGCTGCGCAGTCTTGATATCCGCGATGTGTTGATCATTGATCGGCTGACGCTTGAATTTGCGCCGGGTTTGAACGTGCTGACCGGCGAGACCGGGGCGGGCAAGTCGATTTTGCTTGATGCCTTGGGGTTCGTGCTGGGCTGGCGTGGTCGGGCCGAGTTGGTGCGGGCTGGGGCGCTTCAGGGTGAGGTGGTGGCCGAGTTTGATCTGCCCCCCGGTCATGCAGCGCGCGCGGTGCTGCTGGAGGCTGGCTTTGATGACCCTGATGAGTTGATTCTGCGCCGCGTCAACACCGCCGATGGCCGTAAGACCGCCTTCGTCAATGATCGCCGGGTGTCGGGCGAGGTGCTGCGCGATCTGTCCGACACTCTGGTCGAGTTGCATGGCCAGAACGACGACCGTGGCCTGTTGAACCCGCGCGGCCACCGCAATCTTTTGGACAGCTTCGCAGGCGTTGATACCAGCGCCGCCCGCAGTGCTTGGCGGGCGCAGGCGCAAGCGCGCGAGGCTTTGGCCAAGGCGCGGGCGGCGTTGGAACGCGCACAGGTCGAGGAAGATTTCCTGCGTCATGCCGTGGCCGAGTTGGACAAGCTGAACCCCGAACCCGGCGAAGAAGCCAGCCTGGACACCCGCCGTCGCGCGATGCAAGGGGCCGAGCGCATCCGCACCGATGTGCAGCGCGCCCATTCCGCGCTGAGTGACGGTGCCGAGAATGCCATCGGCGACGCTTTGCGCTGGCTGGAGGCAGCGGCGGACCGGGCCGAAGGCCGTCTCGATACAGCACTCGCCGCCTTGGGCCGCGCCTTGGTCGAACTGGGTGACGCACAAGACGGCATCGAATCCTGCCTGCGGGGCCTTGATTTCCGCCCCGGCGATCTGGAAAGCTTGGAAGAACGCCTGTTCGCCATCCGCGCTTTGGCCCGCAAACATGGCGTGCAGGCGGATGATCTGGGCAATTTCGCCGAAAACGCCCGTGCGCGACTGGCTGCGATTGACGGTGGTGCTGCGGGGCTTGCGAAGCTGGAGAAAGCACTGGCCGAGGCGGAATTGGCTTATCAGCGCGAGGCGATGGTGCTTGCCAAGGCCCGCAAAACGGCTGCGACGCGGCTGGACAAAGCCATGGCCGCCGAACTTACGCCCTTGAAAATGGAACGCGCGGTGTTCACCACCGACGTCACCGCCGGTGATCCGGGGCCAGATGGCACAGATGCAGTGCAATTCACCGTCGCCACCAACCCCGGCGCACCCTCGGGCGCGCTGAACAAAATTGCCTCTGGCGGCGAACTTTCGCGCTTCCTGCTGGCGCTGAAGGTGTGCCTGACCGCCAACACCCCCGGTCTGACGATGATCTTTGATGAGATCGACCGGGGCGTGGGCGGTGCCACGGCGGATGCGGTAGGGCGCCGCCTGAAAGCGCTTGCCAGTACGGCGCAAGTCTTGGTCGTGACCCACAGCCCGCAGGTGGCGGCCTTGGGCGGTCATCACTGGCGGGTGGAAAAGCGCGTTGCCAAGGGGCAGACCCTGTCCACCGTCATTGCCTTGGGCGACGATGCCCGGATCGAGGAAATCGCGCGGATGCTGGCAGGCGACCGCGTGACCGAGGCCGCGCGCGAGGCGGCACGGGCCTTGCTGGCATAGTTCGAACCCGGCCGCCAAACCGGAATTTTCAAAGATTCCTTGCACGATTTCTGTCGCAGAAATCGGTTCCGCCTTAGCCCGCCGCCTGCGCCATCACCACGGCCAGATCGCCATAGCCGGTAAAGCGCCGCTCGTAAGCCAGGCCCAACCTGCGCGCGCAGTCTTCGGCCTTAGCATCAAGTGCCGGATCATTGGTTTGCGCTTGATAGACCAGCTTGGTGTAATTGCCGAAATACATATCGCGCAGCTGCGGGTGCCGATCGAGGCCCATCGGCCGCCAGACAAAGGCATCAAACTGCCGCACCAGAAAATCGGTCAGATAAAACGCGGTGAACTCATCGGGATGGGCAGCGAACACTGCATTGCCTTCAAAGAATGAATAGCAATGCGGGCCTTGGATCATCTCGACACCCAATTCAGCGCATTTCGCCTGCAACTGTCCACCTGTGCCGCAGTCGGCGTATAGGATGAACATGCTGTCATAGTCTGACTTATGTGCCAGCACGGCTTTCTCGACCGCTTCAGTGATCCGGTCAGGATATAAATGCAAGTTGGCGGGCAGGCACTGCAAATCGAGATGTTGCCAATCATTCAAGCGTTTTAACGCCAAAACCTCATGTGCAAGGGCACCGCAAGCGATCAACAGCACCCGGCCTTGCTGGGCAGGTTCCAAACCTTTGACGGTCAGCAGATCATCGCTGATCAGTGCCATTTCAACGTGCGCACGAACAGCGCGAGGCACAGAGCCAACAGCCCTAGCCAGACAAACGATAGGCCCGCGACTTGCAGCACGGCAATAGAGGCTGCGGCGGCAAGGATTACCCCGAAAATCAGGGCCAGAAAGGTTGGGAGCGGCATTGGCATCCTCCTTATTGTCCTCTTAAGGTGGCAATTAAAAAGCCTCGGGGCAAGACCCCGAGGCTATATCTTTGGCCTTTAAGCCGGGTTAGGCGGTCAATTGATTGTGCTTGCGCAAAACCAACGCCTTGGCGGTTTCCACAGCCACGGCCGCGTCACGGCAATAGGCGTCCGCGCCAATCGCCTTGCTGAATTCTTCGTTCAGCGGCGCACCGCCGACCAGAACGATGTAGTCTTCGCGCATGCCCTTTTCTTTCATCGTGTCGATCACGACTTTCATGTAGGGCATCGTGGTGGTCAGCAGCGCCGACATGCCAAGGATATCGGGCTTTTCTTCTTCCAAAGCTGCAAGATATTTCTCGACCGAGTTGTTGATGCCGAGATCGCGCACCTCAAAGCCAGCACCTTCCATCATCATGCCGACAAGGTTCTTGCCGATGTCATGGATGTCACCTTTGACGGTGCCGATCACCATTTTGCCCATCCGCGGAGCGCCCGTGGCGATCAGCAGCGGCTTGAGGATGAACATGCCACCCTTCATCGCATTGGCGGCCAGCAGCACTTCGGGCACAAACAGGATGCCGTCGCGGAAGTCTGCGCCCACAATGGTCATGCCGGCGACCAAAGCTTTGGTCAGCGTGTCATAGGGCGTCCAGCCGCGGCTGATCAGCAGGTTGACGCCCTCTTCGATCTCTTCCTTCAGACCATCGTAGAGGTCGTCATGCATTTGCATAACCAGTTCGTCATCGGAAAGATCAGCAAGGATGATTTCGTCGTCGGCCATCTGGGAACTCCTTGGGCGGTTGACTGTGTGATGGGGCCAAAGCCCGGCAGACACTATTCGAATAGCGACATACGCCAACAGAAAGCCGACTTTGTGGGGCAGGACAAGCAGAAAGAGCTTGGGTTTGTTCTTGTTCTGTTCTAGTTTGGCGGGATGGATAAGTCCGAGAGCACAATCATGCCGGGGGTGCGCCCGCGCGGCCGCGGCGCATTGGGCAATGCGGTGGGGCGGTTTGAAGGCGCCGCTCGGCTGGCGTTTGAAGATGGCTGGGAGCCGCCAGAGGAACGGGTGTTGCGCACCGAGGTCCGGGTTGAGGTGCCACGCTCGGCTGTCAGCTACAACACTTCGCCCGACCTGCCGTTTGACCGCGCGATCAACCCTTATCGCGGCTGCGAACATGGCTGCATTTATTGCTTTGCCCGCCCCAGCCATGCGTTCTTGAACCTGTCGCCGGGGCTTGATTTTGAAACCAAATTGATCGCCCGACCGGGGATTGGCGCGGTGTTGGACAAAGAGCTGCGGGCGAAATCCTATAAGGTCGCGGTGATGGCTTTGGGTACCAATACCGACCCTTATCAACCGATTGAGGGTGAATATGGTGTGATGCGCGAAGTGCTTGAAGTGCTGCGCGCGTTTAAACACCCGCTGGCAATCACCACCAAAGGCACGATGATTGAGCGCGACATTGATCTTTTGGCCGAAATGGCGGGGCAGGGCCTGTGTCGGGTGGGGGTATCGGTCACCACGCTCGATGCCGATCTGTCGCGCAAGATGGAACCTCGGGCGGCGGCACCCAAGCGGCGGTTGCAGACCATCACGCGGCTGGCGCAAGCCGGCATCCCGGTGCGGGCGATGATCTCGCCAATGATCCCCGGCCTGACCGATCACGAGTTGGAACCGATCATGGCCGCCTGCCGCGATGCCGGGGCGACGGCGGCGAGCTATATCTCGCTTCGGCTGCCGCGCGAGGTGTCGCAACTGTTCCAAGATTGGCTGGCCGAACATGTGCCCGACCGCGCCGCGAAAGTGATGGCAAGGGTGCGCGAGTTGCATGGTGGCATGGATTACGACCCGGCCTTTGGCAAACGGATGCGCGGCGAGGGGCCTTGGGCTGATCTTATGGCGCGGCGGTTTCGGGTGGCGGCGGATCGGCTGGGGCTGGCGGTAAAACTGCCGCCGATGCGCTGCGATCTGTTTGCGGCCCCGGCACGTGCGGGCGATCAGTTAAGCCTGTTCTGACGGCCAGCGTCGGCCCAACCGATTTCCGATGCGGAAATCGTGCCGGAATTTCTTAAAGTCCGGGGCGCTTGGGTCAAGCGCCCCGCTTAACATCACCCGCGCCGATTGCGCCGCTCGCGTTTCGGATCGCCCGAGGTATCCCCGGTGCCGTCTGAGGCCGAGGAAAACGCACCCAACTTGGCGGTGATATCCTCGGGCGTTGGCAGCGGGCCTTTCGGGGTGTTTTCCAAAGCTTTGCGCATCGCCGCCAGATGTTCTGGCATCGTGCCGCAGCAGCCGCCGATGATCCGCACCCCAGCATCGCGCGCCAGCACGGCATATTCGCCCATCAGTTCCGGCGTGCCATCGTAATGGATATGGCCGTCGTGATATTTCGGGATGCCAGCATTGCCCTTGGCAATCAAAGGCCGTGCCGAGCCAATCGCTGCAAACCCCAACACGGTGCGCATCAGATCTGATGCCCCGACGCCGCAATTTGCGCCAAAGGCGATCGGCGGGTTTGCCAGTTTTTCGACCATCTCGGCCATCGCTGATGAGGTCATCCCCATCATCGTCCGCCCGGCGGTGTCGAAACTCATCGTGCCGCACCACGGCATTCCGGCCAAAGCCGCAGCCTCTGCCGCCGCCGCATATTCTTCGGGCGCCGACATGGTTTCCACCCACAGCACATCCACGCCGCCGTCTTTCAGCCCCTCGGCCTGCTCGTGGAACATCTCAACCGCCACCCGGTGGGTCAGCGTGCCCATCGGTTCAAAAATCTCGCCCGTGGGGCCAACCGAGCCCGCAACCACCACCACACGCCCCGAGGCATCGGCAATCTCGCGGCCCAAGGCGGCCCCCACCCGGTTCAATTCACGCACCCGGCCTTGGGCTGCATGCAGTTTCAAACGGCTGGCATTGCCACCGAAGGTGTTGGTCAGAAAAATATCCGACCCGGCATTCACCGCATTGCGATACAAGCTGCGGATATTGTCGGGCTTGTCGGTGTTCCAAAACTCTGGCGGCTCGCCTGATTCCAGACCCATGTTGAAGAGGTTGGTTCCAGTGGCCCCATCGGCCATCAGCCAGTCGCGGCTGGCAAGCAATTTGGAAAGCGCGTCTTGGGACATCGGGCGACCTCGTTTCATGCGTGTGGCGCGCGTGTTTGCCACGCTGCTTAAATCAAGACTGTGTTTGCCATGCGCAGTGGGGCGAGGCAAATCTATATTCCGCATAACAATATGTGGTGCAGCGCAAGTTCCACCACTGAAAAGGGCCGCACACCGAACCCGGTTGCGACCCTTTTGGCCTAGGTTGCGGAACCTAAGACTTAGACTTCCGACATCAGTTGTGCTTTGGCAACTGGCAAAAGTTCGGCCATTTTTGCGCGCACGGCATCCGCGCTGGACAAGCTGCCAAGATCGCCTGCGACTTTGCGCACCACGTCTTCGATACCGGCTTCTTCGAAATCGGCGCTGACCACGGCCATCGCGTATTCCGCAGCCTCATCGCCGGTTTTGCCCAGCAGCGCAGCCGCCCAAAGCCCGGTCAGCTTGTTGCGCCGCGCCTCGGCGCGAAATTGCATATCGGCATCATGCGCGTATTTGGATTCAAAAGCATTTTCGCGGTCGTCAAATGTGGTCATGGCTGGCCCTCTGGGTCATGGAACATTCCTGTCCATATGCCCATGCCGCGGCCGCCGTTCAAGACAAAAAGCCATATCTTCCGCCCCGGCCTTTGGTCTTGCCACATTCAGCACAAAGCCCAAGCCTTGCCCCCACAGCTGGCATCGCATATAGGCTCGAAAAAGGGCAGGGGTGGCGTTGGCCGCCCCCGTTACCTATTGGCATCGGAGCATCCATGGCGCGCAGGAAGAAGGTTTACGAGGGCAAGGCGAAGATCCTGTATGAAGGACCGGAACCGGGCACTCTGATCCAGTATTTCAAGGACGACTCCGCGCCAACCGCAACCGAAGCCACCCCGGCGGCGGTTGAGGGCAAGGGCGTGTTGAACAACCGACTGTCAGAATTCTTTATGTCGGGGCTGAATGCCATCGGCGTGCCGACGCATTTCATCCGCCGGGTCAACATGCGCGAGCAACTGGTGCGGATGGCCGAGATCATCCCGTTGGAAGTCGTGGTGCGCAACTTTGCGGCAGGCGAGATTTCTGAACGTTTGGGCATCCCCGAAGGCACGCCGCTGCCGCGCCCGATTGTCGAATATTACCTGAAGGATGATCGCCTGTCGCTGCCGATGGTCGCCGAAGAACATATCGTTGCCTTCGGCTGGGCCACCCAGCAAGACCTTGATGACGTGATCGCTTTGGCGCTGCGGGTGAATGATTTCATGTCCGGCGTGATGCTGGGCGTCGGCATCCGTCTGGTCGATTTCCGCATCGAAGTCGGCCGGATTTGGGAAGGCGATTATATGCGCCTGATCGTCGCGGATGAGATCAGCCCCGACAGCTGCCGCCTCTGGGATCTGCGTGGCCTGGTCGATCGTGGCGACGGCCAACCGATCCCCGAGCCGGGACCGCTGCCCGATGTCTACACCGAACTTGCGCGGCGCTTGGGCGTGTTGCCCTCGAACGTCACGCATACGGTGAAACCGACTTTGATCAACTAAGGCTTGCCCGTCAGGGCAAGCGGCGGTATCGGGCGGCAACCCCGCCCCTTTGAGGAGATTGCTATGAAAGCGCGCGTCACAGTCATGTTGAAATCTGGCGTTCTGGATGTGCAGGGTGAGGCCGTGCGCCACGCGCTAGGCACGCTGGGCTTCGCCGGGGTGAATGGTGTGCGGCAAGGCAAGCTGATCGAGCTGGATCTGGCCGAGACGGATAAAGCGGCAGCAGAGCTTGCTGTGAAAACCATGTGCGACAAGCTGCTCGCCAACACCGTTATCGAAAGCTACCGGGTTGAGCTGATCTGATACTCTGGCTGCGGGACGAGGGTTGATATTTGATGAACGCTTACCCGTAACCTATTGAAAAATATTGGGCCGCTAGAGTGTCCACGCGTGGACACTTTCCCCAAGCCCTTCATTCGGCAACAAGGGGCTTTTCATGCGCGCCGCCATCATCCGCGACTATAACGCCGACCTCTCCCTTGAAACCGTCCCTGATCCTGTTTGTGAAGCTGATGGTGTGGTGCTGAAAGTGCTCTCCTGTGGCATCTGTCGGTCTGACTGGCACGGCTGGATCGGCGAGCATCCAAAAGTGAAACCCGGCGCGATCCCCGGCCACGAATACTGCGGCGAAGTGGTGGAATCTGGCCCGCTTTCCAAGTGGCGGGCCGGCGACCGCGTGATCGCCCCCTTCATCCTGTCCTGCGGTGCTTGCCCAGAGTGCCAATCCGGCCAGACCACAATCTGCAAGAACCAACGTGTGCCCGGTTTTGGTGAGCCCGGCGCCTATGCCGAATATGTCAGCGCCCCGCACGCCCACAACCTTGCCCGCCTGCCAGAAAGCCTGACGCCCGCCTTGGCCGCAGGTCTGGGCTGCCGGGTGACGACCGCCTGGCACGCCCTGACGGGCCGTGCCGCTGTTCAGGCGGGGGAGTGGTTGGCCGTGCACGGCACCGGTGGGATCGGCCTGTCGGTGCTGCTGATCGGCAAAGCTTTGGGCGCGCGGGTGATCGTGGTCGATGTCGTGCCGGAACGGTTGGAACACGCGCTGTCTTTGGGGGCCGAAGCCGCGATTGATGCCCGCGCAGGTGACGCGGCGGCGCAGATTGTCGAGCTGACCCAAGGCGGCGCGCATGTCAGTGTCGAGGCGTTGGGGATCGAAGCCACCACCAACGGCTCGATCGAATGTCTGCGCCCGCTGGGGCGGCACGTTCAGGTAGGGCTACCGACCGGCCACACCGCGCGGATGCAGATCAATATGAACGCGGTCTATATGAAGCAACTGGCACTTTATGGCACCCGTGGGATGCCAAGCTGGCGCTATCCGTCCTTGTTGTCGATGATCGAGCTGGGCCGGATCGACGTGCGCCCGATTGTAGCGCGGCGGGTGGCTTTGTCGCAGGCGAGCGCCGAGTTGCGGATGTTCAACGCGCCGATGCCGCCCGGTGTGGCGGTGATCACCGACTTTGCTGGGTAGGCGATTTTCGCGCGAAAATCGTGCACGGAATTCGCGCGAATTCCGCCCTGTGCTGCGGGTGTTTTGGGCTGGATGCGGCGCGCTGATTGCGGTATCCGCAGGCTATCCCAAACTTTCGGAGTGCTGCCCATGAAAGCCGCCGTCGTCACTTTTCCTGGATCAAACTGCGACCGTGATCTTGCTGTGGCGTTTGAGCGCGCCGGGTTTGAGGTCTCGCGGGTCTGGCACAAGGACACGGCGCTGCCTGCGGGCACTGATGTGGTTGGGGTTCCGGGTGGCTTTTCCTTTGGTGACTACCTGCGTTGTGGGGCGATTGCGGCGCATTCGCCGATTGCGGCAGCCATTCGCAGCCATGCAGACCGCGGCGGCTATGTGCTGGGGATTTGCAACGGCTTTCAGGTGCTGACCGAGATGCAACTGCTGCCGGGGGCATTGATGCGCAATGCGGGCTTGAAATTCATCTGCAAAACCATTGGTTTGCAAGTTGTCAGCACGGACAGCGCTTTCACCAGTGCTTACGCCAAAGGCCAGCAGATCGCGGTGCCGGTGGCGCATCACGATGGCAATTACACCATTGATGCCGATGGTCTGGCCGCTTTGCGTGCCGAAGATCGCATCGCTTTTACCTACACCCAAAACCCCAACGGTGCTGCGGCTGACATCGCAGGCGTGCTCTCGGCCAACCGCCGCGTGCTGGGGATGATGCCGCACCCGGAGCGGGTGGTGGATGCCCGCACAGGTGGCACCGATGGTGCTGCGCTGTTTGCCAGCCTGATGGGCGGGATGGCGCTGGCCTGAGCCTCTTCGGCTTGAGGCCGGGCTTGGGCAGGCCTAAACTTAACTGATGCAAAGCCGCAGCCGATCCAAACGTATTTCAGATGCAGCGCCGGGGAAATCCTGGCGGATCAGGCTGGCCGCCACCCTATTGATCTTGCTGGCAATCGGCGTTGTGCTGATCACCAACCGCTGGCTGTCAGAACGCTTTACTGAGACCACCCGCAACCGGGCCGAGCTGCGCTTGGCACTCTATTCGGGCAATATGCTGTCTGAAGTGCAGCGCACGGCCGTCGTCCCGCTGCTGCTGGCCGATGATCCGGCGATTCGCGACTCGTTGAAGAAGAATTCATTTTCCCGCACCACCTTGCGGCTGATCGAGGTGCAAAAAGAAATCGGCGTCGCGTCAATCCTGCTTTTGGACAAAGACGGCTGGACGGTGGGGGCGACCAATCGCAACCTGCTGGGCACCTCGCACCGCAATGACGGCTATTTTGTTGACGCCAAGCGCACCAAAGACACGGTGTTCTCGGTCACGCCGCAGCCCGGCGGTGCTTATGATTTCACCTATTCGCGGGTGGTTGAGGCGGATGGTCAGGTGCAGGGCGTGATCGTGGTCGGCGTCGATATGATGAAGCACGAGCGCGCTTGGGCGGGGTTGCAGGATGCGGTTTTGGTGGCCAATTCGGAAGCCACCGTGATCCTTGCAACCGAGCCGTCTTGGCGCAGCAAGCCCGTGGCCGAGGCGCTATCGCCGACCGACAGCCCCTCGGCCTTGGATCGCGCCCTGAAGGGGGCGGCGGATTGGGCGCAGAACCCGCCAGATGCCTATGTCTCGGGCGAAGCGGTGTTGCGCACCGAGGCGCGGGTGCCGTTTCAGGGTTGGAAGATGGTGACCTTCACCGCTTACGATTCTGTGCGCGAGCGGGTGAACGGCGTGATTGCGTTGGAAATCATGGGTTTCGCGATTTTCACCGCTTTGACGTTTTATCTGCTGTCGCGCCGGGCTTGGTCGCAATCGGTGTCGTTCCAGCGCGAATCGGCGGAACTGCGGTTGCTGAACGCGCGCCTGTCGCGCGAGATTGCCGAGCGGGAAAAGGTGCAGAAAACGCTGGAAGTGGCGGAACTGACGCTGGCGCAATCTTCAAAGCTTGCGGCTTTGGGTGAGATGTCGGCGGCGGTCAGCCATGAGTTGAACCAGCCTTTGGCCGCGATGAAAACTTATCTCGCGGGCGCGCGGTTGTTGTTGCAGCGCAAGCGACCGGATGAAGCGCTCTCATCCTTCCAGCGCATTGACGATCTGATCGACCGTATGAGTGCCATCACCCGCCAGTTGAAATCTTACGCGCGCAAGGGCGGTGAGGCGTTTGAGCCTGTCGATCTGCGCGCTTGTCTTTCGTCAGCTCTGGCGATGATGGAACCACAGTTGAAACAGCGCGTTGTCAAGATAACCCGCACGGTGCCGCGTCAACCGGTGATGGTTCTGGCGGATCGTTTGCGACTTGAGCAGGTGATCATCAATTTACTGCGAAATGCGCTGGATGCGACCAAAGACATGGCTGATCCGCAGATCGACCTCTTGTTGACGGTGGGGGAGGGCGCCACTTTAGGTGTGCGCGACAACGGCATTGGTATCGGCGATATCGGCTCGATCTTTGAGCCATTCTACACGACGAAAAAGCCGGGTGAGGGCGTGGGCCTTGGTCTGGCGATCTCTTCGGGCATTGTCACCGATTTGGGTGGCCGTTTGACGGCGCATAACGCCGAAAACGGTGGTGCGGTGTTCGAGGTGCAACTGCCCCTGTTGGGCAAAGAAGCAAAAGCAGCGGAATGAGGACGGCATGGCACGGGCGATGAAAGTGGCGATTGTGGACGACGAGGCGGATATGCGTGCCTCGATCAGCCAGTGGCTGGCCCTGTCGGGGTTTGACACCGAAACCTATGCCAGCGCGGAAGAGGCGTTGAAGGCTTTGGGGCCGGAATGGCCGGGGGTTGTGGTCTCGGACATCAAGATGCCGGGCATGGATGGCATGGCGTTTTTGAAGCGGCTGATGGGGATGGATTCCGGCCTTCCGGTGATCTTGATCACCGGGCATGGCGATGTGCCGATGGCGGTCGAGGCGATGCGGGTTGGGGCCTATGATTTCCTCGAAAAGCCGTTCAACCCGGACCGGATGACCGAGCTTGCCAAGCGCGCTACGATGGCGCGGCGGCAGACGCTTGATAACCGGGCCTTGCGACGCGAATTGTCGGATGGCTCGATCCTGATGAAGAAGCTGGTCGGTGCCAGCCCCGCGATGGAGCGGCTGCGCGAGGATATTCTTGATCTGGGGCAAGCCGACAGCCATGTGCTGATTGATGGAGAGACGGGCACGGGCAAGACCTTGGTGGCGCATGCGTTGCACGCCGTTGGCCCGCGTGGATCGAAGAAGTTCGTCACGGTGTCCTGTGCGGCGTGGAGCGAGGATCAGCTGGCGGCCAAGCTGTTCGGGCCTTCGGATGATGGCAACCTGCCTTTGGTGGAAGAAGCCCGCGGTGGCACGTTGTGTCTTGAGGATATCGAGGCGCTAAGCCATCCGCTGCAATCGCGCCTGCTGACGCTGATCAACGAGCAGGGCACGCCACCAGAAACCCGGATCATCGCGATCTGCAACGAACACGCGCCGGATAAGACGCTGGAAGACGTGCTGCGCTCGGATCTGTTCTATCGCTTGGGTGCGATGACGATCATCTGCCCGCCGCTGCGGGCGCGGGGCGAGGATATTCTGACGCTGTTCACCCGGTCCTCGGAACAGTTTGCCGAGGAATATGGCTGTGAAGCGCCGCAGGTGACGGCGCAGGAAGCAGCACAACTGCTGCAGGCGCCATGGCCGGGCAATGTGCGGCAGTTGGTCAATATCGCCGAACGCGCCGTGTTGCAGAACAGGCGGGGCTCGGGTTCGATCGCCTCGCTGCTGATGGCGGATAACGAGGCTTCGGGGCCGGCACTGACCACCGAAGGCAAGCCGCTGAAGGACTATGTCGAGGCGTTTGAACGGATGCTGATCGACAACACCATGCGGCGGCATAAGGGGTCGATCACGGGTGTGATGGATGAGTTGTGCCTGCCGCGCCGGACGCTGAACGAGAAGATGGCGAAGTACGGCTTGCAGCGGCAGGATTATGTGTAGGGTGGGTTTTTAGCCCACCATGCGCGGGGGCGGTGGGGTGGAACCCCACCCTACGCCTTGCTGACGCAAATCACCCATTGTCATCGCGGCCCGTTTCCCGTTAGGGTTACAGTCAGGTGGCAATCTGTCGCCAAAGAATTCTCTGCCCTGTTGATCTGGCGCGCTTATCGCGCCGAAAACCGGGGTGGTCGGATCGGCTGCAAGGCCGGATTATTGCCCGCAAGTGACTGATAACACAGGATCGAACCGGGCTTTTTTAGGTGGGTGGCGCAAGCTGCCCAAACGTGAACCGCGATGATGTGCGCGACATTGGCAATTCAAGGCGAGGGGTGCCCACCGGGCACAGCCCGCCTGTTTGCGTTGCGCGCAGCCGCCCGAACAAGCCGCCTCTTTATGTCAAACACCCGCTTTGGTAGCCCAAGCGGGTTTTCGCATGACAGGCGCAATGGATTGATATGTCAAAGAAAATGCTTATCGACGCCACCCATGCCGAGGAAACTCGGGTTGTTGTGGTCGATGGAAACAAGGTCGAAGAATTCGATTTTGAAACCGTAAACAAGCGTCAGCTTGCCGGAAATATCTACCTTGCAAAGGTCACGCGAGTAGAGCCTTCGCTGCAAGCTGCATTTGTCGAATATGGCGGCAACCGTCACGGCTTCTTGGCTTTTGCCGAAATTCACCCGGATTATTATCAAATCCCGGTGGCTGATCGCAAAGCCTTGCTGGACGAAGAACGCGCCTTCAACCGCGCGCAGGATGAAGAAGACAACCGCCGCTCACGCCCGCGTCCCAAACCGCAACAACAACAGCGCCCGCGCGCTGAGTCTGTTGACGGCGATGCCGTACAGTCGTCGGCGATGAGCAGCATGGATGTGGTGGATCTTGGCGAAGAAACTGGTGCTGATGCGCTGGTGCAATCGGTGCCCGCTGATGTGGTTGAACAGCCGCATCACGACCATGACCATCACGACCACAGCCATACGCATCACGTGGCCTCTGTGGATGCCGAAGAAGCCGAACCGGTTTACCGCTCGATCGACCACGCCTCGGACACCGATGATGAGATCGAATCCATCGCAGACGAAGATGTGTCGGAAGAAATCTCGGCTCCGCGCAAGCCGCGTGCGCGCCGCTATAAAATTCAGGAAGTGATCAAGGTTCGCCAGATCATGCTGGTGCAGGTGGTCAAGGAAGAACGCGGCAACAAGGGGGCTGCCCTCACCACCTACCTCAGCCTCGCTGGCCGCTACTGCGTGCTGATGCCGAACACCGCGCGCGGCGGCGGGATTTCCCGCAAGATCACCCAAGCCGCAGACCGCAAAAAGCTGAAAGAGATCGCGACCGAGATTGAAGTGCCGGAAGGTGCCGGCCTGATCATTCGGACGGCAGGTGCCAAGCGCACCAAGCCCGAGATCAAGCGCGATTACGAATACCTGATGCGGTTGTGGGAACAGATCCGCGAATTGACCCTGAAGTCGATCGCGCCCGCCGCGATCTACGAGGAAGGCAATCTGATCAAACGCACGATCCGCGATCTGTATAGCCGCGAGATTGATGAGATTCTGGTTGAAGGCGAGGCGGGTTACCGCACCGCGAAAGACTTCATGCGGATGATCATGCCAAGCCACGCCAAATCGGTGGTGCGCTATGATGATCCCACCCCGCTGTTTGCGAAATATCAGGTCGAAAGCTATCTCGGCGGCATGTTCAACCCGACCGTGCAGCTGAAATCCGGCGGCTACATCGTGATCGGTATCACCGAAGCGCTGGTGGCGGTTGACGTGAACTCGGGTCGTGCCACCAAAGAAGGGTCCATCGAGGACACCGCTTTGAAGACCAACCTTGAGGCTGCCGAAGAAGTGGCACGCCAGTTGCGTTTGCGCGATTTGGCCGGCCTGATCGTGATCGACTTCATCGACATGGAAGAGCGTCGCAACAACGCCGCCGTCGAGAAGAAGCTGAAAGATAAGCTGAAAACTGACCGCGCGCGGATTCAGGTTGGGCGGATTTCTGGCTTTGGCCTGATGGAAATGTCGCGTCAGCGGCTGCGGCCGGGGATGCTGGAATCGACCACACAGCCTTGCTCGCATTGCCACGGCACTGGGTTGATCCGTTCGGATGACAGCCTTGGTTTGCAAGTGTTGCGCGCGCTGGAAGAAGAAGGCACGCGGAAACGCAGCAAAGAAGTGCTGCTGCGCGCCCCGATTGGGATTGTGAACTTTCTGATCAACGGCAAGCGCGAGCATATCGCGCTGATCGAGGCGCGCTACGGCATGTCGGTGCGGATTGAATGTGATCCGGCGATGATCACTCCGGATTTCTCGATTGAGAAGTTCAAGACCGCGACACGCGTGGTGCCGGAAATCTCGTCAGTGATCTCGGGCAATGCCTCGCTGATGGGCGCGCCGGTGGCGGAAGAAGACGACGAAGATATCATCGACGATGTGGATGATGTCGAAGAAGCGGAAGTGGTGGAATCGACCGCCGTTGCGGCGGCAGCGACCGCACCTGCTGCGGCGAATGGTGATGGCGGCACGGGCAAGAAACGCCGCCGTCGGCGTCGTCGCAAGAAGCCCGGTCAGCCGGGTGAGGCTATCGCTGGCGCGGACGCTGAAGCCGACGACGGCGATGATGATGGCGACGACGAGGCGGGTGATGATGCGCCTGAGGTCGTAAGCGCAGTGGCTGCAACAGAGGCTCCGGTCGAAGTCGCCGTGAAAAAGCCAACCCGCACCCGCGCGCCACGTGGCAGCAAATCGGCGGTGGCATTGGCTGCGGCTGAAGCGCCTGCAGCCGAGGTGGTGAAGCCCGCCAGCAGCCGCTCGCGCAGCCGGACTGTAAAGGTGGAACCTGTGGCGGACGTCGCGGTCGAAGTTGTGGTCGTGGAAGCCCCGGTTGTGGCGGAAGAAAAGCCGAAAGCCACGCGGAGCCGCACGAGCCGTGCCAAGCCGAAAGCCGAAGTGGTGGTTGAAGCTGTTGCGTTGGAAGCGCCAACTTCGGTCGCGGTTATGGCTGTCGCAGAAACCGCTCAGGTGCCAAGCGCGCCGGTTCTGCAAGCCGATCCGGGTTTGGTTGAGGCGGCGCGGGTGGCCAGCCTGCACGTCGATCCCGGCCTCGCCGACGCTGCGGTTGAACCCGCCGAAGACGATGGTCCCGCCAAGCCGAAAAAGCGCGGCTGGTGGTCTTTGGGTCGCTAAAGTCTAGAATTTTATGGAGGGCGGTGGGGAAACCCGCCGCCCTTTCTCTATCCGCGCCGGATCAGATAGGCGCTACCGCCGTCCACTTCGCTGGCCCCTAGATAATCATGACCCGCCTCTGCGCTGAAATGCGGCAGATCAATCGCCGCCATCTTGTCACTGGCCAGCACCCGCAAAATCTGTCCCGCAGCCATGCCAATCAACCGCTTGCGCGCGCGCAACACGGGCAAGGGGCACAGCAGCCCCAGGCAATCCAACTCCACATCCCAATCCATACCAAGCCCTTCTTCTGCGCCCCAATATCCTTGCCGGAGGCCGCGACACCAGCCCAAAATGCCGCACGCAGACGTGACGCACCCGCGCGTGACCTTTGCCGCCAACTGCGCTAAACCCTTTCGAAACGGAGTTTCCATGTTCGGCATCGACATCTTTGACGCAAGCCTGATCCCGGCGATGCTGGTGGCCCTTGTCGCGGGCATCCTGTCGTTCCTCAGCCCCTGCGTGCTGCCAATCGTGCCGCCTTATCTGGCCTATATGTCCGGCATTTCAGTCACCGAGATGAAAACCGGACGCTCGCCGCTGTTAGCTGCGCTGTTCTTCGTGCTTGGCCTCTCGACGGTTTTCCTACTGCTCGGCCTCGCCGCCTCGGCCTTTGGCGCGTTCTTTCTTGGTAATGCCAGCACCTTCGCCACCATCGCCGGCGTGGTGGTGATGATCTTCGGCGCGCATTTTATCGGCATCTACCGCATCGGCTTTCTCGACCGTGAGATGCGGATGGACGCGGGCGATCAAGGTGGCTCGGCCTTCGGCGCTTATGTGCTCGGCCTCGCCTTCGCCTTCGGTTGGACGCCGTGTATCGGCCCGCAACTGGGCGCGATCTTGTCGCTGGCGGCGCAAGAGGGCAATGTCGCGCGCGGTATGACCCTGCTTGCGGTCTATGCCGCTGGCCTTGGCATCCCTTTTCTGCTGGTCGCCGCCTTCTTCGTCCGGCTCGCGCCCTTCGTTGCTTTCATGAAGCGCCACGCCGAGCGGATCGAGAAGATCATGGGCCTGCTGCTGTGGACCATTGGCTTGTTGATGCTGACCGGCGGCTTTTCATCCTTCTCCTACTGGCTGCTGGAGCATGTGCCCTTCCTTGCCAATCTGGGCTAAAATTCTTCTCTTAAAATCGCCCAATTCCTCTGCCATGATGCCATCAACTGAACAGAGGCATGATGGAACCGATCACCCTACAAGCATTTTCCGATCAGCGCGTCCGGCGTAGGCGGGTGTTTTATATCCCCGGCTATGATCCTATTCATCCGCGCCGCTACCGCGAGCTTTACCGCAAGGAAGGCCAAGCGCAGGCGCAGATCTCGGGCTATGAGATTGCTTTGAAACCGAAAAAGACCGGTGGGCCCTATGGCTGGCATGTGACGGGCACGATGGATGGTGCGGTGACCGAGGCGGATGTCGAGGTGCTGGTGTGGTCCGATATCGTCAAAACCTCGATGGCGCGCGGGATTCTGGCGACCTATCTGCAACTGCTGCGCACCGCCTATGCCTATATCGGCTCGGGTGCGCTGTTTCGGCTGGCGGGTTTGCGCAAGGGGCCGATGATCGCGGCACTTTATCCGATTGTGTTTCTGCTGGCAGAGCTGCTGCTGGCGTGTTTGGCGGGCTGGGGCGTGGGCGAATTGGTGGCTTACGTGCATCCGGCTTTGGGCTGGGCGGCGGGTCTGGGGGTGATATGGGTATTGCTGCGAACGTTTAAACGCTGGGATAACAAGGTCTTCGCCTACTACCTGATGCATGATTACGCCTATTCAGCGCAGGCAGGCGGGGCCAATCCGCCGGAACTTGAAGCCCGGATGACGGCGTTTCGGCTATCCATCCGCGACGCTATGACGGCGGGGTTTGACGAGGTTTTGGTGGTTGGCCATTCCTCGGGCGCGCATCTGGCGGTGTCGATTCTGGCTGATTTGTTGCGCGAAGGTCTGCCCGCACCTGCGGCGCGGTTGGGGTTTTTGTCGCTGGGCCAAGTGGTGCCGATGATGTCCTTCCTGCCGAAAGCCCAGCGTCTGCGCGCCGATCTGCACTACCTTTCCGCACGCGATGACCTGGTTTGGGTCGATGTCACCGCCCCCGGCGATGGCTGCGCCTTTGCTCTGTGCGATCCGGTGGCTGTGACGGGCGTGTCCCCGCCGGATAAACGTTGGCCCTTGGTGATCTCGGCAGCGTTCAGCCAAACCCTGTCGCCCGCACGGTGGAAGCAACTGCGCTGGAAGTTTTTCCGGCTGCATTTTCAATATCTTTGCGCCTTTGACCGCCCCGGTGATTACGATTATTTCCAGATTACCGCCGGGCCGCTCAGTCTGGCCGACCGCTACCGCGACCGCGCGCCGTCAAAAAGCCGTATCACCCGCCCCGTCTCTGGCTATCGGGATATGGCATGATCCCGCCCAAGCCGCGCCCGCGCGCCGACAAGGTTTCGCTGCTGCAGTACCTGCGGCTGTTTCGTGCCGATATCCTGTCGGCGCAGCCCGCGCGGCTTTATCGGGCCTGGATGGCCGAGTTTCGCACGCCGTTTTTCCGCAGTTACATGTGCAATGATCCGGCGTTGGTTACCCGTGTTCTGGTCGAGCGTCCGGGTGATTTCCCCAAATCCAACCGTATCCGCGAGGGGTTGACCCCGCTGCTGGGCAATTCGGTGTTCGTCACCAATGGTGAGGTCTGGAAGCGCCAGCGTCGTATCATCGACCCGGCGTTTGAGGGCGGGCGGCTGCGCGATACCTTCCCGGCGATGGTCGCGGCAGGGCAGGCGGCTGTGGCGCGGATGCCGTTGGGCGAGGTTGAGGTAGAGGCCGAGATGAGCCACGCGGCGGCAGATGTGATTTTCCGCACGTTGTTTTCGATCCCAATTGAGCATGAGGTGGCCGCAGCGGTCTTCGCTGAATTTCGCACCTATCAACGCACGCAACCCATTCTGAACCTTGCGGCTTTTCTGCCCTTGCCAAAATGGGTGCCGCGGTTTCATCGCCGTGCCACCAAGCGTTCGGCGGCGGTGATCCGCGGGTTGATCACCCGGCTGACCGAAGGCCGCGCGACAGAGATTGCTGCCGGAACCGCACCGGATGATTTGGCGACCAAGATCATGACCACCGCCGATCCGCTGACCGGAGACCGGTTTGAAACCGCTGAGATGGTCGATCAGGTGGCGATCTTCTTTCTGGCCGGCCATGAAACCAGCGCCTCGGCTTTGTCATGGGCGCTGCTGATGCTGGCGATGGACCCCGATGTGCAGGAAAAGGTCGCAGGCGAGGCGCAGGCTTTGGGCGATCAGCCTGAGTTTTCTGCGCTGTCCAAATTGCGCTTCACCCGCGATGTGTTTCGTGAGGTGCTGCGGCTGTATCCTCCGGTGCCGATGATGGTGCGCGAAAACGCGGTGCCTGAGGAGATGCGGGGGCGTAAGGTGGCTCGCGGGGCGCAAATTGTGCTAAGCCCGTGGCATCTGCACCGCCACGAACGCATCTGGGCGCGACCCGATGAATTTGACCCAAGCCGTTGGCAAACTGAAGAAAACCGCGCCTGCGTCCGCGATGCCTATATGCCGTTTTCGGCGGGGCCACGGGTTTGCACTGGGGCGGGCTTTGCGATGGTTGAAGGCACCCTACTGCTGGCACTTCTGGCGCGCGCTTTCCGGTTTGAATGTGTCGCGGGGCGTGAGGCTGTGCCCGTGGCGCATCTGACGGTGCGCGCGAAAGACGGCATCTGGCTGCGGATCAGTCGGCGCTAACGCCGCAGCGTTTCCAGCACGAACACCCGAATGGCCGAGGCAAGGCCGATGTCATCCGCGCGGCCTGCGTCGATTTCTGCGGCCAGAGCGTTCAGGGTTTGGCCACGCGCACGGGCAATTTCACAAAAGCCGTCCCAAAATGCGGATTCCAGCGAGATCGAGGTGCGATGTCGCTTCAGTGTCACCGAATGTTTGACGGGACGCCCGCTCATTCCGGGTCTTTTGGGGCGATCTTATGGCCTTCCAGATCGCGCTGCGCCTTTTCCAGACGCGCCGCCTCAAGCGCTTTATCGCCCTTGCGACGGCCAAATTTTACCGCGTTGGCATCGGCCTGCGCGCGGGTATCGGCCTTGTCTTTGGCCTTCCGCACCGCGCGCAAGTTGATGATTTCGGCCATTAGCCTTTCGGCCCAACCATATCCTCGGGCCGCACCACGCGGTCAAAGGTTTCGCCGTCGACATAACCCAAAGCGATGGCTTCCTCGCGCAGGGTGGTGCCGTTTTTATGCGCGGTTTTGGCGACTTTGGTGGCTGCGTCATAACCGATGGTGGGGGCCAAAGCCGTCACCAGCATCAGAGATTCCTTCATTAACTTGTCGATGCGCGCGATATTGGCTTGGGTGCCGACCACCATATTGTCGGTGAACGACCCCGCAGCGTCGCCCAAAAGTTGCATGCTTTGCAAGACATTGTAGGACATCATCGGGTTGTAGACGTTCAACTCGAAATGCCCCTGCGAGCCTGCAAAGCCCACCGCGGCATCATTGCCCATCACCTGCGCGCAGACCATGGTCAGCGCTTCGGCTTGGGTCGGGTTTACCTTGCCCGGCATGATGGAGCTTCCCGGCTCGTTTTCCGGCAGGATCAATTCACCCAGACCGGAACGCGGGCCAGAGCCCAGCAAACGCAGGTCGTTGGCGATTTTGAAAAGTGAGGCTGCGACGGTCTTCAACGCCCCCGAGAACATCACCATGGCGTCATGCGCGGCCAAAGCCTCGAACTTATTCGGGGCGGTGACAAACGGCAGGTCAGTGATCTTGGCAATCGCTGCCGCGACCCGCACATCCCAGCCGACGCGGGTGTTCAGGCCGGTGCCAACAGCGGTGCCACCTTGCGCCAATTCATAGATATCGGGCAGGCACATCTTGACGCGGGCGATGCCTTTTTCGACCTGCTTGGCATAGCCGGAGAATTCCTGTCCCAATGTCAGCGGGGTCGCGTCTTGGGTATGGGTGCGGCCGATTTTGATAATGTCTTTAAATTCAATGGCCTTGGCATCCAAAGCCGCATGCAGTTTGACCAGCCCCGGCAACAGCACATCGCGCGCCATCATGCCGATGGCGACATGCATCGCGGTGGGGAAAGTGTCGTTTGACGACTGCCCCATGTTGACATGATCGTTCGGATGCACCGGCTTCTTGCTGCCCCTCACGCCGCCCAGCATCTCAATCGCGCGGTTTGAGATCACCTCGTTTGCGTTCATATTCGACTGGGTGCCAGAGCCGGTTTGCCAGACCACCAGCGGGAAGTTGTCATCAAACTTGCCGTCGATGACTTCCTGCGCAGCCTTGGCAATCGTCTCGCCCAAGCCCAGATCAATGTCGCCCTGCGCGATGTTGACCAGCGCGCAGGCCTTTTTGATCACGCCCAAAGCCCGTACGATGGCAATCGGCTGACGCTCCCAGCCAATCGGGAAGTTCTGGATCGAGCGCTGTGTTTGCGCGCCCCAGTATTTATCGGCAGGAACCTCAAGCGGGCCAAAGCTGTCGGTTTCGGTACGGGTGGCGGACATCTGCAAGCCTCGTGTAAGGGATGGCTGCGGCATAGCGCGGAAAGGTAGCAGTTTCAATCGGTATGCAGAAGTATACCGGTTTAGGCGCGGCGGAAGTGGAAGACGCGGGCGGGCGGGATGTTCAGCCAGACCTTTGGGCCGGGGCTGACCTTGAGGCCCATCCTTTGCAACTGCTCGGCGGACAAAGCGGGTTTGGTGCCGTAGGTGAATTGCACAAAGACACCATCGGAGGCGAGAATGTCGAAGGCGGCTTTGACGATGGATTCGCGCACGGCAAGTGGCATCGACAGCAGGGGCAGGCCGGAGATCACGGCAGAAACGCCGGGTTCTACGGTGCTCACCGCGGATTGTGCTGCGGCGTTGTGCACCGTGACTTTGGGGAATTTCGCGCGCAGCAGTTTGGAGAAGCTGGGGCTCATTTCATAAAGCGTCAGGTTTTCGGGGGTAACGCCAGCGGCGAGGATCCCTTCGGTCAGCACACCTGTTCCGGGGCCGAATTCAACGACGCGGCCCGAATGAGGGCCCAAGCCCTGGGCCATGGCGCGGGCAAGCCAGCGCGAGGACGGGACGACGGACGATACTTGCAGTGGGTTTGTCAGAAATTGACGCAAAAATAGCGCAGCCTCTTTGGCCATGGCAGAGGTCCTTGATTTACAGCATTCTATTGCTTGCGGAATTTATCCAGCCGGACGATCTGCGCTTCGCCCTGCGGCGGCGGCGGATCGTCTTCGGGGTCTTCATCCTCGTCGTCTTCGTCATCATCGTCATGGGTTTCAAACCGCAGACCAAACTCAACCGACGGGTCAACAAAGGTGCGTACGGCGTCGAACGGGATCACAAGATGCTCGGGTTGATTACCGAAATTCAGCGTAATTTCAAAGCCTTCGTCGGTAACGATCAAGTCTTCAAACCAATGCTGTACCACGATCGTCATCTCACCAGGGTAGCGCGAACGCAGCCAGTCGGCCATCACAACCCGCTCAACCGTGGTGTCAAAGGTGATGAAAAAATGATGCGCGCCGGGGAGGCCGTGGACCGACACATCCTTGAGAACGGTTTGAATCAATCCCCGCATCGCGCGGTGCATGAGGTTTCCGTAATCAATCGACTTCGCCATGAGCCACCCCTTCGTAATGCTGCCACCATAGGGGATTCGGGCCTAAAGGGAAGGGGGGCGGCTCAGAATGCTGCAACTGCAGCGGAAGATATCGCGCAGAGGGCAAGCACCCCCGGCAGCGGCCAGTGGCGACGCAGCAGCAGGTAGGCTGCTATGCCTGCAAGGGCGGCGGGGAGAGCGTTTAGGCTGGTGGGGTCGGGCCAGATCATCTGCAGTGGGCCATAGTTAAGCGGGGTGACACTGGCGAAGATCACATGCGCTGCGAACCATAGCGACAGGTTGGCGATCACACCGACCACGGCAGCGGTGATGGCTTTCAGCGCTTGGCTGAGGCGCGGGGCGTGGGTCAGGCGTTCGATCCATGGCGCGCCTGCGAAGATCCACAAAAAGCAGGGGGCGAAGGTCATCCACAGGGTGATCAGCGCGCCTGCGAGCCCCATGGCGATGCCCTGTTTGGCGGCGGCGAGGTAGCCGACAAACTCGGTGACAAGGATCAGCGGGCCGGGGGTGGTTTCGGCAAGACCCAAACCGTCGATCATTTGCGGCAGGGTCAGCCATTGTTTTTGCTGTACAACGTCCTGCGCCATCCATGTCAGCACCGCGTAGGCGCCGCCGAAGGTCAGCATCGCGAGCTTGGAGAAGAACAGCGCGATGTCGGCGAGGATGGGCGGCGCGAACAGCACAATCAGAGCAAGCGGCACCAACCAGACTGCGCCCCAAATTGCGGTGGCGCGCAGCGACTGCGCCCAAGGGGTCGGCAGGGCTGTGGCGAGGGTGGAGGGGGTTGATTTCGCTGTGAAAAATCCCCAAAGACCAGCCGCTAGGATCACGGCGGGGAAGGGGGCCGCAAAGAAGAACAGGGCAGCGAAGGCGAGGGTCGCGATGATCCACTGCGCGCGGGATTTCAGGGCGCGCTTGGAGACCCGCAGCAGGGCCTCGACCACCACGGCCAAGACGGCGGCTTGCACCCCGGTGAATAGGGCGGCGACGAGGGGGAGAGTGCCCCATGCGGCATAGATCATCGAGAGGGCGAGGACGATGATTGCGCCGGGGAGGACGAATAGGCCCCCTGCGATCAGGCCGCCCAGGGTGCCATGCTTGCGCCAGCCGATCCATGTCGCCAACTGCATCGCTTCGGGGCCGGGCAGCAGCATGCAAAACGACAGGGCTGAGAGGTATTCCTCCTCAGTCACCCATTGTTTTTCATCGACCAATTCGCGGTGCATCAACGCGATTTGGGCGGCGGGCCCGCCGAACGACAGCATGCCGATGCGGGCGAAGGCGCGGGTGAGTTCGGGAAGTGTGGTCATGCGCTGCGTCCTGCGGGCCAATCGTGGCCTTCGTCATGGCCATCGCGCGCCCAGCGGTAGAGCGCATCATAAAGGGTCATTCCGACGGCCAGTTGTTCAAGGTCATCGCGGTATTGCCGGGATAGGCCGACAGAAATCGCCAGCAGGCCAGCGGCTTGCGGCGAGAGGTCGTGACGGTCGGTATCAGCCGCGCGCACGACTTCGGCGAGGCGTTGCAGCGGGTCGGTGTGCAGGGAAAATTCGGCAATCAGGGTGTCGAAAGTGCAGGTGTCGCCACGGTGGCTGTGAAAGCAGTCTTCGATATCGAAAGGGGTGGCGTTGAAACGATCAGCCACCGATTGCACCTCGGTGGGGGAGACGAACAGGAAGCGGGCGGAGGGGTCAATGAAGCGGCGGATCAGCCACGGGCAGGCGATGCGGTCGATTTTGGGACGGTGGCGGGTGACCCAAAGGTTGGTTTTGGGGTAAGCGGCCAGCGGGATCATCGGTAGGGCTGCCTCGGCCCAAGCCATGGAGCCGCCTTCCAGAACCCGCGCGTCAACGGATTGGCTGCGCAGCAGGGCTGCGACGCCTTCGGAAAGTTTGCGCCCCCGTTGGCAGACCACGATGACCTTTTGTCCCAGCAGATTGGCCGGGGCGGGGTCGAAGCGATCATGCGGCAGGGTGAAGCTGCCGGGGATCAGGCGCGGGTCGGCAGCGAGGTCTTCGGGGATACGGATATCGACGATAGCCGGGGCATCGGGCAGGCCGATCAGGCGCAGCAGTTGGGCGGGGGTGATCTGGTTTGGTCCGGGCATGCGGCATCCGATCTGCTATGAGGGGATGCGACACTTAAGCCTGAGCCTCACGGGGTGTTCGCGAACCCCATGCTGTTTGGATAGGAAATTCGGCGGTATGCGTCAAGCCTGGAAGGGGGGAAAGTGCCGGATTCTGTTGCCAGGTTCCGGCGGACCCCGCCTTACGCGGCTAAGCGCAAGGACTTAGTTTCGGCGACTCGAACTGCTTACGCAGCCAAAGCCATTGCCGGAGCACGGTTGTCATTTGCAACTGTACGTTTGGACCGATAACGGTAGTACCTCACCGAGCAAAAGCTGGCCCCTTTAGACGTTCGTCGATCCTATTTCGACCCCACACGCCCCAAATGAAAGGGTGAATTGGTGGAGTCGCCGGGTACCGCCCCCGGGTCCGAGCCGTTTATTATGGGTGCGTTTATCGCCATAGTCCGAGTTGCCCCGGACAGGTTGAATATAGGGGCAGGGGACAGGGCGCGCAAGGTGGTGTGCGGTCCCAACTCGGGACCTTTTTTATCTGTTTTATATCAATGACTTGGGGGTGGCAATTTAACGTTTTGTTAAGGATTGCGTGTGTTTGTTGCGGGGCGCATGCCATGCAAGGCAAAACGCCTGCAATGGCTTGCAGGCGTTTTGACAGTTTTAGCACGTCATCAGAAGCCAGATTTGATCATCTCAAACTCTTGCGTCATGCGGTCGCGCATGGCGGGATCAATCGGCACCTGCGAGAGCAGGATGCCATCGACGGGATCAACGTCGGCGGCCTTGAGGTCTTCCAGCGGAATATCTTTCATCGCCACGTCATTTGAGTGGACGTAACCGAAGTTGGCAAGCAGGCCCTTGGCCGAGCCATGATCGAGCCACGCATTGATGAAATCATAGGCTTTTTCTTCTTTGCCGGGCCCGTCCTTGAAGTTGACATAGCCGCAGAACCAGTTCGCCACTCCCTCTTTCGGGGTGCGTTGGAAGGCGACGGGGACGCCTTCGCGTTTCAAGTTGGCAACGCCGTCGTTCCATGTCCAAGCGATCACCACTTCGCCAGTTTTCATCAGCTGCGCCAGTTCTGACGGATCGGCCCAATAGGTGCGGACATTGGCATGCGCCAGACGCAACCAAGCGGCGGCGGCGGCGAATTGTTCGTCGGTCACATTGGTCCAATCCGAAACGCCTGTGGCCAGCAGGGCCAGCGACCAAGTGTCATCGGTGTTGTCGGGCAACGAGATTTTGCCTGCGAAGGCCGGGTCTGTGAACACTTGCAATGAGGCGACTTGCTCGGGTTTCACCAGATCGGTGTTGTAGGCGATGGCGGTATAAGCGCCGTCAGTGGGGATGTACCAAACCCCCGTGTCATCGGCGAAAACTTTCGAGTTCTTGTAGCGATCGCCAATCTCAGCGTAGAGCGGGATTTTGCTGATATCCCACGGCTCGATCAGGTCTGCATCGCGGTATTTCTGCACCATTTGCGCACAAGGGTGGGCGACATCGGCTTTGAAACCGTTGGAGACTTTCTGGAAGGCTTCGTCATCGTCGCCAAAGAAGGAATAGGTCGGCATGTCACCGTTTTTGGCAACATAGGCCTCGATCAGCGCCTGATCCTCAAAGCCCGCCCAGTCGAACACGGTGAGATCTGGGTCGGCGGCATGGGCAAGGCTGGCAAAGCTGAGGACGATGGCCGTGCTGGCAAAAAGTTTCGTAAGGCGCATGGGGTTCCTTCCGGCTGTTGGGGCCGCCGCTTGTGTCTGCTGCGACCTTAGGATGCCGCAAGGCTAGAGCGGGTGAGCGGTTGGCTCAAGCGGTTATTGCGAGATTGGTGGATGAGGGCGGGGATTGGCTGAATTTTGATCAAAGTTTCTCGATTTTGCTGGCCGCGGTAGCGGGGGTTTCACACCCCCTGCACCCCCGGGGGATATTTGAGCAGCGAGGATGACAATTTTAGATAAGTTTTGGGCGATTGGATGGGGTTTACCGCGTGAGAAACCTTGGCTAGGTTTGCTTTGAACCCGTTTCGCGCGGGATCTGCCACAGCGCCTGTGCGGGCCTGCGGCTTGGCTGGAAGACCTGCCACGGCCTCGCTTTACCGTGGAACTTCGCCGGGCCGTTTTGTTTGAACCGCAAAGGGATGTCTGATGACCCAACTTGATCTGAATTTCGTGCGCAGCCAGTTTCCGGCTTTTGAGAGTGCTGTGCTGGGCAGCCATGCGTTTTTTGAAAACGCTGGCGGATCTTATCCTTGCCGTCAGGTGGTGGACCGGCTGCATCGGTTTTACCTGGATCGCAAAGTGCAGCCCTATGGCCCCTATCCGGGCGCGCAGGCGGGCGGGGCCGAGATGGATGAGGCGCGGGATCGGCTGGCTGGGCTGATGGGGGTGAAGGCAGAGCAGGTTTCGTTTGGGCCTTCAACATCGGCCAATACTTATGTTTTGGCGCAAGCGGTGCGGGTTTGGTTGCGCGGGGCTAAGGCTGCGATTGTGGTGACAAATCAGGACCATGAGGCGAATTCTGGCGTCTGGCGGCGGTTGGCAGACGAGGGCATTGAGGTGCGCGAGTGGCAGATTGATCCGCAGACCGGGAGTTTGGACCCGGCGGATTTGAGCGCGCTTTTGGCGGACGGCCGCGTGCGGTTGGTGTGTTTGCCGCATTGCTCGAATGTGGTGGCCGAGATCAATGATGTGGCGACGATTTCGGCGCTGGCCAAGGCGGCGGGGGCGCGGGTGGTGGTGGATGGCGTGTCTTACGCACCGCATGGGCTGCCGGATTTTGCAGCACTTGGGTGCGATGTGTATTTGTTCTCGGCCTATAAGACCTACGGGCCGCATCAGGGCATCATGCTGATTTCGGAAGATTTTGGGGCGGAATTGCCAGCGCAGGGGCATTATTTCAACGCCGGATCGCTGTATAAACGCTTCACCCCTGCCGGACCGGACCATGCGCAGATCGCGGCTTGTGCGGGGATGGCGGATTATATTGATGCGTTGCACGCGCATCATTTTGGCGTTGAAAGTGACCCTGTTGCGCGGAACCGGGCGGTGCATGATCTGATGCGCAGCCATGAGGTGGCGGTGGTGGCGCCGCTGCTGAATTATCTCGCGGCGCGCAATGATTTGCGGTTGATCGGGCCTAGGGCGGCTGAGGCGCGGGCGCCGACGGTGGCGGTGGTGTTGGACCGCGCGGCAGAGCCGGTGTCTGAGGCTTTGGGGCGGGCGGGGATTGCCTGTTGGGCTGGCGATTTCTATGCGGTGCGGCCGCTCACCGCGATGGGGGTTGATCTGGAGCAGGGCGTGCTGCGGATGTCGTTGGTGCATTACACCTCGGCGGCGGAGGTTGCGCAGTTGATCGCAGCGCTGGACCGGGTGTTGTAGCGATTGTTGAGAAAAATCGGGGGGGGCTTTGCGCCGCCCCCCCCCAGCAAGGATATTTGCGCACAGAGGATGAACAAGTGATCTGATCGAAGGGTTGACGCGTAAGCGTTTGAAAGAGTGTGGGATATGATGGCAGATCAGCCTTTGATTTTGTGGTTTCGGCGGGATTTTCGGCTTTCGGATCACCCGATGCTGGCGGCGGCTGTGGCCTCTGGGCGGGCTTTGATTCCGGTGTTCGTGTTGGATGCGCAGGCTGAGGCTTTGGGGGCGGCGGCGAAATGGCGGTTGGGGTTGGGGCTGGCGCGGTTTGCTGAAACGCTGGCTGCGCTTGGGCAAAGGCTGATCCTGAGGCGCGGCGATGCGTTGGAGGTTTTGCAAGCGCTGGCTGCAGAAACCGGGGCCGCAGGGGTGATGTGGCAGCGGATGTATGATCCGCACGCGGTGGCGCGCGATACTGCGGTGAAGGCGGCGTTGCGCGCCAAGGGGTTGGTGGCGGAAAGTTTTTCGGGGGCTTTGTTGATCGAGCCTTGGGAGGTGGCGACCGGGCAAGGCGGATATTACAAGGTGTATTCACCGTTTTGGCGGTCGGTGTCGGCGCGGGGATTTGCAAGCCCAGTGCCTGCGGTGACGGCAATGCGCGCGCCAGATATCTGGCCTGCCTCGGATGATCTGGCCGATTGGCAGATGGGGGCTGCGATGCGGCGCGGCGCTTCGGTGTGTTTGCCGTATCAGCGTGTCGGCGCGGCGGCGGCGCTGGCGCGGCTGGATGAGTTTATCGATACGGCTGTGGATCGCTACAAGGCGGCGCGGGATTTTCCGGGGGTGATTGGGGCGACCTCGGGTCTGTCGGAGAACCTCGCTTGGGGCGAGATTGGGCCGCGGACGATTTGGGCGACGGGCCAGCGGGCTTTGCATCAGGGTGAAGATGGGGCGGAGCATTTTTGCAAAGAGTTGGTCTGGCGCGAGTTTGCTTATCATCTGATGCATCATTCGCCGCACATTCTCACGCAAAGCTGGCGTGAGGGATGGGACGCTTTTCCGTGGCGCGGCGACAACCGCGACGCCGAGGCGTGGCGGCGTGGCATGACGGGCGAGCCGTTTGTCGATGCAGCGATGCGCGAGATGTATGTCACCGGGCGGATGCACAATCGGGCACGGATGGTGGTGGCGTCTTACCTCACCAAGCATCTGCTGACGGATTGGCGCATTGGCCAGGCGTGGTTTGCCGCGTGTCTGACCGATTGGGATGAGGCCGCCAATGCGATGGGTTGGCAGTGGGTGGCAGGCTCTGGTCCTGATGCAGCACCGTATTTTCGGGTGTTCAACCCCAGCGGTCAGGCCGAAAAATTTGACAGCGATGGGGCATATCGGCGACGTTGGATCGCTGAGATCTCAGCCAAACCGGGGCCAGAGGCGATGAGTTATTTTGAGGCGGTGCCAAAGGCGTGGCAGTTGCGCGCTGGGGCTTATCCCGCAGCGATTGTCACTTTGGCTGAGGGGCGTGCACGCGCGCTTGCGGCTTATGCTGCGCGCGGCAATGACGCTGCGCAAATCGATACAGAGGCGAGGGAATGATGGACGTGTTGACGACAACCAAAGGCCAAAAGCGGTTGCCGCGCTACTTCGCAACCGTGTTCGACATGGCGAAAAAACTGCAACGCGGGCGGTTAGAGTTTGGCCTGCCCGATGGGCGACAGTTTCGCATTGAGGGAGCTGATCCGGGGCCGATGGCGCGCATTGACATCCACGACCCCGACCTGTTCGCGCGGCTGATCCGCGAGGGCGATCTGGGGTTTTGCGAGGCTTATGTCGAAGGCGGTTGGTCCAGCCCAGATTTGATGGCGTTCATGGATCTGATGCATGAGGGTAACAGCGCGGTTTATGACGCCTTTCCTGGCATGAGTTTGGTGCGGGCTTACGAGCGGTTCCGGTTTTGGCTGCAATCAAACTCGAAAGCCCAAGCGAAGAAGAACATCGCGCATCATTATGATCTGGGCAATGATTTCTACAAGCTGTGGCTGGATGACAGCATGACCTATTCGGCGGCGATCTACCGCACCGGGCAGGAAAGCCTTGAGACAGCACAAGCGCAGAAATACGCTTCGATGGTCGATCAAATGGGGTCGAAACCCGGCGATCATGTGCTGGAGATCGGCTGCGGCTGGGGTGGTTTTGCCGAATATGCCGCGAAAGAACGTGGGCTGCGGGTAACGGCTTTGACGATCAGTCAGGCCCAGCACGATTATGCCGTGGCGCGGATGCAACGGTTGGGGCTGCAGGACCGGGTTGAGATCAAGTTGCAAGACTACCGCGATGAAACCGGGGTTTATGACGGGGTTGCCAGCATTGAGATGTTTGAGGCGGTGGGCGAGAAGTATTGGCCGGTGTATTTTGACACCGTGCGGGATCGTTTGAAGCCCGGCGGTCATGCCACGTTGCAGATCATCACCGTGCAGGAAGCGCGGTTTGAGACTTACCGTAAGGCCGTTGATTTCATTCAGAAGTATATCTTCCCCGGCGGTATGCTGCCCAGCCCTTCGGTGCTGAAACGCGAGGCTGAACGTGCAGGGCTTAAGGTGAAAGGCTCGATTGAGTTTGGCAAAAGCTACAGCCAGACTTTGCGGCGCTGGTACGACAGTTTCAACGCGCGCTGGGCCGAGGCGGCGGGACTTGGCTTTGATGAGAGGTTCCGGCGGATGTGGAACTTTTATCTCGCCTCTTGTGCTGGCACGTTTGAGGGCGGAAACTGCGATGTAACGCAGATCACACTGACCCGCCCGATTGCCGAGGTGGGCGCGGCGTGATCTGGCGCGCAGCTGAGAAGGATCGCCATGCCCACTGCCTCAAAACTTGTTGCTGCGGTGGCTTATGCGCTGCTGGGCTTTCTTGCAGCGCTGACTTTTGTCAAATATCTGCCAGATGGCACGCCTTTGGGCTATTTCCGCGAGATCACGGCGGCGATTGGTTTTATCGTGGGCTGGCTGGTGATGGGCAAGCTGACGCGCAAGGGCTACCGCGAGGCGATCAATTCGGGGCTGGTGACGGCGCTGCTGTTGGTGTTCTGGGCGCTGCTGGCGTTCTCGCTGTACTTCATGGTGAGGAAGTCGATGCGCATGATGTATGACGGCCCGATGGAAGCGGTTTTGGGGGTTTTCCAGCTGATGTTTGATTACGGCAAAATGCTGTTGGTTCCGGATATGCTGGGGGTGATCCTGGTGGGCGGCATCGTCGCCGGATTGGTCTGCGAATGGGCCGGGAAGCGCTGGTCGTGAAGCATCCGTATTTCTTCTGTGGCACCTTGCGGCATATGCCGCTGCTTGAGGTCGTGTTGGGGCATGCGGTGGCGAGCACCCCGGCTTGGTTGGCGGACCATGCGCTTTACTGGGTGAAGGATCGCAGTTTTCCGATTCTGATCGCGGAGCCTGGCGCGCGAGTTGAGGGGATTTTGGTCTCGGCCAGCTCTCAGGACGATGTGGCGCGGATGGATTTCTTTGAAGGCGGTTTTGGCTTTAGTGGCCGCACCATGGCGGTGATGCAGCACAACGCGGCGGTTGAGGCTGTGGTGTTTCACCCCGAGGTTTGCGCAGCGACATGCAAGCGCGGCGACGTTTGGGCGCTGGAGCAGTGGCAGCCGCAATTTGGCGCTGAATTTGTGGCTATGGCCAAGGATTATCTGGCGCTGTTCGCGGTGAAACCGCCGCTCGCGGTGGCGGCGCGGTTTGAACAGATGCTGGCGCGCGGGGCATCGCGGGTGCGGGCATCGGGTGCTGCACCGACCGAGTTGCGCCATCCTGCCGGGGTGGGGGACGTGGCGGTTGCGGCGCAGCGTGAACCCTACGCGCGGTTTTTCGCGATGGAGGAAATCGACGTCAGCTTCCGGCGTTTTGACGGCAGTATGAGCCCGCAGGTGACGCGGGCGAGCTTCATTGGCTGCGATGCGGTGACGGTAATGCCTTATGACCCGGTGCGCGACCGGGTGTTGGTGATTGATCAGTTTCGCGCGGGACCTTATTTGCGCGGTGATCCGCAACCTTGGCAGATCGAGGCGATAGCGGGCCGCATTGATCCGGGGGAGACGCCTGTTGAGGCGGCAAAGCGCGAGGCTGTGGAAGAGGCGGGGTTGGTGTTGGCCGATTTGCTGCCCGTTGCCAGCTATTATCCCAGCCCCGGCTGTTCGGCAGAGTTTCTGTATTCGTTTGTTGCGCTGACCGATCTGCCGGATACGGCGGCGGGGGTGTTTGGTGTCGAGGGCGAGGCGGAAGATATTCGCGGCCATCTGATCAGTTTTGATCGGCTGATGGCGCTGGTGGCTTCGGGTGAAATTTCCAACGCGCCCACCGTGCTGACGGCATTTTGGCTGGCCCAGAATAGGGATCGGTTGCGCCGCGCCTGAGCCCCGCGCAACCGATTTTTGAGAAAAATCGTGCCGGAATTTTCGAAAACTCCGGTTGCGCGGGGGACAGGCGGTGTTACAGCGCCAGTTTAGTCCAAGCGCCATTCTTGATGGAAGACCGCACGCAGGCATCGACAAAGGCGACACCTTCGAGACCTTCTTTCAACCCCGGGAAGCTGACTGCGCTGTCCAGTGCCGACCCATCGCGCCGTGCGATGATTGCGCGTCCGGCCTCGGCGTAGATATTGGCGAAGCCTTCCAGATAGCCTTCGGGATGCCCGGGCGGGATGCGGGTGACGCGGGCGGCAGCGTCGCCGGTGCCTGCACCGCCCCGCGTCAACCGATAGCGCGGCGCGGCCAAGGGGGTGACCCAGAGGTAGTTGGGGTTTTCCTGCTCCCATTCAATCCCGGCTTTGGTGCCATAAATCCGCAGGCGCAGGCCGTTTTCTTGGCCTGCGGCGACTTGGGAACACCACAGCATCCCGCGCGCGCCAGAGCTGTAGCGCAGCAGGACATGGGCGTTGTCATCGACTCGCCTTCCGGGGACAAAGCTTTGCAGGTCGGCGGCGAGCTCGGAAAGCGTCAGGCCAGAGACGAAATTGGCGAGGTTGAAGGCATGGGTGCCGATATCGCCTGTCGAACCACCGGCACCAGAGCGCGCCGGATCGGTGCGCCAATCGGCTTGTTTGTTGTCGACCTCATGCGCCAGCCAGTCTTGGGCGTATTCAACTTGCACCAGCCGAATATCGCCCAGATCGCCGGCCTGAACCATGGCTTTGGCTTGGCGGATCATCGGATAGCCAGTGTAGTTGTGGGTCAAGGCAAACACTACGCCCGAGGCTTCGGCGGCTTTGGCCAGCTTTTTCGCCTCCGCCAGCGTCGCGGTCAGCGGTTTGTCGCAGATCACATGGATGCCGCGTTTGAGAAACTCTAACGCCACGGGGGCGTGCATGTGGTTGGGGGTGACGATCGCGACGGCCTCGATGCCGTCTTTGCGCCGGGCTTCTTTTTGGGCCATCTCGGCAAAGCTGCCATAGCTACGCGCCACGCCAATATCGGCGGCAGAGGCGGCGGAGCGTTCGGGGTCGGACGAAAACGCCCCGGCCACCAGTTCGTATTGATCGTCAATGCGGCTGGCGATGCGGTGGACGGCGCCGATGAAAGCGCCACGACCGCCGCCAACCATGCCAAGACGGATGCGGGGCGCGCGGGCGGTGTGAGCTGCGGTGATGGCCATGATCTACTCCAATCCCAACATGCGGCGGTTGGCGGCGCGGTCGGTGCCTGCATCGGCAAAATCGTCAAACGCCTTTTCGGTGACGCGGATCAGGTGTTTGGCGACGTAAGCCGCGCCTTCGCGCGCGCCGTCTTCGGGGTGCTTGATGCAGCATTCCCATTCCACCACCGCCCAGCCGTCAAAGCCGTGTTGGGTGAGTTTCGAGAAGATGCCGCCGAAATCAACCTGCCCATCGCCGACCGAGCGGAAGCGGCCCGCGCGGTTGATCCAAGACTGGAAGCCACCGTAGACGCCTTGGCGGCCTGTGGGGTTGAGTTCTGCATCCTTGACGTGGAACATCTTGATGCGCTCGTGGTAGATGTCGATATGCGCAAGGTAATCAAGGTGTTGCAGCACATAGTGGCTGGGATCATACAGCATGTTGGCGCGGGGATGGTTGTTGACACGCTCTAGGAACATCTCAAACGAGATGCCGTCATGCAGGTCTTCGCCGGGGTGAATCTCATAGGCCAAATCAATGCCGCAGGCGTCGGCGTGGTTGAGCAGCGGCGTCCAGCGGCGGGCGAGTTCGTCAAAGGCTTCCTCGACCAAACCCGCCGGGCGTTGCGGCCATGGGTAAAGGTAGGGCCAAGCCAGCGCACCCGAGAAGGTTGCATGCGCGGTGAGGCCAAGGTTCTTGCTGGCGGTCAGGGCTTTGGTGACCTGATCCACCGCCCAAGCCTGCCGGGCTTTCGGATTGCCACGCACTTCTGGGGCGGCGAAGCCATCAAACTGGGTGTCATAGGCGGGATGCACGGCGACCAACTGGCCTTGCAGGTGGGTCGAAAGCTCGGTGATTTCCACGCCATTCTGCGCGGCGATGCCCTTCAATTCGTCGCAATAGGTTTTTGAGCTGGCGGCTTTGTCCAAATCAATCAGCCGCGCGTCCCAAGACGGCACCTGCACGCCTTTGTACCCGCAGTCGGCGGCCCATTTGGTGATGGCATCAAAGCTGTTGAACGGCGCTGCATCGCCTGCGAATTGCGCTAGAAACAGCGCCGGTCCTTTGATCGTCTTCATGGTCTCTCCCTAATTTCCCGTGCGGAAGTCCGATGCTTGCGGCACTTCCAGTGCTTGTCCTTGATCCGGCGCGCGACCCTCGATCGCGGCCATCACGGCGCGGGCCAGAAAATTCCCGGCGCGCGCCACATCCTCGTTCACCACGATCATCTCTTTGCGAAAACGGTGCAACAGCCGGATGGCTTCTTTTGAGACAACATCCAGATTTTTACCGATCTGCAAGCCTGCGCTTTCGACGCCCGCCACCGCTGCAATCGCACCTGTGGTCGATCCGGCGATGATCGCATCTGGCGCTGCATCGGAAAATCGCTGGGCGACCGCCGCTTCTATATCATCCGCCGAACTGTCCGAGGTGACAGTATCGGCCAATTCGAACCGCATGTTGCGTGCGGTGGCCTCTTGGCTGGCGCCCATGATCATGTGGCGGGCATACATATGGTTGCGCGGCGGCGCGATCATATAGACATGGCGGCGCTGACGCTCGGCCAGCGCTTGCACGGCAAGATGCCCAAAGGCTTCGTTGTCATAGTCGAAATAAGGGTGATCGAGCCCCATATCGGTGCGGCCATGGGTGGCGAAGGGGATGTGATGCTCGGTCATATAGCGGATGCGCGGATCGTCGGGCTTGGTCTGGTTCAGGATGATGCCGTCGGCGCTTTCAGTCTCAACAATATAGCGTACCGGGTCCATCGGGTCTTGGTCGCGGAAAAACGGCATCACCACCAGATGGTAGGCCGTGCCGCGCAGGGCGTCGGCGATGGAGTATAGAAGTTTCGAGGTGTGGTTCATCACATCGGATTCAGTCGACAGCAGCAAGGCAATCACATTGGTCTTTCCTGTGCGCAAACGCACAGCGGCGCGGTTCTGCCGGTAGCCGAGCTTCAAGGCGGTTTCGCGCACCCGACGCTTGGTTTCCTCACCAATATCGGGGGCATCCTTCAGCGCCCGGCTGACTGTGGCAATCGCAAGCCCGGTGGCGGCGGCGATGGTTTTCAGCGTGGGCCGTTCCGCCCCAACAAGGGGCAGGGGTGATTCTGTCATCGCATCCATTCCCGAAACCTGCCGCTTCTTTTGGCGGTAATCCGCGCAATCTTCCAGCCCAGTGATTCGCCGTCTCGCCTTGTGACTTGCGGTGGATGCCCGATGAGTTGCGATGGCAAACCGCGCCAACTTGCCCATAATTTCAGAGACTTCCTCACCCGCAAGCGGCACCGCCCAAACCAAAGATCCTGCGCATACCACCCATAATCAAGCCGCAGAAATTTACAACCGACAAGCGAAAAGATTGCTTGATTGAAAAAACTATAACGTTATAGGATCGGGCTATAACGATATAGACGGCAGGACTATCAAACGATTTGGCAGAATACCAAACGATCTGGGAGGATCTTATGAAGAATTGGAAACTGGCCGCTGGCCTGCTTTTGTCGGTGGCACTGCCGTCCGGGGCCTATGCCACCGATCTGGAAGTGACGCATTGGTGGACCTCTGGCGGTGAAGCGGCGGCGGTGGCTGAGCTTGCGAAAGCCTTTGATGCCTCGGGCGATCACTGGGTTGATGGTGCGATTGCGGGCGGCGGCGATACCGCCCGTCCGGTGATGATCGCACGCATCACCGGTGGCGATCCGATGGGGGCGACGCAGTTTAACCACGGACAGCAAGCTTTGGAACTGGTGCAGGCTGGCTTGATGCTGGACCTGACCGATGTGGCCGAAGCCAACAAGTGGCGCGATGTGATCAACCCGATCTCGCTGCTGGACGGCTGCACCATTGACGGCAAGGTCTATTGTGCGCCAATGAACATTCACTCACCAGAATGGCTGTGGATCAACAACAAGATTTATGAAGATCTGGGCATCCCGGTGCCGGCCAACTGGACAGAATTTGTGGCCTCGGCGCCGCAGGTCGAAGCTGCTGGCAAGATCCCGTTGGCCTTGGGGCGTCAGGCTTGGCAGTCGAACCTTGCATTCAACGCGATTGCGATCGGTATTGGCGGGCTTGATCTGTGGAAGAAGGTCAATGTCGATAAGGATATGGAAGCCGCCGCTGGGCCTGAGATGCTGAAGGTGTTCCAAGCCTCGGCGGATGCGCGCAAACTGGCGTCGAAATCGACCGTTCAAGATTGGAACCAAGCCACCAATATGGTGATCACCGGCGATGCTGCGGGTCAGATCATGGGCGACTGGGCGCAGGGCGAATTCGCGGTGGCGGGCAAGGTTGCGGGCAAGGATTACACCTGTCTGCCGGGTCTGGGGTTGAATGCGTATCTGTCGACCGGCGGCGATGCGTTCTACTTCCCGAAACTGGCGGACCCCGAGCAGGAAGCCGCACAGAAGCGTCTGGCGGCGCTGTTGGTCAGCCCGGATGTGCAAGTGGCGTTCAACCTGAAGAAAGGCTCGCTGCCGATCCGTGGCGACATTGATATGTCTGCCGCCAATGATTGCATGAAGAAGGGGCTGGAGATTTTGAAATCCGGCAATGTGGTGCCTGCGGGCGATCAGGTCTGGTCGCCGGACGTGCAAACCCAACTGGGCGATATGCAAAGCCAATTCTGGAGCGGTGATATGACCCCAGAAGACGCCCAAGCGCGCTATGTCGAAATCCTGAAGACCGGGCTTTAAGCCTGTCGCTGCAAAAGCGCCGCTCGGGCCAGTTCGGGCGGCGCTTTTGCAACCAACTGCGGATTTGCAGGGGAGAAGCCAGAGCATGGCAGGAAAACCAAAGGGGCTGCGGCTTTTTCGCAACCTGAACGCCAAGGTCGCGGCGGTGCCGATGGTGCTGACCACCATGGTGGTGTTTGTCGGCGGCACGTTGTGGACGGTGCTGTATTCCTTCACCAATTCCAAGCTGTTACCGAGGCTGGAGTTTGTCGGCATCGACCAATACAAGCGGCTTTGGTCGAACGATCTGTGGAATGCCGCGATCTGGAACCTTGCGTTTTACGGGGTGATGTCGCTGGTTTTCACCATCGTGATGGGTTTCGTACTGGCGGTGCTGCTGGATCAGAAAATCCGCTTTGAAGACACCTTCCGCACCATCATGCTGTATCCGTTTGCTTTGTCTTTCATCGTCACCGGCCTCGTCTGGCAGTGGATTTTGAACCCCGAGATGGGGATTCAAGAGGTGGTGCGCCGGATGGGGTTTGAGACCTTCACCTTCGATCCGCTGCACAATCCGGATACGGTTCTCTATGGTCTGCTGATCGCGGGGTTATGGCAGGGCACTGGATTTACCATGTGCCTGATGCTGGCGGGCCTGCGCGGCATTGACGAAGATATCTGGAAAGCCTCTCGAGTGGACGGCATTCCAAAGTGGAAAACCTATATCTTCGTGGTGATCCCGATGATGCGTCCGGTGTTTATGACCACTTTGGTGATCGTCGCCGCAGGCATCATCAAGCTTTATGATCTGGTGGTGGCGCAAACCTCGGGTGGGCCGGGCAATGCCAGCCAAGTGCCGGCAATGTATGTCTATCGCTACATGTTCACCGCGCAAAACCTTGGCCAAGGCTTTGCCGCCAGCACAATGATGTTGCTGTCGGTGCTGATCGTGCTGGTGCCTTGGGCCTATCTGGAATTTGGGGGCAAAAAGCATGGTTGATGTGGCAACTCACGGCGCGACGGCTCACGGCGCGACGGGCGTGCAGCCACGCGGGGCCAAGCCGAAACGGCGGTTCTCGGGCGGCAATATCATGCTTTACGGCACATTGTTTGTGGTGTCGGTCTACTACCTGCTGCCCTTGTGGGTGATGGTGATGACCTCGCTGAAAGGCATGCCGGAAATCCGCATGGGCAATATCTTTGCGCCGCCGGTTGAGATCACCTTTCAACCTTGGGTCAAAGCGTGGTCCGAGGCTTGCACCGGGTTGAACTGCGACGGGCTTTCAAGGGGCTTCTGGAACTCGGTGATGATCACGGTGCCGTCGGTGATCATCTCGATCATCGTGGCGAGCGTGAACGGCTATGCTTTGGTGAACTGGCGCTTCAAAGGGTCAGAGGTGTTCTTCACCATTCTGATTTTCGGCTCGTTCATCCCATATCAGATCATGCTTTATCCCATCGTCATCCTGCTGCGCGAGTTGCATATTTACGGCACGCTTTACGGTCTGATCCTTGTGCACACGATCTTCGGGATGCCAATCCTGACGCTGCTGTTTCGCAACTATTTCAGCAGCTTGCCGGAGGAATTGTTCAAAGCCGCCCGCGTCGATGGCGCAGGGTTCTGGCGGATATACCTGCAAATCATGGTGCCGATGAGCCTGCCGATTTTTGTGGTGGCGCTGATCCTGCAAATCACCGGGATCTGGAACGACTTCCTGTTTGGCGTCGTGTTCACCAAGCCCGAAATTTACCCGATGACGGTGCAGCTGAACAACATCGTCAATTCGGTGCAGGGGGTGAAGGAATACAACGTCAATATGGCGGCGACCCTGCTGACGGGGCTTGTGCCGCTGTTCATCTACTTCGTCTCTGGCAAACTCTTTGTTCGCGGCATTGCTGCTGGCGCCGTGAAAGGCTGACCCATGACCCATTCCATCCAAGTCAAAGACTTGACGCTGAATTTCGGTTCGGTTTCGGTGTTGAAGAATATGAATATCGACGTGGCAGAGGGCGAGTTCATCGTGCTGTTGGGGCCGTCAGGTTGCGGGAAATCGACCTTGCTGAACTGTCTGGCGGGGCTGTTGGACATCACCGACGGCGAGATTTGGATCAAGGGCAAGAACGTCACTTGGGCCGAACCCAGCGAGCGGGGCATCGGCATGGTGTTCCAAAGCTACGCGCTTTATCCGCAAATGACGGTGCGCGGAAACCTTTCGTTCGGGCTGAAGAATGCCCGGATGCCGAAGGAAGAAATCGACAAACGCATCGCGCGGGCGGCAGAGATTTTGCAGATTGAGCCGTTGCTGGACCGCAAACCTGCCGCTTTGTCAGGTGGCCAGCGGCAGCGGGTGGCGATTGGCCGGGCCTTGGTGCGTGACGTTGATGTGTTCTTGTTTGACGAGCCTTTGTCGAACCTTGACGCCAAGTTGCGCAGCGAATTACGTGTGGAAATCAAGCGCTTGCACAGCCGGCTGAACAACACGATGGTCTATGTGACGCATGATCAGATTGAGGCTTTGACGCTGGCCGACCGCATTGCGGTGATGCGCGGCGGCCTGATCCAGCAACTCGCCGCCCCGCAGGAAATCTACAACCGTCCGTCGAACCTGTTCGTGGCGGGCTTCATCGGCAGCCCGTCGATGAACTTCCTGCATGGGGCGACGATTGACGGCGGGGCTGCCTTCCAATTCGCCAACACCAAGATCAACCTTGCGGGCTATGAGGGCGGTGCGATTTTGGAGCGCCCGAAAGCCATCCTCGGCCTGCGCCCCGAGCATCTGCACATTCAGGACCATGCCGAACCCGGCCTGACGATCCCGGCGGTGGTCGAGATTGACGAGCCGATGGGGGCTGACAGTCTGGTTTGGCTGGAGGCTGAGGGTGGTCTGAAAATGTCGGTCCGCGTGCCGGTGGAACGCCGGATGGCTGCGGGCACAGCGGTGCATTTGAAAGTGGATATCCCGAAGGCGTCGATTTTCGACACGGCATCCGAACAGCGGGTCTAAGGCAATGGATTTGGCCGAGGGCTGGACGCTTTGCGACGAAAGCGGCGCATATTCTGTCGCCTTCACCCTGCCGGGGGATGGCATCAGCGCTTTGCATAGCGCGGGTGCGATTGCCGATCCCTATTGGGGCCGTAACGAATATGATCTGCGCTGGATTTGTGGCCGCGACTGGGTCGCCAAGTGCAGCTTCAGCGTCACGCGCACCGACCTGGTGCTGGTGGTGTCGATGCTCGACACCGTGGCGGAAGTCGCGGTGAACGGGGTCACGGTCTTGGCATCGGATAGCATGTTCCGCAGCTACCGCGTCGATCTCTGCGCCGCGCTGCGGATGGGGGTGAATGACATCGCGATCACCTTCCGCTCGCCAGAGGTGGAGGCCGCCAAGCGCCAAGCCGCCCAGCCGTATTTCGTGCCGTTCTCTGCCAACAACACCCCCATCCACAACGGCAATATGCTGCGCAAACCGTCGTGCGATTTCGGTTGGGATTGGAACATCGCGCTGGGCAGTTTCGGGGTTTATGGCGACTTTTATCTCGAACCCCTGACCCAATCGCGGATCGCAGCAATCGTCATCGCGCAATCCCATTCCGCCCATCGCGCTGTGGTGACGGTGACGGCAGAGGTGAAAGGCGACGCGGAGGGGTCCGACGTGTCTTTCGCTCTTTGTGGTGTCACCGCACAAGCGAAAGTGCGGCGCGGGCAGGCGGTGGCGGCGCTGGTGGTGAATAATCCGGCGCTCTGGTGGCCAGCCGGGCAGGGCGCGCAAGTGCTGCATGATCTGGTGATCGGTTTCGACGATCAAGTCTTGATCCGCCGCATCGGTCTGCGCGCGGCGGAGTTGATCACCGAGAAAAATGCTGCTGGGTTGGGTTTCAAATTCTGCATCAATGGCCGCGATATCTTTGCCAAGGGTGCGAATTGGATCCCGCAAGATGCTCTGTCGGGCCGCATCACGCCTGAAGCCACCCGCGATCTGCTGCAATCGGCCGCGCTCGCCAATATGAACATGATTCGGGTCTGGGGCGGCGGGCGGTACGAGCCGGACTGGTTCTACGATCTCTGCGATGAACTGGGCCTGATGGTCTGGCAGGATTTCATGTTCTCTTGCCACATCTACCCCGCTGACAACGCTTTCCTGAATGACGTGGCGATTGAAGTGACCGAGCAAGCCAAGCGGCTGCATCACCACGCCAGCCTTGTGCTGTGGTGCGGCGATAACGAGTTGATCGGCGCGCTGACATGGTTCCCCGAAACCCGCGCCAATCGGGATTTGTATCTGGTCGGCTATGATCGGCTGAACCGCTGCATTGAAACTGCGCTGAAAGCCGCCGTGCCAGATGCAGTTTGGTGGCCATCCTCGCCCAGCCCCGGCCCGATGGATTTTGGTGACGCTTGGCATGACGACTCCAAGGGCGACATGCATTTCTGGAGCGTCTGGCACGAGGGCCGCGATTTTGATCATTACCGCGATGTAAGTCCTCGCTTTTGTTCAGAGTTTGGCTTTCAAAGCTATCCGTCGATGGATGTGATCCGCAAATTCGCCGACCCCAAGGATTTCAACATCGCAGCCCCGGTGATGGAGAGCCATCAGAAGAACGCTGGTGGCAACGCGCGGATTGCGGAAACCATGTTCCGCTATTTCCGCTTCCCGGTGGATTTTGAGAATTTCGTTTACGTCAGCCAAGTCCAGCAGGGCTTGGCTATCAAAACCGCTGTCACGCATTGGCGCAGCCTGAAGCCGCATTGCATGGGCGCGCTGATCTGGCAGTTGAACGACACTTGGCCGGTGTGTTCGTGGTCCAGTCTGGACCATGGCGGCGGTTGGAAGTTGCTGCACCATATGGCGAAACAGTTTTTCCAAGCCGTGTTCGTCTCGGCGGTTCCCGTAGCGGGTGGCATTGAATTGCGCGCGGTGAACGATGGCGCTGCGCTGGATGTGACGGTCAAGGTGATGGCCGTGGCGATGGATGGCAGCACCCGCCCGCTGGCCGAAGCCACGGTGAACGTCGCTGATACCGCCGTTCTTGCCCTGGAAATCGACGCCAGTGCTCTTGGTGCGCAAGAGATGCTGGCTTACATTTGGTCAGACGGCAGTGCGCTGATTTCTGGCGATATCTTCGCGCCAAAGCCTTACAAACATTATGATCTGTTGCCCGCCCGCCTAAATCATCAGGTTCAAAAGACCAGCGGCAGCTACGAAATCACCCTCTCCGCCGAAGCCTTGGCGCTGTTTGTTGCCGTCGAATCCGATCAGCCGGGGCGGTTCTCGCACAACGCGGTCGCATTGTTCCCCGGCTCTCCCGCGACGATCACCTTCACCCCCGCGCAAATTGGCGCTGCGCCCCGTTTCACCATCAAAGACCTTCATTCCGCGACCTATGGTCCGACTGCCTGAGGAGGCACTTATGTTCAGCTATCAACTCTATTCCTCGCGCAACTTCCCGCCCTTGGCGAAAACCTTGGAAATGCTGGCGGCAACCGGCTACCGCGCCGTCGAAGGCTTTGGCGGGCTTTACGCCGACCCAGCGGGCCTTTCCGATCTGCACGCGGGGCTTCAGGCTTGCGCGCTAAAAATGCCATCTGGCCATTTTGGCTTGGCACAAGTTGAAGATACCCCGGACTGGGCGATCAAAGTGGCACAGACCTTGGGCATGGAACAGGTCATCGTGCCGTGGATTCATCCCGATGAGCGGCCCACCACGGGCAAAGGCTGGCATGATCTTGGCGTGCGGCTGCAAAAGGCGGGGCGACCGATCTGCGATGCTGGGTTGAAATTCGGCTGGCATAACCATGATTTCGAATTCATCAAAACCGCTGACGGGGCCGTGCCGCAAACCGCTTTGTTTGAAGGCGGCCCAGATTTGGCGTGGGAGATGGATGTGGCATGGGTGGTGCGCGGCGGTGCGGACCCCTTGGCGTGGATTGTCGATCACAAATCTCGCATCATCGCGGCGCATGTCAAAGACATCGCTGCCAAAGGTGAAAACTTGGCCGAGGATGGTTGGGCCGATCTGGGCTACGGCGTGGTGGATTGGGCGACGATCCTGCCCGCTTTGCGCAAAATCGGCGTCACGAACTTCGTGATGGAACACGACAACCCCGCCGACCACGCGCGTTTTGCACGCCGCTCGCTGGCCTCGGCGGAAAAGCTGAAAGGGTAGATCATGGCAAATCTAGGCATTGGTATCATCGGATGCGGCAATATTTCGACCTCGTACCTGCGGCTGGCACCCTTGTTCAAAGGGCTGGAGGTGCGGGCGGTGGCTGATATGAACATAGCCGCCGCGCAGGCGCGGGCGGCGGAATTTGGTGTGAAAGCGCAGTCGGTCGATGACCTTTTGGCGAATAATGACGTCGATGTGGTGATCAACCTGACCATCCCTGACGCGCATTATGCGGTGACAAAGCGGATATTAGAGGCGGGCAAGCACGCCTATTCCGAAAAGCCGCTGGTGCTGACGCTGGCGGAAGGCGTGGCTTTGCGCGATCTTGCGGCCAGCAAGGGCCTTGCCGTCGGCTGCGCGCCCGATACGTTCTTGGGCGGTACCCACCAGCAGGCCCGCGCGCTGATTGACGAGGGTAAGCTGGGGCAAATCACCACCGGCTGTGCGGCGATCCAAGGTCACGGCCCGGAAAGCTGGCACCCCAGCCCAGAGTTCTTTTATCTGCCGGGGGCTGGCCCGATCATGGATATGGGCCCGTATTACATCGCCAATCTGATCAACCTGCTTGGTCCGGTGCGGCGCGTCGGTGCGCTGACCTCTTCGGCTACACCCACCCGCACCATCGGATCAGGGGATCGGGCGGGGCAAGAGATTGCGGTGAAGACCCCGAGCAACATTCAGGCTTTGCTGGAGTTTCATTCCGGGGCGACCATCAGCTTCTCGGCCAGCTGGGACGTCTGGCACCACAAGCGCAACCATTTTGAACTCTATGGCACCGAAGGCACGCTTTATGTCCCCGATCCAAACTTCTTCGGCGGGCCGCTGGAAATCGCAGGGCGCGATGGCGTGCTGCGTCAGGTTAAGGCTTGGGATCACCCGTTCAGCATCGTCAACCAGAAGGGCCATCTCGGTGAGGATCAGGCGAATTACCGCACCGCAGGCATGGCCGATATGGTGCTGGCGATCACTGAGGGGCGCGATGCGCGCTGCTCGTTGGAGCGGACGTTGCACGGCGTGGATGTCATGACGGCGGCGCTGAAATCGGGCGAGACGGGGGAATTTATCACCCTGACCACCACCTGCACCCGGCCTGCGGCTTTGGGGCCAGATCAGGCGCGGGCCTTGTTGCGATAGGTGCGCCTCTGCCCTGTCAGCGTTGTCGCTGGCGCGCGCGATGACGTCTGACAGGACGGAAAAGCGATCGAGAGACGTGGGACTGATCGAAAACCCAGTTTTGCGCGGCTTCAATGCTGATCCCAAGCTCTGCCGGGTTGGCGGTGATTGCGACACGACCGAGTCTTTGACCTTCGCCGACCCGATGCCGTGACTGTTCGGCCCGATCTCTCTGGCGGTCAAGGTTGACCGCACCGCCCAGCAGTTTTTTTGGGGGAGTCAAGTGGCGCGGTGAACATGCCTCGTTCATCGAGGCTTTCGTGGGCATGGTGGCTTATGATCTGAACGGGCAGGGGGGGGAGCGCTGATTTTACCCGGTTTGGCTTTCATCCGGGCGTATCAGAAACGCCTGCGACAAACGCCGGGCTTGCAACGCTGGCCATTGCCGTCATAAACGGCAGAAACGCAATGAGTGCAGGCCGTATGACCGAAGACGCCCGTAAAATCCCGACCCACGAGGTCACCTACGCCCGCCTGCGCGACATGATCCTGTTTGGGGTTTTGCAGCCGGGCCAGCCTGTGACGATTCAAGGCCTGACCGCCGGGCTAGAGGCTGGGATGACCCCGGTGCGTGAAGCCATCCGCCGCTTGGCGGCCGAAGGCGCATTGCTGCCGCAGGGCAACCGCCGCGTAACCGTGCCGCGCCTGAGTGCCGCGGATCTTGATCAAGTTGCCTTCGCCCGCTTGACCATCGAACCGCATTTGGCTGGCCTTGCCGTGGTTACGCCTGCGTTGATCGAAAAACTGGAAATGCTGGATACCGCCGTCGATGCGGCGATAAGCGCCGACGATGTCTCTGGCTATCTGAAAAGCAACCACGCCTTCCATTTCGCTTTGTATGAGGCGGCGGGGGCGGGGGTGCTGTTCGACATGGCGCGCTCGCTTTGGCTGCGCTTTGGTCCCAGCTTGCGGGTGGTTTCGTCGCGCAGTGGCGCAACCAGCCTGCCGGATTCGCACAAAGAGGCCTTAGCTGCCATGCGGGCAGGCGATGCCGCTGGCCTGTCCGCCGCGATGCAGCGCGACATTGCGCAGGGCGTTGATCAGGTCCGCGCGGCCTTGCAGCGCGGTGAAATTTAGGCCTGGAACGCCGTCTCGAGATAATTTGATCAAATTTCTTGAACGCCGCTGCATTTGATCATATCCTGATCCAAAGGCCACCGGATTCGGGCATGGCCGCGCGTATCAAGGGGATCATGCGATGAACAAAATCACCAACCACATGCCGACGGCTGAACTTCAGGCGCTGGATGCAGCCCACCACATGCACCCGTTCACCGCCAACACCGCCCTTGGCAAAAAGGGCGCGCGGATCATGACGCAGGGCAAAGGCGTCTGGCTGACCGACAGCGAAGGCAACAAGATCATCGACGGCATGGCCGGTCTGTGGTGTGTCAACATCGGCTATGGCCGCCCGGAACTGGGCGAAGTCGCCAAGCGGCAGATGGATGAGCTGTCCTATTACAACACCTTCTTCCAGACCAGCCATGTGCCGGCCATCGCTTTGGCCGCCAAGATCGCCGAACTGGCGCCTGCGGGCATGAACCATGTGTTCTTTGCAGGCTCGGGATCTGAGGCCAATGACACCAACATCCGTCTGGTGCGGCGCTATTGGGATATCAAGGGCCAGCCGGAAAAGCGGGTGATCATCGCGCGGACGAATGGCTATCACGGCTCCACCATTGGTGGTGGGTCGTTGGGCGGGATGTCGGGCATTCATGCCCATGGCGGCAAGCTGGCCGGGATCGTCCATATCGGCGAGCCGAACTATTGGGATCAGGGCGGCGACATGACGCCAGAGGCCTTCGGGCTGATGCGGGCGCAGGAACTGGAAGCGATGATCCTGAACCTTGGGGTCGAGAATGTCGCGGCTTTCATCGGCGAACCTATTCAGGGCGCGGGCGGGGTGATCGTGCCGCCGTCAACCTATTGGCCGGAAATTCAGCGCATCGTTGACAAATATGGCATCCTCCTGATCGCGGATGAGGTGATCACCGGGTTTGGCCGCACCGGGAATTGGTTTGGCAGCCAGACTTTCGGCATCAAGCCACATATCATGACCATCGCGAAGGGGCTCAGTTCGGGCTATCAGCCGATTGGCGGCTCGGTTGTCTGCGATGAGGTGGCGGCGGTGATCGGCACCGATGAGTTCAATCACGGCTACACCTATTCCGGCCATCCGGTCGCGGCGGCGGTGGCGTTGGAGAACCTGCGGATCATTCAGGAAGAAGGCATCGTCGAGCACGTCCGCGATGTGGCGCATCCCCATCTGGCTGCGAAATGGGCGGCGCTGGCGGATCATCCGATGGTGGGCGACGCGCAGTTGGTGGGGTTGATGGGATCGATTGCGCTGACCCCGAATAAAGAGAAGCGGGCGAAGTTTTCCAGCGAGACCGGCACTGTCGGCTATCGTTGCCGTGAGCGGTGCTTTGCCAACAATCTGATCATGCGGCATGTGGGCGATCGGATGATCATCGCGCCGCCACTGGTGATCACGCCGGAAGAAATCGACGTGTTGATCGCGCGGGCGAAGACCAGCTTGGATGAATGCTATGCGGGTCTTAAGGCAGACGGGTTGTTTAAGTGATCTGAGGCTGGTTTTGAGCGGAATTGGGGCGGGGCTGAAAGGCTCCGCCCTTTTCTTTGGGGTGTCCCCGCGTGGACAGATTTGGTTGTGCTGTGTTATCAATAGGTTGAATATTTATGTTTAGGATTTGTTCATCTGTGTCGCAGGCCATAGGCGCGACTGGGTCAGGATGTGGCCACGATTTTTCTCAAAAATCGGAACCGGCTCTGGATGTTCTGCGGGGACGGTTCTTGGGGTTTGTGTCTAAGCGCCGCGCGGGAATGTTTAAGCCAGTATGAAATCGCTGGGGTGGGGATTGTTTGGGCTGGTGGGGGATTGCTGGAACGCGGTTCAACGCCACCAGCGCAAGCCGTGCGGATTTCCTTTTCGGTCTGGCTGCGCTTGAGTTTGCCCGCCTGCTCGCCTATTCCTTTAGCAACGGTATAAAGGATGGTTTTCCCATGCGGATTCACAGTGACTTGGCTGACACGATCGGCAACACCCCGCTTTTGAAGCTGAAACGTGCGTCAGAGATCACCGGCTGCACGATCTTGGGCAAGTGTGAGTTTCTTAATCCCGGCCAATCGGTGAAGGATCGCGCGGCGCTTTACATGATCCGCGATGCGGTCGCCAAAGGCCAGTTGCAGCCGGGCGGCACGATTGTGGAAGGGACGGCGGGCAACACCGGGATCGGTTTGGCGCTGGTTGGTGCGAGCATGGGATTTCGCACCGTGATCGTTATTCCTGAGACGCAATCGCAGGAAAAAAAGGACATGCTGCGCTTGGCGGGTGCCGAATTGGTGCAGGTGCCGGCGGCACCCTACAAGAACCTGAACAACTATGTGCGCTACTCGGGCCGTCTGGCGGAAGCTTTGGCGCGCACCGAGCCGAATGGTGCGATCTGGGCCAATCAGTTTGACAACGTCGCCAATCGGCTGAGCCATGTTGAGACCACCGGGCCAGAGATTTGGGAGCAGACCGGCGGCAAGGTTGATGGTTTTATCTGTGCTGTGGGTTCTGGCGGCACTTTGGCGGGGGTTGCCTTGGCGTTGCAGCCCAAAGGCGTGAAGATCGGTCTGGCGGACCCGGAGGGGGCGGCTTTGCATGCGTTCTACACCACGGGTCAGTTTGACAGCCCCGGAAACTCGATCACCGAAGGCATCGGGCAGGGCCGGATTACCGCCAATCTGGAAGGCTTCACCCCCGATTTCAGCTATCGCATTCCGGATGTCGAGGCTTTGCCTTTGTGCTTTGAGATGCTGGAGGAGGAAGGCATTTGTCTGGGCGGATCATCCGGTATCAACATTGCAGGGGCGGTGCGGATGGCGCGCGAGATGGGGCCGGGCCATACCATTGTCACCATCCTATGCGATTATGGTAACCGCTATCAGTCCAAGCTGTATAACCCGGCGTTCCTGAAGGAAAAGGGTCTGCCAGTGCCGAAGTGGCTGGATCGCGGGCCGTCGAATATCCCGACGGTGTTTGAAGACGCATGATCGCGCCTTTACTGCGCAGGCTGCTGCTGGTTCTGGTGCTACTGGCGGCGCTGGGGCCGGCTGGCCCAGTCGCTGCCCAGGATGCGCTTAAAGCCGATGACTACAAGACCTTCGACACCACGGTGTCGCAGATTGAGGATGTTGTGGTCAAAGCGCAGGTCGATGACGAACGCCTGAGCAATATGCGCGCCGAGATGGTGAAATGGCGCTCGACCTTTAGTGCCGCACAGGGCAGCAATGCCGACCAGATTGCCACCGCGAAAAACCAGATCGCGGCGCTGGGCCCGGTGCCCGCCGAGGGGCAGACCGAAGATGCGATGATCGCCAAGCGGCGTGTCGAGTTGAGCGCCGAATTGGCCAAGCTGCAAGCCCCGGTGCTGACCGCCACCGAGGCCACCACCCGCGCCGACAGCACCATCGCCTCGATTGACAAGCTGATCCGCGAACGGCACGCCGATAAATTGCTGCGCCTGTCGCCCTCGGCGCTGAACCCGGTGAATTGGCCGACAGCGGTGTCGATGTTCCGCTGGATGGGGCAGTGGATCTGGGATGAGACCCGTTGGCGCTTCACGCGGCCGATGAATGTCGACCAGTTGCGCGACAATGCGCCGTTGATCGTGGTTTTGGTGTTGGCGGCACTTTTGTTGTTGGTGCGCGGCGGCCGTTGGATGCGGCGTCTGACCACTTGGCTGCTGTCCAAGACCCAGATGCGCGGGCGCAACCTGATTTCCGGCATTATGTCTTTGGGTCAAGTGGCTTTGCCCGTGGCAGGGGCGGTGTTGCTGTATATGGCGCTGGAGCGGGCCTCGCTGTTTGGGCCAATCATCCTGTCGCTGTTTTCAGCGCTGCCCGCTGTGGTGTTGGTGATCTTCCTGACACGCTGGCTGGCGCATCATGTCTTCCCGGCCGACCCCGAACAGGAAAGCGCTATTGGCCTTGGGCTAGAGGACCGTGCCGAGGGGCGGTTGCAGGCGGTGCTGCTGGGGGTCTCGGTGGCGCTTTACGATCTGATGGCGACGTGGATCGTGCCGCGGGCGGCGAATTTCCTCGGCGGGGCGGCCAGCAATATCGCCGCAGATCGTGCGCAGCAGGTGGCGCAGGCGACCGATGCGGCGATTTCGGTGATCGTGGTGCCGTTACACGTGTTCGCGGCGGTTGCGCTGTATCGGTTGGGCCAGATCTTGCGGCGGCAAAGTGCGGCTGGGCGGAGTGGCGGCGAGGGCGCGTTCCGGTTTGAGCTGATCTATTGGGTCTCCTCTGCCGCCATCGCCATCGCGGTGGTGGCCCCGGCGCTGGGCCTGATCGGCTATGTCAGTGCCGCCAATGCGCTGATCTGGCCTGCGATCAACACGTTGTCGCTGTTTGCGATGGTGGTGGTGGTGCAAGGCTTCTTTGCCGAATTGTATGTGACGGTGGCGCGCACGCCTGAGGCCCGGCACGATGGCTTGATGCCGATCATTGCCGGCCTGGTGATCACCTGTGCGGCGCTGCCGCTGTTGGCGCTGATCTGGGGTGCGCGGGTTGTTGATCTGGTCGATCTGTGGACCTCGTTCCGCTCTGGCGTCTCGTTGGGCGGGGTGCGGATATCACCGACGAATTTCATCGTCCTCGTCGCGGTGTTTGGGGTCAGCTATGCGGTGACGCGACTGGTGCAGGGCGGCTTGAAATCCTCAATCCTGCCGCGCACCTCGCTGGATCAGGGCGGACGAAATGCCATCGTTTCGGGCGTGGGCTACGCTGGGGTGTTTTTGTCGGCGCTGCTGGCGATCACGGCGGCGGGGATTGATCTGTCGGGCTTTGCGCTGGTGGCTTCGGCTTTGTCGATCGGCATCGGTTTTGGCTTGCAGACGATTGTGTCGAACTTTGTGTCGGGCGTGATCTTGCTTGTCGAACGCCCGGTGTCCGAGGGTGACTGGATCGAGGTTGGCACCACAACGGGCATCGTCAAATCAATCTCGGTGCGCTCCACCCGAATCCAGACTTTCGACCGATCCGACGTGATCGTGCCGAACTCGGATCTGATCTCGGGGGCAGTGACAAACTTTACCCGCTTCAACATGTCAGGGCGGCTGATTGTGCCGGTTGGCGTGGCTTTCGGCTCGGATACCCGGCGGGTTGATCAGGTGTTGCGCGAGATCGCCGAGGCACAGCCGTTGGTGGTGTTGAACCCGCCGCCGGTGATTGCGCTGATCGGCTTTGGCGCAGATTCGATTAACTTTGAAATCAGGATGATCCTGCGGGATGTAAATTTCAGCTTGGAGGTGCGCTCAGAAATCAACCATGAAATCGTCCGCTGCTTTGCCGAAAACAAGATCGAGATTCCGTTTACCCAGCAGGATATTCATCTGCGCAACGTCGATGAGCTGGCTGCTGCCCTGCGAGAGTTGCAAAAAATTGGTATTCTTCCGCCTGCGCAAGGAAAACCTGACGTATGACAACTCAACTGCTGTTTCGTGACGACGCCTATCTGCGTGAAGCTGAGGCGACCGTGCTGGCCCATACGCCGGAAGGTGGCATCGTGCTGGATGCTTCAATCTTCTACGCCACCGCAGGTGGGCAGCCGGGGGACAGCGGCATGATCGTTTGGTCGGGCGGGCGGATGCCGATTGCAACGGCGGTGAAGGTTGAAGGCGGGCTGATCGCTTTGGTGCCAGCCGAGGCCACCGCCTTGCCGCCGGTGGGCAGCAAAATCACCCAGCGCCTTGACTGGCACCGCCGCCACCGCCACATGCGGGTGCATACCGCGCTGCATCTGTTGTCGGTGGTGATCCCCTTGCCGGTGACGGGGGGGCAGATCGGTGCCGACAAGGGCCGTCTGGATTTCATGATGCCAGAGCCGCCGCAAGATGTTGCAGCCCTGAACACCGCGCTTAACCTGTTGATCGAGCGTGATCTTCCGATCACAGACTCTTGGATCAGCGAGGCCGAATTGCTGGCCAATCCACAACTTGTCAAAACCATGTCGGTCAGCCCGCCAATGGGGCAGGGCCGTATCCGCTTGGTGCGGATCGGGCAGGGCGCGGCGCAGATTGACCTGCAACCCTGCGGCGGCACCCATGTCGCGCGCACCGCCGAGATTGGCCGGGTTGAGATCGGCCGTATCGAGAACAAAGGCAAACAAAACCGCCGGGTCAACCTGTTGCTCGTCGATTAGGGCATGCCCGCGTTTATCCGCAGTCACTTTGCCCTCTGAGCGCGTTTGCAAAGACAATCGCTGCCTCGGCGGCAGCGTGGATGCATGACCCCAATCGACCGCAACACGCTCTAAACCCCGCCGAAAGTCCCGCAAAAACCGCAGCAAAACCCAAGTTTCCCCCCTTGCGCCCGCGCTGCGTTGCAGGCTAAACACCCGCAACGGATCGGTGGCCGAGTGGTCGAAGGCGCACGCCTGGAAAGTGTGTAGGCGGGGAACCGTCTCTAGGGTTCGAATCCCTATCGATCCGCCATTTTCATTGCTAGTTTCTTGCTGTAAGTTATTGAAAATACGGCCTTATATTGATTTTTAATCGACTGGCTTCAATCCAAAACCATTGAGTGCTATACATTTTGCGCTACATTTTGCTTTACACCTCGTGTTCAGCGACGCATCCTTGACCTACTCAACGAGGTCAGCGGCATCATGGCAATCAAGAAGCGTGGCAAAACTCAGTATCTTTATAGGCGCGTTCCGAAGCGCTATGCGGGTGTCGAGCCGCGTCAGTTTGTCTGGGTAAGTCTTCACACGGACTCGGAAGCCCTTGCCACCACGAAGGAGGTGACCGCTTGGGCCAACATGGTCGAGGGATGGGAAGCGCTCCTCGCTGGGGATAGCAGTGATGCTGAGACGCGGTTCGAGGCCGCGCGGGAGCTGGCATCCGCCCGCGGTTTCCGTTTCATGAAGGTAACCGATGTCGCCAAGTTAGAGCGCGAGGAACTACTGACCCGGATAGAGGCGGTCACGCAGACGAGATCAGGCCCGAATTTGATCGAGGCCGCGGCGATCCTAGGCGGAGCTGTTGAACCGGAGATTTCGGTGAGCAAGGCGCTGGAGCTTTACTGGACGCTCGCCAAGGACAAAACCTTTGGCAAAAGCGAGGATCAGTTGCGCCGCTGGAAAAACCCACGCTTGAAGGCGGTGAAAAACTTCATCGATCTCATCGGCGACAAGGCGCTCGCCAAGATCACTGGCGATGACATGCTTGATTTCCGCAGCTGGTGGATGGAACGGATGGAACTTGAGGATCTGACCGCCAACAGCGGCAACAAGGACCTCGTTCACCTCGGCGACATCTTCAAGACCGTGAACCGGATGAAGCGGCTGGGCTTGGTGTTGCCGCTGTCCGATTTGGCAATCAAAGAAGGCGAGCAACGCCAGCGGCCGCCATTCTCGGTGAACTGGATCAAGGAGAAGATCTTGGCACCTGGCGCGCTAGCTGGCTTGAACACCGAAGCGCGTTGCATTGTGCTAGGTATGGTGAACACCGGATATCGTCCGAGTGAGGGCGCGGGATTGCTGGGCGCACATATCAACTTGGCCGCTAAGGTGCCGCATATTTCAATCGAACCTGCAGGTCGTCAGCTGAAAAGCAAGCACGCCAAGCGCGTGATCCCGCTGGCCGGGATTAGCCTGGAAGCGTTTCGTGAGTGTCCAGAAGGGTTTCCGCGCTATCGCGACAACCCTTCCCTTTCAGCGACCGTGAACAAGTTCATGCGTGAGAACGGCCTGATGGAGACGCCTGGCCACACCCTCTACAGCTTACGTCATGCGTTTGAAGACAGGATGCTCGCCGCTGGCGTCGATGAACGGATCCGGCGCGATCTGTTTGGTCACGCCCTGGACCGAGAACGCTACGGCAAGGGCGCCACCATGGAGCACCTTCAACAGGTCGTTCAGACCATTGCCCTCTGACGCGCGATCAAGCGCGCCCGTGTGATCGCGTCACCCATCGACTCGTCCAGCGCGATCTCGATTTCTAGGCGTTCGAAAAGCGGAAGATAGACCGGATCTGCGTCTACCAATTTCGCCACAGTCAGCAAGGCTGAGCATATCGTCGAAATCGATGCAGTTGGCTTCTTGCAGACGGTGCTCCCACTCCTTGGCGATCCGGTCATAAAGCGACAGAAACCTCGACGCACGAGATACATGTGCATCGCTTGCACTGTCAGATTTGAGTGCCTTCGCAATATCGTCGGTGGCGATACCGCCGCTCTTCATGTGCTGCTGAAAGGCTCGGACTAACCCTGCTAATTCAAGCGTGGAAAGGGGCGGCTGCCCCTTTGTCGGCCGCTCGGCATCAAAAACAAGTTCGACGTCGTGTTCTCTCAGGACGTTGGCAAGTTGCTCAAATCCCTTTCCGTTGCGCAGGCTGTCCGACGTCGTCTCGAACAGATCGGTCTCATACTCGGCGTGGCACTGACGTTTCCATCGCACGCCGGCTATGTAGTCGCCACTAAAGTGAGGAGGTGCCTTTCCGTTGCGATCCAATGCGAAGTGCTCATGGTAAAGCTTTGCGTCAGGATAGTAGAAATCGGGACGGTATTGCTGATGGTCTTGCGTCCTCGTGGGATGCTCGTAATCGCGTTCATATTGGTAACGGACGCCATGAAAAAAGAGCCAGTCAGCAATAAGCCGCTCTTCCTGGCTTTTCACCCATTCACCATTAGCAGTCCTGATGTTGCCACGTCCGTCGTCACGCGGTTGGACCATATCCCTGAGCTGGTCGACAGCACGGCCGTAGACGGTGCGGAAAAGGTCCCACTCATTTCCAAACGTAGGATCGCGCATACGCAGATCCTGCACGATCGCAGCGATCATCTCTTTTTCTTGGGTAGGTGAACCAACCCACCTGGCGACGTCACGGGTCTTTCCGAGAACCTGATTGTGGCCGAATGCGTGGAAAGTCGACACAGTGACCTTATCTAATCCCTCGAACCCGCTCAGGCGCCCATGGACGCGTTGACGCAGTTCCTCAGCCGCCTTCGAGTTAAAGGCTAGCAATAGGATCTCTTCGGGCTTCGCTAGTCCCTCGTGAAGCACGTATCCCGTCTTCGCAACCATGGTGGAGGTCTTGCCTGATCCGGCAGCCGCAACAATTTGAACGGCGTCGTCCATGCAAATGCAAGCATCGGTCTGCTCTTCAGTAAGCGACGATGCCTCCACGGTATCAAAAAAGCTCTTAAGCTTGGTCTTCTGGCCGGCGAGGTGCTCAAGGTTATGCGTTGCGAACTCAGCCAGCAGGTCGCGCAAAATACTCGGTTTCAAATTCAAGGAAATAAGGCCGCTCTCGGAATTAGGGTGAGGATATGCCTCGACGATTCGATGGGCAGTGCTCTGTGGAATCCATCGGCTTCGATCGATCTCCTTCTCCCAGCTCTCGCGCCAAGCCACCACACCGGCTTCGCGTTTTCGTTTCCACTCATCTTCGTTAAAACGCGAAAGTATCGATCCGCCGCTTGGACCCGCAGATTTCTTGGTCTCCGAGCCGAACATATTGCTGAGCAAAGCAACCGCTCCCAAGGCAAGCCATTCGATCACAGGAAAGCGCCAGCCGGTAGCGTTCCTGCGATCATTGAAATCCCATTGATCGGCCACACGTTGCCAATACTCATCAAGAACCCGGACTGGCGGAAATAGCTGGCGTGAAAATTGAGTGAGGTCGTCGCCTTCAATGGCTGCCGTTTAGCAGGGTGCTCCGCAGCCACATCTTCTGAACCCAGCTCATTCATATTATATCGTGCGTGTAGACACCGATAGTCGGCGAATAAATCGCACATATTGACAAGATATCGCATGTGTATTCCTGCTTCCAAAGATTTTTAGGTCGATGTCGTCAAAGATGTCAACCGGCAGCACCTCGATCCAATTTATCATGGAGACGAATATCCCATCGTTTCCAAGCTTCTGCCCCCAAGTGGAAAGACAGGTATCCCAACTCGTCCAGGATCATGAGGTCGAGCTTGGTCAAGCCTTCCGCGATTTGCCCGGCCTTGACCTCGGCCTTTTCCTGTTCGATGGCGTTAACCAGTTCGATGGTCGAGAAGAAGCGGACCTTTCGGCGATGATGTTCAATGGCCCGGATGCCCAAGGCTGTTGCGACATGGGTCTTGCCTGTGCCCGGACCGCCGATCAGCACGACGTTCTGCGCACAATCCGTGAACTCGCACCGGTGCAGGGTTCGGACGGGGGCCTCGTTGATCTCGCTGGCGGCGAAGCCGAAGCCTGATAGATCTTTGTAGGCCGGGAACCGCGCGGACTTCATTTGATAGGCAATGGAGCGGACTTCGCGTTCGGCCAACTCCGCCTTCAGCAGTTGCGACAGCATCGGGATTCCGCGACACTCCCGTCACCTGAGACATTCCGCAAGGCGCGCGATTTTGTGGCCTGGCTCGGCCTTACGCCCCGGCAGCGTTCGATCGGTGGCAAGCAGCGCCTCGGGGTCACGACGAAGATGGGCGAGCGATCGCTGCGACGCCTGCTGATCATCGATGCCAACAGCGTCATCATCAAACGACATGTCCACGCCTCGGCCCTCCCGGGCACATGGCTGGGCGAGATGCTGACGCGCAAGCCACCGATGCTGGTGCGGACAGTTTCGGTGAGTCCCCGAGCGCCGGGTGTAGTCTCCAACCATGGCCGCGCTGTATTGCGCGGAGGTATGACGGCAACGGCGCTGCGCGCCCCGATGGCAGCGTGCCATGCCTCAGCCGAAGAGCCAGCAAATGTTCCGTCTCACGATCAGGAGAAAATATCGCCCTGATACTTGTAAATGATCCGATATGGGATCAATTACGGATGTGACCGCACCGTCTTTCTCCAAAACCGTATGTAAATGCTCCACCCAAAGGCCCACACCATGACCATAACAGCAGGCCATCCCCTCCCTGATACAATCGTTGGATATATGCGGGTATCGACGGAGAGGCAGGATGCAGAAGCGGATGGGCTCGAACGTCAAGCAGAGAGGATCAGGCAGTTCTGTCGAGAAAGAGGTCTTACCTGCCTCTCCATCTACGAAGATGTTGGTTCAGCTGTGGCAGACGGAAATTCGTCGGGGCGCGATGGGCTGATGGACGATCACGCTTGCGAACAACGAAGGTGCTGGTTTGCTGGTCACTGATCTCACCCGGCTTGATCGCAATCTTCTCTCGATTTCTGAGTCGTTGGGAACGCTCCTAGTGCCGCTGTTTTCGATCAGCAATGGCGGTGTTGTTGATCATGTGACGGTGGTGGAACACATCAAGCAAGGTGCCGTCGCCGCGCGAAACATCAGTGAAGGCACTAAGCTGGCTCTGGAGGGTCGCAAGTGCGCGGGGGTTGCTCTCGGTTCGCCTAGCGACAAGTCAGCAGCAAACAAGGCTTCAGCCAAGGTGCGTGCAGAGCGCGCGGAAGAGATCGTGTTTCAGATAGCTGACATGATGAGGGAAGACCCTGCATACGTTGATCTATCAGTGCCAGCGCTGGCTAAGCTGTTGAACCGGCGTGGAGTTCGATCAGGCTGGGGCAGAGAGTGGACGCCTGCGTCGGTCAAACGGGCGCGCAAGGCCGCGCTCGAAGTAATTCAAGCCCGGCTCGGCGATGACGAAGAAGTGGACATTGCGATGGCGTCAGACGTCGACCAAGTTGAAGCACTGAAAACTCCGATAGGCGCAGATACGAAGGCCGCCGTCACTAAGGCGACTGAACCCCAAGCAGCGCAGCAGCCTGACATTCCCGGCTCGGGCGACTTCTGAACATGTCGGCAAGCCATGGCTGATCATAAAATGTTCGGGCTAGCCTTTGGCGCTGAAGATCAATATAGGCTCTCTGGGCGTCCACCCTGCTTGACAGACAGCTGTAGATAGCGCGCCTCGGTCGAAGTGATCATCGCAGTTCTAGTAATGCCGGGCCCCGAAATGATGTCAGCCAATCCGCGTGGGGCGTGACTGGACTACATATTAAGCGCATTCCTGCCGCAGTGAGTTCAGTTTTTCTGCTGGTCACATTCCAAGCTTGACCATAGTGTCATTGGAAACTGATCCGGAGTTAAGGCGGAAAATGATTGAAGAAGCAGTAGACATTGGGGAGGAAATTTCACAGGCAACCGCTCCTGAATTCCGACATTTCCCCTCGGCGCGGTTCTATGCGTCGGTGATCTTTATGTTTTTAAAGTTCTTCGCATTTGTGGTCGCGATATCCTTCGTAACGTCGTCGATATCGTGGCTACCTGACGTTGATTTCAGCATGGAACCGCTGTTACATCATCGTTCAATTATAACACATTCTATTCTTATTCCGGGGATATTGTGCCTGACGTTGCGTCGGTATGTCGCGGCCAAGTTCGCGATAGCCATTATTCTTGCTGCCATAAGTATCCATCTTTTCGCAGATACTTTGTCGCCGCCAATCGGATATGGTGAAATATGGTTTCCGCCTGGCGGAGCCTACGGACTTGGTATTTTGTCGCCTGCTTTCCTCCTTGCTAACGCTTGTCTCTGCGTCGTTGTTGCGATTAAGATATTTCCCGTGACACTTCGGTCGGAGCTGTCAGCTGCCATGCTTCTATCAGGTTTGCTTTATGCTATCATAAACGAGCAAAGTGTTGCATCGGCAGCCTTCATCTTTTTGATGATTGTCGCAATATTTACGTTATTGTTTTGGCGAGGCGATATACCTGATACCCCCAATAAGCTTGTCATTGAGTTCAGAAGCAAACGGAACGCAGAAGTCGCCGCCAATGCTGCGTATGTCCAAGCTGAGCGAGTGGCTTGGCAGAGCAAATCCAAACTTAAGCGTATTCTCATCCAAGCTAATATTTTTGTAATAAGCTTATATACTTTAGGCCGATGGATCCTCATCAATCCGGGAAAGGCAGGAGGTTCCGCTTCGGTGATTATTGGCGTAGTGCTTTGTCTCTACATTGTCGGTATTTCGGGCGACAAATCCACCGGAAATATTTTTGAGGCAGTTGGAAGCGGTGTCTGGAAGTTGCATTCATCTGGCGGTTACATTCTTACTGAGAGCGGCAAATATGTTGCGGGCACTTTAACATCAGAACCTCAGCAGTAAAATGGTCCAATGCGCGCGCGCATTTTGTCGCGCCCACAACCCTTCTATCTCATCACATGGCATAGCTCCGCCCAGTTTAGGCATGTAGGGCTGGAGACGCAGTCGGTAAGGCGAAGGTTTCATTTCTGTGGCGTGCCATGCGCGATTGTTGGGCTGCTGTGAGTGGCAGGCGGGCCGTGTGGGTGAGCTGCGCGCGGGCGGCGGCGGATAGAGTTTCGTGGAAGATAGGGGAACCTTCATCGGTGAAGGTGACGAGGCCGCGGTCGAAGGCGGCGTCCCATAGAGCTGACAGGAGCAGGCCGTTGTCGGGGTTCAGGCGCTCGGCGTCGGTGTCGCAGGCGGCCCAGGGGATGATGTGGCTGGCGCGGAGGAGGGCGGGTTCGGTGATGCCGGTCAGTGGGCAGGTGTGGTTCCAGATTTGCAGCAGGCGGGCGCGGAAGATGTCTTGGCCGATCCGTTCCACGCGCAGCCTTTCAGCTTCGGTTTCGCGGGGCAGGGTGGCGGTGAGGGATTGGAAGGTTTGTAGGGGGGTGGGGGGTAGCAGGGCTTGGAGGTAGATTTGATCTAGGATGGTGTGAAGCTGGGCGAGGGTTGGGATGACGAGGCGAACGGTGCCGGGGCCGGGAATATCCGAGGGCGGGACGGGGAGTTGGGTGGGGTCGGATAGGGCTGCGATCCACGGGCCTTCGGGGTGGACGGCGGCGAGGTAGAGGGTGCCGGGGATGGTGTGCGAGGTGTAGGGCAGCCATGCTCCCTGAATTACCGCAGGGATACGCCAGCCCATGCGATAGGCGGCCTTGTTCGCCTCGGTTTCGATCAGGAATCCGGGTGGGTTTTGTGGGGTCATTTCAATGTGTCCACGCGTGGCGCCTTTTTGGGCTGTGTAAAATCAATGGCTTAATGAGGAGTGTTAAGGTTTTGTTCACCTTTGGAAACCTTTGCCAACTGCGCTGCCGAAATTCCCATTGCGGTTTCAACGGCGTTTGCGGCCCGCAGTATGGTAGCGACATCCAGGGCCTTGAAAGCCAGCTTATACTGATCAAGATAGGCTTCACTTTTCGGTTTTAACCCGTTGCGGTGGGCAACCAACCAAGCCACGGTTTCCGCCTCGACCTCTTGCAAATCATGTTTCAGATGGCTGCGCGCGCTAATATGGCGCACGTGATCTGCCCCTAAATGGCCAAGAAACAAATGCGCCAATTCATGCGCCAAGGTTACAAACTGCACAGGGGGTGCGTGATTTTGGTTCAGCCGAATTTTCCAAACGGGGCGTTCCTCACCTTTGAGCATGACGTTCGTGCGCGAGACTGACCCCGCAGCGCCATCGCCTTTGTCGACATACTCAACCGCAATCTTGGCGCGTTTTATGGCCGTGACAATTTCTGCCATCTGCGCCGCCGAAAGATCGCCAAGGGTCGGGAAAGCAAAGGCGTCAGGCGGCAGGTCATCGCCTTCGGTATCCAGAATATCGAAGACAAAGCCAACTGGCCCCATGACCTGCAATACGATCAAGGGGCGCGCGTCGGGCTTGGGCGTGCGGTTGAATTTTCTGGTCCAATCAGTGGCCGTTGCGGCATGGGTGATGCCGGGCTTTTGCGCGTGCAGCAGCATGGCGTTGAACGGGGCGAAACCGCGCATCTTTGCAACAAATTCCAGAAGGCTGATGAATGAGGCCGAGGTGGCGTAAAGGTTGGTCTGCTGGATTAGTTCGTCGATCAATGAGCGGTTAGTATGCAAAGCAGCTGCATTTTGAATCGCGACACAACGATCCAAGTGTTCTGCGACTTCATCAGGCCCGAATTCATCGAGCGCTAAATAAGCTTGCTCGAATGCTGTCTTGTCACCTTGATGGAGCCTTGCCAGCAAAGTGGGCACCGCATCAAGAACATAAATGCGCGTCGCGTCACTACAGTCCCAATCACCGACGAGGGCATCAGCGACAGATTTTGCGGCGACAGCGACCGAGTCTGAGACCTTCGACCATTGGATGATTGCCATCGCAAGATAAAATTCCACATTGTCGTCAGGCTTGACGGTCATAGCTTCCTACATCCCCATCGCTTTGAACGTGCCGTCTTCCGCCATCGCGTCCCATGCAGACAGCACGAGGCGGCGGGTGCGGTATTCGCCGTAAGTGCGGGTTTCTTTGTCTTTTAGCACGCGGAAGGTTTCGGAGGGGTAGGTTGGGCCCATCACGTCGGCGGGGTCGAGGATGTAGCGCAGATCGTCGCGGGTGAGGTTATAGGCGCGGGCGAAGAAGGCGTCGAGTTCGGCGCGCAACTGCGCGCGACGGGGTTCGTCCCATGCGAACGGCGGGCCGTTGTGGCCAAGGTCGCGGGCGAAGGGCGCGAGGGCGTGGCTGGTGTAGGTGAGTTCGAGGACTCGGGGGGTGAGGAAGACGAGGTGCTCGGGCGTGTAGTAAATGGGGGGGAGGATGGGGAATTGCTCGATCATAAAGTAGCTGATGTTCATCCCGGGGATCTTCTGCCTGGCGACAAAATCCAGAACGAGACTGTTAAAATTTGCAACTAAGCATGATGCGAGTGCAGGATCGTCGTTTTTCAGTGCCAGCACTGAACCGCTGTGACCAAGCCCGCCAATTGGCAGTATTGCCGTGACGAAAGTCCTTTCATTGCGCGAGTCTGAGACATTGCGCGAAGCTATCATCCATTTTCTGGACCAATTCTTTTCTGAAAGTCTTGCCAACACTTGATGTTCCGCGATCCAATAGCGAGGCGAGGGTTCATAGTTCTCGTCTCGACGCATGTTCAATGCAGCGCCCTCATCTTCGGCATCTGAAAACGACGACCACCTGTGGTCGAAATGCCAAAACATCTTCGCCTCGAATAACGGAAGCAAGCAAATTTCGGAATGATTCACAAATGAATCACTGTCGTTTGACATATGGAACATGGTGCCAAAGTTAACATGCCAAGCCGTGATGCTTTCAGCGTTGGTCAATAAGATCGGAACGCCGCGATATATGTCTGTCAGTATCCTAGCGTCTTCCCTGCTTCGGAGAATGGGTAAGGTAAGGGTAATTGGATTGAATAGTGCGACAGTTTGGGCCTCCATGTTGAAGACTTTTCTTGTGTCAGTCACATCCGAGACCGTGGTCGCCATAAAACACATCTGAACTTGTTTCACGGCCGCACGAGAAATCGTAAGCAGACAAAATTTCGTTTTGGTGTGAAGACTAGAAAAAATGTGACCGCGGTTTTCGAAATCAAAAATGTTTGCTATGCGCTTTTCGCGTTGCAACTCAGCGAAGAAGTGGCTTGTTGTAGCCTCAGTGGCAATACCCGTGGGCACGATGATGCCCGCGCGCCCCTTTGGCCCGGTCAGGCGGGAAAAATGTTCGGCAAACAGCGCATAGGTGTTCACATCGCCCCGCCCGGTCAGCGGGAAACGCCCCCCCCACGGGCCGCAGCACCACCTTGCGTTCGCGGGTGGTGAACTCTTCTTCCGCCGGGGTGCGGGCGAATTCGCTGCTGGCCTCGGCCACGCGTTTGGCGGTCTGGAATTCGGCATAAAGCGCGCGCTCGGCGCTTCCCTCGGGGGCGGCGGCCAGCGCCTTGATCAGCCCCTCACGCGCGGACTTATTGGCAGCATTGGCAATGGCGGGGGAGCGGGCGGCGAAAAATTCCTGCTCTTGCAGTTTGATGCGTTCCCACGGCGGGTTGCCCAGCACAACATCAAAGCCGCCTTTTGCCATAACATCGGGGAATTCAAGCGGCCAGTGCAGGGCGCGGGCGGTGCGGGCGACGGTGGCGCGGCCAATCAGCGGGCCCCAGACCTGACCGTTGTCCAGCGCTTGCCAGACATCCTCGGTTGTCGGCAGGGGCTGCGGCAAAGCTGTCTGACCAAGGCGCTGCACGCCCGGTTAGCAGCTTTTGCAGATCAACGGGTTTGCTTGCAGGCACCAGATAGGCGTCGCGCAGCAGACCTGAGGTCACGGGCCTTGTTGCGCCAGCCAGTGGCGCGCGGGTCATCAATGGTGCAATGCGCATTCAATCAACCAGAATCAGAGAAAGTTACGATGCCATTAGGCGGCTAATGGGTGGCAAATTCTGTCACCCAAGTTTTGCCGACCCCGAAACCCCAGCCTCTGGAGCATCGATCACCGGGTAAAACGGGCGTCCCCAAGGCTCGGTGGGATTGTCGAGCATGATATCGGCGATCAGCGGCATCAGTGTGCCAAGGATCGCGGCGCTGTCTTTGACCTGCCCACGGTTGACATAGCTGCCCCAAGTTGTGCCGCCATGCACCAACTGACAGCGCAGCACATAAAGCCGATCAAACACCAAGCTGAGCATCTTTGCAGTATCGCCATCTTGCGTCGCCTTGTGGAACACCTTGCGCGACGCCTCAAAGCGGTCTTGCCAATTTTCATGGCCGGGGATGCCGTTGGTATGCTGCCAGAACGGGTGAAACACGAAGCGGTTCTCTAACAGCAGGCGCACCGGGCCGGTATAAGTGCTCCAGATCGCGCGATAAATCCGGCGGGATGTGTCAAGCCGCACCACGCGGCTGAAGAAATCGGTGAAAGCAGCGCGTTCACCTAAGGGGATCGACTGAAACTCTGTCTCGTCGGCATAGGCCGCGTTGAAGGCGATCCAATGGAACAGGAAAGCCGCATCCGGGTCGTCTGGTTCTTTCTGCGCCCGCCCGATCCATGAAATCGCCCGATGCACGCGCAGGCCCATGGTTTCGGGGAAATCAGCGCGCAGATGTCGTTCTTTTTCCTTCAAAGCTGTGAATGTCAGCATACCCTATCTCGTCCCCATACAATCTTTACGCGAAATCAGTTGCTACGATAAATCAGGCGAAATCAGGGTGATAATGTCACGGCAATCCGTCAAAATCATCGCGGCGGTGGTTTTCGACCAATTTGCGCAAGCCCTCGGGGGCCAGAACCTCGACTTTATTGCCCCATTGATACAGGAACCAAGCCATTTCCAGCCAGCCAGAGGCTTCAAACCGCACGATCAGGCTGCCATCTGGCTGCGGTTCCAGCGTTTGGCTGGGGTGAAAGCGAAAACCCTGCGCATGGTCGGCGGCGTCCGGTGCGAAACGCCAGACCACTTCGCCAAGCTGATCGGGATTCTGCCAGACTCCAAACGCCTGCGCTGCATGTGCTTCGATGGTGAATCCCGCGTCGATGGCGAAACTTGTCGTCAAGCACTGGGCTTCGTGGATACGGTCAAGCCGGAAGTTGATCAGCTGATCACTGCGGGACGGTTGGCGGGCGACCAGATAGGCGCGGTGGCCCAGCAGCAGCCCATGCGGTTCAAGCACGCGCGGTGCGGTATCCTTGTGATAGCGGACTAGAAGTTGGAACGGGCCGCGCAAAGCATCGGTGATCGGGGCAAGCACATCGGGCGGGATCACGGCGCGGGGGCCGGGGCGGGCGACATGGCCCATGGATTGCAGCAGTGCCTCGGCATCCGCTTCGGCGCGGCGGGCGTCACTGGGCCGCATCCGCCCGACCAACTCATCGCGCAGCATCGACAGGGTGTCGGCGTGGGGAATGCGGCCTTCGCTGCGGGCGGCGCGGATGGCCAGATCCAGCGCCTCGATCGTGGGTTCGGCGCGTGTCGGCAGGCGGGCCGGGCGCTGATCTTGCAGTCTCCAGCGGCGTTTGCGGTCGGGGCCGTCTTGGGTGTCGGTTTGGAACAGCGTCTCTAGCGCATCGGTCATCCGCTGGGCGGTGCGATGCGAGATGTTGAATTCATTAGCGATTTCTTCAAGGCTGACGCCGCCGTGGCGCGCTGATGCCATCAGTGCGAGACGCAGCAGATCCTGAGCTTTGGAAAATGACATCAAGGATCCATGACAAGTTCTGGCATGGCTTAACGCTAGTCCTGATCGGACAGGCGGCAAAGGCGATTCTTTCGCCCAGCCGAAGGAGGCCGGAGCAGACAATGATGATCGAGAAAAGGCTTGCCGCACTGCTAGGCATAACGGATGCGGCGCTGAAGCGTTTGTTGGGGAATGTCGGGCGATCTGCTCTGCGCGGACAGCCGGATGCAGCACTGCTGCGGGCTGGGATAGGGGCCGAGTTTGCGCGCCGCCGTGTGGCCCGCATCAGGCGGGAGGGCGATTTGTGGTGGGAGCCCCATGACGCCGATTTCCCGCAGTGTCACGGTTATGCCGACCCCGAAGGCACCCGCCGTGTTGCGACCATCCTGAAGCGCACTACGCATAAAGCCGACGATAAAGAGGTCTATTCGGTCGAGGTGATGGGGGTGGCATGTGAGGGGCGCTTTCATCATGTGGCTGATGCGCGCGCAGCAGGGGCCGCCGCTTGGGCGCGCTTGAGATGAGTGAAGACAACGAGCCGGTTCTGGTCAGGCTGATCCTGTTCCCCTTCCGCCTTAAAGCTGGATCATTTCATTGATTTCGACGCGCAGATTGAGGCTGTGCGAAGCGGCATACTTGCCACCCGCGATCTGCGCCATTGGATTGCCAGCCGCGAACAGGCAGTGCAGCAGTGGTCAAGCTTTGTGCAGAAAGTATAGGTTTCACAATGACTTATAGTTTTTCGAATGTCGCAAAGTGAAATTATGCCCGGTCCATGACAATAATTGACACCATTGCGGCGTATGTATCGGCTGGCGGTTTGTCGAATTGATTCTCGGCGATGTCTTTAACAGTGAAGGTGCGGGACATGAGTGACTTCAAGCGGGTGTTGAACTTGGGTGCTTTGGCGGCTGATCCAGAGTTGAAAGCGCAACCTTGGTTGCGGGAGTTGTTGCTGCGCTGGCAGCCAGCCGGGACGGCGGCCCAAAGCGAAAATTGGAAGCCCAAGAACGGTGATAAAAAATCGGAGGGAGCTCGGCCAGTTCAGCTGCGGCTTGCGATCCGCAATGGCTATGTGAATTTTTACTGCGGCGGGCAATCGGTTGCTAAGGCTGATTTCGGTTCAAAGATTACTGCGCGCGTCCATAATAAATACCTTGGGGGTGGCGACGCGCAAAAATACATTCGCTTCGATGCGATTGCGCAAGACTTCCCGGATGCGGGTGATCTGGATTGCTGGATCCGCCGCACGCATGGCTATCAAGGCATCGAGAAGATATTTGTTGATCTTGTTGTCGGTGCGAATGCACAAATCATTGATCTGGAGATGGGACTTCCGGCGCTACATGGTGCGATCGAACGGGTGGCTCCACGCATTGATCTGGTGGCACTGGAGCCATCGGGCGACGGATGGAAAGTGGTGTTTTGGGAAGCCAAGCATGTGAAGGACGGGCGCATCCGTTCCACCACCACGCCAGAGGTTTTCAGGCAACTCGCCAGCTATGCGACATGGTTCGATGCGCCCGGATCGTTGGACGTGGTGCGAGATGCCTACCGGGAAAACTGCGAGATCCTGGTCGCGTTGCACAAGATTGCCGCAGCGGTATGGGCCAGTGAGGGCAAGCCAATTCCGGTTTTGGGCGCCGCCATTCGCGCCGTCGCGGCTGATCCGTCAAAGCTGGTGGGGGTCGATCCGAACGTGCGTTTGCTGATCGACAACCGCGAGAATGACGCGCTTTTCTGCAAGGCCCATCTGCCTAAGCTAACAGAAGCGGCGCGCCTTCCCGTAGACCAAAGCCCGGTTGCGGTGCATATGGTCAACCCCAACGCCAAGCTGGAACTGCCTTGATCCACGCCACCTCAACGCAACTTGAACTGACAGTGCATCGTGGCGGCTACCAAATTGGCGGCACCTGCATTGAGATTCGCCATCCCAATGGAGAACGCCTGATCCTTGATGCCGGGCGGCCGCTCGACGCACCGAAAGACGCAACCGGGTTGCTGCCTAGGACGCTTGATCTCTCGGGGCAAGCCACGGTGCTGATCTGCCACTCGCATCAGGACCATTCGGGGCTGATCAACGAGCTGCCATTGGCCTGGCCGGTGTGGAGCGGTGCTGCTTCGGCCAAGCTGATCGAGATCACCGCGGGGCTGGCGCGCGCCCCACTTGGGCGGGTGTTGAACCGCTGGAACAGTCGCGGTGCATTCAGCGTTGGGGCGTTTCGGGTGACGCCGATCCTGACGGATCACTCGGCCTTTGATGCCTATATGCTGCTGATCGAAGGCGCTGGGCAGCGCTTGCTTTACAGCGGCGATTTTCGCAGGCATGGCCGAAAATCAGCCCTTGTTGATCGGCTTATGCAGGCTGGAATTGGCACCGTTGATCTGCTGATCCTTGAAGGCACCAACCTTGGAACCGACAAGCCTGTCATTTCTGAAGCATCGCTTGAGGCGGATTTCGTGTCACTTTTCAGCCGCGTGCAGGGGCAGGTGTTCTGTTGCTGGTCTGGGCAGAACATTGACCGCACCGTAACACTTTACCGGGCGGCGCTAAAGACGGGGCGGACTCTGGTTATTGACCTTTACACGGCAGAGGTGTTGGACACGATTGCACAAGGCACGCGCCTGCCACGCCCGGGCATGGATCAGCTGAAGGTTGTGATCACACGAGGTCTTGCAAATCACTACCGGAATTCCGGGTGTGGCGCGTTCGTGGATCGGATGGCCAAGTATGGCATGTCAGCGCGGGCGATCAAGGGCAGTCGGTCTGTTGTGATGCTGCGCGATGGTTTGGTGCGCGACTATCGTGCCAGCGGCGTGGACCCGACTGCGGCGGATGCTGTGGTTTGGTCGATGTGGCGCGGCTATCTCGACTAACCCTCCACCGCAGTTGAGTGGTGCCGCAGCGGTGGCGCAGATTTACGGTATATTCACACCAGCGGCCATGCCGGCCCGGCAGATCTGCGCGCCTTTGCGGCATCCATCGCGGCACGTCAGATTGTGCCAGTGCATGGCACGAACTGGGACCACGAAGGACAAGGCTTTAGCGGTCTTGCCCGCGTTGCAGACGGTCAACCTGTCTATGTTTGAAGGGGATGATGCGCAGGGCCGGGTGCGTCTGCCCTTGATTCCGACCATCGTGATCGGTGATACGCATGCTGATATTGACACCTATCGCGCATTGATTGACCGAGAGGAGGCGCGCTTTGGCGGGCCGCTGCCGTCAATCCATGTCGGTGACTACGGGTTTGGCCATTTTTCGCCCCGCGAAGAGCGCGAGGTGCAGCAGTTTCACCGCAGGCATCCCAGACATCGGTTCCTGCGTGGCAATCATGACGCGCCCTCGCTGATCCATGCGGCGCCGGGGTTTTTACCGGATGGGGCGGTTTCCGGGTCGGTTTTGTTTCTGGGTGGGGCTGACGGCGGTCTGCTCGGCGAGGATACCGAGATAACGGCACGGGCGGCCGACCACATTTTGTCACAACTGGACAAGGTCAAGACACAGATCAGGGTTGTGATCAGCCACGATGCTCCACAATTTGTGGCCCAAGCGCTGCACGCAGACATGAATAGCGACAGGGCCGTGCCGGGCTTGGAAATTCGCCCGACCCGAACCCGCGCCTTTCTTGCCGAAGTGGTGCAGATTCTAGCGCCGCAGTTGTGGATGTTCGGCCACTGGCATCACGGATGGGAGGCGCAGTTTGATGACACGCATTTCCGGGCGTTGGGCTATCAGGAGGGTTTTGTGGTGCCGTTGCCTTGGGATCCAAAGGTAACACAAATCTTGTAGGCGAAGGCGGCGGCTTCGAAACCCGATTACCCGGACGCCTCACGCGATAAGCTTCGCCATAAGGCCGCAAAGCCGCCACTAAGCCAACGCAAAGCACAGAAATTATTTCCAAAGCGCGATTTGGCCATGCCAAAAAATGTCACCCTGCTCGGTTATTGCTAAAATTGAGGTCCGTCGAGCCGATCGCCTCGGCGATTGATTTTGGGTAAATGTTGGAGAAGTAATGAGAATTCTCGACGGCCGCACATTGTTGTCAGGGTCAAACCTGAAGCGCTCTATGGGCTGCGCGCATGCAGCGATCCTGGTTATGGCCCCCGCGCGGGGCACCGGTCCGGAACATAAGCTGTGTGCTTGGAACAAATTGCCCAAGATAGGAATCCTATAATGAACTGGTCTGAAATCGAAGCCCAGATGCCACAAGACTCCGCGACGCCGTTTCGTGCCCAGATCATCGCCCATTTGCGCGATTGTTCTGGGTTTATTCCCGAAGCAATCCTGAAGAAGGTGGTGGTGTTGGGTGATGCGGCGGGCAGGCGCATGTTGTGGGGGATCGGGTCGACGGGGATGCAGAATTTCTATCTGACGGCGGAGGTGGCGGCGCTGCTGCCGCCAGAGGTGCGCAGCACGTTGCCGATAAAGCTGCATTCGGCGCGCAAAACCTATCTGGATTCGTATGAAGGGCCAGCGCTTGAGCTGCGCAAACCAGAGGATCTGGTGTTGCTGGACGCGCTGTCAGGCGATCCGTTCCCCCGCGCGCTGGCACGCTGGATCCAGCGCGTGAAAGCCAGATTTCCAAACTGGCAAGGCTTTGTGCCAGCTGACCCCGCCTTTGAAGCGGACGAGCGCGAGTATAAAGACGCAGCCGCCGATAAGCTGCGGCAGGCGCTGGCGGCAGCACAGGATGACCGCGCAAGGTTGGAGGCGTTGCATGGCGCGATGGCGGGGATCAATTTGCTGCAATGGCAGGTCTATTGGCCGCTTTCGCCCAAGGGTGACTGCGACCATGCCGCGATGTCGCTGGCGGTATCCGCACTGATCGCGGCTGTCCCCGATGCACCAAGGCACGCGGCTGCGGTCGCGTCTTTCATTGCCGCATGGATGCAGCATTGCCCCAATCCAACACGCGACAGCGCCCGGCAGGTTGCCGAATTCGCCCTGATGCTGTTGAACCCCGCAGAGGCACTGCTGCTGCGGCGCAGTTTTCTGGATGCCATGTATTTTGAAGCCACCGGCCTGCGCTTTCCGCGCGGTGAGGCGGCGCCGGAATATACCGCCGAACTTGGCTTTGCCCACCGCATCCGAGACGCGTTGCGTGACAAAGGCTTGGCTCCGCGTGATCTGATGGATGTGCAAAGCCTGCTTTGGGTGGCTTTCAACGCCAAAGATGCGGCCGTGATGCCCCCCACCCAACCTATTGCTGACGCAAGGAATGCCGCTATGACCGCACCGACAAACATCATCCTTTATGGCCCTCCCGGGACGGGCAAGACTTTCGCCACGGCCTATGAAGCGGTGCGAATTTGCCTGGGCGACGCGGTTGCCGTGACGCTGCGGAGTGATCGCGCTGAGCTGATGACGCTTTATCGCAAACTTGTCAGTGAGGGTCGCATCGAGTTTGTCACCTTCCACCAATCGTTTTCCTATGAGGATTTCGTTGAGGGGCTGCGACCGACGACGGACAAAGCCAAAGACGACACAGAGTCAGAGGCGCCCGCATCGGCTGGGTTCAGTCTGAAACCCCATGCCGGCGTGTTTAAGCAAATCAGCGAACGTGCCCGCCTTGATACGGGCAGCACTGCGGAGAACACCGGCAGCAGCGCCGAAAACCGGCTTGATCGGAATCGGAACCTGTTTAAGCTGAGCTTGATCGGAAGTGATTGGCGAGCTCGGCTGGAAAAATCGCTTGAAGACAGCAAGATGTTTTGGGGATTCGGTGGCAGAGTTGATTGGTCGCCCTCGGAATATGAACAGTTCGAAGCGATTAAAGCGCAGTGGCGCGAGGACCACCCCGATGCGAATGGACGTTACGCGGATATCAGCGGCAGTTGGTATTTCAGAGCGGGCGTTGAAATTGACGATTATGTCGTTCTGACCGTAGGCAAAAATCAGATTGTGGCTATCGGGCGCGTGACCGGCGCTTACGAGTTTATTTCCGCAGAGGACGAATTTCCCCATGCCCGCAGCGTGGAGTGGATTTGGTCAGACATCGAGGGGGCCGACAGATCAGCCTTTTATCCTGAGAAATTCAGCGCATTTCAACCAATCTACAAGCTGGATGATGCGGCGATAGACTGGGATGGTTTGGAAAGCATCGCTTACAAGCGCGATGCTTTGCCGCCCACCGCTGGCGCGCGTGACTTCGTATTGATCATAGATGAAATCAACCGCGCCAATATCTCGAAGGTTTTCGGCGAGTTGATCACTTTGCTAGAGGCCGACAAGCGTCTGGGGTGTCTGAACGAGGTGCGGTTGCGGCTGCCTTATTCGGGGCTGAGTTTTGGCGTGCCGTCGAACCTGCATATTATTGGCACGATGAACACCGCGGACCGCTCGATTGCACTTTTGGATACCGCGCTGCGCCGCAGGTTTACGTTTCGGGAACTTATGCCCGATGTGAACGCCCTGCGCGCGGCTTTGGCCGAGCGTGGACTTGCTGCGGACAATCTGGACGGTATCAATCTGTGCAGGATGCTGACCACCCTCAATGAGCGGATCGAATATCTGTTTGACCGCGATCATCAGATTGGCCATGGCTTTTTCACCGGCTGCAGCGACAAAGCGGGCGTTGAAGACGTGATGCAGCACAAGGTCATTCCGCTGCTGTCGGAATATTTCTACGACGATTGGTCAAAAGTGGCGGCGGTTTTGGGAGATCGTCCTGACGCTGCGCAGACGCATTTTCTCGAGGCCAAGCGTCTTGCACCCCCCGACAGTCTGGGGGCAGACGATATGGCCGAAGAAAAATGGCGGTGGAGCGTCAAGGCAGAATTCGACTTTGCGAAATTCCAAGCGCCATGATCCGCCGCACCATCCGCGAATGGGAAACGTTGCCTTACGGCGATGGCGAGGAGAAAATTCCTGCCAATCTGGCGGATAAACTTGCTGTTGTCGCGGCAGGATCGTCTTTGGCGGGCCGGGGTGGTGGTGGCGTGCTGGAGCATGGACGGCACGCCTTGCGGGCGCGAGGTGTGGTCGGGGTGCTGGCCGTGCAGGGCTGCACGCTGGAAATACTGCCGAAAATTGAAATTCCGGCTGACACCGCAGCGGCACAGACAACCGATCAACAGAACGCAGCAATCCGGCGGCGTTTGATCCATATGCTCGCGGTGGCGCTTGATCTGAAGATCGACACCGGGCTTATCACCGAACTGGAGTTTCAGCGCGAAACTTTGCTGGAAATCTTGATCCGCATTTTTTGTGAAAAGCTAACCGATGCCGTCCGGCAGGGAATGCCGCGCCGCTATCTGCAGCACGAGGATGATCTTGCCGCCCTGCGTGGCACGTTGAACATCGCGCGCCAGTTCACCCGGCATGCTGTAAATCCGTCGCAACTGGCGTGCCGCTTTGATATTCTGTCTGAGGACATCACACTCAACCGCGTCATGAAGGCGGCGGTTGGCCAGCTTTCGCGGCTGTCGCGAAGCCCAGCCAACCAACGCCGCCTGCGCGAGCTTTCCTTTGTTTATGCAGAGATAACCGATGTCCCAGTCTCGGCGCTGCGATGGGATGATATCGTGATCGACCGCACAAATCGGCGTTGGCAGGATCTGTTCGGCATGGCGCGGCTTTTCCTGCAGAATCTTTATCAATCGACAACGCGGGGCGCGGGACAGGGCACTGCGCTGCTGTTTGAAATGAATGCGCTTTTTGAAGACTACATTGGCCGTCTGCTGATGCGCGCGGTCGCGGGCAGTGGCACCAGCGTTTCGTTGCAAGGCGGACGGCTTTACTGTCTGGCGGCACAGGACACTCAGCGCGGCCTTTTCCAGACCAAGCCCGATATACTGATACGCTCCGCTGGCATCGTCACGCATGTGATTGATACCAAGTGGAAACGGCTCTCGTCGCGGATTGATGATCCCAAACAGGGCGTTTCACAGGCCGACATTTACCAAATGATGGCGTATAGCCAGCTATATGGAGCGGCTAGACTAACGCTGCTCTATCCATATCACTTGGGGCTGGGGGACATGGAAGACATCCATGCGAGGCATAAGATTACCGGGCGCAATGTGATTTTGGAGACGGCCAGCATTGATGTGTCGAATAGCAATAACATCCTTGGCCGACTACGCCTGCTGTTGGCGGGCGGCGCGTCAGTCGCTCGAACAACGGCATGAGGGTTGTGAACATCAGTTCAGGGTTTGCGGGGCGGGCGGCGCGATGTATCGCTTTGCCAAATTGTCAAACCCTTATGACCTAAGATTTTTGTTGTGCGCCCGCTGGAATTATTTTGGGCGGCTGTTTTTGCATCGCTCTTTCGTAAGGAAAACATATGAGCTTTCGGTTCTTGCACACGTCAGATCTGCATTTGGGCAAGGCTTTTGGCGGCTATCCCGAAGCCATCCGCAACCGTCTGCGTGAGGCGCGGCATGGCTCTATCGCCCGGTTGGCGCAAGCGGCGCGGCAAGGCGGGGCGGCGACCGTGCTGCTGGCGGGCGACACGTTCGATGCGGAAACTCCGGCACCAGAAACCTTGCGCCATGCTCTGAGCGCGATGGCAGACGAGGCCGATATCACTTGGCTGATGATGCCGGGCAATCATGACAGTCTGGCTGCCACCGAGCTTTGGCGCAAGATCGCCGCCGATGGTCCCACCAACCTGCGGCCTGTTCTGTCAACTGAACCACTGGCGCTTGCGCCCAACGCCTACATGCTACCAGCGCCTTGCACGCAGCGCCGTCCGGGGCGCGATCTGACTGAGGCGATGGATACGGCAACACCCGAGGCTGCGATCCGCATCGGGCTGGGACATGGCGCGATCACCGATTTCTCGGGCGAGGAAGGTGTCGCGGGCATCATCCCGCCAGATCGGGCGGCGCGCTCGGGGCTGGATTATCTGGGGCTTGGCGATTGGCACGGCCGGATGCAGGTCAACCTGTCGACATGGTATTCCGGCACGCCCGAATGCGACGGCTTCAAGCATGCGCTTACGCCGGGGGCGCTGCTGGTGACATTGGATGGGCCGGGTGCTGTGCCGCAGGTGTCGGTGGCTGAAACCGGGGCGTTGGTGTGGATCGCGACCAACCTTGATCTGTTGCCGGGGGACGATGTGCTTGCCCGCTTGCAAGACAGCTTACCCGCACCACAGGGGCGGCGCGATCAGTTGATCCGCCTTGCCGCGACGGGCCGTTTGGCCTTGGCCGAACGCGCGGCGTTTGAGGTCGAACTTGCGCGCATTGCACCCGATTTCGGCTGGTTCGCCAGTGATCTTGCGTCTCTGGCGGTTGACGCGCACCCCGATGATCTCGACCTGATCGACCGCGCTGGGGCGCTGCGTCAGGCCGCCGAGGCGCTGATGGCAGAGGCCAGCGATCAAAGCCTTGCGCAATCCGCCCGCGATGTCGCCGCAAGCGCGCTGTCGCGGCTATACGCCTATGCGCAAGAGGAACGGCCATGAAAATCCGCGCGATTGAGTTAAGCAACATCCGCCATTTCGCAGGTCGTCGTGCCAGCCTGTCGGGCATTGGCGATGGCATCACTGTGCTGTCTGAACCGAATGAATTCGGCAAATCCACCTTTTTCGATGCGCTGCACGCGTTGTTTTTTGAAAAGCACCGCAGCAGCAAAGCCCCGGTCAAGGCGCTGCAACCTTATGCGGGCGGTGCGCCGGAAGTCACGGTCGAGGTTGATCTGCCAGATGGCCGCTTTCAAATCAGCAAGCGCTGGCTGTCGCGCGCCATGGCCCGCGTCAGCGATGCCAATGGCCGCATTGTGGCGCTGGACGACGAGGCCGAGGCATGGATAGCGCAGCTTTTGGGGGCAGGGCTTGCGGGGCCGTCGGGGCTTTTGTGGGTCAGGCAGGGGTTGATGGGGCTGGAACCCGAAGGCCGCAGCGCCGAAGATAATCGCGAGCGTGAACGCGGCCTTGCGGCGCGGCGCGATCTGATGTCATCGGTCGCGGGCGAGATTGATATGATGACCGGCGGGCGTCGGATGGATGGCGTGCTGGACCGTGCCAATGCGGCGCTGACGCGGCTTGCAACCACAACCGGCAAGCCCAAAGCGGGTGGCGAATGGGCGCGCGCGGTGGATGAAGCCGCAGCATTGGCGGCGCAGGAACAGGGTCTGCGCGCGAAGATGCTGCAACTGGGCGACGGTCTGCGGCGGCGCAGCGAGGTGATGCGCAGCCAAGCCGCTTTGGCGCATCCCCAAGCCGTCGTTGCGCGCGACACCGCCGTTGCGGATGCGCGCGCAGCCCATCAATCCGCTTTGGCACATGTTGAGAAACGCCAGGCCGCCGCGCGTGATCTGACGCTGGCTGATCTGACGTTAGATGCCGCCTCCAAAGATATCACCCGTTTGGACCGCCTGTCTGAACGGGTGCGGGTGGCGGCAGAGGCGCAGAAGGCCGCATCGGATAAGGCCAGTCTGGCCCATAGCCGCGCCGAGGAACTGGCGGCTAAAGACCGCAGCGCTACCGAAATCGCCGCCGCGGCCACAGGGGTGTCGCGCGGCTTTCGGCTGCGTCTGGCGGTTGCGCAAAAGGCGCAACTGGCAAGCTCTGCCCGGCAAAGGGCGGGCGAATTGGCGCGCTTGCTGGCCCGCGCGCTGGAATTGCAGCAGCAGCTGCAAGCTGATCACGCCTTGGGAGGTTTGTTGAAGATCACACCGCAAGCCATTGCTTCAGCAGAAAAATCACAGAATCTATTTGATCGCCTGACGGCGCAATCCGAAGCCCAAGCGGTGCTGCTGCAATTCAGCTACAGCGGGGATGCACGGGCTATAAGCTCTGCGCGCGTCGTCGATGATACGCCGCAACGGCTGCAAGAGGCGACCGAATTCAGCCTTCCCGGCATAGGGCGCTTGCGGATTGACCCCGGTATCGCACGCGGTGGTGATATTGGCACCAGCATCGCCGAGGCGACTGCGGCGTTGGCGAAGCACCTTGCGGCCTGTGATGCCGCAGATCTTCCCGAGGCGCGAAGGCATCTTGCAAACGCGCAGCGGTTGGATGGTGCCTTGCAACAAACCGCGCTGCTTTTGGCCGACGTCGCACCTGACGGGGTGGATGCGCTGCGCCAAGCGCATGTCACAGCGCTAGCCGAAGCAGGCGATGCGGATGGCCCCGCAGAAGATGCCGCCACATTGGAAGTCATGGTCACTGCTGCCGAAAGGACAGAGGCCGAACAGGTGGCCATCGCCAAAACGGCGCATGCACTGGCTGTGGCAGCGGGCGAGCACCGCGCCCAGACCGAGGCCGATCAGAAATCTGCCCACCGCACGGCGATCGAGGCTGCGGACGAGGCGGGTGATCTGGCAATTTTGGCCCAGGGTTTGGCCGATCTGCGGGCCGCTTTGCCAGAGTTGGCGCAACGCGCGGCCGAAGCGGCGGCACTGTCGGCGCGTCTGAAAGCCGAGGCGCCTGATCTGGAAACTGCGGCGGCGCGGCTGGCGCGTGCAAGCACTGCCAGCGATCAGGCCCGACGCGAAGCGGATGCGCTGCGCGAGGAACTCGCCAGCCTGAACACCCGGATCGAGTTGCTGGCCGAACAGGGCATCGAGGAAACCCTGGACGAGATCATCGGCACCCGCAGCGCCGCCGAAGCGCGCGCCGGGCGCTATGAGACTGAAGTGCAGGCGTTAAGCCGTCTGCGCCGCGCGCTGGAAGATGCCCGCGCCAAAGCGCGTGACGCCTATTTCGGCCCAGTGATGCGAGAACTAGAGCCGCTGCTTGCGATCCTGCATCCCGGTGCCGCCTTGCTGATCGACGATCAAAGCCTGCTGCCGGTGGCACTGACTCGCGACGGTCAGCCGGAAGCTTTGGATATCCTGTCGGGCGGCACCCGCGAGCAGCTGGCAATCCTCACCAGACTTGCCTTTGCGCGGTTGTTTGCGCGCGGCGGTCAGACGGTGCCGGTGATCCTGGATGATGCGCTGGTCCACAGTGATGACGACCGGATCGAAGCGATGTTCACCGCCCTGCACCGCGTGGCGAAAGATCAGCAAATTCTGGTGCTGACCTGCCGTCAACGCGCCTTTGCCGCCTTAGGAGGCGAGCGCGCCAAGGTGGTTGTTACACAAGCCTGACACCTCGAGGTTGTGGCAATGCAGTGACAACTGCAGCAAAGAAAAAACATAGTGTTTTTGTAGGCTTGAAGGCTGAACCGCCGCCATGCACGGTTGAAATGCGCTAAAATTAGACAGGACCATATGCCAGATTTTATTGTTTTGGGTATTTTTGTAAAAGACCACATTCTTGCCTTTGCTTCGCTTTTGGTGGGGGACGCTTTTCCGGGGTTGGTGGTTCTGGCAATCAGCTTGGTGGCGCTGATCTGCGGGGCATTGGCCTATGCGACTTTCCAAAGACGCATCAATGCAGTGAACCGCCTTACCGCCAAGCTGGCAAAGCCAGAGGCAGGCGGCTCGTTGCTTCAGGGGCGTGAGGCGATCTCGGCGTGGTTTATGGGGCAACCCAAAGGCACCGCAGCCGAGTCGTTGTCGGATGCGTGGGACGAGTTCAACGAAACCCTGTTCATTGATGAGACCCAAGGCGAACCTGTGCTGCGCAATGCAGTGCGTCCGGCTGCGTTTTTCAATCTGGACGATCTGCATTTTGGCGCCGGTATTTATCGCGTGTTGCCCGGTGTGTTCGTGTCGGTTGGCCTTGCGCTAACCTTTCTTGGCCTAATTGCCGCACTGACCGAGATGTCGCAAGGCGACCGCATCGACGATGAGACGATGAAGCGGTTGCTGGGCATCGCCTCGGCCAAGTTCATCATGTCGCTGACGGGGCTGGTCTGCTCGATTGTGCTGACCATCTTGTTGCGTAAACGCACCGGGGCTTTGGATCACACTTTGCACAAGCTGTGCCGGGTGTTGGAAAAGCAGCTGACCTTTGCCAGCCTTGAAGAAATTGGCATGCGCCAGTTGGCTGCAATGGTGGAAGACCGCGAGCATCATCGCCAGCTGACGCTTCAGATGATTGCCGAAATCGGTGGACCGTTGAAAAACGAGCTGCCATTGGCAATTTCAACCTCAATCAGCAACGCGATGCAGCCGTTGCTGGATAAGGTCAGCCAGCAGGGCTCGGACAGCATGTCAACGATGGCGGCGGATATTTCGCAGCAACTGTCCTCGGGTGTCGGCAATGCATTGACGGCGGCGAGTGAGCGTTTGGCCACGGCAGGTGACAAAATCGGGCAATTGGCTGACCGGATGGATCAATCCTCGGGGCGGATGGGCACCGAGATGGAAACGGCAGTCGCGCGGGTGGCGCAAGCGGTGGATGATCTGCGCGGCGCAATGGCTAACACGGCGCAGAGCACTTCGGGGGCGTTTACCCAAGGGGCCGAGCAGTTGTTGGCGGTGATGAACCAGACACTAGAGGGCATCCGCGACAATACCTCTGAAGGCGCGCGGGCGATCTCGTCTGCGGCTACTGATATGCGCGAAGCCGCAGGTGCGATGCGCAGCGACATGGAAAGTGCTGCGCAATCGGGCGCAGAAGCGGCGCGGGCGAGGATGCAGGTGGCGGGGGATGAGGCCGGGGCCGCCATCGGCGCTGCGGGCCAGTCGATGATGGCGGCTTTTGGCAAGGCGGGCGGCGATATTGCAAGGCTGACCGAGGAGTTGTCAGCCAAAGCCGGGGCGGATCTGGTGCAGCCGATCGGGGCAATCGCCGATCAACTGGAAGATATGGTGATGGCGCTGGCCGACAGTGCGACCGAGATGCGCCGCCTTGTGGATGGTGTGCGCGATGGTGCCAAAGCCGGGGCCGAGGCTGCGGGCAGTTTCCTCGGCGCTTCGCAAGATCTGGTTGCCGCGGCGGGCCCGGTGCGGGCAACGTCGGAACGTATCGAGGGGGCTTTGCGCCAAATGGCCGATGGCACAAGGGATGCCGTCGCGACAGTCACCCAAAGCGCGCGGGCGACGGCGGAAAGTGCAGCCCAGACACTGACCACAGCACGCGAGACACTGGCAGCCGAGCGGCGTGGAATTGATGCCTCCTTGGCCGCGGTCACTGACATGCTGGGGCGGATGCGCGGGCAGGGTGATCGGATGGACACCATTGATCAAAAGCTGGGAACGGCCTTTGATCTTTACACCACGCAAACCGAACAGGCGATGCAATCGGTGCGCAGCCATGTAGACGAGATGTCCAAGGGGCTGAACGCCGCCTTGGCGACATTGCAGACCATTCTTGACGGGCTGCAAGAATTTCAACCTCAACAGGTGCGCCGATAATGCGCGGCGGGGTTATCCGGCGCAGACATGACGAAGACGAGGAAGAATCCGCCTTCGTGTCGATGACCGATATGACGGTGGGCTTTCTGTTCATCGTTATTCTGCTGTTGGCGTTCTTTGCCAGCCAGTATGATCCTTCGACCACCGTGCCGCTTCCCGTGCATAAATCCGTTTTGGCCGAGCGTGATGCTTTGTTAGAACAGCTGAAAGCGCTTGAGGAAAAGCTGAAGTTGCAGCAGACGATCAACGTGGCGCTGCGGCAAGAGCTGGATCACACCCGCCTGATCGTCGCCGAATTACGGCAGAAGATCGCGCAGCTAGAGGCCGAAATTGCCCAGTTGAAAGCGCCGGATCCGCTGGAAACCTATATCAACCGAAGTCTTGCCGAGCGCAAAAGAATATTGGAGACGCTACGCGACAGCATCATGCTCGACTTTCCTGAATTGGATGTGATCCTCAGCGAGGAGTCCGATGCACTGCGCTTTCAGGGCGATGGGCTGTTTCGATCAGGCTCGGCTGTGTTGCGGCCGGATCGGGTAGTCTTCGTGCGGGCGGTGGCGTCGCGGCTAGAGGAATTGTTGCCCTGCTACACGCTCGGGCCTGGCTCGCGTTGGTCTGATGGCTGCAATCCCGGCCACGCGTTGATCGAAGCGGTGCAAATTGAGGGGCACACCGATGCTGATGGGCAGGACTTTTCAAACCTGGTTCTGTCCACCGCGCGCGCCAATGACACCTTCCACATGATGACGGAACAAGAGCCGGGGCTGGTGCAGCACTTGAACTTCCGCAATCAGCCGGTGTTGTCAGTGGCGGGCTATGGCCGGATGCGGCCGATCAAAGCCAATGACACTGTTCAGGACAAGGCCGCCAACCGCCGGATTGACCTGCGCATCATCATGTATGTGCCAAGCAGGTCGGAAGAAATTGAAACCGTCCGCGCGGCCCTCAACGCCACAGTTGCTCCATGAGCGATGTGCCGCTATCAGAGCGTCTCAGCTCGCCGCGCCCGCTTTCGACACCAACAACGCCATCTTTCGCGCTGATCCAGCGATCCATCCAACGCATCATCGAGCGATATGACGCCCCCTCCACGCCGCCAGAGCATGAGGCCGAAAAACTGCTGGCGGAAATGTTACGACGCATTCTGGTCGATGACTGGCACAAGGTGCCACTCAGCTTTGCGACCCGCGTTGCTGGCATCGCGTTCGCGGCTAAGTATCGCGATAAACCCGATCTGGCCCAAGTGCGGCAGTTTCTGCTGGCAGAGGTTGCAGCTTCGACCAAGGCCGGGTTCCTGAACCCGATGGTGCGCGTCTACATGGAAAGCTACGCGCCGGGCGCTGAACATACCCGTGCGCTCGCCCGGGCTTTGGCGGGGGTGGGCAGCCGGATTGGCCCCCGTTGGCAGTTGCTGCTGGAAAATATCCCTGATCTGTTTGACGCCGAAACCGCACCGCGCAGCATCGCGGCACGGATGGAGGCGATGGACGATCCTTGGCACGGGCTGCGCGCGATTGGCTTGCGCCAACCCCACGCGCCGGGCTTGATGGATGCCGCACATCTGGCCTACCTTGCCCGCATCGCGCCTCGGCTGGACCAGCGCGCAGAGATCGATTGCTTGCTGGGCTGGCTGAAACCTGATGCGCAGACGGTGCGAAACGTCGGGGCAGGGGCCGCGATCACCGCGCTATTGCGGCCATGGATGCAGCGCCAGCCGCCCAAAGAAATTATGACGTTGTTGATTGATCGTCTGACCGAGAATTACGGCCATCCACGCGTTAGTCGTCATGCCGCGTGGAACGAGGTCGATCCGGCGATGGAGGCGGTTTTTCTACGCTGGCTGATGGGCGCGGATATCCGCTTTCTGTTCCGCATCCTCACGGAAGTTGAGCGCAACCACATGTGGGCGGATCGGGAAGATTTCTGGTGGACGCTGCACGAACAGGGCCGGATTGACGAAGTTTGGATTGCATTTAACGAGGCTGGCCATCGCACAGCTATTGCGAAGCTGCCCCCGGATGCCCGTCAAGGTTCGCGACGCTTTGGGCGGCAGGTTGGCGACAAGGATAAATCAGTGTTGATCATGCGGATTGGAGATAAAATCGTGATTGAAGGCACTTTCAACTTCATGGTTCATGCTTTCGATGGGCGCAAGTCAAGTGCGCCGAAGCTCTACCAGCCGCGCTATGATGTTACCGAAATCCGTGACCGCGCTACCTTTCTTTGGAAACAAGTTCATGTGCGCGGGTGGCAGGATAAAGTATTGAGGAACCTCTGAGCATGTTCGAATTCACCTATTCCCCGGATGCCGTGAGTTTGCGCCTGCTTCCCGTCCGTAGCGGGCTTTTGGGGCGGCTGATGTCCGGCAAAACCCCTGATCTTGACCGCCTGACGCCCGCAGACCGCCGCTTGGCCTTCGCTTTGGCAGATCTTCGCACATTGGCCGACAGTTTGGCCGAACCGCTTGAGATTGCAGGCGACCGTATCACCCTGTCGCACCGCCTTGCCGCCAGTCTAGATGCAGAGGCCGCCGCTGCGCTCGGGCTGCCACTGCTGACCGACTTGACCCTGCGCACCGATGCCGAAGGCGTTCTGGGTAGCGCGGGGTTCCGTCTGCGCCATCAATGGCTGCGTGCGGGCCAGCAGCGGATGCCGCGCCGCGCGGGGGCGATTTTGGAAACCGATCGCGGCCCGCAGCGTCTGCCGTTGTGGATGCTGGACGCGGTTGTTGTCGCCGAAGGCTTCACCGCCTCGACCGATGACGCCGCCCATTGGGAGGCGTTGGCGCGGTTTCGCAAAGCTTTGGAACCCGGTGTGACTATGGCGGGCGATACCGGAGCCGCCCGTGGCTCGATGACCGATTTTCTGCAGGGCCTGGAGGTGTCCCTTACCGACCGTCTGTCGATCTCGCCCGATGCGACTGGCGATGATTTTGAGGTAGTGCCATTCTCATCTGATCGTCTGGGCGACAATCTGCAACCCGCCGAGGCGATGGCTGAATTGTCAGGCGCAGACTTACAACAGTTTCAGCGCCGGGTCCGCGAACGTGGCGCGCTGAATGCGTTTCGATTGGGGCCGGGCCGCTTTCTTGTGGTGGATCGCAGTGCTGCCCCAGCGTTGCAGGTTATGGCCGAGATGCAGCGCGCAACGCCCGAAGAGCGCCATGCCTTCATCCGCAATCCCCGCGCTCGGATCACAGATGCAGTTGAGGCACGATTGCGCGGGCAGGGTGGATTTGATGATCTGACGCCTGCCGCCCAGGAAGAAGCTGTCGAGGCCGCCGCTGGAACGGTGTTTGTGGAAACCGAGGAATACACTCAGTTTTCCGACCGGGTGATGGGGGTTGAGGTCTATCGCGGCAATCCACTCAAGGATTTTGACCCCAGCGGCACCACTTGGCTGCCCGAAACCTTTGCTGCGGCCTTGCTAGAGCGGCTGACGGAACTGCCAACGCCCGATCTGCAGGCCCTGCGCGACCATGTGCAGGTGGTGGCGGATGCTGCAGAGGCGACCCGCAGCGATAATGGTGCAGAGACTGCCCTGCCAGAAGTTGACTTTGAGGGTATGCCGCTGCCCGCCACGCCGCTGACCCTGCAGCTTTTGGATGCACGACTGGCAGAGCGTCAGGCCGCAGAAGCCCCGCCCGAAGACGATGTCGTTGACGAACCGGGTGGCCCGGTGGTTCTGAAAACCGCCGAGAACTTTGACGATGTGACGTGGCATGCAAAGCTGAAACCGCGTCACTCTGATATGGCCGTGGCCGTGCCATCGAGCATCCGCACCAGATTGAAGGATCATCAGGTCGAAAGCTTGGGCTGGCAGATCGAGGCATGGAAGGCGGGCCTGCCCGGCGTGTTGAACGCGGATGAACCGGGTTTGGGCAAGACCTTGCAAACCATCAGCTTTCTTGTCTGGTTGAATGAACATATGAAGCGCAGCCCCAAACGTGGGCCTGTGCTGGTGGTCGCCCCGACCTCGCTCTTGGAAAACTGGGAGCAAGAGGTGACCCGCCATGTCACAGCGCCAGGACTGGGCCATCTGATCCGGCTTTATGGCTCAGCCACCGCAGGGCGCAAATTGGCCGGTGCGCGCGGTCGTGATACCGAAAGCGGTGAGGCGCGCTTGGATTTCTCAGACATCACCCGCGCGATTGACCAAGGTGCTGGCCATCTGACATGGGTGCTGACCACCTATACCACGCTTAGCAACTACCAACACTCACTGGCCCGCATCCCCTTCGCGGTGGCGGTGTTTGATGAGATTCAAAACATCAAAAACCCTGGCACATTGGCCGCCAATGCCGGCCGCGCGATGAACGCCGATTTCCGCATCGGCCTCACCGGAACCCCCATCGAGAACAGCACAACGGATCTCTGGGCGATCATGGATCAGATCGCCCCCGGCGCGCTGGGATCGCTGCGCGATTTCCGCAAAAGCTATGCTGTGCCGGATGAGACCAATATGGCCGAACTTTACGCCCGCACTTTCCGCCCGAATGGCAGCGCCCCCCCGCTGGCATTGCGCAGGCTGAAGGAGACCGTCGCCCGCGATCTGCCCGCCAAATCGCGTTTGCTGCATCCGCGTGCCATGCCCAAGCTGCAAGCCGAGCGCTATGAAGAGGCGCGGGTGAAGCTTTCCAGCGGTGGCATGGGGGCGGCGTTGAAGATGCTGCACCACATCCGCAGCGTCTCGGTGCATCCGGCGCTGGCCGATCAGTTAGAGCCGACCGCGTTCATCGCAGCCTCTGGGCGTCTGTCCGCCACATTCGACATCCTGCGCCGGATCCAAAGCCGCGGTGAGCGGGCGCTGGTCTTTATCGAAAGCCTGCAGATGCAGTATCGGTTTATCGAACTGGCCAAAGCCGAGTTTGGTTTGGCGAAGATTGATCTGATCAATGGGGGCACACCGATCACCAAACGTCAGGCCATCGTGAACCGCTTCCAGCGCCATCTCGATCAGGATGGCGGCTTTGATTTGCTGGTGCTGGGGCCGAAAGCCGCGGGCACAGGATTGACGCTGACGGCGGCAACGCATGTGATCCACCTCTCGCGGTGGTGGAACCCGGCGGTGGAGGAGCAATGCAACGACCGCGTTCACCGCATTGGTCAAACTCGTCCCGTCACTGTTCATGTGCCGCTGGCCATTCATTCGGGCTATCGCGCGCAGTCGTTTGACTTGCTCCTGCAAAGCCTTATGCAGCGCAAACGGCGTCTTGCCAGCGCAGCACTTTGGCCGATGGGCGACGACGATGGCGATGTATCGCAGCTTCGTGATATTCTTCAAAAAGCCGCGGCTGCCCCGATCGGAGATGTTATTGGTGCATCTATGGATGAGTTGTTTCAACGCGACGGACTCAAAAGCGTAGGCCCGGACAGCGAAGGAGCTTGGAATTGCGACTGAGTTGGGCACCGTCCATGCTATGGAGTTTGAAGCCGCTATCCATTTTCCCGCATTGAAGTTCCAATTTTGATACATTTGCCAAGCATACCATCAATCAGATAGAAATGTTTCGATTTTGAGACCTCATGTTGCGTAAGACATTTTTAATGGCTATATGTTCTAAAATCGAAACATGGCATCCTAAGATGAAGATCACACTCAACGCTGAAGCCTTTGGGGCCCAGATTAAAGCACGCCGCCAAACGCTGAACATGACCCAGGACGACCTCGCGGCCGTTTTAGGGACGATCCGGCAGCGCGTGGCCGAGCTCGAAAATGGCAAGGCCAGCGCCAAGCTTGCGCTGGCTCTACGAGCCTGCATGGAGCTTGGGTTGGTTGTCGAGGTTCGTGAGGCATGAGCCAAAGTCTTGATGTCTATATTGAATCTGAGCCTAAGCCCGCCGGCACCCTCAGCGGTGACGACTTTGGCACACTCAGTTTTTGCTATGACACCGATGCCAAAGTGCCAATCTCGATCAGCATGCCGCTGCGAGAAGAGCCATATGGCGATGTGGCGGCACGGGTGTTCTTCGACAATCTGTTGCAAGAGAACGATCAGCTTGACGGCGTGATGCAACGACATGCCATTGCGAGAAGTGATGTCGCCGGGCTGTTGTATCATCTCGGCAGGGACTGTGCGGGTGCGATCTCCTGCGTGCCGAGGGGATCGGGGCCGGGCAAGATCCCCGGCGATTTGACCCGTGATTACGATGTGCTGAGCAACGACGATATGATTGCACTCATGCAAGCGCTGGCTGCGCGCAGGCCGCTGCCCATGGGCCTGCCAGACCCGTCCCCAGTCGCCGGAGTGCAGAGCAAGATCGCGCTGACACGCCTGCCTGATGGCCGCTTCGGCCTGCCAAAGCCCGAGAGCCTCGCACCCACCACCCACTTGCTCAAGGTGCCGCGTCCGAGCGAGGACGAGCTGGTTGATCACGAACATGCATTGATGGCGCTTGCGGGGCGGGTGCTGCGGTCACCGGTCGCCCAGACGGAGATCTTCGAGTTGGGCGGTCAGCGCGGCCTGCTCGTAGAGCGCTTTGACCGGGTTGTGCAGGGCACGGAAGTGCGCCGCTTACATCAAGAAGACTTCTGCCAGGCGCTCGGCCTGCCTTCGTCGCTCAAGTATGAGCGCAACTCCAACGACCCCACACGCAGCTTCTCAGCTGGGCGGGTGGGCGCATTGATGCCGCTGCTGGGCGTGCCTGCACTGGACCGCAATGCTTTCCGGGCGATGACACTGCTGAATCTCGCCTTGGGCAACACCGACAACCACGCTAAAAACCATGCCCTACTCTACCGCAACGGCACCCCGCGCCTCGCGCCACTCTACGACGTGGTGCCGGTTCTGGTTGATCCGAGGGTCACCCACGACTTTGCTTTCTCTCTGGGCCGGGCTGGCAACATTGATGCCTTGACCCTCGGCGACATGCACTTGTTCGACGAAGCCATCGGCATCCCCGGCCGCGGCAGCCGTGCTTTTGAGCGGCGGTCGCATGACTTTGCACAGGAGATACTCAGTGCGGTCGCCGCCGAGATCGACAGCCTGCAAGGCCCACGCCTGAAGATACTCGGTGATATGGTTGCTCATCAGTTGGCCATTCTGAACGAAGTCTACAACCTCGATCTGGACATCCCGTTGAGAGATGCCTTCCTCATTCGAGGTGGTGGGTTTGACAGTAGTTCATGAATTCTGGCATGACAGTAACAGAACCCAACCTCTCGAAAGTGCTATACATTTTGTTATACAAATTGCCCTACAGGAAAAAATCAAAACATTGATAAATAAACATAAATTATAAGAGTTGAAGATATGTGTCGGACTATCGATCCGCCACTTGCACATAGCGAAACCATTGCCGGGCAACGGGGCATCGGCGGCACCACACCCGCCCAGAAACTGAGAATGGCCGCGTGAATTCTACGGATGCACCCCGTTAAAAAGGGGGGGATTACCCCCATGCCCGGCCGATGGCCCGCAAAATATGCGGGTCCTGCGTCTGATCCTCGCTTGGGCGGTAGTCAGCGGGCGGCATGATCTTCGGCCGCCCGTTCTTCCTGCGAACCTTCAGCGGGATCAGCACCCTTATCGTATCATTGCCTTGGGTCATTCGGCGGCCTGCATCCTGCGCGGTGCGACCATTTCACGGATTACGCCCGCGATGCCTTCACGCCGGATATCGACTTCGAGCCCGGCAGCGGTGACAGTGACGCGGCGGACAAGAAGCTGGATGATCCGTGCCTGCTCGGCCGGGAAGAACTGGCCCCACAGCGCGTCAAACTCATGCAGCGCCACGATGGCATCGGTTTCTGACGTCGCGCCTTGTTCGCGTTTCAGGGCGGCGAGAACCTGCGTGACGACCTCGGGCGTTTGCAGAATGCGGCGGGCCTCGGTGACGACCGCGTCCTCGACCATTCCGGCGGCGAGCCGCATCGGGGCGGTTTCTTCGCCGGTCTCGCGGTTCCGGATCACGTCCATGGAAACGTAATACCGGTAGAGCTTGGCCCCTTTCTTCGTGCTGGTCGGTGTCATGGCCGCGCCGGTTTCGCTGAAGATCAGACCTTTCAACAGCGCGGGCGTCTGCGCACGGCTATTGTTGGCACGCTTTCGTGGGCTTTCCTGCAGGATGGCATGCATGCACAGGCGCATAGGCCTTGAACGCCTTGTGCTTGGGGCTTTCGCCTGCAGATCGCGCAGATTGCCAACCCCATGCCGGCGCAAACACCGGTCAAGCCCGGAGCGAGCGGCCTCCGGGTTGAGAATCTCCCGCACCACGGCCAGCAGGTCATCGAGCGACATCCGACGAATCCTGCGCCAGGCGAGCAATCCCAATGCCCTCCATTGATCAGCTTCCAGATTAGATGTCGTTGTTTTGACACATAAACATCGCAAAGCCGTTACCCGCTTTGCCTTAGTTTCCGCTCAAATATCTCGAAAGGAACCATGATGAAAAAATCCCTCTCCGTCATCGCAGCCCTTGCGCTGACTACCAATGCAGCCTTTGCCGCGCCGGTCCAGATCACCTGGTGGCATGGCATGGGGGGGGCGAATGAGCAGGTGATCAATCAGGTCGCCGAAAAGTTCAATGCGGCGCAAGCCAATTGTGCGATCACTCCGGTTTCCAAGGGCACCTATGAAGAAGCCCTCGCCTCGGGCATCGCGGCGTTCCGTTCCGGCGAGCAGCCCAATATCCTGCAAGTGTTTGACGCCGGTGCCGCCACCATCATCAGCGCCAAGGGGGCGACCATCCCCGCCGAAGACCTGCTGAGCCAGAACGGCCACAAGCTGGACCGTGACGCGTTCATCGACGGCATCCGCAATTTCTACGCCGATGCGGATGGCAAATTCATCGGCATGCCGTTCAACTCGTCGGCGCCGATCATGTACATCAACACCGATGCCTTCACCAAGGCCGGTGTAGCGCCGCCGAAAACCTGGGAAGAGTTCGAGGCGGTGGCGCCCAAGCTGAAAGAAGCGGGCTACGTGCCTTTGGTGGCCAGCCAACTGACCTGGATGTTGTTTGAGAACTTCTTCTCGCGCAATAACATCCAGATGGCTTCGAACAACAACGGCTATGACAGCATCGAAGGCACAACGCTGAACGCAACAGCACCCGAGATGATCGCGTTCTGGAACAAGCTGAAGGAATGGCACACCGCTGGTCTGTTCGGCTTCTATGGCGCGGGCTGGGCTGACAACCAGAAGCCTTTCGAAGAAGGCAAGGTTGCGCTGTGGATCGGCTCTTCGGGTTCTTTCGGTGGGTTGTCGAAGACCGCGACCATGCCGTTCTCGGCGGATTTCATCCCCTACGTTGCAGCCATCGGCGAAGGCAACAAATCGTCCTTCATCGGCGGCGCTGCTTTGTTCGCGATGTCAGGAAAGCCCGAAGCCGAAAACAAATGCTCAGCTGATTTCTTCAATTTCCTGACCACGACCGAGATTCAGACCTTCTACCATCAGGCCACCGGCTACGTTGCCATCACCAAGGCGGCGTATGAGGCGTCGAAGGCTGAAGGCTGGTATGACAAACACCCGGTTGCCGAAGTCGGCATCAAGCAACTGCTGCTGCCGACGGGCGAATGGTCGAAAGGCTACCGTCTGGGCTTCTACCCGCAGATTCGCGCTGTCGAAGAGCGTGAATTCAACAAAATTTTCTCGGGTGAAACCACCGTCGAAGACGCGTTCAAGGCCATCGAAACCGAAGGCAATGATCTTCTGGCGAAATTCGCCAAGACCGCAGGCTGATATTTAAGCGTGATATGCCGGGCCTGCCGCTGTGCAGGCCCGGCTTTCGTTTTGCCCCCTCTGATCCTGTGACGTGAAATACCCAATGACCAACGCAGCCCAAACCTCCCCCGGACCGATCCGCCGATGGATCGCCCGCGCCACAGTCCGGCCTGAGCCCGCTAAGCGCGTTCAGTTCGACCGCCCCTTGCTGCCGTGGCTGTTTCTGGCACCGCAACTGGCGGTGATCTTTGTGTTCTTCTACTGGCCCTCGGCACAGGCAATTTCGTCGTCGTTCTACATCGAAGACCCCTTCGGCTTTGGTGCGACCTTTGTGGGTTTTGACAATTACACCGACGCCTTGGGCTCGGCTGAATACCGCCATATCGCGAGTTTTACGGCCATTTTCACGGTTCTGGTCACAGCGTTCTCGCTGGGTCTTGGCTTGCTGCTGGCGGTCAAGGCCGATCAGGTGATCCGCGCGCGCTCGACCTACCGCACGGCGATGATTTCGGTTTACGCCATAGCGCCCCCGGTGGCGGGGCTGATCGGGATGATGCTGTTTGATCAGCACATCGGCCCCTTCGTCAAACTCGCCGCGTGGTTTGGCTGGGAGATGAAGGTCGGGCTGAACTACTTCGATACGGCGTTCGCAATGATCCTCGTGTCGGTCTGGAAGCAGGTGCCGTATAACTTCATCTTCATCCTGTCCGGCCTGCAAGGCATCCCACAAAGCGTGCGTGAGGCGGCGCTGATTGATTGCAAGAACGGCGCGCGCCGATTCTTCACCGCGATCCTACCGCTGCTGGCCCCGACTGCGTTTTTCCTGTTGATCATCAACATCACTTACGCGCTGTTCGACACTTTCGCGGTGATCGACGTGATGGTGAAAGACAAAGCCGCCAACAACCCGATCACTCTTGTCTACAAGGTCTATGTTGATGGCTTCCGTGGCAACGACATCGGCGGATCTTCCGCCCAATCGGTGATCCTGATGCTGGTGGTGCTGGTGCTGACCTTGGTGCAATTCCGCTGGCTGGAACGCCGCGTCCATTACGGATAAGATGATGAACCGGATACGCCCCCTAGACCATTTGATCCTGATCCTCGGTACGCTGTTCATGGTGATGCCCGTGGTGGTTGCGATCATGACTTCGACCCATACGGCCGTCGAAATCCACACAGGCGGGCTGCAAATTTTGCCCGGCAACGATGGCTATGACACCTATCAAACTGTGCTGACCCGCCAAGGCGGCTTTACCGGGCAAGTCACCGGCGCGCGGATGGTGATGAACTCGCTGATCCTCGGGCTTGGCTTTGCGATTGGCAAAATCGTGCTGTCGATGGCCGCCGCCTATGCGCTGGTCTACTTCCGCTTTCGCTTTGCCACTCTGATGTTCTGGGTGATCTTCACCACCCTGTTGCTGCCTTTGGAAGTGCGGATCATGCCGTCCTATCAGGTGATGTCGCAGCTTGGCCTGCTCAACAGCTACACGGGATTGATCTTACCACTGCTGGCCTCGGCCACGGGCACGTTCTATTTCCGGCAGTTCTTCAAATCCATCCCGGATGAGCTTTTGGAGGCTGCGCGCATCGACGGCGCGGGGCCGGTCAAGTTCTTCATCGACGTGATCTTGCCGCTGTCGAAAACCATGATGGCCGCGATCTTCATCATCATGTTTGTCTATGGCTGGAACCAATATCTTTGGCCGATGCTGATGACCACGGATGAGCGGTTCTTCACTCTGATGCGCGGCATCAAGCAGATCCTGCAAGTCTGGGTCGGCAGCCAGATCCCCGATTACAATGAAGCCTTTGCCCTTGCGGTGCTGGCGCTGCTGCCACCGGTTCTGGTGGTGGTGGTGTTCCAGCGCTGGTTCATCAAGGGCCTGACGGAAAGCGATAAATAATGGCCGCGATCACCATCACCAATGTCTCCAAGACCTATCCTGGAGCTGCTGCGCCCTCGATAAGCGACATCAATCTGACCATTCAGGACGGCGAGTTCATCGTGCTGGTCGGCCCGTCTGGCTGCGGCAAATCCACCCTGCTGCGGATGGTGGCGGGGTTGGAGGAGATCACGGTGGGCGAAGTCAAGATCGGGGATCGGGTGGTCAACAATGTCGATCCCGCCGACCGCGACATCGCCATGGTGTTCCAGAACTACGCGCTTTATCCGCATATGTCGGTGCGCGAAAACATGGCTTACGGCTTGAAGAACCGCAAAACCCCGAAAGCCGAGATTGAGGCGCGCGTCGCAGAAGCCGCCCGCATGCTGGAACTTGGCCCCTATCTTGACCGCAAACCCCGCGCTTTGTCGGGTGGCCAGCGTCAGCGCGTGGCGATGGGCCGCGCCGTTGTGCGGCAGCCTGCGGCATTCCTGTTCGACGAGCCGTTGTCAAACCTTGACGCCAAGCTGCGGGTGTCGATGCGCGGCGAAATCCGCCGACTGCAAAAGAGGCTTGCCACCACATCGCTGTATGTGACGCATGACCAGCTGGAAGCGATGACCTTGGCTGATCGGCTGGTGGTGCTGAACGCTGGCCGGATCGAACAAGTCGGCGCGCCTTTAGAAATCTACCACCGCCCCGCCACCACGTTTGTCGCCAGCTTCATCGGCGCGCCTGCGATGAACCTGCTGGACGCCGAGGTTGACGGCAGTCGTTTGCGTATCGGTTCCCATGTGATTGACGCTCGCCGCAACATGGCCGGACAGGGCGCGATCACCTTGGGCATCCGCGCGGAAGATTTGCACCCTTCGGCCACTGGCCTGCCGTTCAAGGTGGATTTTGTCGAGGAACTCGGGGCGCAGCGTCTGGTGCATGGTCTGATCGACGGCCAAGCGCTGGTGCTGATACTAGACCCACACCTGCCGCTGCAAGATGAATTGCGGCTCTCGGTCAACTCTGACAAGCTTCATCTGTTTGACATCCTCAGCGGCAGACGCTTGGAACACCCACAGACCGCCGCAAACGGCATCCCGGTGCCTGCATGATCTTTGCGACAACCAATCAACTGGCCGCCCTGTCTCAAACCGAACGGGACGCCATCGCAGCCCTGCCGCGCGATGTGGCCGCGCACGATGCTCATTTGGCCGCGCTGCCCTGCATGGCCATGGTTGAGATTGGCGGCACCGCCCCCACCGCGCCGCTGGCTTTCCCCTTCACCGTCGCCGCATGGAATCTGGAGCGTTGCCTGTTCCCCGCTGCCAGTGCCGCCAAGATCGCAACCACGAGCGCGCAGGTGGTGCTGCTGTCGGAAATGGACAACGGTATGGCCCGCACAGCCCAAACTCATACAACCGCCGCAGTGGCCGCCCCGCTTGCCATGTCTTATGCCTACGGTGTCGAATTCATCGAACTTGGCCTCGGCTCGGAAACCGAACTTGAATTCTGCACCGACACCCACAACGACGCGGGCTTTCACGGCAACGCCATTCTGGCCGCGACACCGCTGAGCCGCCCGTTCCTGCTGCGGCTGCCCGGCCGGCGGTTTTGGTTTCTGTCGGGCGGTGATCAGCCCCGCTTGGGCGAGCGGATGGCGATTGGCGCGCTGATTCAGACTGAAGCAGGGCCGATTGTGATGGTATCCACGCATCTGGAAAGCAATGCCGATGCTAGCCAGCGCGCGGCGCAGATGCGTTTGCTGATCGACGCGCTGGACGCCAACTTCTCCGACCTGCCACTGTTGATCGGTGGTGATCTGAACACCGGCAACCACATCGGCGGCGACTGGCGCGATGAAACATTGTTCGATCATGCCCGTGGTCGCGGCTTCACCATCCACGGTGGCGCGGACAGCGTCATGACGACGCGCCCAAGCCTGATCACACGCTGGCCCGACCGCGCGATGAAGCTGGATTGGTTCCTGACGCGGGGCCTGCAAATCGCACAATGCCAGATCATCGCTTCGACAGATGAGGCTGGCAGGCCGCTGTCGGACCATGACATGATCGTGCTGCAAGTCGTCGGTTTGAATCGATGAGATAGTGGTCAAACTTGGTCGAGCATGCACCAGTTTTGAGGCTGGGCTAAGACAGAAGTTGTCAGAGATTATTGGGGAATTGACCGGCTTTCGACGCGCTGCGCTGCCTATGCTGGTTCGTGAGAAACTGCGGGAAAGTTTTGTGGGCCGCTGTCGAAGTCGAATATTGGCTTCTTACATGAGTTGCGAACTTAGACACATGCGTCAATGTATCCCAGCCGCGGCCAAAATGAGTGACCTGCCCCCCGGTCGTCCCTCGTTCATAACGAGAGTCTGACTTGTTCATAGTTGTCGGTTTCGGGTTGGGCAAGCGCGCCGGGTGCGTTGCCGTCAGATTGCTCAAGCGCCCGGCGCGCTTCTGCTGGAGTTTTGTTCTCAAGGGAGGAATGCGGCCTGACAATGTTGTAGTCATAGCGCCAGAGCGCCAGCTTTTTGGCGGGCGTCCGCAAGGCTGTCGAATATCTCCTCATTCAGGCATTCATCCCTCAGGCTGCCGTTGAAGCTTTCGATCAGGCCATTCTGCTGTGGCTTGCCGGGGTCGATATAGTGCCAGGCAATGCCGGCATCGCCCGCCCATTTGAGGATCGCGGTGCTGGTGAACTCAGCCCCATTATCGCTGACAATGCAGCCGGGTTTGCCGTAAATCCGGATCATCGCAGTCAGTTCCCGCGCCACGCGCGCACCAGAAAGGCTGGTATCGGCAATCAGCCCCAGATTCTCGCGGGTGCAGTCATCGTTGACGGCCAGAATCCGGAACTTGCGGGACGCACCGAAGGTGTCAGAGACAAAGTCCAGCGACCACCGCACGTTTGGGCGGTTCGGTATTGGCATCCGTTGCCCGGCAACGGTTTGCATGCAAACCGTGAGAGGGGGTGCTCGCGTACCACGTGCCCGTTTTCGACCGCGCCGCCGCCGCACCGACAGGCCTTCCTCTCTGTAAAGGCGATACAATTTCTTGTCGTTCATCGTGAACCCCTCCCGCTCAAGCAGGATACCAACACGCCGATAGCCAAACCGACGGCGGGTGCCCGCTATCTCATGCATCTTTTTGCGGATATCCGCATGATCAGGCGGGCGTTCGCGCCGCACGGTCTTGGGATCGACACCAACGAGGTCGCAAACCCGACGCTGCGAGATATGATGGTCCCGCATCGCCCTGATCGCCGCTTCCCGCCGCCGAACTGGTGTCGTCAACGCTTGCCCAGCAGATCCTTCAGTACCACCACATCCAGCATCGTATCCGCCACCAGCCGCTTGAGCTTTGCATTCTCCTCCTCAAGCTGCTTCAGACGCCGGGCATCCGACACGTCCATGCCGCCATACTTGGCCTTCAGTTTGTAAAAACTGGCAGGGCTGCCCGTCGGCGAATGGATGCCGTGCTTGCGGCAGACCTCTGCCACAGTCAGCCCGGCTTCCTGCTCCTTGATCATCCCGATAATCTGCGTCTCGGTAAAACGGCTCTTGCGCATGCGTCTGCTCCTTCAGGTTGGGCACACTCTACATTAAAGTGAGGGCGTTTCCGGGGGGCAGGTCAGTAGTTCGCCTTGAACAATTCATTCAGGCCGCTGTGACGGTCTGATACTGGCGATCTGGGTGGTAGACTGCGTTCAGAATGGCGACGACAATCCAGGCAAACCAAGCCCTGAGGTGGGCGAGGATCTTTCGGATGTTGTGGCCGCAGGCGCAGAGGCTGGCAAAGAGGGCGTCGCCGATGGTGCCTTTCAATGGGCATCGCGATAGGCGGCCGTCTGTTTTCATGTGGCCGATTTCGGCCTCGATGGCGCAGGTCCGCGATCAGTTTGGGGGTCAACCCGCGCCTTGTGCCGCTGATCAGGACGCGGGGGGCTCAACTGCGTGGCCGCGATAGCCGCGGTCGACGACGGCTAGATCGGGGCGCCGGTCTGTCAGGATCTCCACCTGTTCCAGGGCTTGCCTCAGGGTGTGGCCGTCGTAGGGATTGCCGGCAAAGCTACGCATACCGACGACGAACCCCTCGTCCAGCGTCGTGGTGATGCTGACCTTGCAGCCGAACTCATAGCGCACCCGCGCCTTACCCTTGGAGATGCAGTCGACTTCGGGTTCATGCAAGGCGTAGATCTTGTTGGCCCCCTTGGGTGCTTGGTGCAGGAGTTGTGAGACCAGAGCGAGCTTGCCAACAATGCGATCCCGCAGGGCGCCCTCGGGGATGTCTTGCACATGGCGGCGCAGATCGCGCATGACGCGGCCGGTGTCGCCTTTCAGCTTTTTCAATGTCTTGCGCATGTGCCTGAACTGTAAGCGGCGTCTGCGGCCCATTGATTTTTCGCTTGCGGTCAGCGGTTTTGGCGGTGGAACTTGATCTGATGAGCTCGTCAGGGAGTCCAGGATGAGCTCATTGCAGTGCTTTGGCTGGCCTGAGTTGGGCCCACGGCATCAAGGCGTCGCTGTCCTTTTCGAGGTGACCGTTGACCAGCCTAGTGAAGAGATCGCGCAGGTATGTGATGTCAGTGACCCAGAACTGATCAGGGGCATCGACATCGAACTCTCTGTTTAGGGTATTGTCGGCAACAACAGCGGGGCTGCCACCATAAGAGCCCGGCTTCTTTTTGTAACCAATCTGGGCCCTTATACCCGCCAGACGTGCCAGACGCCACGCCCGGTTGGGGCTGATGTCCTCGCCCATGACGCACAGATCATCATGCAGCTTGCGATATCCGTAGACCTCGCCGCTATCGTCCCAAGCCTGCTTCAGCAGCACGGTCTGACGCTGATCTTCCAACGCACGGGGGCTCAATGGCTCCCGCAGCCATGCATAGAAGCCGCTGGGATGAACCAGCAGCATCCGGCACATCGCCCGGACCGCAAAGATCAGCCGGTTCTCGGCTATAAACGCATACCTCACCCGCTGCCCGGCAGCGGATGTTTACATCCGCGAGAGGGGGGATTCCCTGGCGAAGTATGCGGTCGCCTTTTTTAGGATGTCCCGCTCCTCCGTGACCCGCGCCAAATCGCGCTTGAGGCGGCGGATCTCGTCAGCCTGAGCATCGACCTCCTGGATCACCTTCGCAGGTCGCGAAAACTGCTTCTGCCACGTGTAGATCGACTTGGTGCTGACCCCAAGCCTCTCGGCAACCTCGCGCACAGGATAGCCCCGATCCTCGACTTGGGCCACTGCATCGCGCTTGAACTCGTCTGTGAATTTGTTTGCGGACATCTCGTCCTCCTTGCTTCCAAAAT
>NZ_JAUSBA010000044.1 GCF_030652235.1 Cypionkella sp.
GCACGGATGCTGGATAGTCTCACCAATGGTGACTCAATCGACGTCCAGTCTCACATACCCTGAATCAGTCTCAGAAATGCGACATAGGCAACCTATTGAAAACAAATGGACCCCAGCCTCAGAAACCTCGACCATCCGACAGAGCCGCTGGAACGTCCCGATCGCCATGAAGGGGACGACAGCGCTGATCTGGCGCGCGACACGATCGCCCTGCCCTCCCATGTCGCTGGCTCGGGCACGCTCGACCGCCTGGTCGAAACCGCGCGAGACTATGCGCGGCAGGCGGCGTCTGAGAACACGCTGAAGGCCTATGCCAAGGACTGGGCCCATTTCGCGCGTTGGTGCCGGATGCGCGGCGCGGACCCCCTGCCCCCGTCGCCCCAGTTGATCGGCCTCTACATCGCCGATCTGGCAGCGCCGGGCGGCAAGGCCCTTTCGCTGTCGGCGTCCCGACCCCTCTCGGTCTCCTCAATAGAGCGGCGGCTGTCCGGCCTGACCTGGGGCTATGCGCAGCGCGGCCAGCGCATGGACCGCAAGGACCGCCACATTGCCAGCGTGCTGGCTGGCATCCGCCGAAAGCACGCACGGCCACCGGCACAGAAAGAGGCCATCCTGCCGGGAGACCTGCGAGACATGCTGGCCACCCTGCCCCATGATCTGCGGGGTTTGCGCGACCGCGCCATCCTGCTGATCGGCTTTGCTGGTGGCCTGCGTCGATCCGAAATCGTCAGCCTCGATCACGGCAAGGATGACACGCCAGACAGTGGCGGCTGGGTAGAGATGCTGGAGGGCGGTGTTCTGATCACCCTGCGCGGCAAGACCGGCTGGCGTGAGGTGGAAATTGCCCGCGGCTCAGCCGAGCAGACCTGCCCCGTTCATGCCCTGACGCAGTGGCTGCACTATGCCCGCATCGACTTTGGGCCCGTCTTCGTCGCCGTGTCGCGCAATGGGCTGAAGGCTACCACCGAACGCCTGTCCGACAAACACGTCGCGCGACTGATCAAGACATGCGTCCGCGAGGCAGGTATTCGCCCCGACCTGCCCGAGGCCGAACGGGTGAGGCTCTACTCGGGCCACTCGTTGCGGGCCGGGCTGGCCAGCAGCGCCGAGGTGGATGAGCGCTATGTGCAAAAGCAGCTCGGCCATGCCAGCGCCGAAATGACCCGCCGCTACCAGCGCCGCCGCGACAGATTCCGCGTCAACCTGACAAAGGCGGCGGGGCTTTGATGCCCCCCCTGCCCCATCGCGGGGCATCGCGCCTAGAAGGGGTTCTCGACCGCAGCCCCGGTCGGCGCAAAGTCACTGACGTTCCCCGTCACGATGATGGCGCCATAGCGCAACGCTGTTGCAGCGATCATGAGATCAGCGCCGCTGTGGCCAATCTCGGCCGAAAGCCGCCCCCAGATGCGTGCGTCCTCGGCCTCAAAGGCAAGCAGCCGGTCCGAGAACAGCAAGACCGTCCGATCGAGCCATATGCGGAGATCGCTGGCAAACGCAGGGTCGCGGAACTCCTGCTGACGAATGCCTCGCTCGATTTCGCCCAGAGTGATGGCACTTAGAAAAAGGTCCTGCTCAGCCTTTCCGCGCAACCAGACTGCCACTTGGGGTGCGCGGTCTGGGCGGCGTACAGCCGAGATCACGTTGGTATCGAGGATGTACATCAGAAACTCACGTCACGCGGTGCGGCCGCGGCGCGCGGAAACTCCCCGCCGGGAAATGCCAACAGGTGCTCCGCAAAGCTTTCGCGCGTTTTCACAGCCCCCTCGACCAGCCGGTGGTACTCATCAGCCGAAAGGATGACCACCGCGGGCTTGCCACGACGGGTCACCTCTTGCGGCGTCCCCGCCAGCGCGGCATCGACAACCGCGCTGAACTTGTTTTTTGCATCCTGAACAGTCCACATGGCGCATCTCCTAGCTAGCTATCTGGCTAGATAAGTGGCATCTTGGTTTGATTAAGTCAAGGCGCGCCCAAGTCGCAAACTTCAGATGGTTGAGTTCGGGTGGGAAGACTCATCCGCCACCATCTTCGCCAATCGGTCGTTTAATAGCGGCCACCTAAATTGCAAACGGGTGCTTTTGATGGCGCTGATCGGCTACGCTCGCGTTTCGACCGAGGATCAGACCCCCCTGCCCCAAGTCGACGAGCTGCGTGCAGCAGGTTGCCGCGAAATCCACGAAGAACAAGCGTCCGGCGCCAGCAGATCACGTCCGATCCTAGCCCGTGTGCTGGACCGCATCAGCACAGGTGATGTGCTGCTGGTCGTCCGGATTGATCGGCTAGCACGGTCGTTGAGCCATTTGCTCGAGGTAATTGAGCTTCTTGAGGCCAAAGGTGCGCATTTCCGCTCTCTGCGTGACCCGATCGACACCACGAGTCCACAAGGCAAGTTCACGCTTCAGGTGCTTGGCGCAGCTGCGGAGCTAGAACGAGCGTTGATTCGGGAGCGGACAGTAGCAGGCCTGCGTTCGGCCAAGGCCCAAGGGCGGATCGGCGGCAATCCCGGCCTGCGGGCACGCGATCCGGCTGCCTTGCGCAAAGTCGCCGCGGCACGGGATGAGACTTATTTCAACCGGTTGAACGTGACGGCGGGAGAATGGGTTCCACACGTCCGCCGCCTGCGCCCGGGCATGGCTTGGGAAGATGTTCTGCGGATCATCAATGGATCCCTGCCCTCGGATCGCCTCTGGACGCAAAGCCGGCTCCTTCGCGCCGTGAAGTCCTATGTTCGCGATGGCTTCTTGCCCACGATGGTGCTGGGGCGGGCCGGGCAACGAGAAAAGGACGATCGCTTACCTGCTATTGTCGCGGCCATCAAAGGCGCAGATCCGACGATCACGTTGCAGGCCATCTGCAACCGACTAGAGGCCATGCGAGAACGCACGCCGCGTGGTCGGGCCAGTTGGCAACCATCGTCTGTGAAGATGTTACTTGAGCGGGCCGAAAGGCTAGGACTCTTTCCTACCGAAAAATAGCGTAAGACATTGTTTTAGCGTACTTACTCAACACTCTTGCCATGTGGCAACTCATGGTTTCCGTTTGGCCCTATGGGTCAGATACGCTTCGAAGGCCGCGCGCAACGCAGTGTCAGAGAGCTTTTCGCTAAATTCCAGCGTTACCTTAATCCCACGCTTCCGAAACGTCACTCCAATGGCCTCGGCATCCCCTCGGAAAATGTGCTCCGGAGGACGCGAACGCTTCGGCCCACTTGCGGCAGTCTTGAGTGTGACGAGCACATGAGCCGCGTCAATTAAAGCCCCCTGCCCCGCTCGGGCGGCAACCTGATTTTCAGCAAGTTTGCGGGCAGCATCAAGGATGGATGGCGCAACGTTCGGGTCCGCCAAAAGTGGCTTTAGGACTCGCGCATGTAACTCTTTGATGTCCCGGATCGACGGATAAGCGGCAATCACCACTTCTGGTAGCCGTGCCAAGGCGAGGTAGCGAGATAGCCAACCTTCCGAGACCTCGAGTCTCGCCGCCATCGCCTTCTGTCTACCGCCATAATACTGCTCTAGAGCCACTGCGTAGTCCCGGGCGCGCTCGAAATCGGAGATGTCTTCCCGATCGCGGTTTTCCACGTCAGCCAGACGGAAGGCTTCTTCGTCGGTCATGTCGCGCACTTCAACTAGGTAGCGGAATTGCGGATAATTGTGGGAGCGGAGCCATGATACCGCGAAATGCCGTCGTGCCCCACAGATGACTTCGTACTCTACACCACCAGGCGCCTGCAGACGGCGGACGATGGCTGGGAACTCTTGTTGCCCCTGAGACTTGATCGAGTCGATTAGATCACGACAGTTGTCTTCATTAAGCAGTTCATAGGCACGGTTGTGGCGTGCCCACATCGCGCAGTGAGACGGGTCTACCCAGCGCAGCACCTTCTCTTCCCGCTCACCGACGTCCGCTAAGGCATTTGACCTGCGCAGAAAACGCGTCGCACCGCGATCTTCCTCCGCGGGCGCAGCCTCCCTGTTCATGTCCTTCAGGACGTCTTCAAAAATCGCGTCATGACGTTTGCTCACAGGACCCCCTCCTTACGAAGTGCGCGGTGATGACTGGGCCAAGTCTTGCGCGCCAATGTCTCGATCTCACGCCCAACCGCATCGAGATAGACGCGGCACCGTTTATGGGTTTCTGTCCGCGTGGTCGGCCCGGTCAATTCGTACACGGTCGACAGGTTAGCTGTAGCATTATCTATTTCGGCACTGTCTTTCAGGACCGATTGAAGCATGTCCTGCGGGAAAACCGCATCCATCATGCGTTTGATTGCCACATGCGCGGACTTTTGGTCGTTCATCTTCGACGCAAGAATCTTGACGAAGCTGTATGATCGCTCACCACCGTACTTCGCGAGTTCGGTCAGCGTCGCTTCCATCATCTTCAAAAAATGAGCGGTTGAGGCGAAGTCGATATTGCTGGGTGGTGCCGGGATCAAAAGCGCACTGGCCGCCCTCAGAACTGATAGGGAGATCATTCCTAGGGCCGGAGGTGGATCCAAAAGGATGACATCGAACTGGTCGGAAATGGTCGCGATTCCATCGCGCAATCGATCTAGGATGAAAGTGGGCTCTCGCGCCATCCGGGCAGCGAATTCGTATTCTGCGTCGTAGAGACCAAGGTTTGCCGGGATCAAGGCGATCCCCGGCCAGTATGTCGCACGTAAAGCGTAGTGCAGTGACTTCGGGCCGCCGTGACGTAGGAAGGGGTAGAGTGTGTCTTCTTCTTCATCGACATCGACATCCGGATTCATGCCGAAGATTGCAGTCGTGGACGCCTGGCTGTCGCAGTCAATGACACAGACCCGGTAGCCCTTCAGAGCGAAGTATTGCGCAAGATGGCTGACGATGGTCGACTTTCCGACACCGCCTTTGAAGTTCTGGACAGCCAGCACCAGCGGCGGATCGTCCGGGCTGCGATGCGGCAATGTCCCAAAAACTTCCCGCATTTTGTTGACTTGTGAGAGAGTATAGCCCGTGCGCCGACCCGTTTCAGTGTCTTTATCTGGCTCGGTCAAGCGTCCGTCAGATTCGGCATCTCGGATAGCCTTTTCCGTTCGGCCCACCATCTCCGCCGCTGTCCGCACGTTGAAGCGAATGTCGAGGCGTTTTTCCGCATTTGGCGAGAAGACCCTTTCTCGCAGCCGTTCGATGACCGTGGCGGCTCTGCGTGTCAGGAGGGAAAGTTCATTCAGTGTAACTGGTGGCAGTACGGTATCGTCCATCAACTGCTCTCTCATGCTATTATTTGCGAATCATGCGACAACTTCGACTTGCCGTAAAGTTCGTAATTTGCTCGGTGTAGCCAGATACTTCGGAAATGGGTGGTTGCGCCATCAACTTCCGATCTTTTCCTTGTGATTCCTTGAAAGGCGATAGTTGGGGGGTCTGTGGGCTATGACAGCATCCCAAAAAGTATGTCGTGAAGGGAACTGCGTATCGCTTACTTCACTTCTTCCAAAAAGTTATCCACAAAGAGAACCTCTCTGGTTCAGATTCTTTCTAGTTCTATGGTTCATACGGAGTAAATATCTGTATTTGCTATGAAAAGCCCAAGATAACTTACCTCCTGGGTGCATCCGCTTACGTCTTGGGATGAAAGAACTTACGAATCGGGGCGGGAAGACTTACGTTTTGTTGTTCTAGGAAGACTTACATTTGGGGTGAACCAGCAGGACGACCGAACCTGCTCGAGATTTCTCTTTGTATTCAGATACCTGCGAATCACCTGCCTACGAGCCTCACACGCTAGACTTACAAATTGGGTGGTCCGCGCTCCTTTGCCATTCACCCCTGCCCCAAAGGCCTTGATCGCTTACGTTGTTCGCGATACAAAAGTAAGGATAACTATGTATGGGCTCCATGGCTGAAAAATCCTATCGCACCCTCGACGCTCGGCCAAGCACCGACAGTCTGATCAAACCAGGTGAACTGGTTGATCTGATCGAGGTTACGCCTCTCAGCCTCAACGACCGTCGGATCTATAACCTGCTTCTTGAGAATGCCTGGGATGCCATCGACAAGCCCGTCAGCCATGTCATCTCGAAGGCGGCATTGCGCGGAAAGCACAACTCCAACGACCGAGTCGGCGAGAGCCTCGAACGTTTGATGTCCGCCGTTGTGAAAGTCTCCGTCATCTGGGATGGCGGACCGGCGATCGAGCGGGTTCAACTGTTAGGCGGGAACATCGAAGCACTGCGGTCAGATGGGCTCATCGAGTACGAGATACCAGCGCGTCTCCGGAAGATTATTGGGAACTCGACCGTTTTTGCCCGACTTCAGCGGGAGGTAATGTTTGCCCTGTCCTCCAAATACTCGCTGACCTTGTACGAGATGGTACAAAAGCGGGGCAATCTGCGGTGGCGATCCTCGGAGCGGTTTTCGCTTGATGCTTTGCGTGGAATTCTTGGCGTGCCAAAGGGCAAGCTCACCTCATGGTCAAACCTAAAGCTGCGGGCACTGGATCCTGCTGTCGCCGAGGTGAATGACCTCTCTGATTTCATGGTCGCTTTTGAGCCGATAAAGTCTGGCCGCAGTGTCAGCCATGTTGAGCTTAAGTGGTGGCGGAAAGACGAAGAAGCAACTGGCGCAGCTGGTCGCGCGCTCCAGTTTTCGAAGGTCGGTAGGCGCGTGAAGGCAGCAGGCAAGGAGGACCAAGTTGTTCCTGGAGACGGCGCCGAGCGAGGCGTGGCCGCACAGCCCAGAGCGCCAGAATTGAGGCCGCGGCCTGCGTGGCTTCTATCACGCGGCGCTCCGCTTAGGACAGAGACCTATGAGACCGCCCGCCTAAGGCACGCCGGTTACGATATCTATTTTGTCGAAGGGGAGTGGCGGGCATGGGCATCCGGTAAGCCACCTGCAGACGACCCAGATCGAGCATTTCTTGCATTTTTTCGTAAGTATGCTGAAAGCAATCCTATTTGAAGTTGCCTGTTGGCAATTACTCAATATTATACATTATAAACAATATGTTATGTAGTGAATTTGCGCTCTGTCGTCTTCGCGCTCGGGCGATCTGGCAGAGAGATCAGGGACAAGAATGATCTGGTCTTGGCTCAAAAGGAAAACTACCCTCATGGACATGAAACAAGAGGACAAAGAGCGGATCGCTGCCAGTCTGGCCAAGGTCATGGCCATGATGTGCGTGCGCAATACCGGGTTGGAGGCCCTGCATGCGGGCGTGGTCCCGGTCACCGAAGTCGGTGACTATTCCGACGTGTTTGTGCTCGATGCAGAGGGTCGAAAAATCCCATGGGCCGATACTTCACATATCGACGATGATCAGATGCGGACCCTTATGCGCGAAATCGTCAATCGGCTCTATACGTTCCACATCGGTTGCGACGATCCTGAGTTTCTGAAGCTGGCGGAGAAATGGATGACCGTCGCCGGGAAATGGGATGAGCCCGAGCTGGACCGCAAGTTTCTGGGCGCGATCAAGTATAACCCGGACGAACACGGTGATTGATGCGATCAGTCGTGCGCTGCTTTTCTCTTAACCATCTGACCTTCAATGAAAATCCCGACTTGGGAACAGCTTCTTGGCCTGCTCGCGTGGATGGTGGGCGGAGGACCTGACGCTGCCCCCGGCAGGCCGCTTGGTCTCGTCCGCTCGGCCATCATTGGCGTCGATGATCACGGGGCGACCCAAAGTCGCCAGCAAGGGCGAGACATCCTCGACCCGTTCGGCAATCAAATGGGTGGTTGGGCCGTCGCGCTGGATGCGCCCGGTGACGCGGACCAGTCGCCCGGCGATGACGGCCTTGCGGAACGCCTCGTAGACCTGTTTCCAGACAATCACATTTGCGGTGCCGGTTTCATCTTCCAGCGTCAGGAAAATCACGCCTGCGGCAGTGCCGGGCCTCTGGCGGGTGATAACGAGGCCAGTAATGGTGGCGCGGCCCTTGGCTTGGCCCAGGCGGTCATGCGGCAGGCTTTCGGGCAGGCGCGCGCGCAGGAGCTCCATCGGATGGGCGCGCAAGCTGAGACGCAGTGACAAGTAATCTTCGATCACCTCTTGGCCCAAAGTCATCTGGGGCAGGGTGACAGTTGGTTCAATGCCGCCTTCGCCATCCGGGCCAAACAGCGGCAGCGGGGCAGGGGCCTTCAGCGCTTTGGCGGCCCACAGGGCATCTCGACGCATCAGGCCGAGGGCCGCAAAGGCATCGGCTTCGGCAAGTCGCTCCAGCGTATCTGGATGCATGCCCGCCCGGCGCCAGAGGCTTTCAACATCGGGATAGCCGTTGCCGCGCGAGGCCACGATCCAAGAGGCATCCTCTTCCCGCATCCCCTTGATTTGACGGAATCCCAGCCGCAAGGCCAGGCCACCATCGGCGCGCAGTTCCAGCGTGCAATCCCAAACCGAATGGTTGACCGAGATCGGGCGTATCTCGACGCCATGATCGCGGGCATCGCGCACCAGTTGGGCCGGGGCATAAAAGCCCATCGGCTGGCTGTTCAGCAGGGCGCAGGTAAAGACCGCCTGGTGATGGCACTTTAGCCAGGCCGAGATATAGACCAGCCGCGCGAAACTGGCGGCATGGCTTTCGGGAAAGCCGTAAGACCCGAAGCCTTCGATCTGCGCAAAACAGCGTGCCGCGAAATCCGCGTCATAACCCCGCGCCAGCATGCCGGAGACGAAACGGTCGCGAAACGAGCCGATGGTGCCCATGCGCTTGAAGGTTGCGAGGCTACGGCGCAAACGATCTGCTTCCGACGGCGTGAACCCTGCGGCCACCACAGCTATTTGCATCGCCTGTTCCTGAAACAGTGGCACGCCATAGGTGCGCGCCAGCACCTCCATCAAGGCGGGGCCAAGGTCTTCGACCTTCTCGCGCCCCATGCGGCGGTTGATGAACGGATGCACCATGCCACCCTGAATCGGGCCGGGGCGGACGATGGCCACCTCGCAAACCAGATCATAGAACTTGCGGGGCCGCATCCGGGGCAGGAAGTTCAACTGCGCCCGGCTTTCCACCTGAAACACTCCGATGGCATCAGCGCGGCAGAGCATGTCATAGACCGGGACATTCTCTGGCGGGACGTTGGCCAGCGTCAGCTTTTGGCCGCGATGATCGGCCAGCAAGGTGAAGGCCTTGCGGATCGCGGTCAGCATGCCAAGGGCGAGGATATCGACCTTCAAAAGGCCAAGGGCATCAATATCATCCTTGTCCCATTCGAGGATGGTGCGATCCTCCATCGCGGCGTTTTCGATGGGGCAGAGTTCATCCAGCCGCCCATGGGTGATCACGAACCCGCCGACATGCTGCGACAGGTGGCGGGGGAAGCCGATGATTTCGCCGATCAGTCTGGCGGCCAGCACCATGCGACCGTCGCTCGGATCGAGGCCGGCATCGCGCATCCGGTCATCGCCGGGCGCGGCAGAGGACCAGCCCCATATTTGGCCCGACAGGCGCGCAATCACGTCCTGGCTTAGGCCCATGACCTTGCCGACCTCGCGAATCGCGGCGCGGCTGCGGAAATGGATCACCACGGCTGTCAGGCCGGCGCGCTCGCGGCCATAGCGCTCGTAAATCCACTGGATCACCTCTTCGCGGCGTTCATGCTCGAAATCGACGTCGATATCCGGCGGCTCGCCGCGTTCTTTCGAGATGAACCGCTCAAAAATCAGAGTGATGCTCTCTGGTGGCACCTCGGTGACGCCCAACAGGTAGCACACGACCGAATTGGCCGCCGAGCCGCGCCCTTGGCAGAGGATACCTTTGGAGCGGGCGAACTGGACGATGTCATGCACGGTTAGGAAATAGGGCGCGTAGTCCACTTCGTGGATCAGGGTCAGTTCCTTCTCGACACGATGGACGATCTTGGGCGGCGGGCCTGCGGGATAGCGCCAGTGCAACCCTTCGCGGGTCAGGCGCTCCAACCGGGCTTGCGCGGGTTCGCCACCCTGCGCCTCATCGGGGTATTGGTAGCGCAGATCGCTCAGCCTGAAGGCGCAGCGATCTGCAATCTCGACGGTGCGGCGCAGAGCGGCGGGGTGGCGATGGAACAGCCGGGCCATTTCGGCCCCGGATTTCAGGCGGCGTTCACCGTTGGCCAGCCGCCGCTCGCCGATATTGTCGATGGTGACGCCTTCCCGCATGCAAGTCAGCACATCGGCCAGGGGGCGGCGGGCAGATCGGTGCATCAGCACATCTCCCACCGCAACCAAGGGCAGGTTCACGCCTTGCGCCAAGATGCCGAGTTTATCGACGAGGGCTTGATCACGGCCGTCGTACCGGGGTGCTGCCCCAAGGAAACATCGGCCGGGAAAGCCGCGGGCGATGGCCAGCAGATCGCTGCGGGTGGTTTTGGGGTTCTGATCTTCCATCGGATCGGGGGGCAGGGCGATCAGGATCATGCCTGTCCCCCATGCGATCAGATCGACGCGTTGCAGGTGGCATTTACCCTTTGGCGCGCGGCGCTTGCCCAAGGACAAGAGCCGCGTCAGGCGCGACCAGGCGGTCAGATCGGTCGGCAGGGCCAGCCACTCGACCGCAGAATCGGTCAACACCAACCTTGCGCCCGCGATCAGCTTTGGCAGCGGCACCTCGGATAGGGCAGGGGGGTCCGTGTGGCCGGTGAAATGCGGTGGGTTTGTATGAGATATGGGTAGGCGACTGGAATGATCGGTCACGCGCTGTGACCGGATGGTCGGGCCCTCTTGCACAGTCTCCGCAGTCGTGGCCTTTGCCTCGTCCCGCAACCGCGCCAGTTCCTTCAGCGCGGAGAAGGCCCGCACGACACCAGCCACAGAATTGCGGTCAGTGATGGCGATGGCGGTCAGTCCCAATTCTGCCGCCCGCGTGACCAGTTCCTCAGGATGCGACGCACCGGTCAGGAACGTGAAGTTCGAGGTGACGCACAACTCGGCATAGGGCTGAAAGCGGGGTGCGGTCATGCAAACTCCCCCTGCACATACCAATTTTGCGCCCCTGCGGTCGCGGGCCAGTTCGCATCTTGCGGGCCGGTCCAGCTCTGCGCTTGTGGGGTCACGAACAGCCAAAGGCGCGGACCTTCCTGCGTCTCGACCCGCCAGTAATCGCGCAGGCCCGAACGCCAGGCCGGGTCATCGAACCACCATTCGGGTGCTATCCGCTCCGGTCCCGCTGCGCGCAGGGTGGTGAAGCGCATCCGACGCCAGCGGAAACTGGCGGGAGGGGTGCCGGAGGCATCCGTCACAGGTTCTGGCGGGAAAAGGGTGATCGGGCGGTTCGAGCCTGCGCGATGAGGGGTTGGCTCGGGTGCCGAATAGGCCGCAGGGGCCATGAGAAAGCTGCGCTCTGGGATCAGGCTGGTCGCGGGCAGAAGGCGCAGGACACGCTCAAAGCCGATCCGGTTGCCGACCGAGGACATCAGGTCTGCCAAGGCATCTTCCGTTCGGATGGACGTGCCGCCGCCGATCTGCCCCGATACCTGCTCTGGGGCAAGAGCTTCGGTCACGGGGGCTGTCAGACGCATCGCGTCGATGCCAAAGCCGGAATCGATCTCGTCGACGCCTTTGGCGAACAGCGCCGCAATACGGGCAGGGTCGCGCATCGGGCGGGCGAGGCCGATCTCGACCTGTGCGGAGCCGCGATCCACGCGCCGCAACTCCAGCCGCACCCGTCGTGCGCCCATGTGATGCTGGGCGAGTTTTGCGCATAGACGGTCCAGCAGGCGCGCGAGGCCCGCCATGACATCTGATTGCAGACCGATCGGTTCCGGCAAGGTCATCCGCACCCCGAAATGTGGGGCATCGGGCTCCGCTGCCACCGGCTCGGATTGCGCGCCAAGTGCCTGATCCAGCCGCAGCACCAGCCCCTGACCAAAACGCCGCGCCAGTGGTGCGCGGGGCAGCGGAATCAGATCAGCGATGCGCAGCAGCCCCATGCGCGACAAGCCTTCCGCAGTGTCATGATCCACTCGGAGGGCCGTGACGGGCAGGTGTCCGATTTCTTCGGCCAGCCGTCCATCGGGCACGATCCCACCGCCATGGCGGGCGAGGGCATGGGCTGCTCCGCGCGTGCCGGCAATGGCACTGGCGGCATGCAGGCCAGCGCGCTCCAGCCGGGCTTGCAGATCCTCGCGCAAATCCTCCTCACCGCCAAAGAGATGCGGCACACCTGAGATATCTGCCATCAGCCCGTCAACACCGTCGGTTGCCACCATGGGCGCATAGCGGCTGGCCCAGCGGCGCAAGCTGGCCAGCGCCGCCGCCTCGCGCGCCAGATCGGCAGGGCGCGTGGCGAGATCGGGACACATGGCACGGGCATCGGCCAGCGCCATGCCGCGCCTGAGGCCCCGTGCCGAGGCCGCCTGGTTCAGGCAATGCAAATGATCGGAATTGCCCGACCGATGGGTCAGGGCAAAGGGCCCCTCAAGGGGCCGTTTCCGCAGGCTCGTGTCGCTGGCGAGCCTCGGAAACCATATGGAAAGCAGCCGACGTGCCATTCCAGTTCAAAACCCACCTTCCAAGAGTTCCCTTTTTGTTCTTGTTAAGGGCCCATTGATGCAGAGTCGAGTCCGCAGGCTGGCTGGCCAGAGGCTCGCAGGCCCAGCGTGTCTCGGTGGCATTGCTGCCCGCCTCTTGCCGGATCAACATCAAACCGGTGGTGCGCCCGGCCTCGGCAGCGAGTTGCAACCGGCGGCCTGCGGTCAGCGAGAGGGGTTTTTCCGGCTCGGCGATCACCAGACTGACCGGCACCGCGCGCAGGGCTTCCTCGATGCACCAGAGCAGGTCGGTCTCACCCATGGGGCGAAAGAGATGCAGCCGCTCGCCCACACCGCGCGGCAAGCCGCGCAGCATCGGCAGTTCCGGCGCATGGGAAGGCAGAATCCAGACCAGCGGCCCCGGGTGCCGCGCCGCCTGAAACAGCGCGAAGGCCCGGCGGCCGCGGCCTTCAGCTTCGTGCACGCGCCGCGCGCGCAGATCGAAGGGATCGGCGGGGTTGGTGGCAATGCCAAGATCAGACCGCATCTGCACGCATTCCTTCCGCCATGACCTGCTGTTGACCTGCGGGAGAGCAGCCCCAAGCTTTTCGAATCCATTTGTTCATGCTATGTTCATGCAATAAGGGAGGGACTAGCCAATGGTCAACACCATAGAGGTGCCGCGGCCCGCAGCTGACGGCTGGGTCATTGAGGTTATGCCCAACACGGGCCAGCCTGTTACGAACTGGTTGGTCGTCGGGCCCTTTTATGAGTCCGGGTCAGAGACCAATCGCCAAGGCGTCCCTGATTGGATGTTTGACGATGAAGAAGAAGCCCTCAGCTATGCCCGCGCGGCTGCTGAAGACGCGCCGTATCATGTAAAGGTCGTTGTTTATCCGGCGGACCCGATTGACTGAGGGGCGGGTTCAGGCCGCGTCCTCGCGCATCCCTTCCGCGACGATCTGCAGCATCCCGTCCGGCAGGGGCCGTTGTAACTGCGGTGCCTCGGCTACGGGTGCAGTCAGCCAGCGCCGCCAGTCTTCGGGCGTCGTCAGGATGACTGGCATGGCCTTGGGATGAATCGGTGCCACCTCACGGTTGGGCGGACAGGTCAGGAATGCGAACAACTCCGCCGTGACCGCGCCCTCCTTCAGCTTGCGCACCGAGGTCCATTCGGTGCGGATGCCTGCAAAAAACGCCAGCGGCCGATCAGCGCCGAGGGCAAACCAGACCGGATGGTTGCGGGGTGCGCCGGGACGGCTGTCGATCTCGGAAAAGCTGGTGAAGGGCACAAGGCAGCGGTTGGAAACCCCGAGCCAGCGCTTCCAATGCGAGGAGGCCACGTTGCGGATATTGGTGACGCCGGGATCGGTGCGTTTGCCTTCCAGAAACACCTGCGGTGTTGGCATCCCCCAACGAGCCTTGGTCAACTGCCAGCCACCATTCACCCCATGCCGGATGATTGGTGCGGCATAGTCGGGGAAAATTCCAGCCATCGGTGGCAGGTTGCCCACCAGATCCTCATAGACCTCGTCTTCACCGGCCATGTCGTCAAAGACATGCCGCATCGCGTCCTGGCTTTTGGTCTGGGAATAGAGGTTGCACATGGGCTGATCCGGAATCGGGGGCAGGGCGGGTAATCTGGAACATTGCCAGAACGCAGGCTGTGTTGGAAGAGCTGCCTTGAAGGGCCTCGGTTCCCAGCGGACGTCTGATCGTTGCTTTGCTGGTCCACATCAGAGTCAGAGAGGGGCTGTTTCGTCTGTGACGGGTTGATGAGTTGGGGGAGAGGCCTCCGGCCCCCGTCGCGGAGTTATTGTCATGAACAGCATGGAAATCCTGGAACCCGCCCGGCCGGTGCGCGGCGGCTACAAGGTGGATGTCACCCGCGGGGAGCGGAACGGGCGGGTGTCGTCCGAATGGTGGGGTCGCCCCGATGACGAGCGGTTCCTCTCGCTCGATGACCTCTGGTCTTCGGTCAAGGCGCGGTCCGAGCGCAGCCGGACCCGGATTGTCGAGACGGCGAAGATCCATGTCGAGGCGAGCCGGGACAATGCGGAGAAGCTGCACCTGATACTGCCCAAATCGGACGTACCCGTTGCTCCGACCCATTGGGCCTTCGGCCAGCTTGCCAGCATCGTCGGAGCGCCCGCAGCCTATCTACGCCAGCTGCCCGCAACGCTCGCCGGCGTCAATCTGCAATATGGCCTCTCGTCGCATCGCGCCGAGCAGGTGAAGACCTTCGAGTTTGAGGATGGCCGAACCGAACTGCGCGCGGTCACCGGGCCAGATTATGGCCGTATCCACGACCACGAACTGGTCGAAGCCGTACAGCGCATCGCTGGCAACGGTACCGGCGATACGCGCTGGAAAGTGCCGGGCGTGCTTGACTGGTCGACCGGGGTCTACAATCCCGATGTCGAGATCAGCCGCGACACGACCACGCTCTATGCCTCGGACCGGGATGTCTTCGTCTTCCTGGTCGACGACCGCAATCCGATCGAAGCGGGCCGGTTGCCAGATGGCTCTCCCGATCTCTATTTCCGGGGATTTTATTGCTGGAACTCCGAGGTCGGGGCAAAGACCCTTGGAATGGCCAGCTTCTATCTGCGCGCCGTCTGTCAGAACCGCAACCTCTGGGGCGTCGAGGATTTCCAGGAGATTACGATCCGCCACTCGAAATACGCCGCCTCTCGCTTCGCCCAGGAGGCGGCACCAGCACTGACCCGCTTTGCCAATTCCTCGCCCATGGGCTTCGTGAACGGCATCACGGCGGCGCGCCAGCAGATCGTCGCGCGCGACGACGAGGAGCGGGAGACATTTCTGCGCAAGCGCGGGTTCTCGAAGGCCGAGTCCGGCAAGATCATCGAAAAGGTGCTGATGGAGGAGGGCCGTCCACCCGAGAGCATCTTCGATTTCGTGCAGGGCATCACGCGGCTTGCACGGGACAAGACCCAGCAGGATGCCCGGCTCGATATGGAAGGCCGTGCCAAGAAGCTCCTCGACCGCGTCGGCTGACCGCATCGGTTTCTGAGATCCGTATTCTGCTCCGCAGCGCAAAGCGCTGCGGGCTGCTTGGGCACGTCGAGGTCGGCAGAAAGCCGCTCCTGCTCGCGAACCCAACATCTCCGCCAAGCCTCCCATCCACTTCGACCGTTTGATCGGGGAGGGGGCATGGCGGCCTTTCATATCGAGGATGACATGCAGACCTTTGACTACAAAGTGGACAATGCAGTTCACGCCGCTTTCATGGCTCTCGGACTTGCGGTCGCGAACCATATCGAGCTGGCCTATCGGCTCAACGACTTCATCACGCAGGAGTTCCAGTTCGTCGTGACTGATGATGACGGCGAGGATCCGGCCGGTGCCGCAATCGATCAGGGGATCGCCGATGCTGAATGAGCAAGAGCAGACCGTGATCCTGGAGGCACGCGAGATTCTCGGGCGCTACCTGAACCGAAACCCCGTCCTTGGCAGTTGGCAAGCGGTCATGGATTACTGTGCCCTTTCGGTGCGCGGCGAAGTTGAGTGCTTCCACGTGCTTTACCTCGACCGGAAAAACCGGCTGATCGCGGACGAGCGGCTGTCTGTCGGCACCGTCGACCACGTTCCGGTCTATCCCCGCGAGATCCTGAAACGCGCATTGGCACTCAATGCCTCCGCGCTGATCCTGGTCCATTATGTGGCGTGCCACAAAATGCACCAGGATCAGCGCCGAGGCGTTCAGTTCCAGCCCGCGCTTGACCACCTCCCGCGGATACACAGGAACATGATCAACGGTGCCCTTGGCCTGCTCCTCATCTGCGATCAGCACATTTTTGCGATCCAGAAAAAGGATGCGGAATTGTTCGGTTTCGCGGTGCGCCATCGCGGTGTGGCAGTAATCCAGCAGCGCATCCCAAGACGACAGCAAGGGCCGGTTCATCACCCGCGCCCGCATCATACGTTGGGCGGCGGCCTCGATGATCTTCAGCTCTTGCACCACAGCATCCCCGACACCTTTCACCATCATCAGACGGGCGGGCACGGCGGCAACGACGCGATTGAAGTCGCCGAATTCATCCAGCAGGGCGCGGGCAAGCGGTTTCACATCCTGCCGGGGAATGGCGCGGAACAGCAGCAACTCCAGCAGTTCGTAATCGGGGATCGCCGTGGCACCGCCTTCCATGAACCGGGTACGCAGGCGTTTGCGGTGGTCGGCGATATAGGACGGCAACCTTTCCGGCAAAGCCTGACCCACAGCCTCATCGCCATCAGAGGCGAATAAGGGCAAGGCGGCTTCGTGAAAGGCGCGGGGTTTGCTCATGGCGGCTAGGCTGCCATGAAACTGGTGAAGGAATCGTTAACGGCCTTAAAGCATCCGCAGCAATTCCATGCTGGGCTGGCCCGTCACCGACAGCCCCCGCGCACGTTGGAAATCACTGATCGCGGCGATGGTTTTCGCGCCGATCACGCCATCTGCACCTTGGGTGTCGAACCCTGCCGCCGTCAGTTTACGCTGCAGTTCCTGCCGATCTTGCAGAGTCATGCCCTGCGCATCCGGGCCAAACGCCGCCCGCAACGGCCCTGCGCCGTTCAGACGGTCTGACAGATAGCCGACGCCCAGCGCATAATTCTCGGCGTTGTTATAGCGCAGGATGACGTTGAAGTTCTGATACAGCAGGAAAGCCGGGCCACTGGGGCCAGCGGGCAGCAGCAAAGACGCCGCACCATGCCCGCCCAAACCACCATTCACCCCGCGCACCCCCAGATCAGCCCAATCCGACCGCCCCTTGCCGCGCCCCACAAGCCCGGTGTTGAAACCGCTTGGCAGCGTCACCTCTTGCCCCCAAGGCTGACCATGCGTCCAACCGTTTTTGGACAGATAGGCGGCGGTCGATGCGAGGGCATCGGTTGGATCATCGCTCCAGATATCGCGGCGGCCATCGCCGTTGAAATCCACTGCGAAGGCTTGATAGCTGGTCGGGATGAATTGGGTGTGGCCCATCGCCCCTGCCCAACTGCCCTGCATGTTTTGCGCAGTAGTGTCGCCGTTTTGCAGAATCTTCAGCGCGGCCACCAACTGCTGTTCAAAGAACGTGGCGCGACGGCCTTCATAGGCCAAGGTCGCCAGCGCCGAGATGGTCGGAACATTGCCGCGCCTTGTACCAAAAAAGCTTTCCAGCCCCCAGAAGGCGGCAACGACATGAGGTTCCACGCCATAGCGCGCCTCAATCGCGCGCAGAGTGCCCATCTGTTGCGCCAGAACCTGACGGCCCATGATCAGGCGTTCATCGCTGGCGGCAATCGCCAAATAGTCTTCGGTGGTGCGGGTGAATTCGGTCTGGTTGCGGTCTTTCTCGATTACGCCGGGGATGAAACCCGAGGCGCGGAAGGCGGTGCTAAAGGTCGCGTCCGAGATGCCTTTCGACAAGGCCCGTGGACGGAACGCCTGCACCCAAGCGTCAAAGCCTGCGTCGGGCACCATCGGCATGACGGCTGGGGCCTGCGCACGGCTGGATGCACCGCCGCCTCCAACGCAGGCAGACAGCCCAAGTGCGGCGATACCGAATGAGAAATTGCGCCGCGTGACCTGCATGTAAACCTCCAGCACCCTGCTTTTGGCCAAGCTTAAAGCATTCTCCGCGAAGGGCAAACCGATGCAGGGCATTTCCGCCGAAGCCTTAAGCCTGCAACTGCGCCCGCTCGGCTTCGGTCAGCAACGCGGCTGCCACAGCCAGCACCAGCGCGATGGAGTCGTGTGGTGACAGCGCCTCACCCGTGGCACGCCGCAGCCACAGCCCATCAATCATCGTGCCCAGCGCGAGGGCGATCTGCTTAAAGCGCGCGTCGGGCAGCACGTCGCGGAACACCGAGGCAAGGTTCGATTGCAGGCGGGCGTAGAAAATCCGTTGCAGGCGGGCATAGCGGGCGTTGGTGGCCGAGGCCGCGCAGACCGACAGCCACGCGTTGGCGATGTTCGGCTCGAACAGACCTTCAGGGAAGTTGCCCGCGATGATCGCCTGAAGCCTGCCCCAACGCGTCTTCGCCTGCGCCAGCCCCGACGCCACCGCCTCCATCAGCAGGCGATTGTTCAGCCGCACCATCGCGAACAGCACGTCTTCCTTGCCTTTGAAGTAATACGACAGGATGCCCGCAGACATGCCGGCTTCCTCGCAGATGCGCTTGGTGGTCATGCCGCCCAAGCCATGCTGCATGAACACGCGATGCGCGGCTTGTATAAGTTCGCGGCGGCGGAGGTCTTCGATACGGGTGCGGAAGGCAATTTTGGTCATGGGTTTTTGTAGCAGATCAAAAAACTGAACGCACATACAAAAATTTATATTGACGTATAAAATTTGCCCGCGCAGGGTTGGATCAGCAATCGGGGAGATAACCATGCGCAAGGTTCTGGCAGGATTGGTGATGACAATGATGGCCACGGGGGCCGCGCAAGCGGGCGAGCCCGAGGCTTGTAAAGCGGTGCGGATGTCGGACTTGGGTTGGACCGATATCGGGCTGACCAATGCCACAGCCGAAACCATTCTGAACACGCTGGGCTATCAGGCCACGCAAACCCTGCTCAGCCTTGATGTGACTTTCGTGTCGATGCAGCGCGGCGATATTGATGTGTTTCAGGGCAACTGGCGGCCGTTCCAAGACGTGCAATACGCGCAGTTCTTTGACGATGGCTCGGTCGAGCGCTTGGGGATGAACCTTGAGGGCGCGAAATACACCCTCGCAGTACCGAAATATGTCGCGGACGCCGGCGTGCATAGTTTCAACGATCTGGCGGCGCATGGCGATCAGTTTGAGAAGAAGATCTACGCGATCGAGCCGGGCTCGAACCAACCTCTGCTGGATATGGTCGCCGCGAATGCGCATGGCTTGGGCGATTGGACGATTGTGGAAAGCTCGGAAGCCGGGATGCTGGCTGAGGTTGAACGTTCGGTCACGCGTAAGGATTGGATTGTGTTCCTCGGCTGGCAGCCGCATCCGATGAATGTGGTCTATCAGATGGATTATCTGGCAGATGGCGATGCCGAGTTTGGCCCGAATTTCGGTGGTGCTTCGGTCTACACCATCGCGCGCAAGGGCTATGCGCAGACCTGCCCGAATGTGACGAAGTTCTTCAGCCAGCTTGCGTTCAACATCGACTACGAAAACACCGGGATGCAGATGGTGATGGGCAAGGGGATCGAGTTTCCGGCTGCCGCCAGTGCGATGATGGCCAAGCATCCCGAGATGGTTGAAGCTTGGCTTAAGGACGTCACCACCTTTGACGGCCAGCCAGCCCTGCCTGTGGTGAAATCCGCTTTGGGTCTGTAAATGGCCTTGATGCGTGCTGCCGTGATGCACGGCTTTGGCCAGCCCTTGCGGCTGGTCGATCTGCCCGTACCTACCCCAGGTCCTGGTGAAATCCTGATCCGACTAGAGGCCAGCGGGGTTTGCCATTCCGACGTGCATATCTGGACCGGCGACACCCAGCCCGCCACGGCCCCCGATCCGTTTATCCTCGGGCATGAGGGTGTCGGCGAGGTTGCCGCCATCGGCGCCGGAGTTGAAGGCTGGGTGCTGGGTGAACGTGCCGGAGCGGCTTGGCTGCATGACACCTGTGGCGTCTGCGATCTGTGCTTGGCGGGCGAGGAAAGCTTCTGCGCCGCCCAGCGCGCGCACGGCTTCAACGTGCCGGGGACGTTCGCCGAATATGTCGTGGCGAAAGCAGCTTTCGCGGTGAAGGTTCCGGCGGGCGACGGGCCTGCTTTGGCCCCTTTGATGTGCGCTGGCTTGACAGCTTTTGGCGCGATTGAGCGGGCAAAGCTGGCACATGGCGAAACCTGTGCGATCTTTGGCTGCGGCGGGCTGGGCCTGTTCGCGGTGCAACTCGCAGCAAGGCGGGGCGCGACGGTGATTGCCGTCGATACCGACCCGGCCAAACTCGACATGGCGCGGCGATTGGGGGCAAGCGCCACCGAACTGGCGACCGCCACCCTGCCCGACACTTGGCCCAGCGCCTTGCGTGCCCATGTCACGATCAACTTTGCCCCCACAACCCGCACTTGGCCCGCGATGCAGGCCGCCACGCGACCCTTGGGGCGGATCATTGCAGCGGCAATGGTGGCAGAGCCCGTACCGCTCAGCCAGGAATGGCTGACATGGACAGGCATCACCTTGACAGGAACCAGCGTTGGCACCCGCGCGCAGATGGCGGCGCTGATGGCCTTGCACCAAGCTGACCCGCTGGAAAGCGCCGTCGAGGTGATCCGGCTGCAAGATGCCTCGGACGCGTTGCGGGCATTGCGCGAAGGCCGCGCCAAAATGCGGTATAGCATCGTTTTCTAACCCGGCTTGGAACCGCGCTGCTTTCGCGGCTATGCTGCCCGCGTAGCGAAAAGGAAGGCGACACAATGCGCATCGACCTGAACTCTGATCTTGGCGAGGGCTACGGCCCTTGGGCGATGGGCGACGATGCGGCGATGCTGGGGCTTGTGACCAGCGCCAATATTGCCTGCGGCGGTCATGCGAGCGATCCTGAGACGATGTTCCACACCCTACGATTGGCCGCTCAGAACGGCGTCACCGTGGGGGCGCATCCCGGCTATAATGACACGCTGGGCTTTGGCCGCCGCGTACTCCCGATGGCTGCGGCAGAGGTTGGCCGCATGGTCGCCGCACAGATCGGCAGCTTGCAAGGGGTGGCCGCGCTGGCGGGAACCCGGGTGGCTTATGTCAAGCCGCATGGCGCACTGGCAAACCTCGCCGCCGATGACCGCGCTGTGGCGGATGCGATTGCGGCGGCCGTGAAGGCGATCTCGCCCGATCTGGCGCTGCTGGCGATTTCGGGCACCGAATTGGAACATGCCGCCCGCGCTGCTGGTATCAACGTGTTCTCCGAGATTTTCGCCGACCGCGGCTATCTGCCCAACGGTCGCCTCGTGCCACGCAGCCAGCCCGGCGCGATGATCCATGACCCGGAAGCGGCGGTCACCCGGCTGCTCTGGTTTTTTGCGTCCGGCCTGATGCCCGTGGTCGGTGGCGATCCGATCCCGCTCGCAGCGCAGTCGATCTGTGTGCATGGCGACAGCCCTGGCGCGGTCGAGATGGCCCGCCAGATCCGCAGCGGTCTGGGCACGGCAGGGGTCACCATCGCCGCCTTTCTGCCCGCCTGAGCCATGCAGCCCACCCCAAACGCCCCGATCTTCCGCCCCATCGCCGAACGCGCGGTGCTGGTGGAGTTTGGCACGGTGCTGGGTCAAGCTGCTCATCAGGCCGTGTTACGGCTGGATCAGGCGCTGGCTGCGCAGCGCTTCGTGGGGTTTCGCGAATCCGTACCCGCCTTGGTCAACCTGCTGGTCGAATTTGACACGCTGGCCACCGATCACCCCACCGTCATCGCACATCTGCGCGGCTTACTCACTGCGCAAACGATTGCCTGCCCGCAACCCGCCCAGCGCGAGGTACTGATCTGCTACGACACTGACCTCGCCCCCGATCTGGCCGCTGTCGCCCAACAAAGCGGCCTGACACCCGAGGCGGTGATCAACGCTCATCTCTTCGGCAATTACGCCGTGTTCATGTATGGCTTCGCCCCCGGCTACGCCTATCTCGGTGGCGTGCCGAAAGCGATCCGGCTGGACCGCAAGCCCAGCCCTGTGCGCGGCGTCGCGGCGGGATCAGTGATTATCGCCGGGGCGCAATGCCTGATCACCACGCTGCTGATGCCAACCGGGTGGTGGATCATTGGCAGATCGCCCACCGCGATCCTGACCCGTGACCCCGCCCGCCCCTTCCTGTTCGACGTCGGCGACAAAGTGCACTTCCGCCGCATCAGCCGGGCGGAATACGAGGCGGCACAATGACCGAAGCCATCCTTCGCGTCGCATTCTCTGGCCCGCATGTGACCATCCAAGACGCAGGCCGCCCCGGCCTGATGCGGTACGGTGTCTCGGCTTCTGGCCCAATGGACCGCCAAAGTTTCAAGCTGGCCAATGCCGTCTTGGGCAATCCGCCGGGTCATCCTGGCATCGAAATATCGCTCGGCGGGCTATCGCTGCGCTGCAAGAGCGGAGCCGTCACCCTGGCCCTTGCAGGCGGTGGCTTCATCGCCGAAACCCCTGACCGCAAGCTTGGCGCGTGGAACGTGCTGACTCTGCGCGCCGGCGAAACCCTGACCATCCGCCCCGGTCCTTGGGGCAGTTGGAGCTACCTTGCCTTCGCGGGCAATCTGCAAGCCGAAAGCTGGCTTGGCAGCCGCGCCACACATGGCTCATCCGGCTTTGGTGGTGGCAAACTGGCAATGGGGCAGACGCTGACGATCACCAATGCACAAGCTCTCCCGAACCGCGAAGGCCCAATCCCCTGCCCGATCTGGGCCCGCCCGCGCCACTTGTTGCGCTGCACGCTTGGCCCGCAAGATCGCTTTTTTAATACCGAAACGCTGAACACGTTCACTTCGGCGCGGTTCGAGATGTCCGACGCTTTCGACCGGATGGGTCTGCGCCTGCGCGGGCCGTCCATCGCACCCACCGCGGCGCTGTCGATCCCGTCCGAGCCGATCCTGCGCGGTTCGGTGCAGGTTTCGGGCGATGGCACAGCCACGGTGCTGTTGTCAGATCACCAGACCACCGGAGGTTATCCGAAAATCGCCACCGTTTTGGCCGATGATCTGGATGCTTTCGTACAATGCCGCCCGCGCGATGCGGCGATGTTCCAAGCCATCACGCCCGCGCAAGCCATCGCGATCACGCGGCAAAACGCCATCCGCTTTGCCGCGTTTGAAGATCGGCTCCGCCGCGCTTAAATGCCGTGACCAGACCAAGGCCCGTGCTTGTCTGCCAGCCCGTCAATCCGCTCAAACCCGTGTGCGCCAAAGAAATCGCGCTGGGCCTGGATCATGTTGGCGGTCGAACGCCCGGTGCGCATCATGTCAAACCACGCCAGACCCGAGGCCAAAGCGGGCAGCGGTAAGCCACTGAGTGCCCCCGCCGCGATCACCTGCCGCAGCCCGCCATGGGTGGCTTTCAGATGATCGGCAAAGAACGGCGCCAGCATCAGATTGCGCGCCGGATCATCGGTCAACGCCGTCGCCATATCGTTCAGCATCGACGAGCGGATGATGCAACCTTCCCGCCAAACCCGCGCGATTTCGGGCAGAGGCATCGGCCAATCGAACGCCTTCGATGCCGCCGAGATCAGCGCGAAACCCTGCGCATAGCACAGGATTTTGCCCGCGATCATCGCCTGTTCCAACTGCGTCAACGTCACATTGGCCCCCACTTGCGGGGCCGCGCCAAACACCGCCTCGCCCGCCAGCCGTTCCTCCAACCGCGACGACAAATTCCGCGCCATCACGGCGGCTTCAATCGCCGGAATCGTGGCGGCCAGATGCTGCGCCTCAATCACCGTCCAACGCCCGGTGCCTTTTTGGCCCGCGCGGTCGAGGATCATATCCAGCATCGGTTTGCCGGAATGGGTGTCTATAGCCGCTGCCACTTCGCCCGAAATCTCAATCAGATAAGATTGCAGCGGGCCTTGGTTCCACACGTTGAACGTCTCGGCAATCTCTGCCGCAGCCATGCCCAAACCATCGCGCATCACGCCATAACCCTCGGCGATCATTTGCATATCGGCGTATTCGATGCCGTTATGCACCGCCTTGACAAAATGCCCTGCCCCCGCTGGCCCCATATAATCGGCACAAGGCGCGCCCTTATACTTCGCCGCAATCGCATTCAGCACCGGAGCTACAAGATCCCAATCCGACCGCAAGCCGCCGCCCATGATCGCCGGACCATGCCGCGCGCCTTCTTCGCCGCCCGACACGCCGATGCCCATGAAATGCGGCCCCTGCACCGCAGCCTCTGCCGAGCGGCGATCGGTGTCGTGGAACAACGCGTTGCCGGCATCAATGATCAGATCATCCGCCGCCATCAACGGGCGCAGGGCGGCAATCATATCATCCACCGCCTGCCCCGCCGGAACCATCAGAATGATCGCGCGCGGCGGTTTGATCGCGGCCACCAGATCGGCCAGAGTTTCACAAGGTGTGATCTTCTCGGCCAAAGCGCCCGCCTCGGCCTTAAAGCCATGCGTCACCGCCACGGTGCGGTTCCACACCGCAATCGGAAAGCCTTTTTCAGCGATGTTCAGGGCCAGCATCGCCCCCATGGTGCCAAGGCCGATCAGGCCGATTTGCGATTGGGTCATGGTCTCTGTGCTCCGACGCGGTTCAAGGTGATAGCGTATAGGCTGGTGGTGGCGGCGATATACAACTGACGCTTGGCCCGCCCGCCAAAGCACAGATTAGAAACGGTTGGCGGCACCAGAATCTGGCCCATAGGATGGCCGTCAGCTGCGATGCAATGCACACCATCGCCAGCCGTGGGGCGGCCCCAACCCATCGCAAAGCGGCCAAATGCTGGGTCGTTGGTTTCAAAGCATGACATGAAGCCGCCTCCCCGCGCAATGTGAGCGATAACATAGCGCAAGGTCAAACCGAAAGGTATCCCGCCGTATACCGCCAAAACAGCGGCCCGTTGCGAAACGCTGCGAAAAGGGGCACCTTGAGGCAGGCCCTACAGCCCCCTTTTGATGTGACACAGGAGCTTTTCATGAACTTCGACCAATTCCTTGGCAGCGGTGCGGTGTTTGCCGCCATCGCGCTGTTTATCATCGTCGCCCTGTTCAAAGCCGTTCGGATCGTGCCACAAAGCGATAAATACGTCGTCGAACGGCTGGGCCGCTTGCGCTCGGTTCTGGGGCCAGGCATCAACTTTACCGTCCCGTTTCTCGACCGGGTGGCGCATAAGGTTTCGATCCTAGAACGTCAGTTGCCCACCGCGCATCAAGACGCCATCACCACCGATAACGTGCTGGTCAAGGTCGAAACCAGCGTGTTCTACCGGGTGATCTCGCCAGAAAAAACCGTCTACCGCATTAAGGATGTGGATAGCGCCATTGCCACCACCGTAGCCGGGATCGTGCGTTCGGAAATCGGCAAGATGGAGCTGGATCAGGTGCAATCCAACCGCAACGAGTTGACCGCAAACATCCGAGAGCATGTGCGTGCGATGGTGGAAGACTGGGGTATCGAAGTGACCCGCGCCGAGATCCTCGACGTGTCACTGGATGAAGCCACCCGCCACGCCATGATGCAACAGTTGAACGCCGAGCGCGCACGTCGGGCGCAAGTGACCGAGGCAGAGGGCAAAAAGCGCGCGGTAGAACTGAACGCCGATGCCGAACTTTACGCAGCCGAACAAGGTGCCAAGGCCCGCCGCGTTTTGGCCGATGCCGAAGCCTATGCAACCGAAGTGATCGCGGGCGCGATCAAGGAAAACGGCATCGAGGCCGCGCAATATCAGGTGGCTTTGAAGCAGGTTGAGGCGCTGACAACCGTGGGCCAAGGTGCGGGCAAGCAGATGATCATCGTACCCGCCCAGGCATTGGATGCCTTTGGCGATGCGTTCAAGATGTTGAAAGGGCGTTTATAAATGTGGACAGTCTGGTGGGTTTGGATCGCAGGTGGCTTTGCTTTGGGCGTGGCCGAGGTGCTGCTGCCGGGCTTTATCTTCCTCGGCTTCGCGGCAGGCGCGGTGCTGACCGGGGTACTGTTGGGCATCGGCCTGTCGGTCAGCCTGCCGCTGACATTGCTGATCTTCGCCCTGCTCTCGCTGGCGTCTTGGATCGCCCTGCGCGCGACGGTTGGAGTGAAGAAGGGTCAGGTCAAACTGTGGGACAAAGACATCAATGACAACTGACGCGCGCTGATGGATTTTGTCGGCGCAAAGGTGGCGCTGCTGTGCGGTGACGCCTTGCTGACCTATCTGCGCGATGACAAGCTCGGCCTGCCGTGGCCTGCAACGTGGGATCTTCCCGGTGGCGGACGTGAGGGGGATGAGACGGCTGAGACCTGCCTGCTGCGTGAGTTGCACGAGGAGTTCGGGCTTATGCTGCCGCCCGAACGGCTGATCTGGCGCAGGATTTGGCCCAGCATGATGGACGCCAGCCGTGCCTCGGTATTCTTCGCAGGCCGGATCACGCCGGATGAAATCGGTGCCATCTGTTTTGGCAACGAAGGCCAATATTGGCAGATGATGCCGGTGGCCGACTACCTGAACCACCCAAAAGCCATCCCGGAATTGCAGCGCCGCGTCGCCGTGGCGCTGTGCGATCTATAGCCGACCTTGCAGGCCGCCATCACCGCCATGTTCAGAATAGGCCCGATCACCATCGCCCCGGCCATTTCGTGCATCAGCTTGACCGAGATCGACGCCGAATGTCGCGCGGGCACCACCAGAATATTCGCCGAGCCTGACAAGCAGCAGAACGGACATTGCGCCATCACCCCCACCGCACCATCCGAGGCTTTGGCGTCAAACACCGGATTGAACAGGCTCTGCACATCGCCATGGCCGTTTTGCAGCATCAAGGCCGAGAACACATGCCGATCCCGGCTGGCCAAACGGGGCACTTCATGGCGGTCAAAGCCTTCGCACTGCGGGCGGGTGTGCAGAAAATCCGTACGAGCTTCGAGATACCGGGAATGGGCAGCGAAGACGATTTCCAACGCGCGCACCGCATCGCGTGGGCTACTTCCGGGGTGATTTCCGGGTCCGGATTCTCTATAACAAAGATTACCGGATTAACGCCGATCGCCTGCCCGGCACCGCTACGCCGGGCGAATAGGCGAGGCTGAGGTCGCGCAGCGTCGCAATCGGAGTCGCGGCGATGACCTCACATCTGCCGGGGCGCGGCTCTAATCGTACGCAACCGCGTCTTTCGGCGTGATTTTTCTCTCTGGTCATCAGGGGGCCGTGCAATTTGTCTGCAAGTCTGTCGGTGATGACGAGGCGACACCCGCACGCTTAGAGCCTTTCCGTCACCCCCCGGGTTTTGTAGGATGAAGTGCGATCAGGGGGATGAATGTGGCCGACGACACCGTAACGCCGATGATGGCGCAATATCTAGAGATCAAAGCGCAAAACCCCGGCGCTTTGCTGTTCTACCGTCTGGGCGATTTCTACGAGATGTTCTTTGAGGATGCCGTGGCTGCTGCCGAGGCCCTGGACATCACTTTGACCCAACGCGGCTTTCACAATGGCAAACCGATTGCGTTGTGCGGCGTGCCCTATCATGCCGCCGAGGGCTATCTGCTGACGCTGATCCGCAAGGGTTTTCGGGTGGCGATTGCCGAGCAGATGGAAGACCCAGCCGAGGCAAAAAAGCGCGGCGCAAAATCGGTGGTGAAGCGCGACGTGGTGCGGCTGGTAACGCCGGGCACGTTAACGGAAGATTCGCTGCTGGAAGCCCGTCGGCACAATTATCTGGTCGCCTTCGCCGAGGTGCGCGAGGAAAGCGCGCTGGCTTGGGTCGATATCTCAACCGGCGAATTGCGCGTGATGCCCTGCCCAGAAGTGCGGCTTGGCCCGGAACTGGCGCGGTTGGCCCCGCGTGAGGTACTGGTGTCTGAAGCGCGCGAGCGCGATCTGGCCTTAATAGTAACTGAATCAGGGGCGGCGCTTACTGCTTTGTCACGTGGCAGCTTCGATTCCACCAGCTCGGAACAACGGCTGTGCAAACTGTGGAACGTCGGATCCCTCGATGCGTTCGGCGCGTTCGGACGGGCCGAGGTTTCCGCAATCGGCGCGCTGGTCGATTACCTCGACCTTACCCAACGTGGCAAACTGCCGCTGCTGCGCCCGCCCGTGCGCGAAAATGCCAATGGCGCGATGCAAATCGATGCCTCGACCCGGCGCAATCTGGAACTCACCCAAGCCTTGTCGGGTGGGCGCGGCGGCTCGTTGCTCGCCGCTGTGGATCGCACCGCCACGGCCGCGGGCGGGCGGCTGTTGGAGCGCCGCATTTCCAGCCCCTCGCGCGACTTGGGCGTGATCCATCAACGGCTGGAATCGGTGCGGTTTCTGCTGGACCAGAGCCGTTTGCGCGAAGACCTGCGCACCGATCTGCGCCGGGTGCCCGATATCGACCGCGCGCTGTCACGACTGGCACTGGAGCGTGGTGGGCCACGGGATCTGGCCGCGATCCGCGCTGGATTGACGCAAGCGGAAAGCATCGCGGCCCGGATGGTTGAGGGGCCGCTGTTGCTAACGCAGGCCGCAAAAGCTTTGGTCGGGCATGGCGCGCTGATCGACCTGCTGGACGAAGCTCTGGTCGCAGAGCCGCCATTGATGGCGCGCGATGGCGGTTATATCGCGGCAGGGTTTAATGCTGATCTCGATGAAACCCGCCGTCTGCGCGATGAGGGACGCGGCGTGATTGCGCAGATGCAGGCCGCGTATATCGCGTTGTCTGGCGTGCAAAGCTTGAAGATCAAGCACAACAACGTGCTGGGTTATTTTATTGAGACGACTGCTCTGCATGCTGAAAAGATGTTCGCAGCGCCACTGTCGGAAACCTTTATCCACCGCCAAACCACCGCCAATCAGGTGCGCTTCACCACCCTGCCGCTGAATGAGATCGAGACGAAGATTCTCAACGCCGGCAATCGCGCTCTGGAGATCGAAAAGCGTCACTACGAGGCGCTTAGAGCCGCAATTCTGGATCAATCTGGCCCGATTGGCGCGACAGCGCGCGGGCTGGCCGAGATTGATCTCAGCGGCGCTTTTGCCGATCTCGCCGCCGCCGAAAACTGGGCCGAACCGCGTGTCGACGATAGCCATGCCTTCACAGTGACAGGCGGGCGGCACCCTGTGGTCGAACGCGCCCTGCGCAGGCAAAACGGCGGGGCGTTTGTCGCCAATGACTGCGCTTTGACGGAAGCCGCAACGCCGGCTATTTGGCTTTTGACTGGGCCGAATATGGCGGGTAAATCGACCTTCCTGCGGCAGAACGCTTTGATCGCTTTGCTTGCACAGGCGGGCAGCTTTGTGCCTGCGACGGCGGCGCATATTGGGCTGGTCAGCCAGTTGTTCAGCCGGGTGGGGGCTTCGGACGATCTGGCGCGTGGACGATCAACCTTCATGGTCGAAATGGTCGAAACCGCAGCGATTTTGAACCAAGCCGATGATCGGGCTTTGGTTATTTTGGATGAAATCGGACGCGGCACGGCAACCTATGACGGGCTGTCGATCGCTTGGGCGACGATGGAGCATCTGCACGAAACCAACCGCTGCCGCGCTTTGTTCGCCACACATTATCATGAGATGACGGCGCTTTCCGGCAAACTCGCCGGGGTGGAGAATGCCACTGTCACCGTGAAGGAATGGGACGGCGAGGTGATTTTTCTGCACGAGGTCAAGAAAGGTGCGGCGGATCGCTCTTACGGGGTGCAAGTGGCACGGTTGGCAGGGCTGCCTGCCACGGTGATTGAGCGAGCAAAGGTGGTGCTGGAGGCGCTGGAGTCGGGCGAGCGCGAAGGTGGGTCACGGCAAAAGACGCTGATAGATGATCTGCCGCTGTTCCGCGCGATGCCCGCACCTGCGCCCAAAGCGGCGGCGAAGGCTTCAAAGGTAGAGACTGCGCTGAAAGACGTGCTGCCGGATGAGTTGACGCCAATTCAGGCGTTGCGGCTGGTTTATGCGTTGAAAGAGATGCTGACAACTTAAGGATAGCGCGCCGCGTCCTGTGAAATATCCCCGAGGGAGGTCCGGAGGGTGAGGAGCCCTCCGGGATATGCCACGCAATCAGCCTTGGGTATTTGAAGAAACGCCGACCTGCGCCGGACGCAGCAGGCGGTCATGCAGCATGAAACCGACACCGAGCACTTGAATGATTTGGCCAGCTTTGGTGCCGGGCAGCGGGGCTTCAAACATCGCTTGGTGCTGCTGGGGATCGAAAACTGCGCCAATTTCCGGATTGATCTCATCAACGCCGTGCTTTTTCAGCACATTGGTCAACTCGCGCATTGTAAGTTCTAGCCCTTCGATCAGGGCGGGCGCCTGCGTGCGGGTTTCCTCGGATGCCGCGTCAAGCGCGCGCTTCAGGTTGTCGTAGACCGGCAACATGTCGCGAGCGAGTTTCGAGCCGCCGTATTGCTCGGCCTCACGGCGATCCCGCTCACCGCGTTTGCGGGCATTTTCGGCGTCCGCCAGCGCGCGCATAAAGCGGTCGCGCATGTCGTCGCGCTCGGCGCGCAGCGCATCGAGTTCTTCGGCTGCAACGAAATCTTCGAGCCCTTCAAGATCGCCAGTCTCTGGTGCGGTGTTTTCCTGCGCCATCATCGTCTTCCTTACATGCGTTTCGTCTTTGAGCACGCCTTAACCCGAACCGCGTTCGGACAAAAGCCTGCCGACCAGTTGGGCGGTGTAATCGACAATCGGAACAATCCGGCCATAATTTAGCCGGGTCGGTCCGATCACGCCCACCGCGCCAATGATCTTGCGATCAGCGTTCATATAGGGAGAGACCACCAGAGAGGAACCCGAAAGTGAAAAGAGTTTGTTCTCGGAGCCAATAAAAATGCGCACACCTTCACCAGTTTCGGCCAATTCAAGGAAATCGGCGATATCGCGCTTACGCTCTAGGTCATCGAACAGCACGCGGATGCGGTCGATGTCTTGGGATTCGGCAGAGCTTTCGATCAAGTTGGAACGGCCACGGACGATCAGGCGCTCGGAATGCTCGTCGGAATTATCCCAAAGGGCAATGCCGCTTTCCACCAGGGCGCGGGCGAGCGAATCAATTTCCTGTCGGCGTTTGGCGATATCTTGGCCAATGCTGCGGCGGAGTTCCGAGAGGGTTTTGCCCTCGGCCAACGCGTTGAGAAAATTCGCGGCCTCACGCATTGACGACGGAGTTTGGCCGGGGGGCGGAGTGAAGACGCGGTTTTCGACATGGCCGTTGGCGAAGACCAGCACCACCAGGGCGCGTTCGGCGGCAAGGCTGACGAATTCGATATGGCGGATTGGCGCCTCGGCTTTCGGGGCCAGCACCACCGAGGCCCCCTTGGTGATCCCGGACAGCGTGCCGCCGATATGGTCAAGCAGGCTAGTGATGTCAGGCTCGTTGCTGGCGGAGGCGGTGTCGATCAGTTGGCGGTCTTCCGCAGCCAGCGTGCCGACTTCCAACAGTCCATCGACGAACATCCGTAAGCCCAGCTGGGTCGGGATGCGGCCTGCCGAAATATGCGGGCTGTCGAGCAGGCCGAGGAACTCAAGATCCTGCATGACGTTGCGGATCGTGGCGGCAGACAGCCGCTCGGTCATGCTGCGGGTCAGGGTGCGCGAGCCGACCGGATCGCCGGAGGCGAGGTAGCCTTCGACGACGCGGCGAAACACCTCGCGCGAGCGCTCGTTCATCTCGGTAAGGATTTTGTTGCCGTCGGTCATCTTGCGGTTCTCAATGGGGCCATCACGAGGGCCCGTTCAATAGGGAGGCCCATCCATTAAGGAGGCTCTGGCACGAACGTCAATGAGGGTTGCATCGGGAGGGGGCGCGGGACTATCTGGAGCAAAGCGAAAAAGGATGATGCGATGCGCCCCTCTGGTCGGAAATTAAACGAAATGCGCCCTGTTTCGATGGAAATTGGCGTGATGAAGCATGCGGAAGGCTCTTGCCTGATCAAGATGGGCGAGACGCATGTTTTGTGTTCGGCTACCATCGAGGATAAGGCGCCGCCGTTTTTGAAGAACACCGGTTTGGGCTGGGTGACGGCAGAATACGGCATGTTGCCGCGTGCGACCAATTCGCGGATGCGGCGGGAAGCAGCGACGGGCAAGCAATCCGGAAGAACACAGGAAATTCAGCGTCTTATCGGGCGGGCATTGCGGGCCGGGGTGGATCGCTCGGCTTTGGGCGAACGGCAGATTGTGATTGATTGCGATGTTATTCAAGCCGATGGCGGCACGCGTTGCGCGTCAATCACCGGTGGTTGGGTGGCGTTGCGGTTGGCGATGAATAGGTTGCTGAAGACCGGGGTGATAGTCAGCGATCCGATGATGGATCATGTCGCGGCGGTGTCTTGCGGGATTTATGCTGGACAGCCTGTGTTGGATCTGGATTATCCTGAGGATTCTGCAGCGGGTACAGATGGCAATTTCATCCTGACCGGGCGTGGCCGGATGATCGAGGTGCAGATGTCGGCGGAGGGCGCGACGTTCTCGCGCGACGAGATGGGCGAGTTGCTGGATCTGGCTGAAGCCGGGGTTGCCAGGCTGGTTGCCGCGCAGAGGGCGGCTTTGGGGATCGCGTGATGCGGAAGTTTTCGGGCAATCGGCTGCTGGTTGCGACGCACAATCGCGGCAAGCTGGAAGAAATCGCTAAGCTGTTGGAGGATTTTGAGATTTCTGTGGTCTCAGCCGGTGATCTGGGTCTGCCGGAGCCGGTTGAGACCGAGGACAGCTTTGTCGGCAATGCCCGGATCAAGGCGCATGCGGCGGCGCAGGCCACCGGATTACCCGCGCTTTCCGATGACTCTGGCATCACGATTGAGGCTTTGGATGGCGCTCCGGGAGTCTATACTGCGGACTGGGCAGAGACGCCGACCGGGCGAGACTTTGTGATGGCGATGACGAAAACCTGGGACAAGCTGGAGGCGATTGCGGCGCCAGAGCCTCGGCTGGCGCAGTTTCGCTGCACTTTGGTCTTGGCTTGGCCGGATGGCCATGATGAGGTGTTTGAAGGGGTGATGGCGGGGCAGATTGTTTGGCCGATGCGCGGCGATCAGGGCCATGGCTATGATCCGATTTTCCAACCTTTGGGCAGTGATTTGACCTTTGGTGAGATGGATCGCTGGCAGAAAAACCGGATCAGTCACCGCGCTGATGCGTTCCGCAAACTTGTAGAAGGATGTTTCACGTGAAACAAATTTCCACCGGATCGCCGTTTGAGGCGACAATGGGCTATAGCCGCGCCATCGTCAAAGGCGGCTGGTGTTTCGTATCAGGCGTCACGGGCTATGATTATGCGACGATGCAGATGCCGGATGAGATTGCCGATCAGGCGCGAAATTGTTTTGCCACCATCGCTGGGGTTTTGACCGAGGCTGGGTTCGAGATGTCTGATATTGTGCGGGTGCAGTATACCGTGGTTGCCCCTGAACTGGTGGAAGCCCTGGTGCCGGTGCTGGGTGCGACTTTGGGGCAGATCCGGCCCGCCGCGACCATGGTGATTGCCGGGTTGATCCGGCCCGAGATGAAGGTCGAAATCGAAGTCACGGCATTTAAGGGCTAGCGATGGAAGACTGGCAGCATGGCGGTTTTGGCCTGTATCTACATTGGCCCTATTGCGAGTCAAAATGCCCCTATTGCGATTTCAACAGCCATGTCGCCAGTCATATTGACCAGAAGCAATGGCAACACGCGTATCTGTCAGAGATTGATCGGCTGGGGCAAGAAACCCACGGCCGGATTCTAAATTCGGTGTTCTTCGGAGGTGGCACGCCGTCCCTGATGGAGCCAGAGCTGGTTGCCGCAATCATTGAGCGCATCCGGGCAACCTGGCCAATGTCCAACGATCCAGAAATCACCCTGGAAGCCAACCCTGGTTCTGTCGAGGCCGGACGTTTTCACGGCTTTCAGCAGGCTGGGGTGACGCGGGTTTCGATGGGGATGCAGGCGATGAACGATGAGGATTTGCGCCGTCTGGGACGCAAGCACAGTGCAGAGGAAGCGCGAAAAGCCTTTGAAATCGCACGAAATTGCTTTGATCGCGTCAGCTTCGATCTGATCTATGCGCGGCAGGATCAAAGCCTTGCTACCTGGCGAGATGAGTTGGGCAAGGCGCTGGAACTTGCGATTGACCACCTGTCGCTGTACCAGCTGACCATTGAAGATGGCACCGCCTTTGCGGACCGCTTTGCTAAAGGAGGCCTGCGCGGCTTGCCAAGCGAGGATCTTGCGGCTGATATGTTTGAGCTGACGCAAGAGCTCTGCGACAAGGCCGGGTTGCCTGCATATGAAGTGTCAAACCACGCCAAAAGCGGCTGCGAATCGCGCCACAACCTGATTTATTGGCGTGGTGGTGACTATGTTGGCATTGGCCCCGGCGCGCATGGGCGCCTCACGCTGCTGGGGACAAGATGGGCAACGGAGGCACTGAAATCTCCGGTACTTTGGTTGGGTATGGTTCAATCCGGCAAGGTCCCCGAACTGCCACGCAGCGCCCTGACGGCAGAAGAACACAGCTTGGAATATCTGCTGATGTCTTTGCGTCTTAGCGAAGGGCTAGATCTGGCACGCTACCAGACTGTTTCTGGCACAGCACTAAACGCTCAGAAAATCCGCGAATTGTCCAATATTGGGATGGTTGAAATTAGAGGTGACCGACTGCGCACAACGCCAAATGGTCGCATGGTGTTGAACGCCGTCCTGCGCGATCTGGCAACCGCCTAAGCGAAAGAAGCGCTAAAACTCCGCATCGCGCGGAATCACCGACAGCACCCTGCACAGCAGATCAAGCTGGTCAAGCGAGCGGTAGCTGATCGTCAGCTTGCCGCCTTCGCCGCCCGGAAAATGGTCGATTTGGACCGACATATGCAGATTTGCCGAAAGATCAGATTCCAGTGCGCGCGTATCCGCATCTTTCTCCCTGCGCGGCCGCAGCGAGCGCCTCTTGGCCGGGTCGATAGCGGATTTTCGCACCAGTTCCTCGGTATCGCGCACCGAAAGACCGCGCCCAACCACCTGCAGCGCAAGCTCCGTTGCATTGCCCGTGGTGATTAACGCCCGTGCGTGTCCGGCCGACAAGGTGCCAGATTTGACCATCTGTTGCACATCGTCCGGCAACGCCAGCAAACGCAGCAAATTAGCGATATGACTGCGGCTGCGCGACAGAGCTTCGGCGATCTTTTCTTGGGTATGGCCAAACCGATCCATCAACTGACGATAGGCGAGCGCCTCTTCGATCGAATTCAGCTCGGCGCGTTGGATGTTTTCAATGATTGCGATCTCAAGCACTTCCGAATCACTGAACTCGCGCACAATCACCGGCAGTTCATGCAGTTGCGCGATCTGCGCCGCCCGCCACCGTCGTTCGCCCGCTACGATTTCGTAAAGATCCTGATTGGGCTTCTTGCGTACGATCAGTGGCTGAATCACGCCCTTTTGACGCAGAGAATCCGCGAGATCCCTCAAGGCCTCTGGCTGAAAATCGCGCCGTGGCTGATCAGGGTTCGGCACAATTTTTTCGACAGGCAACATCAACTCGGAGCGCCGAGTTTCGGACACAGCAGAGGGCGCCTCAAGGTTCACGTCCGCCATCAGCGCCGAAAGTCCGCGGCCCAGGCCGCGCCGGTCGAACTTCTTTTCCATCAGACGATCTCCTCTTTGAACCGATTACGCGTCGGATGCCGCAACAAAATCTCAGTTGCAAGAGCACGATAAGCTTCTGAGCCTTTCGACGCACTGTCATAGCTCAGAACAGGCTGCGCATAAGACGGCGCTTCGCTAAGCCGCACATTGCGTGGAATCATGGTTTTGAACACCAAATCCCCTAGGGTCGAGCGCGCATCCTGTTCAACCTGCTGTGAAAGTCGGTTTCGGCCATCGACCATCGTCAGCACCACGCCTTCAATGCGCAGCCCCGGATTGGCGCTGCGCCGTACTTCGCGAATCGTCAGCATCAGTTGCGATAGGCCCTCAAGCGCGAAAAACTCGGCCTGTAGCGGCACCAGTACAGCATGACTCGCCACCATTGCATTGATGGTCAGTAGACTCAAAGAAGGGGGGCAATCAATCAAAATGAAGTCAAGATCCAGCGTTTCAACCCGTGGTTCGCGCAGTGAATCGTGCAGCAAAAAGCTGCGCTTTTCATTGGAGACAAGTTGAATATCGGCGGAAGACAGGTCTGCACTTGACGGGCAAAGCAACAAGCCCGCGAATTCGGTGCCAACCACCGCCTCAACAAGCGGGGTCTCATCCAACAGTAAGTCATAGGTGGTCTTTTTGCGCTCTGTCGGTGCGAAGCCAAGGCCGGTCGAAGCATTGCCCTGCGGATCCAAATCCACCAATAGCACACGCGCGCCCCGCTCGACTAAAGCAGCCGCAAGGTTGATCGCGGTGGTCGTCTTTCCCACTCCACCTTTTTGATTGGCGATCGAGAGGATGCGTGGTCCTTCCGCACCGATGAGGTCATGCACGCTGAATGCCCCTCACTGCAAGAACAACCGCTTCAGAGTCGGTATGGCTTTGCATAGCATCACAGTTGAACCGCCACAGCTTCTGCGCAGCCTCGATTTCGCGCGTTGCAGCGGCACCCTTTGGAAAAATGGCGACGCCTTGCGGTTTCAAATGCCGATATGCGTAACCACACAAAGTAGACAATGGTGCCAATGCCCGCGCAGTAAGGACATCAACATTCTGTGGCGCAAGATCTTCGATACGCAGCGTTTTAACGCTAACAGAAATATCCAAGAGACGTGAGGCTTCGGACAGAAACACTGATTTCCGACGATCTGATTCCACCAGAATCATCCGCGTCTCTGGCTGCAATTCCTTCGCAAGTATGGCCAGCACAATGCCCGGAAACCCGCCGCCGCTGCCCAGATCGCACCAGAGGCCAGCTGCAGATGGCATTTTTCGAATAATCTGTGCAGAATCAATAATATGTCTGTCCCAAATTTCAGAAATTCCTGATTTTGAGATTAGATTTATGGCTGGATTCCATTTTTCTACCAACGCGCAGTAGGCAAAAAGCCGCTCCAATGTTTCACGTGAAACATTCAGCCAAGCAGGGACCTCAACCTCATCACGGTTCATTACGAGGCGACCTCTCGACGGGCCTTGCGGATGTGCGCCAAGATAAGCGTCAACGCGGCCGGGGTCATTCCCTCAATTCGCGCCGCTTGCGCCAAGTTGGCCGGTCGCACATGCGACAGTTTTGCGCCCAATTCAGTTGAGAGACCGGGCAGGCCAATGAACACGAACCCATTTGGAATTTCGGCCGATTCTTCGCGCTTCAGCGCGGAAATCTCATGCTTTTGCCGCTCGACATACTGCGCATATAGCGCGTCCGTCGCGGTCTGTTGCTGAATCTCCAGGGCAAACTCGGCAAACTCTGGCACCAACGCGGCGATTTGCGCCACAGTCACATCCGGCAATGCCATCAGCGCCTGCGCAGTGCGTCGGGTGCCGTCCTGACTTACAGAAATCCCTGCCTTGTTAAGCTCAGTGGGTGAGAATGCTCTTTGTTGCAACACATCCGCCGCCGCCGTGAGACTGTCGCACTTGCGTAAAAATATCGCTTTGCGCTCATCCCGAACACAGCCTAACGCAAGCCCTATCGGTGTCAGCCGCTGGTCCGCATTGTCCGCCCGTAACGTCAAGCGATACTCTGCCCGCGAGGTAAACATACGATAAGGCTCCGTTACGCCCCGCGTGGTTAAATCATCAACCATAACCCCGATATAGCTTTCCGAACGGCTGAAATGCACCGGAGCTTTTTCTTGCGCCAAGGCCGCCGCGTTCAAGCCAGCCAATAAGCCCTGCGCCGCAGCCTCCTCATATCCAGTCGTCCCATTGATCTGACCCGCCAGAAACAACCCCTGCATTGCTTTCAACTGCAGCGACAAGTCAAGCGCACGGGGATCAAAGTAATCATATTCAATGGCATAGCCCGGTTGCGTGATCCGCACGTTCTCAAGCCCAAGGATAGAGCGAACATAAGCCTCTTGCACCTCTTGTGGCAATGAGGTCGAAATTCCGTTTGGGTAGACAGTGGTATCGTCCAGCCCCTCAGGTTCCAAAAACACCTGATGCGAGGTCTTATCGGCGAATCGCACGATCTTATCCTCGATCGACGGACAATAGCGCGGCCCAATCCCTTCGATATGGCCACCATACATCGCAGAGCGGCTCAGATTTTGCCGCACAATCGCATGGGTTTTCTCATTGGTATGGGTTATTCCGCAAGAAATCTGCCGCACCTGCGGCAACTTGTTCAGGAAAGAAAATACAACCGGATCTTCGTCGCCGGGTTGGGTTTCCAACATATCCCAGTTTATCGTGCTGCCGTCCAGACGCGGCGGGGTGCCGGTTTTCAAGCGCCCGCGCGCCAGCCCAAGCTCTGCCAGTTGTTCGGCCAACAACACAGAAGGCCGATCACCGACCCGACCACCGGGCCGCCGCTGATCGCCAATATGAATAACGCCATTCAGGAATGTACCCACCGTCAACACCACGGCATCAGCCGATAAATCAACCAAATCCGCCAAGGTAACTCCAGTCACCCTGCCATTTTCCTGTTTCAGCGCAATGACTTCAGCTTGCAGGATCGTCAGGTTTTCCTCAGCGCTCAGCAAATCCAGAACAGCGGTCCGATACAGCTTTCGATCGGCCTGCGCCCGTGGGCCCTGCACCGCCGGACCCTTACGCCGATTAAGCAAGCGATACTGAATCGCCGCACGATCCGCTGCCAGGCCCATGATGCCGTCCATCGCGTCGATTTCTCGCACCAGATGGCCCTTGCCCAAGCCTCCGATCGCCGGATTACATGACATCACTCCAATGGCATCCCGGCGCAAAGATATCAACGCCGTCCGCGCGCCCATCCGTGCCGAAGCCGCCGCAGCTTCCGCGCCAGCATGGCCCCCGCCAATAACAATCACCTCAAAATGTTTCACGTGAAACAACCTCATTTTCCGATGCAGAAGCTAGAGAATATCTCATCGAGCAGATTCTCAACATCAATTCTTCCCACCATGACTTCCAAAGAACGCATCGACGCGCGCAAATCCGCCGCAACCAACTCTGGCAAATTCTGTGCTTGCCCCATCCTGTCGCGTGCTGATTCCAGTCCAGTCACCGCAACCTGCATCGCGATACGCTGCCGCTCACGGATCAGCAAGCCCGCTGACGCCGCGCGCCCTGACAAACACGTTGCAATCTCAGCTATAAGCCTGTCCATCCCGGCCCCCGTCTTGCCTGAAACCGCCCAAGAATCCGCCAATGCCGCGCCATCGCGCGTGTCTGCCTTGCCCAAAAACACAAGATCATCGACCTCGGGCAACAACATCAGCACCTCATCAGGGTCCGCTTGCAAGAAAATCCTCAAATCAGCCTGACGTGCGCGCTCCAGCGCCCGCTTCACGCCAATCCGCTCAACCACATCCACCGAATCACGCAAGCCGGCAGTGTCCAGCAATGTCACCGACAGCCCCGAAATATCCATGCGAACCTCAATCACATCCCGAGTCGTCCCCGCAACTTCCGAGGTGATCGCCGCCTCCCGCCCCGCCAGCGCATTGAGCAGCGTCGATTTCCCGGCATTCGGTGCCCCAACAATTGCCACCTCAAAACCGTGCCTGATCCGCTCCGCAGCCCGCGCACCATCCAGCTCACCGCGCAACTGGACCAACAGACCCTCAATCAGAGCCTGAACCTCAGGGCTGACATCCAGCGGCACATCTTCATCAGCAAAATCAATCGTCGCCTCGATCAAAGCCGCCGCCCGCACCAGATCCAGCCGCCAAGCCTCCACCCGGCGCCCCAAAGCTCCCGACAACACCCGCAACGCTTGCTTGCGCTGTGCTTCGGTCTCGGCATCAATCAGATCGGCAAGCCCCTCCACCTGCGTCAGATCAAGCCGCCCATTCTCCAGCGCCCGGCGCGTAAACTCCCCCGCCTCGGCCATCCGCAACCCGTCTGTCGCCGCCAGTGCCTGCAACACCCGCGCCACCACCGCGGTGCTGCCATGCAGTTGCAACTCGGCGCTGGCTTCACCCGTAAAACTTGCCCCCGCCGCAAACAACAGCACCAAGGCTTCGTCCAATACCTCGCCCTGCCAGATCAGACGCCGCAATCCGGCTTGGCGGAGCGGCGGCAACGCACAGAACTCGGCCACCGCATCGTGCGCCGCAGGCCCAGAGATCCGAATTACCGCAACGCCTGCCTTACCCCGCGCAGAGGCGAGGGCAAAAATCGTATCCATAGCCAAGCCTTTGATTAAAGCGTGTCAGGTCTTTATAGAGATGTTCTTATCGAAAAACGCGTTCGAGCGCATGCAAGAGACAGCGATTTTCGATTCAATCCGAACCCGACGCGCTCTAGATGCGCAAGTTATGCGTTCATCGACTCGAAAAACTCACCGTTGCTCTTGGTTTGTTTCAGCTTCGAGATTAAGAATTCGATGGCGTCCGTGGTGCCCATTGGGTTCAGAATCCGCCGCAACACATAGGTTTTCTGCAGATCGATCTTCTCGACCAGCAGTTCTTCCTTCCGCGTGCCGGATTTCAGAATATCAATCGCCGGGAACACCCGCTTGTCGGCAACCTTACGGTCCAACACAATCTCGCTGTTGCCGGTGCCTTTGAATTCTTCAAAGATCACCTCATCCATCCGGCTGCCGGTATCAATCAAGGCGGTTGCAATGATGGTCAGTGACCCGCCTTCTTCGATATTGCGCGCAGCACCAAAGAACCGCTTTGGCCGCTGCAGCGCATTGGCATCCACACCACCGGTCAACACCTTACCCGAGGACGGCACCACAGTGTTGAACGCCCGACCCAATCGCGTGATCGAATCAAGCAAAATCACCACATCGCGCTTATGCTCAACCAGCCGCTTGGCCTTCTCGATCACCATCTCCGCCACCGCCACATGCCGCGTCGCCGGTTCGTCGAAGGTCGAGGACACCACCTCGCCCTTCACCGAACGCTGCATATCGGTGACTTCCTCGGGCCGCTCATCAATCAGCAGCACGATCAGATAACATTCCGGATGATTGGTGGCGATCGAATGGGCAATATTCTGCAGCAACACCGTCTTACCAGTCCGCGGCGGCGCCACGATCAGCGCACGCTGGCCCTTACCGATCGGGCAAACCAGGTCAATAATCCGCGCCGAACGATCTTTGATCGTCGGATCTTCAACTTCCATCTTTAACCGCTCATCCGGGTAAAGCGGCGTCAGGTTGTCGAAGTGAACCTTGTGACGCGCCTTTTCGGGATCGTCAAAATTGATCCGGGTGACCTTGGTCAGACAAAAATATTTCTCATTTTCCTTCGGCGCCGCCATGGTTCCTTCGATCGTATCACCCGTTCGTAGGCTGAACTGCCGCAGAATATCCGGCGAGACATAGATATCATCCGGACCAGGCAGATAATTCGCAGATGGCGAGCGCAGAAAGCCAAAGCCATCCTGCAACACTTCCAACACGCCATCCCCGCCAATTTCCCAACCTTCTTCCGCATGTTCTTTCAGGATCGAGAACATCATCTCGCCCTTGCGCATGGAGGGCGCGTTTTCAATCTCCCATTCCTCCGCCATCGCCAGCAGCTCTGCCGGGGTCTTGGCTTTCAGATCAGCAAGATTCAAATGCTCAACAGTCATGTGGAATTCACCTTAGGCGCGCGGCCCCACGCTTAGGCCAGCAGCAGCAATGTCAATGGAAAGCGGAATAGCCGAATGGCCGCGCTAAGTTCCACCTAAGACCAGCCTGCGCCCAAGTCAAGGATTTCAGATTGGGGATTTCAGAACTTCACGATCACCGAGATCACGATAATAATCATAAGCAGCGTCGGCACCTCATTCATCATGCGGTACTGTCGACCCGTGACGCTGTTGGTGCCTCCGACAAAATCTTTCCGCTGCTGCCCCAGCCAATGGTGAAACAGCGACATGGCAATCACGCAAAACGCCTTGGTCCAAGGCCAAACTTCCGTCCAATCGACAATCCCCGGTGTGCACACCAACGCCAGACCAAATACCCAAGTCGCCACAGACGCCGGATTGATGATCGCCTTCAGCAACCGCCGCTCCATCACCTGAAACATCGCGTCGGTGGCAGATCCTGCCTCAACTTGCTCCACATGATACACAAACAGCCTTGGCAGGTAGAACAACCCCGCCATCCAAGCGATCACCGCCATCACATGCAATGCCTTGATCCAAGGATAATACGTCGCCAGAAAGTCGCCCACAGGTCCACCTCGTTTCTTAGCTTCTTCTTAAAGTATAGATTCTAGAAAGAAAGATGTTGTTGTAGGGGGAGTGGATAACAGAATTTCACGCGTTCTCCCGTCAGATATCCCCAAGGTGCGGGCTGTGCATAACTTAAGTACGATTTTTTGGATTTAAATTTAAACTTTTAAAATCAATAATTTACACGATATTCTTGCGGCACAGAGTGCTCCACAGCCTCTGGATACATGCCTCGCACACAGCCTAGCTCTTATGTCATCCCCATGTGGGCAAACCCGCCGAGCCTTGCCTCTGCGCTTGACAAAACTCCTCCCATCCCGCCTTTTCGGCGCTAAATCGGGCTTACCCCCAAATCCACCTGCCGGAACAAACCCAGCTTATCCACAAGGCCGCCCCCATCATGCGCCCGTTGCTTTTAGCCTCTGCATCGCCGATCCGCTTGCAGCTTTTACGCAACGCTGGGCTTGAGGTCACAGCGCAACCTGCCCGGATTGACGAAGACGCCATCCGCCAAGGCCTTCAAGCCGATGCCGCCTCACCCCGCGATATCGCCGATGCGCTTGCTGAAATGAAAGCCCGCAAACTGGCCGAGAAGAATATCGACGCGCTTGTCCTAGGCTGCGATCAGATCCTCGCCTTCAAAGGCCGGGTCTTTGGCAAGCCCGAAACCCCGGACGAGGCCCGCAGTCAACTGAGCGAATTTCGCGGCCAAACCCACCAACTGATCTCAGCTTTGGTGCTTTATGACGGTGGAAAGCCGATTTGGCGGCATATGTCTGAGGCAAAACTTACGATGCGTCCGCTCTCCGACAGCTATCTTGACGATTACATCTCCCGCAACTGGCAGTCCTTGCGCGAATCCGTTGGCGGCTACAAACTCGAAGAAGAAGGCATCCGGCTGTTCTTCACCATCGAGGGCGATTACTTCAGCATTCTCGGCCTGCCCATTCTCCCCTTACTTGGCTATTTAGGCACCAGAGGCTTCATCCCAACATGACCGACCTACCCCGCATCCCACTTGCCGGCGTCATCGGCCACCCGATTGCGCACAGCCGCTCGCCCACGCTGCACGGCTTCTGGTTGAAGCGCTATGGCATCAAAGGCCATTATATCCCGATGGATGTGGCGCCACAGGATCTGCGGCAAGTGCTTGAAATCTTGCCAAAACTTGGCTTCGTCGGCGTCAATGTGACCATTCCCCACAAGGAAGCGGTCCTGAAAATTGTCGATGTTGTGACCGACCGTGCCGCCCTTATTGGTGCTGCCAACACGCTGATATTTCGCAAGGATGGTCGGATTCACGCCGATAACACCGATGGCGCGGGCTTCATCGCTAACCTGCGGCAAAACGCGCCGCACTGGAACCCCGCCGCTGGCCCCGCCGCCGTGTTTGGGGCCGGGGGCGCCGCCCGCGCCATAGTCGCCGCGTTGATCGAGGTCGGTGTGCCAGAGATTCGCATCGCCAACCGCACTCAGCCTCGGGCTCAGGCTCTGCGCGCAGATTTTGGTGCAAAACTGCAGATCTACGATTGGGTGCAGGCCCCAAATATGTTGGAAGGTGCTGCCACCGTCATAAATACGACCTCGCTCGGCATGGCTGGAAAATCGGATTTTCGGGTGCCGCTGGATGGGCTTGAACGCGATGCGCTTGTTACTGATCTTGTCTACAACCCATTGAAGACGCACTTCCTTCTCGAAGCAGAAGCCAGGGGCTGCACGGCGGTCGATGGCCTCGGCATGTTGCTCCACCAAGCCGCCCCTGGCTTTGAACGCTGGTTCGACCAACGGCCCGAAGTGGACGAAGCCACCCGCCAAGCCGTGCTATCAGCATGACCTACCGCCTTGGCCTCACCGGCTCAATCGGCATGGGTAAGTCCACCACAGCCGCAATGTTCGCCGCAGCGGGCCTGCCGGTTTGGGATGCCGATACGGCCGTCCACCGCCTCTACGCAGCCGGCGGCCTCGCCGTCACTCCAATCCGCGAAATCTGCCCTGAAGCTACGGCAAGTGGAAATGTTTCACGTGAAACATTGAAACGCTCGATTGCAGACGATCCCAGCCTGCTGGCCAAACTCGAAGCCATCACCCACCCGCTTGTCGCCGCCGATCGCGCTGCCTTCCTCGCGCAAACCAGCACCGACATTGCCGTCCTCGACATCCCGCTGCTGTTCGAGAAATCCAGCCAACACGAATTCCACGCCACCCTCCTCGTCACCGCTCCGCCTGACCTGCAACGTCAACGTGTTTTGCAACGACCCGGTATGACTGAACAGCACTTCCAAACTCTGCTCAGCCGCCAAATGCCCGACGCTCAAAAACGCAGCTTAGCCACCCATATCGTTGAAACGCTGGATCTTTTCGCCACCGAGGCCTATGTTAAATCCTTGATCGCCCATATCCGAGCCCGCCATGCGTGAGATCGTCCTCGACACCGAAACCACTGGTTTTGAACCCTCCGAAGGCGATCGAATCGTCGAAATCGGTGCAGTCGAACTGTTCAACCACCTGCCCACGGGCAAAACCTACCACCAATATATCAACCCCGAACGCCTGATGCCGAAAGCCGCCTTCGACGTCCACGGCCTCGGCGACGATTTTCTGCGCGACAAACCCGTGTTCAAACTTATCGCGCAAGACTTTCTCGATTTCATCGGCGACGCCCAACTGATCATCCACAACGCCAGTTTTGACATGAAATTTCTCAACGCCGAATTAACAGCTGTCAAACGGCCAATCCTGCCGATGACCCGCGCCACCGACACTCTGATGATGGCCCGCCGTAAATTTCCCGGCTCTCCCGCCACGCTAGACGCGCTGTGCCGCCGCTTCGGGGTCGACAATTCGGCCCGCGAAAAGCACGGCGCTCTGCTCGATTCCGAAATCTTGGCCGAGGTCTACCTTGAACTTGTCGGCGGCAGGCAACCGGATTTCGGGCTCAATCCTGCGACGCAGACCGCCTCTGGCCCCGCGAAAACCCTCTCGGATTGGCGCCCACGCCCACGTCCGAATCCGCTGCCGCCGCGCTTGACCGAGCCAGAATCCGCCGCGCATACCGCCTTCGTCGATAAAATGGGCGCGGGTGCGATCTGGAAAAAGCGGCTCTAACACCGCATCACTCGCAAATCGGCGTACGCAACCGACACCGCCCATCCCAAAAAGGCCCCCATGAAAACCATCTTTGTCACTGGCTCCGCAGGCTTCATTGGCTATCACCTCTGCAAACACCTCTTGGCCGAGGGCTTTCGTGTCGCAGGCTACGATGGCATGACCGATTACTACGATGTGACCCTGAAACAGCGCCGCCTCGCCATGCTGCTGCAAAACCCCAACTTCACCAATTCCGAGGCGCTTCTGGAAGACCAAACTGCCCTCGAAGCCGCGATGCGCGCCGCGGGTCCGCAAGTCATCATCCACCTCGCCGCCCAAGCCGGGGTGCGCTACTCGCTTGAAAACCCACGCGCGTATCTGAATGCCAACCTCGTCGGCGGCTTCAACGTCCTCGATCTCGCCCGTGAACTCAACGTTGAGCATCTGCTGATGGCCTCCACCTCCTCGGTCTACGGCGCCAACACCGAAATGCCGTTCCTTGAGACCCACAAGACGGAAACCCCACTCACCTTCTACGCCGCGACCAAAAAAGCCAATGAGGCGATGGCACATTCCTACGCCCATATCTACGGCCTGCCCGTCACGATGTTCCGCTTTTTCACCGTCTATGGGCCTTGGGGCCGCCCCGACATGGCGCCCTATAAATTCACCAAAGGCATCCTTGAAGGCACGCCGATCGATATCTACAACAACGGCGAGATGTGGCGCGACTTCACATATGTCGACGACCTTGTGCGCGGCATCCGTCTGCTGGTCGACGCCGTCCCACAACGCCCGGCCACCGCCGCAGACATCCCGCTTGGCGACAGCCTCTCCCCCGCCGCCGCCTACCGAGTCGTCAACATCGGCAATTCCGACAAGGTCAAACTGTTGGATTTCATCGAAGCCATCGAAGACGCCACCGGCTGCAAAGCCATCCGCAACTACATGCCGATGCAAACCGGCGATATCGTAGCCACTTGGGCCGACGCCAACCTGTTAAAAACCCTCACTAACTATCAACCGCAAACCAACGTCCGCGATGGCATGGCAAACTTCGTCACCTGGTATCGCGACTACTACCAGATCTGAAACGCAAAAGGCCGACCCCGCAAGGTCGGCCCCCCGAACGCTACCGCCCTAAACTCAGTTCGCAACCGGCGCAGGCTGCGCCCGCCGTGCAATTTCCTGCCGATACAAAGCCAGAAAATCCACCGTGTCGATGTTCAGCGGCGGGAAGCCGCCATCGCGCGTCACATCCGAGATGATCCGCCGCACGAACGGAAACAGCAGCCGCGGACATTCGATCATCAGGAACGGATGCAACTGTTCTTCCGGTACGCCCTCAACGTGAAAAATCCCGCCGTAATCGACCTCCAACAAGAACAGCGTGTCGCCATTCACCTTGTTCTTCGAGGTCACCTTGAACTTCGTCACAATGTCAAACTGGTGGTCTTGCGAGCGCTTCCGCGCATCCAAACTCACCTGAACCTGAATATCCGGCTGAACTTCCGAAGCCGTCAGGCCCTTCTGCGCCACCATGTTTTCAAATGACATATCCCGCACAAACTGCGCCAGAACCGACATCTTGATCTGCGGCGTGCCGCCATTTTCCTCGGCCATAAGCCCCACTCCCTGAAAAATCCTGCATACCCCTAGCAGGTCATCTCAAAGGCCTCAATCCTCACGCCACTTCGAAGGTCGCGTCACCCCACCAATCTTGTCGCGCTCTGGCACCACTTCCTCATATTCCGCATCAACCCAATCTGCCTGACCGTGCCGCGCAAAGCCATGCGCCTGCACACGCGACGCCAGCAGCGCAATCAACGCCGTCCGCACAAACGGCAGCAACAACACCAACCCGAGAAAATCGGTGAAAAACCCCGGCAGGATCAGCAATATCCCGCTCAGCATGATCAGCGCACTATGCGCCATCGGCTGCAACGCAACGATACCGCCGCCGCCGCGCACTTCGCGCAACGCCCCCATGCCCTGCCAGCGGATCAACCCGACCCCCAGCGTCGCGCTCAAAACCACCCAAGCCAGCGTCGTCCACAGCCCCAACCCGCCGCCAACAACCACAAACAGCCCAATTTCCAGCATTGGCCATGCCAAAATCAGCGCAAAAATCCACATCTCAAGCACCCTCCGTGCATTCTGACGGCCAAACCATAGACTTGGACGCCCTCAGCCCCTACATAAGGGTCCAACGCCCGGATCACCAACCCCTCGGGCCCCGTTTTGAGGCGCTTATGAATTCCTCCTTGATTCAACTGCTCGTTCTGGCTGGGATCGCTGTATTCCTGATCCTGAAACTACGTTCGGTGCTTGGCAGCCGTGAAGGCTTTGAAAAGCCCGCGCTGCCCGCCGATGACAATCGTCCGCGGCCGAAACTGGTGCAGCCTGCCGCTGAAGACGGCACCGATCTCGACATCACCGATCACGCGCCCGCAGGCAGCCCCGCCGCCCTCGCCCTTGCCGCGATGAAAGTGGCCGAACCAGACTTCTCTGTCGGTGAATTTCTCCATGGCGCGCGCGGCGCATACGAGATGATTCTGATGGCGTTTGAGCGTGGCGATATCGACCCGGTTCGCCCCTTCCTCGCTGATGAGGTTGAGGCATCCTTCACCCAAGCCATCAATGCCCGCGAACGCGATGGCCAAACGGTAGAGGCCAACTTCCTCGGCCTGCGCGAAATGACTTTGTCCGACGCCGAATACGATCCCACCACCCGCACCGCCGAAATCACCCTGCGCTATACCGGCGAGCTGACCTCACTGGTGCGCAACAAAGCCGGCGAGATCATCGAGGGCTCTGCCACCGAGGTCAAACGCCAGCGCGACAGCTGGACCTTCGCCCGCCGCATGGGCGTGCAAGACCCGAACTGGCAACTCGTCGGCACCAGCGATTGAAGCGTGTTGCGTTCCATTTCAATCAAATCCTTGCTTGCGCAGCCGAGGCAGCGATTGCTCTGCAAGCGCGTTCGGCTGCGCAAGCAAGGTCAAATTGACGCAACGCGCTCTTGGCGGATGCGTGCTGTTCTCGCCTCCTGCCTTCTTTCCCTTACGATGACAGCCACGCCCGCCCCGGCGCAAATGCTGGCCTTTGAGGCGCTTGAGGGCTGGTCTGGGGACAATCACCTCGCCGCCCTCACCGCGTTCCAAGAGACCTGCGATATACTTGATGCCCCCGATTGGCGGCCGATTTGCCACCTCGCCGCCGTTGCGGGCAGTTCCGACGCCTCCGCCAAAGCGTTTTTCGAGCTGATGTTCAAACCCGTGCTGATCGGCCAACCCCCTGCGCTGTTCACCGGCTATTACGAGCCCGAACTCAACGGCTCCTACACCCGCACCCCGCGCTTCGCCTACCCGATTTACGCCCGCCCGCCCGAGTTGCAAGACGGTCAAGCTTACTACGACCGGGCCACCATTGAAAGCGGCGCACTCCGGGGCCGTGGCTTAGAGATCGCATGGCTCGAAGACCCGGTAGAGGTTTTCTTCCTGCAAATCCAAGGCTCTGGCCGGATCAAAATGACCAACGGCCATGTCATCCGTGTCGGCTACGCAGGCCGCAACGGCCACGCCTATCGCTCGGTCGGCAAGGAAATGATCGCGCGCGGCATGCGCACCCCCGATCAGGTTTCGGCGCAAGACATTAAACTCTATGTCCGCTCCAACCCCACCGCAGGCACCGCCCTGCTGTCGGTAAACCCGTCCTATATCTTTTTCCGCAAAATCGCCGACCTACCGTCTGACAAAGGCCCGATCGGTGCCATGGGCCGCAGCATCACCCCGATGCGCTCCGTCGCCATCGACCCTGCCTTTACCCCGCTTGGCGTCCCGGTCTGGATTGAGAAATCCGGCGATAATCCCATTCACAGCCTGATGATCGCCCAAGACACCGGCGGTGCCATCAAAGGCCCCCAGCGCGCCGATATCTTCTTCGGCACGGGCGACGGCGCGGGCGATGCCGCTGGCACGATCAAAGACAGCGGCCGCATGATCCTGCTGCTGCCCATTGACCGTGCTTATGCCATGCTGCCGGAAGGCTAGGAACTTGTCGCGTTTCACATTCAAACACGTAGTCAATCCAAGCGCCGAGCCAGCGTTTGACCTTCAAACGCGTTCGGCGCTTCGATCGCATGCTCTTCAGCGCGACACGCTCTAATGCGCCGCCGCACTCTGCACCCCGATGAGCAAGAAATTTGGCAAGCCGTCGCCCGCACCGCCAAGCCGATGCACCCGATGGGCCACGTTTTCCTGAAACCCGCCGAGCCGAAACCAAAACCGACGCAAACCGCAGCCCCGGCGATGCCGCGCCTGCCCCTGTTCCGCTTGGGCGAAAAATCGCGCAGCAAACCCGGTCACGACATTCTGCCCTCCCTCGCAGAAAGCCTCACCGCAGCTCCCTTACAGATGGATGCCAAAACCCACGGCAAAATGACCCGTGGCAAACTGTCGCCCGAGGCCCGTATCGACCTGCACGGCATGACGCTTTCTGAAGCCCACCCCGAACTGATCCGTTTCATCCTCAACGCCCAATCCGCCGGGATGCGCTTGGTGCTGGTGATCACCGGAAAAGGCAAACGCGGCCATGACGTGGGCCCCATCCCGCAACGCATGGGCGCTCTGCGCCATCAAGTCCCACACTGGCTGCGTCTGCCACCCTTAGGTGCTGCGGTGCTGCAAATCTCGGAAGCCCACCTAAAACACGGTGGCTCTGGCGCGTATTACATCTATCTGCGCAGGCGCTAAAACGTTAACAAGCTGTTAAATCAGCTTCGTAACGCATTGATTTTAAATCATGTAGAATTGGTCCCAACGCGGGACCGCCGCTACCGCGTCAAATCCGAAGCCACAGTCGCCACAGGCCGCAGCACAATCTGAGTCGCATTTTGAACTGACAAAACCACCCCTGGCAGCAATCCAACCCGCGCCCTCCGGTCCGCTTCGAACGCGTTGGAAACGTCCCCCAACCGATCCAAAAGCGCGATCAAAGCCGCCGAATCCCCAACCACAAAATGCCCCGAGCCTTTCGAGAACGCTGCCACATCCATGAACGTCACCTTCAAATCCGCCACCCGCGACACATCCTTCAGCGATCCCAAGCGTTCATCCTGCCCGGTCAGCAGCGCCGACAACCGCAGATATTTATCACGGTCCGAGCCAAAGATTACGAACGGCTGCGGCAGCGTCCCCATCACATTGGCGCTGATTTTGAACACATCGACGTCGATATCCGGCGAGATAAAGATCACCCCGCCAATCAGCCCCAGCGTCTTCTTATCGCCCCGGATCGCCGCCTGCCGCAGCGCCTCCATCGTCAACCCGGCCCCCATCGAATGTGCCACGATCAAGATCCGCTTCGCCCCGGCCGCCGCCACCTCATGCATCAAGCTTTCCAAGCCATCCCGCGCAAACAGCGCGGAATCGCGGTCATAAGCATAGCCCAATGGCTCCGCCGCCGAAGGCCACGCATAATGTACCACCGCCCCCGGCAGCTTCAGATCATGCGCAAACTGCGCGACCCGGTAGACCCCTTCCGAGAAGTTGTTGTTGTAGCCGTGCACGAAAATCACCGCCTCGCCGCCATGCGCCGCCAGCTGTGCTTTCAGGTCTTTGCGGAAGGGCACGTCATTTTGATAGACAATCTGATCGGTGGTCAGGAAATGCTTCGCCGGGTTGACGCGGCCGTGCCGGGGCGGCCAGTTGATTTCGCCCAGCTTGCGATCTGGCGGGACGGAGACATCATAACGGGCGAAGTTAAGTTGCTCGGATCGGTAGGTGCCGAAGGATCCATCCTGATCCTGCTTGCGGGTCGTGCCGATAAAAATCTTCTCGACCTGCCCGACAGAGGCTGCTTGCGCGTCAAGCGTGACATGGCCGCGCGGAGAGCAGGCCAAAGTGAGGGTCAGGGACAGCATTAGCAGAAATCGGGTCATTGCACGCCTTTTTCTAACAAGTTTCGGGGTTTAGGGGCGTGGGTCAAGTGACGTTATGTTGCAGGCTCGGAATACGAGCTGTCCACGCGTGGCGCGCGGGCAATGCTTGAACTTTTCAATGTGTTGGATAGTTTCGTCGATGATTTGTTGGCACTTTGCAATCTGAGCATTTAGGTCAAGATGAAGCCACTTCAAAAATGAAGAAAGGGTGAAGGACACCCCCCTAACCCTTTAAAGTCAAACAGGTCACACCCCAGTCCACGCGTGGCGGTTACAAAACATAGCGTGAGATGTCAGCCGACCGCGCCAGCGCGCCAAGGTTTTTCTCGACGAAAGCGGCATCCACCACAACTGCCTCACCAGCTCGGTCCGGGGCGGTGAAAGACAACTCCTCAAACACCCGCTCCATCACCGTATAAAGCCGGCGCGCGCCAATGTTTTCGATGGATTTGTTGACCTCAGCCGCAATCCGCGCCAGCGCCGCGATCCCATCCACGGTGAAAGAAACCGCGACATCTTCGGTCCCCATCAGCGCCGCATATTGCCGGGTCAGCGCGTTGTCGGTCTCGGTTAAGATGCGGACAAAGTCGCCCTCGGTCAGTGGGGCCAACTCCACCCGGATCGGCAGCCGCCCCTGTAGTTCCGGCAGCAAATCTGAAGGCTTGGCGACATGAAACGCGCCGCTCGCGATGAACAGGATATGATCGGTTTTTACCGGGCCATATTTGGTGGAAACCGTGGTGCCCTCAATCAGCGGCAACAGATCGCGTTGCACGCCTTCCCGAGAAATATCCGCCCCCCGCGCATCCGCCCGCGCGCAGATTTTGTCAATTTCATCCAGAAACACGATGCCGTTTTCCTGCACCGCCGCCAGCGCCGCCGTCTTTACGGCCTCATCATCCAGCAGTTTATCGGCCTCTTGCCCGATCAGCAGATCATAGCTCTCGGCCACCGTGACTTTCTTGCGCGTGGTCCGCCCGCCGAACGATTTGAACAGATCTTGCAGGCCCTGCATCTGCATTTCCATGCCCTGCCCGCCCATCATCGGCATCGCAGGGGCGGTGTAGGCGATCTCTAACTCAATCACTGTGGCGTCCAATTCCCCGCGCCGCAGCTTGCCGCGAAACATCTCTCGGGTTTGCTCGCGCGCGTCTTTGCCCGCCAAAGCCTCAACCACCCGCTCTTCTGCCGCCTGCTTGGCCTTCGCGGCAACATCCTCCCGCATCCGCGCCCGAGTGTCGATCATCGCGGCATCGACCAGATCGCGGATGATGCTTTCGACATCGCGCCCAACATAACCGACCTCGGTGAACTTGGTGGCCTCAACCTTCAGAAACGGGGCTTTTGCCAGTTTGGCCAGACGGCGGGCGATCTCGGTTTTGCCCACCCCGGTTGGGCCGATCATCAGGATATTCTTCGGATAGACCTCATCCCGAATGTCATCCGGCAGATTGCGGCAACGCCAACGGTTGCGCAAAGCCACAGCCACGGCGCGCTTGGCGTCGCTTTGGCCGATGATGTGGCGGTCAAGCTCCGAGACGATCTCACGGGGGGTCAGGTTGGTCATTTGGAAATCCGTTCTACGGTCAAGTTGCCGTTGGTGAACACACAAATCTCGGCAGCAATCGCCATAGCCCGGCGGGCGACATCTTCTGCGGGCAAATCGGTGGTCATCAAGCCCCGTGCGGCGGCGAGGGCGAAGTTGCCGCCGGAGCCAATGGCTGCAACGTCATGCTCGGGTTCCAGCACATCGCCAGCCCCGGTGATGACGTAAAGATCGCGGCCGTCGGTGACGATCAGCATGGCCTCAAGATTGCGCAGGTATTTATCCATCCGCCAGTCTTTCGCCAGATCAACGCAAGCGCGGGCAAGCTGGCCGGGGGCGGATTCGAGCTTTTTCTCGAGCCGTTCCAGCAGGGTAAAGGCATCAGCGGTCGATCCGGCAAAGCCTGCGACCACATCGTGGCCGCCGGGTGACAGGCGGCGGACCTTACGGGCGGTGCCCTTGATCACGGTATTGCCCAATGAGACTTGGCCATCGCCCGCCACCACAACCTCACCGCCGCGACGGACGGCGAGAATGGTGGTGCCATGCCAACCGGGGAATTTGTCTTCGGCCATTTTGCGCTCCATCTGATCAGCTTTATATGGAAGGGCGCGGCGCTGCGTGCAAGCGGGTGGCTGGCGGGGCCGGGGAAAAGTGCCTAGTTTGGTGCGATGGAACGGATGCTGAGTTTTTATCTGGACGGCGACAAGCGCGCCCGCGCCGAGGCGGGGGACGGGATTTTTGGCGCTGTGGTGCGCGTGGTCAGGTCGGCAGGCTGGGAGGTTCGATACGCTGGGCAAGACGCCGAAATTGCGGGCGATGGCTATCACCTTGTCTACAATCGCGCGGTGGAGGGGCCATTTTGTTTCAGTCTAAGACGCTGTTACCTTGAGAAATTCTACCGGATTGAGGCGACGAATGATCGCTGGGATTGGCAGGTGGCGGGGCTGCCTTTTTTTGCGACCCCGGGGCAGGCGTGGTTTCAACGCTATTGGCGAGAGCGGTTGTTTGGCGGTCTGACCTTCGCGCGGGGTGGTTACATTTTCATGCCGTTGCAGGGGAAATTGTTGCAGCGGCGGCATTTTCAAGCGGCGTCGCCGATTGAGATGATCCGGGCGACCTTGGCGGCGGACCCAGAGCGGCGGATCGTGGCGACACTGCATCCGCGCGAGGTTTATTCCGAGGCGGAGTTGGACGCGCTGCGGGGGATTGAGCGGTTTGAGCTGTCTCAGGGCTCGCTGACTGTGTTGGTGGGTTGCGATTATGTGGTGACGCAGAATTCGTCGATGGCGCTGACCGGGTTCTTTGCCGACAAGCCAGCGGTGCTGTTTGCGCGGATTGATTTTCACCATATCGCGGCGTCGGTGGCGCGGTTGGGGGTGGCGGGGGCGTTTGCGGCGGTGCATCGGCCGCAGCCCTATGCGTCGTATCTGCACTGGTTTTTTAAGCGGCAGGCCTTGGCTGCGTCGGGTGACGGGCGCGAGATGCAGATCGCAGCGCGGCTGCGGGCGCATGGCTGGCCGCTGTGAAAAAAGGCTCCCCGCGGGGAGCCTTTGATCCGATTTTTGCAGCGCTCAGAGCGCGGTGGCGATCCAGTTGGCAAGGGCGGCTTTCGGGGCTGCCCCAGTTTTATTTGAGAAGATTTCGCCGTTTTTGAACAGGAACAGCGCCGGAATACCGCGCACGCCGAGGGCGGCGGGGCTGTCGGGGTTCTCATCGACGTTGATCTTCACGATCTTGACGCGGCCCGCGTATTCAGCGGCGAGTTCTTCTAAAGCTGGGCCGATTTGACGGCACGGGCCGCACCATTCGGCCCAGAAATCGACGACAACCGGGATCGCGGATTTACGAACTTCGGCGTCGAAAGTGGCGTCGGTTACAGCGACGGTATTGGCACCCATGATGGGATCTCCTAGGGGAAATGTCAGGCATCAAACCTAGGCACGGCGGTCACGCGCGTCAAGGCATAGTGGTGCGTTGCAGAGCTGCCCGCACAATATCGGGGGGCAGCGGCATCAGGGTGGCGGTGCGGGTCCACAGGATCGCGGTGTCGATGCGGTGGTTGGGGTAGATTTGGCGTAAAGCTTCGGCATAGGCGGCCATTTGGCGCAGGATACCTTCGGGAGTTTGCGCAGCGGTTGCGGGCGTGCGGTGGTTGGATTTGAAATCGACGGCGAGGATATGGTCGCGGGCGATCAGCAGGCGGTCGATGGTGCCTAGCATGGGCTGGCCGTTGAGACTGGCGATGAAGGTGACTTCTGATAGGGCTTCAGCGGCGAAGATCTGGGGATGGGCGGTGAGCACGGCTGCGGCTTCGGCCAAAAGGGCTGCACGTTCGGCAGGGTCGGGGATTAGCGCGGCGCTGAAATTTGGCCAATCGGCGCGGCGGGCATTGGGCAGGTGTTCAAGCAACAGATGCAAAGCGGTGCCTCGGGCTTTGGCGGCGTCTTCGCCAGACCCATCAACCTCGCCCGGCATGACCTTTGCGCCGCCGAGATCAGACGGCGAGAGCGGTTGTGCAGGGCGGTCGGGCGCGGCGGCGGGTTCGGTTGCCCAGATCGGGAGTTCTCGTGATTCCGGCACAGTTAGAGACTGTTTTTCAACCGGACCGGGCCAGTTGCCGAAGCCATGACGCAACGCGCCGTCGGCGATGGCCTCAAATCCTGCGGCCTGCATGCCTTGCTGGATTAGCTTATACCATGCGCCGTCCTTCTTCGCTTCGCCCGCGCCGCAGACGATCAACCAGGTGCGGGCGCGGGTGAGGGCAACATAAAGCAGGCGCAGGCTTTCTTCCTCGCCTTTGTCTTTGCGCAGGGTTCGGGCGGTCGCAATCGGCGGCGGGCTTTCGTCAGAGGGGGTTTTCCAGACGGGGATGCCGTTTTCCAACGCATAAATCTCATCTCGGTCTTGCGGATTGCGGTCGCAAGTGTCGGGCAGGATAACCAAGGGCGCTTCCAGACCCTTCGCGCCGTGGACGGTCATCACACGGATGCGGTGGCCTTCGCTGTCCATCTGGCGCTTGACCTCGATGTCATCGGTTTCAAGCCAGATCAGAAACCCAGTCAGGCTTGGGATTTCGTTGCGCTCAAAGGCGAGGGCCTGGGACAGAAATTCGTCAATGCCATCTTCCGCTTCGGGGCCAAGCCGGGTCAGCAGGCGGCGGCGACCATCGTGGCGGGTCAGGGCGCGCTCGATCAGATCGTAGGGGCGCAGGAAGTCGGCATTGTTGCGCAGATCGTGCAGCATGGCGAGGCTTTCGGGGTGGGTGGTGGTGTCACGCAGGGTTTCCCACAGATAGCCTTTGCGGGGCTGAGCGAGGGCGTAAAGTTCGGCCTCTGTCCAACCACAAAGCGGGGAGCGGAGGAGGGCCGCAAGCGACAGATCATCTTCGGGCGTGGCGAGGAAGGAGAGCAGGGCGGCGAGGTCTTTGACCGCGAGTTCGGCGCCGAGTTTCAGGCGGTCTGCGCCCGCGATGGGGAGATTGGCTTTTTTGCAGGCGCGGATGATTTCCGAGAACAGGGCAGAGCGGCGCTGCACGAGGATCAGCACATCTCCTGCGTGCAGCGGGCGCGGGCCGTCATCGGTGGGAATTTGCGTGCCCGCGTCGATCAGCGCTTTGATATAGCTGGCAATTTTCTCGGCCAGACGGGCGGTGTGATGGGTGTCAGTGATCAGATCGACGGGGTCTTCCCAATTTTCATCCTTGGGGTCTTCGGATTTTTCCAGCAGTGGCCAAAGGTCTACCCGGCCAGGCAAATCGGATTTGAAGGCGAGGTGATGGACAGATGAGCCCATGGCTTTTGGGAAGCGGTCGGCGAAGGTTTCATCCACCACACGCAAGATCGCGGTGGACGAGCGGAAGGAATATTCGAGATCGAGGCGAACGAAGTTCTTTTGGGCGGCGTGGAATTTGGTTTGGAAATCGGTCTGCTTTTCATCAAAGGCGGCGACATCCGCGCCCTGGAAGGAGTAGATCGACTGCTTTTTATCGCCGACGACGAACAGGGTGCGGGTTTCATCGCGGGTTCCAAGCCCGGCGGTAAATTCGGCGGACAAGAGTTCGATGACGCGCCATTGATCGGGGCTGGTGTCTTGCGCTTCGTCGACAAGGATATGGTCGATGCCGCCGTCAAGACGGAACAGCACCCATGCGGCGACGGAGGGGTCGGTCAGCAGGGCCTTGGCGCGGGTGATCAGATCGTCGAAATCGAGGAAGCCTCTGGCCGCTTTGGCGGACTCATAAAGCGGCAGGAAGGCGGCGGCAAAGCGGTGCAGGATGGCGGTCTTTTGGGCGGCTTGCAGGGCGATGCGGCGGGGGCGGGCGGTTTCAACGCGGAGCATCAAGGCGTCGAGTTGCGGCAGGTGGTTGCCGATCAGTTTCTGCGTGGGCTTGGTGGGCAGCGCGCCGATTTTTGCACCGTAAGGGGCCTTGGCGGTGCCACCGTAGAGCAGGGTGTTCTCAAGCGTGCTAAGGGTGGCGAGGCTGGGGGCGGACAGGTCGAGCGCCGCGAGTTTGGCGGCGGTTTTGCTGTCGGTGGGGCCGCCGTTTTGCAGGGCGGGCAGGATGTTAGCGATGAGGTCGGATTCAATGCCGAGCAGCACGTCGGCGAGCAGGGTTTGCGTGGTTTCCGCGTTGGGAACATTGAACAAATCGCGGGATTGCGCTTCGCTTAGCGCTTTGGCGAAGCCTGCGCGTTTGGCTGAGACTTGCTCCATCAGCGCGGTAAAGTCTTCGCCTGTGTAGGCGCGCGCGACTTCGGCCATCAATTCTGGTGCGCGAAACTCGGCCATTTCTTCGATGATGTTTTCGCGCAGCAGCCGGGCGGCGCGGTCATCCAGTTCGGTGAATTGCGGCGAAACGCCAGCCTCAAGGGGGAAGCGGCGCAGCAGGGTGGCGCAGAAGCTGTGGATGGTCTGGATCCGCAACCCGCCCGGGGTCTCAATCGCGCGGGCGAACAACTGCCGGGCTTTGGCCAGCGCGCCGGGGGCGTGGCGGGTGGCGTCGCCCAGATCGGCAAGGGCGCGGTGCAGGTCGGCGTCGGGTTTCATCGCCCATTCACCCAAGCGGCGGAACAGCCGGTTCTGCATCTCGGTCGCGGCGGCTTTGGTGTAAGTGAGGCACAGGATGTGCTGGGGCTCGACGCCGCGCAGCAGCAGGCGGGCGACGCGATCTGTCAACACGCGCGTTTTGCCGGAGCCAGCGTTGGCGGAAAGCCAGACGGTATCGGTGGGGTTAGAGGCTTGAACTTGGCGCTCGGAAGCGTCGTTGCGGGTCATTCTGGTTCTCCTACCGGTTCGGGTGCGGCGCGGTCGGACATTTCCCATTCGCCAAAGCGCGACAAGTGGTCGTAATCGCCGGCGTGGCGGACTTCGAACAGGGCACGGCGGGCGGTGTAGCCGGTTGTGCGCCGCAGGTAGCGCGAGATCAGGTGCAGCAGTTTTTCCCAATGTTCGGTCAGCAGGGCCTCGGTGATGTCGGTTTCCACCACGTCTTCGCTGCTGCCCAGACCGATGTAGCTGATTTTCGCCACGTCAGACGGCCCGAGATCGGCGAAACCGCCGCGGTCGGCCATGACCGCGGCGAGCAGAAGTTGCTTGGCGTATTGCTTTTGCTGGGCGGCTTTGGGGGCGGTGCCGGTTTTGTAATCAATCAGATGCAGGGTGCCGTCGGGAAGGCGGTCGATGCGGTCGGGGGTGCCGAACAGGGTGAAATCGAGCGGGTCGAGTTTGAGGGCCCCTTTGGTTTCAAGCGCAAGCGGGGTGCCGCTGTGCTTGGCGTCTTGGGTCAGGAAATGGTCGGCGGCGCGGTCGAGTTTGGCCAGCCACAAAGCGCGGGCGGCCGGAAAGGGGGATTCTTGCGCAAGGACATCGCGGGCGAGGGTCAGCAGGCGGGCGCGGGCCTCGGCGCGGGTTTCTGTTGCGGGGCGAGTCTTGACGAAACGTTCCAGCACCTCATGCACGATGATGCCGCGATCGCGGGCGTCGGGGGTTTGGTGTAGCGGGTCGAGCGGGTTGAGGCGCAGGATGTAGCGGGCGTAGATCGCGTAAGGGTCGCGGATCAGGCGCTCGATATTGGTGAGCGACAGTTTCGGCGGGCGCGCGGCGATGGGTGGCTGCGGGGCGGGGCGTTTGGCGGGCTGTAGCCGGGGGTCGGCTTGCTGTGCGGCGGTGGGCTGTTCTAGGGCGCGGGCAAGCGTAAGCCATTGGGTGCCGCGCGCGCGCATTTCGGCCAGAGCCTGCTTGCCATTTTGCTGCGGCAGGCCGTCCATCAGGTTCATCAGGCGGTTCAGCCAGCGGCTGGGCACAGTTTCAGCTTCGGCATTGCGGACCGCGCGGGACAGGATCACGCGGGGGGCGGCGATGGCTTGTTGGTAATCGTGGGCAGAGAGGCCGATTTGACGTTCTGGCAAAAGTAGAGCCGCTTTTTTGCGCATTGAGCGGTTGAGCCAGGGGTCCGGTTCGGGCAATTTTGGCCAGATGCCGTCGTTGAGACCGCCCAGGATCACCAGATCAGCACCCTGGACGCGGGCCTCTAGGGTGCCCCAGATCATGATGTTGGGATGGGCTTGCACGGGTTCGCGCACTTCGCCTTTGTTGATGAGGGCTTCGAGCAGATCGCGATATTCGGCGGCAGAGAAAGTGCCGCCGTGCGGTGCTTCGGCGGAAAGATTTTCCATCAGGGCCAAGGCCTCGATGCCGGCGGTTTTGTTCCAGAGATCACCGCTGCCGGAGGGATCAAGGCCGCGCGCCAAGGCTTCGGACAGGGCGCGATGTTGGGTGACGTGATCGGTCAGCGGGCGGTGGGGGACTTGGTCGAGGTTTTGCAGGGTATCGGCGAGAAATTGCGCCCAAGGTAGGGCGTTATCGGTCCGCGGGGCGGCCCATTCCAAAAGATCCGGGCCAGTGGGGAAGGCGGGGCCAGTTTTGCGCAGTTTGAGTTCGAGATAGCGGGTCAGCAGCAAATGTGGACCGCGTGCGGTGCCGGAGGCAGTCAGCGGGTGTTTCAGAATCGTGAGCAGGCTGTCGGCGGTCAGCCTTTGGCCGAGCAAAGCGGCGGTGTGGCGCAGGAAACGGCCGGGGGCCGAGAGCGCCAAGGGGCGGCCCGCAGAATCATCAGGCAGGATCGCCCAACGGTCGAGGGCTGCGGTGACTTGGCGGCTTAGGTTGCGGTCGGGGGTGATCAGCGCGGCCTTGGTGCCAGCTTCGGCGGCTTCGCGCAGGATCATCGCGATGGCCAGCGCCTCGGCGCGCGGCGAGGCGGCTTCGATCAGGGTGAGGTTTTCAGTGGCGCGGGGGAGGTCGGGCAGGGCTGGCCCCTCGACCAGCCATTGATCGGTGACCGGCGCGGGGCGGAGGGACAGCGAAATCAAACGGTTGCGGTTGGGGTCTGGCGGGATTGTGTCTCGCCAGGGTTTGATACTGCTGGGCAGGATGTGCAAAAGGTTTGTCAGGTGGCGGAAGCGATATTGCGGGTGATCCTCGGCGGTGAGGGCGTCATCCATCACCTGCCAGACGCTGGCGGGCGTATCAAAATCAAAGCCTGGCAGGATCAGCGCCCCTTGTGGCAGGGCTGCGACCTCTTGCATCAGCAGGGCGGTGGTGCCACGCGAGCCAGTGGAGCCCGCGATCAGCACCGGGTCTTGCGGCGGGGCGCTTTGCCAGCGCTGGGCAAGTTGCTGCACGGCAAGGCGTTGGCGCGATTCGGCATCGGCGGCATCGCTGAACAGTGGGGCTATGATCCGCAGGAAGGTTTGGGTTCTTTCCCAGTGTTTGGAATGGGTTGAGACATCGAGGGCGGCGATGGCCTCGGCCGGAACGCCTTCGCCCTGCATCTCATCCATCAGATTGGCGAGGCTGTCGGCGAGATCGTAGAGTGCCGAGCGCGGAGCGAGGTCAGGCTGCGCGTCGAGCAGTTTGGCGATGAGTTTGGCCATTTGCAGGCGGCGGCGCAGCGGCGGAATGGCGGGGGAAAGGTCGAGGCTGGGGTCACTTGCGATGTCGCTGAGTAGAAGCAGGCGTGGCAAGAAGCGCGCGCCATGGGTCGCGAACAGGTCGCGGACGCGGCGCGCCATGCGGGCGGTGTTGAGGTAGATCGTGACGCGCGCCATGGCTTCTGGCTGCTGGGCGGCCATGCGTTCGATCAGGCCCGCGACCAGTTCGGCGGGGAAATCGGTGCCGGGGGGCAGGGCGAAAATGCGGGTTGTGTCTGGGCTAAACATGCAAGGACTCAGCCAGCGCGATGCCTTCGGGGCGGCCCACGTCGCACCAGCCGCCGTGATGGATCAGCCCGTAGGCGCGGCCGTTTCCGATGGCGATATCCCAGAGGCGATTCAGGCTAAAAACAGGTTCTGATATGGCGGAAAGCCCTTGGGTCTTCAGGATTTGCGCACCCAGATAGATCGGGGCGCTGACGCCGTTCGCGCGGGAGATGCGGCCATGGGGATCAAGCTGGAAGTCGCCTTTGCCGCTGTGGCCGAGGGCGGCTTCGGCGGGCAGCAGCAGCAGCAGCGCATCCATTTTAGCGGGGTCCCAAGCATTCAGCAGTTGGGTGAGCGGGTTTTGGCCGCTCCACACCGCATCGGTGTTCAGGGTCAGCACCGGGCCATCGCCCAACAGCGGCAGAGCGGCCTTCAGACCGCCGCCGGTTTCGAGGATCTGACCTTGTTCCCACGACCAGAGGATGTTGCGGTTTTTCAGGTGGTCGGCAATCTGGTCGCCAAGGTAGTGCAGGTTTACCACGATTTTTTTGATCTCCGCGGCATCGGCAACAGCCAAGGCGTGGTCGATCAGCGGCTTCCCAGCGGCCTCGATCAGCGGTTTCGGTTTATTGGCGGTCAGGGCACCCATGCGAGCACCGAAGCCTGCGGCGAAAAGCATTAACGGAAATGGCTGCATTGGGCACCTATTCGGGCAAGGACTTCGGGGGTTGGCTCGGGCAGCAGTTGGGCGCAGATTTTGGCGAGCGGGGCGAGTTCAGGCACGGAGAGGTTGCGTTGCAGGTAGTGCCAGACCCGAGGGATCAGCGACAGGTAGTTGGGTTTGCCGCTGTGCAGGCAGAGGCGGGCGAAAATGCCAAGGATGCGCAGAGCGCGCTGTGCGCCAAGCGTGGCATAGGCGGGGCGGAAACTTGTGGTGGAAATGCCGGTTTGATTGCAGAATGCGCAGATCATCCCGGCCTCGGTTTCACGTGAAACATTCCGGCGCGCATCTTGCAGCAATGAGACGAGATCGTAGCCGGGCTGGCCAAGTTGGGCGAGTTGGAAATCCAGCACGCCGACGCGGGCGAGGCCGGGCCGATCTGGCAGCCAAAGCAGATTTTCGGCGTGATAATCGCGCAGGATCATCACGCGTGGGCCGTCGGCGTGGCGCGATAGGGCGTCGGTGAGGGCGTTGCGGAAATCGGCAGGGTCGGTGCGGTCGCCGGTGATTGCGAAGCTATACCAATCGAGGGCAAAGCAAGCTGCCTCGGCCCAGTCCTGCGCGGTCAGATTGGCGAGGTTGGCGGCGGGTGGATGGCATTGCAGATGTGCAAGAACCTTGGTTGCCGCAGTATAGAGACTGTTTTCAAGCACCGGAGCAGTTTTCAGTAGTGTGGCATAGATGGTGTCGCCCAAATCTTCCAACAGCAGAAAGCCGTTTTTCAGATCCTGCGCGTAGCAGCTTGGCGCAGAGAGGCCGATGGCCGAGAGATGCTGCGCAATCGCCAGAAATGTCGCCGGATCGTCGCCCTTGCCCGGCGGCGCATCCATCAGCACGGCGGTATTTAGGCCCTGCCGAAGCCGATCATAGCTGCGATCCGAAGCGTCGCCGGCCAGAAACTGGCGGCTGGCTGCGCCCCAGCCAGCTTTGGCGAGAAAGGCTTGCGATAAAGCGGCGCGGTCGTTCATTTCTGCCAACGCCGCGCAAACTCTGCCAGCAGATCGGGATGGTTCGGTGCGGCCAGCGTGACATTGCGGCCCTCGCCGCTGGCTGACAGCGCAATCCGAATGGCATCGGCGGGCATCAGGCGACCCAGACGGTCCGGCCATTCAACCAGACAAATCGCTTGTGAAAACGCGTCTTCCAGCCCCAGTTCGGCGGCCTCATCTGGATGCGACAACCGATAAAGGTCGGCGTGCCAGATTTCGACATCGGCGAGGTAGGTCTGCACGAGGGTGAAGGTCGGCGAGGGCACGTCCTCCATCCGCCCCAAGCGTGCGCGGATCAAGGCGCGGGCGAAGTGGCTTTTGCCAGCACCAATCGGGCCTTCCAGCAGCACAGCATCCCCCGCAACCAGCCGCACAGCCAGCCAGCCGCCAAGATCGGCGGTGTCCTCCTCGGAGGGCAGAAAGGCGGTAACGGAATGCGGCTTTCTCATGCCGCAAGTCTACCCTGCCCGCCCGCCGCTGCAAGTCGCGAAGTTCAGGCGCGCCGCAGGCCCGCACCTTCGGCCAACCTTGTCTGGACTGATTCGACGGGCGGCATTGACCTGAAGGTTGCCAGTGTCGAGCCGCCTGCCAAGGGCGCGAATCGGCATCCGATCAGACGGCCATCCAGCAGCCGCACCTCGCCGCGCCAGCTGTCACGATCCCCGACGGTGGCGACGTATTCTTCGACTTCGGCCCAGATGGCACTAGGCGCTGATTGCACGCGCCAATATGCCGACAGGGTGCGGACGGTGTCGTCTGCCAAAGTTTCCGCCGGATCATGACCCCAAAGCGCGGTATAGCTTTTGTTCGACATCACCAACTGCCCCGATTGCGAAAACACCGCAATCGCTTCATCCATATGGTCAATCACCGACTGCCCAAGCTCCAGATCGGCGCGGTAGCGGCGGGTACGCAGCATTTCCGACGAAATATCTTCGATCAGCAGCGCTAAAGCCCCGTTCGGATGCGGTCGCCCGACCACCCGATAGGTTTGGCCATCTGGCAGGCTCCAGGTTTCCTCATAAAGCCCGGTGGCAGCAGCCTTTTCGATCTCGACAATCTGCCGGCACCAATCGCGGTAGTCTTTTGGCTCGGGCAGCATTTTGCGATCGCGCATCGCGTCCAGCACCGCCAGCAGCGAAGGGCGCAGTGACAGGAAATCCGCGGGCAGTTGGGTTAGATCCATCATGGCGGGATTGAACAGTTGCAATTTGCGCTGGCGGTCAAAGATCGCAAGGCCGATCGGCAGTTGCGCAAAGGTCTTGGTCAGGGTTTGCATGAAATCGCGCAAAGCAGCTTCGGCCTGCACCGCTGCATCTGCGGGAATCGCAAACATCAGATCGCCACCAGCTTCCGATCGGCTAGAGATATCGAACCAGAGCAAGGGCTTACCCACAGCCAACAGGCTTTGCCGCTGATCCTTGCCAGATTTTGCGGCCGCCCGGCTGAACAGCCGCGGCAGCGGCCAGCCCAGTTCTTTGTCCTCATCCAAAACCGCACAGGCCTGCAACAAATAGGGCCCGTTGGCCCAGACCACATCCCCCGCCGCATTTTCGCGCCACAACAGCACAGGCGCGGTCGCAACGGTGTCCCGCAGCAGCGCCAGTTCATCCAACATCGCGCGCTGTGCAATCGCATCACCGCCCGCAATATGACCGTCTTTGCTGGCATCAATCAGCGTCAGCTTGGTCAAGCCGCCCGCATGTTCTGCCCTCAGGATCAAGGGCGTGGCATTGCCCACCGAAGGCAGTTCAATCGCACCGTCGTTTTGCAGCCCCTGCAACTGCGTCTCTAAATTCTCAAATCGCGCGGTGAGGAAGGCCATCAGGCGGCCCCAAGGGGGTCCCTTCATCGGGCTGGTTGCCAAAAGCGCGCGGGCATTGGCGGTGCTGTCGACCATGATCTCGCCATCAAACAGAAACAGCGTCTCACTGCCGGCATCTGCGAAGATGCTGGCTTGCACCGGAAACTCGCGGGCGGGCAGCAGCCACAGCGCCAGCATCCCAATACAGGCCGCTGTCAGCGAAGCCGCAACCACGGCGAGAATAAGCGGAAATATCATCCGAAAGCCTCATCTTAATGGGAGGGTGCCATGCCTCAATCAACCTAAAGAGTATATCGTTAACAGGTGGTTAAGGATGTAGTAAGGCACCGGGCTTTTGTGGGGCTAGCCCGCAAAGCGCTGGTTTTCACCCAACGCCCCCACTGTTCCGGCGAGAATATCGGCCGCCTTCCAAGTCACTTCCACAATCGCGCCTGATCGCGCCGGGCGTTCTTCTGGCGACAGGAATGGGTCGGCTGCGTTGGCGAAAGACAATTCGGCCCCGGTGCGTTCCAGAAGGGTCTTGGCAATGAACAGGCCCAGCCCCATGCCCTCATATTCCGGGCGCCGCGCCAGATCTTGCTCGTCGCGGCGCGCCCGCACGAAGGGGTCGCCGATCCGGCCCAGCACTTGCGGCGGAAAGCCTTCTCCGTCGTCGATGATGCGCAGCAGGATGCGATCGGGGGTGTATTGCGCATCGACCCAGACCGTACTGCGGGCGAAATCCACCGCATTCTGCACCAGATTGCGCAGGCCGTGGATCAATTCGGGGCGGCGCAGCACCACGGGCGGCGCGCCTGTGCCTGCGATGGTGAACATCACCTTAATGCCGCGCGCCATATGCGGTTCGGCGGCCTCTTGCAGCACGACTTCCAGCGGGGCCTGTCGCAGCAGCAAATCATCCTTTCCGGCCTTGCCCATCGAACGCAGGATATCGCGGCAGCGGTTGGCCTGTTCGTGGATCAACCGGGCGTCTTCGGCCAGATCAGGCTGATCCTTCAGCTCATCCATCATCTCAGAGCTGATCAGCTTGATGGTGGCCAAGGGCGTTCCCAACTCATGCGCGGCAGCGGCGACGACACCGCCAAGGTCGGTCAGCTTTTGTTCCCGCGCCAAGGCCATTTGCGTCGCCAAAAGCGCGTCCGACATCGAATGCATCTCGGTCGCCACCCGACGCGAATACAGACCAAGAAAGGCGATGCCGATCAGCAAAGACAGCCAGAACCCAAAGCTGAACAGTCCGGGGGTGGCGAACATTGTGCCATCGGCCAGCCGCAAGGGTATGTTGATCAGGCCGATAAAGGTAACAAAGGCCGCCGCGAGCACGCCGAGGATCAAGGTGCTGCGCAGTTCCAACGCGCTCGCGGAAACTGTCACCGGTGCCAGCACCAGCAGCGCGAACGGGTTGGTCAGCCCGCCCGTCAGGAACAGCAGAAAGCACAGCTGGGCCAAGTCGAACAGCAGCGTCAGCATCGCCTCAAGCTCGGTCAGCCGCTTGTTTTGCGGGAAAATAAACAGCGCGATCAGATTGGCAATCACCGCCAGCCCAACCGCCAGAAAGCACAAGCCCAATGGCAGTTGCATGCCATAATAGCGCGTTGCCACCAAAAGCGCCGTCAGCTGACCAAAGCTGGCCATCCAGCGCTGCAAGATCAATGTGCGCAAGCGCAACCAATCCGCCCGCTCGGGCCGGAACTGCGCGGATTGGGCGGTTATGTCACGTTGGTTTGACATCGGATGCCTTGGTGGGGGCTGGCCTTTACGGCGGCTTTGCGATTGATAAAGGCTGGTTCGGCGCGGATCAATGCGCAATGAGGAGAGCGGGATGCTGAAAATCTATGCCGGATTGGCGGTTGTGGCGGTGGCAGGGCTGTTGGCCGGCACCTATTTTGTGGCGTTGCAGCGGAATGCGAATGATCCTTTTGCCGATTGCCGCGCTTCGGTCGTGGCGGGTGGCGGTGGCGCGATTGGCGGACCGTTCACTTTGGTCGATGCAAACGGCAAGACAGTGACGGATAAAGAGGTGCTGGCGAAACCCGCGCTGGTATACTTTGGTTACAGCTTTTGCCCGGATGTCTGCCCGCTGGATGGCGCGCGCAATGCCGAGGCGGTGGATTTGCTGAAAGCCAAGGGTCTGGACGTAACCCCGGTTTTCATCTCGATTGACCCGGAACGTGACACGCCTGCGGTGTTGAAGGATTTCACCGCAAACCTGCATCCCGACATGATCGGCCTGACCGGCACGCTTGAGCAAGTGCAAGCGGCGTCACGTGCCTACAAGACCTATTTCAAAAAGCAGGACACCGGCGATCAATATTACATGATGGATCATTCGACCTTCACCTATCTGATGCTGCCCGGCAGCGGCTTTGCCGATTTCTTCACCCGTGATGATACCGCTGAACAAATCGCCACCCGTGCGGCTTGCTTCATTGAGAAAAGCTAGGCCGCGTTTGACGATAAGCCTATAGCGGCCTAAGTTAGCAAAGGAATGAACGGGGGATTTCATGGCAGATGATCTTGGCGCAGAACTGGGACCGGATCGCAGCTTGCTGCTGGTCGATGATGATGAGGTTTTCGTCAAGCGTCTCGCCAAAGCGATGGAAAAGCGCGGGTTTGTGCCAGAAACTGCGGGCAGCGTGGCGGCAGGGCGGGCGATTGCGCTGGCGCGGCCTCCGGCCTATGCGGTGATCGACCTGCGGCTTGAGGATGGCAACGGGCTGGATGTGGTGGAAACCCTGCGCGAGCGCCGCCCGGATTGCCGGATCGTGGTGTTGACCGGATATGGCGCGATTGCCACCGCAGTGGCTGCGGTTAAAATTGGTGCAACGGATTATCTCTCGAAACCCGCCGACGCCAACGACGTGATGCAGGCGCTGCTCGCCAAGGGCGCTGCAATGCCGGGGCCACCGGAAAATCCAATGTCGGCGGATCGGGTGCGCTGGGAACATATTCAGCGGGTCTATGAGATGTGCGACCGCAATGTCTCGGAAACCGCGCGCAGGCTTTCGATGCATCGGCGGACTTTGCAGCGAATTCTGGCCAAACGCAGCCCAAAATAAGCGAATGCTTGAAATAAAAATCCTTTCAGCCTAAAAGGCGGCGTCTATATCCTGAAAGGATGCTTACGTGATCATTGATATCAACGGCCTGTCGCTTAAAGAGTTGAAAGATTTGCAATCGCAAGTGGCTAAGTCTATTGCGTCGTTTGAAGACCGCAAAAAGAAAGAAGCTCTTGCAGAGATTGAAGAATTCGCACGTGCGAAGGGCTTTTCTCTGGCCGAACTGACCGGACTGACGGTTACCCGCAAACGCTCTCCGGCTGTTGCGAAATACGCCAATCCGGCCGATTCGTCTGACACTTGGTCTGGTCGTGGCCGCAAGCCACGGTGGTTTGCAGCGGCGTTGGCTGCGGGCAAACAGCCGGACGAAATGTCGATTTGATCATTTTTAGGTTAAAACTGAAGGTCGCCTAAATGGCGGCCTTCAGCCATTTCATGAAGGTTTTCAATTCCGCCCGTTTTGGACCCGGCCTTGTGACCAAATAATAAGCAAGGCTTTCGTCTTTAATCTTTCCCACCGCGATCAGATCACCGCTTGCCAGATCTTTCTCCATCAACGCCGCCGCCTCAACATGCAGGCCCAAGCCTTGCCGTGCGGCCGAAAGCGCCAATTCTTCGGTTGGAATATAGGTGATGTTCATCGCATCGGGTTGCAGCCCGAAACTGCGCAGCCAAATCAAAGCTTCGGGCCAATCCGGTTCAATCACCCAAGGCATTGCCGACATTTCTGCAGTGGTCAGATTTTCACGTCCCCGTAACAGCGACGGCGCTGCGACGATGATGTACTGCGCTGAAGTCAGAAACTCGGCCTCGACACCCGGCCATTTTCCATCACCAAAGCGGATCGCCAGATCAAGGCCGTCGCGGCGCAAATCTACCACACGCTGTTCAGGGTGTAGCGACAAACCGATTTCGGGATGCGCCTTCCAGAACGCCCCTAGACGCGGTATCAGCCATTGCGCGGCGAAAGCCGGGGTCAGCGTCACCCGCAGCGGCGCGTTGGGATCGGCGCCGCGCAAATCATTCACCGCCACCTCGATACCGTGAAAGCCATCGGTCAAGGCCTGCGCCAGCTTTGCGCCCTCGGCGGTCAGCGCCAGCCCCCGGCCCTGACGATAGATCAGTTCTCGCCCCAGATCAGCCTCAAGCGCGCGCACCTGCTGGGCGATGGCGGCATGGGTGACGTTCAAATCGCGGGCAGCGCGTGAGAAGTTTTGCAGCCGCGCCGCAGCCTCAAACGCCCGCAAAGCGGTGAGGGAGGGGAAGCTTTTCCAGTCAACGGACATGATAGCCAATCTAACAATTTGGAAAAATCGCTGACTCGGTGAGGACACCTAAGCGCGTTATAAACAAGCTATGATGACAAGAAAATAGGAGCAAGTCATGTTAAACATTCTCGCAGATGCCCTGCTGATCGCCCTGCGCACCAGCCCAACGCCAACGCCGCGCGATCGCTTTCCCAGCCGTCTTGCGGAAACCCGTTGGATCAAGCAAACCAGCGATCAGGTCTAGATATTGAGGGCCGCCAGCAGATCCAAATGCCGCGCGACATAATCCGCCCGCACCTGTGCGGGCGGACGCAGTTTTATCTCTAGCCCACGCAACAAAGCCGTATCAGGCCGACCAAACAGCTTGTCCGCCTCCGGTTCCGAAAACCCCGCGATCTGCACCGCCTCTAGCCAGGCCGAGATTTTATCCGCCGCCTTGATCGCCTTTTTCACCACCACCGGCAGCACCGCTGGCAAGCCAAAGCGCAGATGTACCGCTGCTGTCAGCCGCAAATCCAACTCGGTATAGCTTGGCCCTACCGCAGATTTCACCGGGCTGATCATATCGCCAATCACATATTCCGGCGCATCATGCAGCAACGCAGCCAACTGCCAGCGTGGATTGGCCGGGTTCTGCCGCGCATAAATTTGCTCAACCAGCAGCGAATGTTCCGCCACCGAATAGGCGAAATCCCCCCGCGTCTGACCGTTCCACCGCGCCACAAACGCCAGCCCATGTGCGATATCGGCGATTTCGATATCCACAGGTGTTGGGTCCAGCAGGTCAAGCCTGCGGCCAGACAGCATCCGTTGCCATGCGCGTGGTTGTTTCATGCTGCCCCCTTGTCGGCTTTTTCCTGCCATTCACGGTGCGAGTTGTCGAGAGGCCCTGTAAATGCTATCTGCCCGACAACCACAGGATCAAGGAGTGCGCCAGATGGCGAAAGATTACATCGTTAAGGATATTGGCCTCGCAGCGTTTGGCCGCAAAGAATTGGTCATTGCCGAAACCGAAATGCCGGGCCTGATGGCTTGCCGTGAAGAATTCGGCACCACCAAGCCGCTGAAAGGCGCGCGGATTGTGGGCTCGTTGCACATGACGATCCAGACCGCTGCCTTGATCGAAACGCTGACCGTCCTTGGCGCTGATGTGCGCTGGGCCTCGTGCAACATCTTCTCGACCCAAGATCACGCGGCTGCCGCCATCGCCGAGGCCGGTGTCCCGGTTTTTGCGATCAAAGGCCAGAGCCTGACCGAGCATTGGGATTACCTTGACCGCTCGTTCATGTTCCCCGAAGGCGCGAACATGATCCTCGACGATGGCGGCGATGCGACGCTGTATGTGCTGTTCGGCGCACGGATGGAGGCAGGCGAAGACGTGCTGTCCGTGCCGCAGTCCGAAGAAGAAGAAGTCATCAAGCTACAAATCCAGAAGCGGATGAAGCAAAGCCCGGGTTGGTTCGCCAAAACCAAAGCCGCGATCAAAGGCGTTTCCGAAGAAACCACCACCGGCGTGCATCGCCTGTATGATCTGCACAAAAAGGGTCAGCTGCCCTTCCCGGCAATCAACGTCAACGACTCGGTCACCAAGTCGAAATTCGACAACAAATACGGCTGCAAGGAATCGCTGGTAGACGGCATCCGTCGTGCGACCGACACCATGATGGCCGGTAAGGTGGCCGTTGTGTGTGGTTACGGCGATGTGGGTAAAGGCTCGGCGGCGTCCCTGCGTGGTGCGGGCGCCCGCGTCAAAGTCACCGAAGTCGATCCGATTTGCGCGCTGCAAGCTGCGATGGATGGCTATGAAGTGACCCTGTTGGAAGATGAAGTCGCCAACGCGGATATCTTCATCACCACCACTGGCAATAAAGACGTGATCCGCATCGAGCATATCCGCGAGATGAAGGACATGGCGATTGTTGGCAACATCGGCCATTTCGACAACGAAATTCAGGTCGCTGCGCTGAAAAACCACAAGTGGACCAACATCAAAGAGCAGGTCGATATGATCGAAATGCCCTCGGGCAATCGCATCATCCTGCTGTCCGAAGGCCGTCTGTTGAACCTTGGCAATGCCACGGGACATCCGTCTTTCGTGATGTCGGCTTCGTTCACCAACCAGGTTCTGGCGCAAATTGAACTCTGGACCAAGGGCGCTGACTATGCGCCGGGCGTCTACATTCTGCCGAAAGAGCTGGATGAGAAAGTCGCGCGCCTGCACCTGAAGAAAATTGGCGTCAAGCTGACCGAACTTCGCAAGGATCAGGCGGATTACATTGGCGTCAAAGTGGAAGGCCCGTTCAAGGCCGAGCATTACCGCTACTAATCAGCACTTAACCACAACATGTTGTGGAAATTTGCGAAGAAACGCGTCTAAGGCACAAGGCACTCCCAGCTGGGAAGAAAATGTTGCGTACAGCGGACACGTTTCAGGCAATCATAAACGGCTTCAAATCAGACAGACCCAAGGCAAACCTTGGGTCTGTCTGATTGCTGCACGGCCTCAGATGATGCCCGCCAAAAGGGGGGAACCTGCGGCTATATTTCCCTTTGTGCGAATTCCTCCATCGTTTAGTGTGAGTCCACCCTGCCCCAAACGGCAGCTTTATCGGTTTGACAAACGAGGGATAAAAGAATGAGCAAGCGTGACGATCTGATCGCCAAATATGCCGAAGATCTGAAAACCAAGTGCAAGATCAACCCGGATATGGATCTGCTGACCAAAGTGACCATCGGTTGCGGTCCGGCAATCTACAATGCTGACAGCGAGACCGTTGCGGGTTCGGACAAGTCCGAGCTTGAGACGGTGAAAAACAATTTCCTCGTCAAAAAGCTGGGTCTGGCCGACAGCCCCGCCCTGATGGAAGCGATCAACGCGGCGATCGACACCTATGGCCGCGCCGAGCGCAACAAGTATCGCGCCGTGGTCTATTACATGCTGACCAAGCATTTCGGCAAAGAAAGCGTCTACGCAAAATAATCTGTGGGCCGCGATAGGCCTGCGCCAGACATTGCCATTTCCAGAACGCCGCGCGATGGTGCGGGGCTTTCTGCGAAAGGTTTCCAATGTCGACCGCACCACATGCTTCGCAAACGGCTGATGCAACGGTCGTGCCGATCATTCTGGCCGTCGCCTTGGGGCATCTTCTCAACGATCTGATGCAATCTTTGATTCCGGCAGCCTATCCACTGCTGAAGGAGAATCTGGCGCTGTCGTTTGCGCAGATCGGTTTGATCACCTTGGTGTTTCAGGGCACCGCTTCGATCCTGCAACCGCTGATAGGGCTTTACACCGACAAACGGCCCTTGCCCTATGCCTTGGCGGCCGGCATGGCCTCGACCGGGATAGGTCTTGTGCTGCTGGCCAATGCGCAGACTTTTGCGGCGGTGCTGGGATCGGTGGCGATGATTGGTCTGGGCTCGTCGATCTTCCACCCCGAGGCATCGCGGATTGCCAGGTTGGCGGCGGGGATGCGTCCCGGATTCGCACAATCTCTGTTTCAGGTCGGCGGTAACGCAGGCTCTGCTTTGGGTCCGCTGGCGGCGGCCTTTGTGGTGATGCAGCGTGGTCAGGTCTCGATTGAATGGTTCGCCGGGGTTGCGATTTTGGGCATGGTGCTGCTGTGTTTGGTAGGGCGCTGGTATACGGAAGTGGGCGCCGGACGTGCCTTGGCGCGGCGCAGCAGGGCGCGCGCGGCGGTGGCGGTGCCGAAAGCCACCGTGCGACTGGGGATGTTCATTCTGATCGTGCTGATGACCTCGAAATTCCTCTATTCGGTGTCGCTGTCGAACTACTACACCTTCTATCTGATCGAGCGGTTCGGCCTCAGCGTCGGGCAGTCGCAGATCTGCTTGTTTATCTTCCTTGCGGCGGTGGCGGCGGGCACGATCATTGGCGGCCCGGTGGGCGACAAGATTGGGCGGCGCAAAGTCATTCTGTGGTCGATCTTGGGAATTCTGCCGTTGACCTTGGCAATGCCGTGGTTGCCCTTGGTGCCAACCGTGCTGGTCGCGGCGCTGGCGGGGTTGATGCTGGCTTCGGCGTTCCCGGCGATGGTGGTCTATGCGCAAGATCTGATGCCGCAAAGCACTGGCATGGTGGCGGGCTTGCTGTTCGGTCTTGCGTTCGGAATCGCAGCGTTTGGTGCGGCGGGGCTTGGCGTGTTGGCTGATGCGTGGGGGATTGTAGCCGTTTACAAGATTTGCGCCTATTTGCCGCTGCTTGGACTGGCCGCGTTCTTCTTGCCAGAGCCGAAGGCCTGATTATTCCGATTTGAGATAATTCCCAAGCACTTGCCAATTGCGCGACTTGGCTGTTTTGCATAGCTTTGATGAACAGGCAGTAGCCTAGGACCTTTACAGAACACGTGTGGTGCTGAGGGAGCACGTGGGGTGGATGGGGGGTCCTTTAGGGGTAATGGACCCCCCGTTTCCAATCAGCTTCAGCCCAAACCGCCCAGATCACAGATGATCTGCCATTCTTGCGCCGTGACCGGCTGCACCGATAGGCGCGAGTTGTGGATCAACACCATCTGCTCCAGCCCCAGCTGCACCTTGCAGACTTCCAGCGTGACAGGCCGCAGCAAGGGCCGCACCGCCCGCAAACACACACAATCCCAGCGCAAGTCATCGGTGGTACTGTCGGGCTGTGATTCCCGGCTGACTTCAACGATCCCAACAATCTCTTTGCCGATGTTGGAATGGTAGAAAAAGCCCTGATCGCCGAGCTTCATCGCCCGCATGTTGTTCCGCGCCTGATAATTGCGCACGCCATGCCATTCCTCGCCAGCGGCACCCCGCGCGACCTGATCCGGCCAGCCCCAGGTGTCGGGTTCAGATTTGAACAGCCAGTAGCCCATCAGCCGATGACCTTCTTCCATTCGCTGATCATCACGCTCTCAAACAACCCGGCAATCGCATAGGGGTCAGCCGCAGCCCACGCCTGCGCTTCGGCCAAGGTTTCGACATTCAGCACCACAAGGCTGCCCGTCATCGCGCCTTCGTTCAGAAACGGCCCGGCCATTTCCACCACGCCCGAGGCTCCGATATGCGCCAGATGCGCAGTGCGATTATCAAGACGGGTTTGCAGATGGCCGGGTTTGTCTGTGCAGATAAGGGCGACGCGCATGGGCTACTCCTGTTTCAAAGGGCGGGACAGCAGGGCAGAGATGGCCTGCGGCAAGGTGATCTGTTGGTCGATCAGGGCGGCGATCATATGGGTGATCGGCATATCAATTTGCATGGTTTTGGACATGGTAGCCACAGCTTTTGCCGTCGCAGCGCCTTCGACGGTGATGCCCACATCGAACGCCTGCCCCGCCCCCAAAGCCTGACCGAAGCGGAAGTTTCGCGATTGCGCCGAGGTGCAGGTCAGCACCAGATCACCAAAGCCTGACAACCCTGCCAGGGTTTCCGCCCGACCGCCCAAGGCCAGCGCAAGTCGGGTCATCTCGGCATAGCCGCGCGTCATCAAGGCCGCGCGGGCGGAATCGCCAAGCCCTGCGCCCATCACGATTCCGGCAGCAATGGCGATGACGTTTTTCAAAGCACCACCAAGTTCCGCGCCGATCACATCCGTGGTGCGATAAATCCGCAAGCTTGGCGTAGACAGCAGATGTTGCAGCGCCTCACCTTCAGCGCAGGCCAGCGTCAAAGCTGTCGGCAGACCGCGCGCGATATCGGCGGCGAAGCTGGGGCCGGTGAGAATGGCGAAAAGCGAGTCAGGGCAAGTCGCCTCGATCAGCGCTGTGGGGCCTTTGAGGGTGGTCAGGTCAATCCCCTTGCAGCAGGCCACCAAGGGCAGGCCGTTCAAGTTGGGGTTGGCCAGAAGAAACGCGCGCAGGACCTGCATCGGCAGCGAAAGAAGAATCACCTCAGCACCTGTCATATCCGCTATTTCAGCAGTTACAGAAACTGTTTTGGGCAGCTTAACCCCCGGCAGCCGTGCCTCATTGGCGCCAGAACGGGCGATTTCTGCAATATGCTTTGTGTCGCGCGCCCAGAGCCGCACGTCGCGACCCTCGCGGCCCAAGGCCACCGCCAAGGCGGTGCCAAACGCGCCCGCGCCGACAATGCCGATCATGCTTTGGCACCCTTCTTGCCCGAGCCAATCATTGGGGCCGCCGAAGCATCCAGTGGCCAGCGCGGGCGGGCGACCAGATCCATGCCGTCTACTGCCCCGGCACGAAACCGCTCTATCCCTGCCCAGGCAATCATCGCGGCATTGTCGGTGCAAAGCTGCAAGGGTGGGGCGAGAAAACGGGTATCGGCTTGCGCACAAACAATCTCTAACCGTGCCCGAATAGCTGTATTCGCCGCCACACCGCCGGCAACGGCGAGCGCAGGCTCAAGGGGAGAAAGCTCGGCGTAGATCGCCAACGCGCGGCGGGTTTTCTCGGCCAGAACCTCTGCCACGGCGACCTGAAACCCGGCGCAGAGATCACGGCGGTCTTGTACGGTCAGCCCGCCCTTTTCAGCAATCACCGCATCGCGGGCACGCAGTAAGGCGGTTTTCAGGCCTGAGAACGACATATCACAGCCGGGGCGATCCAGCAGCGGGCGCGGGAAGGTGAAGCGCTTTGGGTCCCCCAAAACTGCTTCGGCTTGCACGGCGGGGCCGCCCGGCTGCGGCAGGCCCAAAAGCTTGGCGGTTTTGTCAAAGGCCTCGCCGGGTGCGTCATCAATCGTACCGCCAAGCCGTTGAAAGCGTTCAGCAGAATGTACGATCAGGAACTGGCAATGCCCGCCCGACACCAGCAGCATCAGATAGGGAAACGCCAGTTGATCGGTCAGTCGCGGCGTCAAGGCATGACCTGCGAGGTGATTCACCCCCACCATCGGCAAGCCAGTTGCCAGCGAAAGCCCCTTCGCCAGCATCACCCCGGACAGCACGCCGCCGATCAACCCCGGCCCTGCTGTCACCGCAATGCCATCCAGCCCCGCCAAAGCGATGCCACTTTCGGCCAGGGCCTGTTCGACGCAATGATCCAACCGTTCGGCATGGGCGCGGGCAGCGATTTCGGGCACAACGCCGCCGAACGCCGCGTGCAGGGCGGTTTGGCCTTCGACGACAGAGGATAAAATCTGCGGCAGTTGCCCGGGCACATGACGGATCACGGCTGCGGCGGTGTCGTCGCAGCTGGACTCGATGCCCAGAAAGGTAAGAGGTCCTGTCATGGTCCGCCGTTGATTGCTTGCCCTATCGCAGGTAACACCAAGGGCATGACCAGACAATCCCACCCCACCATCCTGCTGACCCGGCCTTTGGCGCAGAGCCAAAGGTTTGCGGATCAGATCGGAGGTGCGCTGATTTCGCCTTTGATGCGACCCGAGTTTTTGTCACCTATGCTGCCATCGGGTGATTTTACCGCCATTGTGCTGACTTCTGAGACTGGGGTGGAAGCTGCCAGGCGGATTTCCGCTGCTGGGACCGCGCTGCCGAATCGGGCGTTCTGTGTGGGCAATCGCACGGCAGAGGCGGCGCGGGCCGCGGGGTTTGACGCAAGCTCGGCTGCAGGTGCTGTCAATAATCTGCTGGCGTATATTCTCGCTGCCGCTCCGGTTGGGCGTTTGCTGTTGCTGCGGGGGCAGGACAGCGTGGGAGATCTGGAGCAAAGGCTGATTTTGGCAGGAATAGAGACTGTTTCGCAGATCATCTACCGGCAGATTTCCCAAAGCCTAACTGATGGAGCCCGCGCTGTGCTGCAAGATCCGCGCCCAGTAATCCTGCCGATTTTCTCGCCGCGCTCTGCCCGACTGTTGGCTGCGGAACTGCGGCGTGTTGCGGCAAAAGCGCCGATCTGGCTGGCGGCGCTGAGCCCTGCGGTGGCGGAAGCCTTTGATTTTCCCACCGTTTATACCGAGATCGCCACCCGCCCAGACAGTCCGGCCATGCTGCAGGCGGTTCAAGCGTTGCGCGGGGCTTGGATGACTTCTTGAACCACTGCGGGCCTCGGCCTAACTTCACACCAACTGCGGCCGCAACGCGATGGCCCAAAGCGCAAAAGCGAGGTTTGCGATGCCTGACACAGAAATGAGCGAGCTTGAGGCCCCCCCAGTGATCGCGTCGGAGCCGATCCGGGAGGCGCCTGCGCCGGTCCGCAAAGCCGGCTGGTTCGCACCGATTTTGGGCGGGGTGATTGCTGCGGGTGCGGGGTTTGGCCTTGCGCAATATGTACCGGGTGGTTGGCCGGTGCAGGATACTTCGGCGTTGCAGGCGGCTTTGACGGCACAGCAGGTGGAAACCGAGACTTTGAAATCCCAGATTGCTGCACTTGAGGCGCGGCCCGTCGCTGGACCTGACGCTGATCTGGAGGCGCGGGTGGCGGCGCTGGCGGATCATGCCGCGCCGGATATTGCACCGCTTCAGCAGCAGATTGCGGCTTTGGAACAGCGGTTGACCGGTATTGAAGCCATGCCGGTCAGTGCCGCCGCACCTTCGGCAGCAGCCCTTGCAGCGCAGAAAGCGGCGGCGGATGCGGTGTTGAAGCAGGCCGAAGACACCGCCGCACAGATCAAAGCTGATGCAGAGGCCATGGCGAAAGCGTCTGAGGCCCGCGCGGCTTTGGGTCGGGTGCAGGCGGCGTTGGACAGCGGCTCGGCCTATGCTTCGGCTTTGCCCGCCTTGGGCGATGTGCCTGCGGTATTGGTGGAAAATGCGCAAACAGGGGTTCCGACCTTGGCGGCGCTGCAAGATGCCTTCCCTGCTGCCTCGCGGGCGGCATTAGAGGCTGCCTTGCGGGCGAATATGGGCGAAAGCTGGTCGGACCGGGTGGCGAATTTCCTGCGCACCCAGACGGGCGCGCGGTCTTTGATGCCGCATGAGGGCAACGATCCCGATGCGATCTTGTCGCGAGCCGAGGCGGCGCTGGCTGCGGGCGATGTCGCTGCTGCGCTGACGGAAATTGCAGCGCTGCCGCCAGAAGCGCAGGCGGCTTTGACCGATTGGCAGGCGAAGGCGCAGAAGCGGCAGGCGGCGGTCGCGGCGGTTGCGGGCCTTGCCGCAGCGATGCAATAGGAGCGCGCGATGATCTGGTCATTGATCAAGGTTCTGCTGTTCATCGCCGCGATTGCGGGCCTGACCTACGGCGCGGATATGCTGCTGCACAGCGAAGAAGGCGTGCGGATTTCCATGGGCGGCTGGGAGTTTACCCTAGGCCCGCTGCAAACCGCGATCTTGTTGCTTCTGTTGGTGGTGGCGCTTTGGGGGCTGATGAAGCTGGTGGGTTTCGTCGTGGCGACCCTGCGGTTTCTGAATGGCGATGAAACTGCCATCTCGCGCTATTTCGACCGCAACCGCGAACGCAAAGGCTATCAGGCTCTGAACGATGGCTTGATGGCGCTGGCGGCGGGCGAGGGGCGCTTGGCTTTGATGCGGGCGCAAAGGGCAGCGAAGTTTTTGGAACGACCAGAGTTGACCACGCTGCTGGTGGCACAGGCTGCGGAAGCTGCGGGCGATACCAAGCGCGCGACAGAGGCCTACAAGACGCTGCTGGCCAGTGATTCCTCGCGCTTTGTCGGAATTCGCGGGCTGATGAAGCAAAAGCTGGCGGAAGGCGATACCGATACCGCGCTGGCTTTGGCCGAGAAGGCGTTCGCGCTGAAGCCCAAACACGCCGAGACGCAGGATATTTTGCTGAAATTGCAATCCGAGAAAGCAGATTGGAAGGGCGCGCGGGTGACTTTGGGGGCCAAGCTGAAAGGCGGAGTTTTGCCGAAGGATGTTTATCGCCGTCGCGATGCCGTGCTGGCCCTGCAAGAGGCGCGCGGGGTGATGGACGAAACCGCGACGGTCGAGGCGCGCGAAGCAGCGATTGAGGCCAACCGCAAGTCGCCTGATCTGATCCCGGCGGCGGTGATGGCGGGGCGGGGCTTGACCGACAAGGGTGACAAGAAATCCGCGACTCGCGTGCTGAAAAAAGCATGGGAAATGCTGCCGCATCCCGAAATCGCCGCCGCCTTTGCCGAAATTGAACCGGATGAGGTGCCGCAGCAACGCTTGAAACGCTTCCGCGCCCTGACGGCGATCCATCCTGAAAGCGATGAAACCCGGCTGCTGTTGGCAGAGTTGAATATCACTGCCGAAGAATTTCCTGAAGCGCGCCGCGCGCTGGGCGATCTGATCACCCGGCACCCGACGCAGCGCGCCTTGGCGATCATGGCCGCGATTGAGCGTGGCGAGGGCAGCGATGATGCGGTGGTGCGGGGCTGGCTGTCTAAGGCGCTGACCGCGCCGCGCGGCCCGCAATGGTGCTGCGATAAATGCCAAGCGATCCACAGCCTGTGGCAGCCGATCTGTGAGAATTGCGGCGGCTTTGACACGCTCAGCTGGCGCGAGCCGGTCGAGGTGAACGGGCCGAGCGTCACCGGGGCCGAGCTGTTGCCGCTGCTGGTGGCTGCCCCCCTGGTGGTGCCTGCGGAGCCAGATGTGGTGGCTGAGCCCGAGATCATCGACCTTGCCGCCGTGGCGCGGAGTGCAAATTGAACGGCGTGGTGGGGGTTGACTTCGTTTTGGCCGCGCCATACGAGAGGCCATTGGAAAGTGCCGCTGTAGCTCAGCTGGTAGAGCACGTCATTCGTAATGATGGGGTCGGGAGTTCGAGTCTCTTCAGCGGCACCACTTTCTGAATTATCGCATAGCTTTAAGTTGAAGAATGGAAGATCCCAGCGCGGGGCCTTCCTTAATTCAGCATGTTGTGGCGTCGTATGGGTGCACGGTTTTGAGGCCGCAATGCTGGATTGCGGCCCGCTTATGTTTTCGAACACTCAAATCACTCGGAGGATTTTGCCCAGAGGTTGATGGACTTCTCCTCCGAAATCGCGTCGATGGCCGCGAGCTCGGCGGAGGTGAAATCAAGGTTGTTGATCGCCCCGACGCAATCGACGATCTGCGAGGGTTTGGAGGCACCGATCAACGCCGAGGTGATACCGTCACCGCGCAGAACCCAAGCAATCGCCATCTGCGCAAGGGTCTGGCCTCGCGCTTGCGCCATTCCGTTCAGCTTTTTCACCGATTCAATCGCCTTTTCCACCACGGAGGGGTGCAAAGACTTGTCCTGCGCGGCGCGGCTGCCTTCGGGGATGCCGTTGAGGTATTTGTTGGTCAGCAAGCCTTGCGCCAGCGGCACGAAGGCGATCGATCCCATGCCAAGTTCGTGCAGCGCGTCTTTCAGCCCATCGGTTTCGACCCAGCGGTTCAGCATATTATAGCTGGGCTGATGGATCAGGCAGGGGGTGCCCAATTCTTTCAAAATGGCGTGAGCCTCACGCGTGCGCTGAGTGTTGTAGCTGGAAATCCCGACATACAGCGCGCGACCGGAACGCACGATATGATCCAGCGCCATCATGGTTTCTTCCAGCGGCGTGTCTGGATCAAAGCGGTGCGAATAAAAGATATCGACGTAATCCAGCCCCATCCGCTTCAGGCTTTGGTCGCAAGACGCGATCAGATATTTGCGCGAGCCCCATTCACCGTAAGGACCGCCCCACATGTCATAGCCCGCTTTCGACGAGATGATCATCTCATCGCGGTAGGGTTTGAAATCGGTTTTCAGGATGTCGCCGAAGGCTTCCTCAGCCGAGCCGGCTGGTGGGCCGTAGTTGTTGGCCAGATCGAAATGCGTGATCCCCAGATCAAACGCGGTGTGGCACATCGCCCGTTTGGTGGCGTGCGGGGTGTCATGGCCGAAGTTGTGCCAAAGCCCAAATGAGATCGCGGGCAGCTTCAGGCCAGACTTGCCACAACGGCGGTATGGCATGGAATCATAGCGGTTTTCAGCGGCGGTATACATGGCGAGCCCTCTGTTTGGTTTGCGCTAACAGTTCGGGCGAAACGGCTCTGGCGTCAAGGGCGCGACGCGGCGACTTTGCGTAGAAAACGTGATCGGGGGCAGCGTTGCCCTTTGGTGTTGATCACGGCATAGTGTGGATGCGTTTGGTTGGAGTAGCCATGTATAGCGTTCAGTTCAAGAAAACGCCGCGCATCGTCGCGGGGGCTTTGGCGCTGAGCTTGATGGCAGGGTCGGCCGGGCAAGCGCTTGATCGGCTTGAGTTTACAGTGCCGGGCGCGCCGAAAGCCTTGGAAAAAGAACTGCGTGCGGCGTCGATTCTGCTCGCCTCGGAAAAGGCTGGTGACACGCTGGCGCAGGATATTTTCACCGATGCACGGGCGGAATATGCCGGCCTGCTGAACGCACTTTACGCGCGGGGGTATTATTCGGCGGTGATTCACGTTTACGTCGATGGGGCCGAGGCCGCGAATATCGCGCCCTTGGACGCACCGGGGTCGATCTCGGCCATCAAGGTTGTGGTCGAGCCGGGACCGGAATTTGCTTTCAGCCAAGCGCGGATCGCTCCCTTGGCCAAACGCACCGAACTGCCCCAGGGCTTTGCCGTGGGAAAGACCGCCGAAAGTGGGGTGATCCTTGAGGCGGTGACGGCAGGGGTGAATGGCTGGCGCGACCGCGCTTATGCCAAGGCCGAGGTTTCCAGCCAAAAGCTGACGGCGGATCATGCCAAGGCCACGCTTGCGGCGGATGTGGTCCTTGATCCAGGCCCTGCCCTGCGCTTTGGGCGACTGACGATCAAAGGTGCAGACCGGATGCGGCTGGCACGCGTGCGGGCGATTGCGGGTCTGCCAGAAGGCCGTGCCTATTCGCCGGCTGAGTTAGAGCGTGTTGCGTCGCGACTGCGCCGCACTGGCGTGTTCAAATCGGTAACTCTGGTCGAGGATGATGCGATCACCTCGCCAGATTTGCTCGGGATCACCGCAACCTTGGTCGAAGATAAGAAGCGCCGCTACACATTTGGCGCCGAGTTAAGCAGCAATGAGGGTGCGACGTTGAACGCGGCTTGGCTGCATCGCAACCTGTTTGGCGGCGGTGAGCGGCTGAAGATCAGCGGCGATGTCACCAATATCGGATCAGCAGTGGGCGGGGCAGATTACAGGCTCGGCGTCTCGTTGGAGCGTCCGGCTACGTTTAGCCCTGATACCACGGCGGGTGTTGCTTTTAGCTATGGCCGGATGAACGAGGCCGATTACGACGCGGATTTGTTTAGCGCGACCGTGACGCTGAGCCAGGTGGTGACAGAACAGCTGTCGGGAAAAGCGGGGGTGTCGTATGACTACGCCCGTATCACCGATCCAATGGGGCAATCCACCTATCGCGCGGTGTCGTTGCCCATAAGTGTGATTTGGGATCGGCGTGACAGCAAAACCGATGCAACGCGGAACTTTTATGTCACGGGCGAGGTGAAGCCATTCTTAGGCTTTGGCAATACCGACAGCGGCGTGCGGGCGACGTTTGATCTGCGTGGCTATCGGGCGTTGGGCGAGGCAAAGCGGCTGGTGCTGGCAGGGCGGGTGCAGGCGGGGGCGGTATTCGGCTCAAGTCTGTTGGGCACGCCGCGAGATTATTTGTTCTACTCGGGTGGCGGTGGCACGGTGCGCGGCCAGCCCTATCAGTCGCTGGGTGTCAATCTACTGCGCGACGGGTTGGGGGCGACGTTTCAGACCGGTGGCAAGACCTTTATCGGCGGCTCGTTTGAGGCGCGGATGAAGGTGACGGATTCCATCGGTGTGGTGGGCTTTGTCGATATGGGCCGGATCGACGCAAATGAGTTTTTCAGCGATTTCGGCAATTGGCACGCGGGCGCGGGCATCGGGGTGCGCTATGCGACTCCGGTCGGGCCAATCCGGCTGGATATTGCTGGGCCAGTTGGGGGCGATACGGGCGGCGGGGTACAAATTTACGTTGGTTTGGGGCAGGCGTTCTGATGCGTAAATTATTCCTTGCCAGTTGCTTGGCTGTGCTGCCGATTATGGGTCACGCGCAGACCGATGACCGTGATTATCTGACCGCGTTTCTGGAAGAGAGCCTATCCGGTGCGGGCCGCAAAGTGGTGGTGACGGGCTTTGCCGGGGCGTTGTCATCACAAGCCAGCCTGACCGAATTGACCATTGCCGACGACAATGGCGTCTGGCTGACCTTGCGCGATGTGACGTTGGACTGGAGCCGATCTTCGCTGTTGTCGGGCGAAGTGGTGGTGAATGAGTTGACCGCAGGAGAGATCGTGCTGGAACGGCTGCCTGTCGTCGGGTCTGGCGCGCCATCGCCCGAAGCGGGGACATTCGCGCTGCCCGAGCTTCCAGTGTCGATTGAGATTGGCCAGATCGCCGCCAAGCATATCGTGCTGGGGCCGAGTGTGCTGGGCACCGGGCTGGAGGCTACGCTGGACGCCTCGATGTCTTTGTCAGGCGGCGAGGGTAAGGGCAGTCTGGTGTTGGAACGCACCGATGCGGGGCCAGCGGGTAAGGTGTCGCTGACCGCATCTTACACCAATGCGACGCAACAGTTGTCGATTGATCTGGCGGCGCAAGAAGCGGCGGGTGGCATTGCTTCGGTCAAGTTGCGGCTGCCCGGCGCGCCTTCGGTGGCGTTGAATGTAAAGGGTGCTGGCCCGGTTTCCGATTTCGCCGCCGATGTCGCGCTAACCACCGATGGCGTCGATCGGTTGGCGGGCAAGATCACCCTGACGGGTCAAAAAGATGGTGCGACAGCATTTTCGACCAGTCTTGCGGGCGACCTGGCCCCGTTGTTCCTGCCGTCTTACGCCGAGTTCTTTGGAAATTCGGTCCGCCTGACCACGGCTGGCAAACGTTGGCCGGATGGTCGCTTGGCGCTGGATAGCCTGACGGTGAAGGCCAAAGCGCTGGCGCTGCAAGGCTCGCTGTCGTTGGCCTCAGACGGTTTGCCGCAGAAGTTTGATCTGACCGGAAAGATCGCCGCCCCGGATGGCAGCCCGGTGCTGTTGCCGCTAACGACGGATCTTCCAGTAAAGGTCACTTCCGCCGATATCGTCATGGGCTACGACGCCACACAAGACGAAGGTTGGAACGCCACTATCGCGATTTTGGGCTTTGACAGAGCCGATTTTCGCACCAGCAGCTTGTCGCTTTCCGGCTCGGGCCGTATTGCAAGGCTGGCGGGCGCGCGGCAGGTCGGCGGCAATTTCAAGTACACCGCCGAAGGCCTAGAGCCGACCGATCTGAACCTTGGCCGCGCGCTGGGTTCGGTGGTCTGGGGCGATGCCTCGGCCTATTGGCGCGAAGGCGATGGCAGCGTAACCGTGCAACGGATGAGCCTGACCGGAGAAGATTACTCCGCGCTGTTGAATGGCAAGATCGAGGGGCTGGGGGATGCTTTCGCGAGCACCGGCAAGGCGAGCGCCAAGATGGAAGACCTTTCACGGCTGTCGGGCTTGGCGGGGCGCAATCTGGCGGGCGCGGCAGAAGTGTCGGTCAGCGGCAATGGCAGCCCGATCACCGGCGCTTTCGATCTGACGGGCAGTGCCACGGGTACAGATATGCAGGCGGGTGTGACCGAGTTGGACAATCTGCTGCGCGGGCAGGCGACAGTGACGGCCTCTGTCCTGCGGACCCCCGAGGGCACCACGTTGCGCGATCTGTCGGTGCAGGCATCGTCGTTGAAGATGAAAGCTTCGGGCAGTTTGGCAAGCGCGGGTAGCGACATCACCGCCAACCTGTTGTTCCGCGACTTGGGCAGTTTGGGCGGGCAATATCGCGGCGCGCTGGGCGGTGAGGCGCGTCTGACTGGCACTTTGGAAGCTGGGAAGCTGACGTTTGATGCCAATGGCCGCGGCTTGGCGATTGGCAATCCGCAGGCGGATAAACTGCTCGCGGGCAACTCTGTTGTGGGGTTGGTGTTGTCGCTGAAAGGCGGCACCCTTCAGGTGGACAGCGCCACGCTGTCCAATCCGCAACTGGAGGCGCAAGCCTCGGGCAGTGTGGCAGGCGACAAGCAGACGGTTGATCTGACGGCGCGGTTGAAGAACCTTGCGCTGATCGTGCCCGAGTTTCCGGGTGCATTGTCAGTGACAGGCACCGCAGTGCAGGATGCCTCAGGCGTGACGCTGAACTTGCAAGGCATGGGACCGGGGCAGATTGATGCAACGGTCACGGGTAAAATCGCGCCGGGGTTCGGCTCGGCTGATCTTGCGATCAAGGGCACGGCGCAGGCAGCGCTGGTCAATGCCTTCATCCAGCCGAGGGCGATTTCGGGGCAGATGGGGTTTGATCTGCGGCTGAATGGCCCGTTGGGGTTACAGTCTTTGTCTGGCCCGGTGACGCTGTCGGGCGGGCGTCTGGCTGACCCCAGCTTGGGCTTTGCCCTGCAAGACATCACCGCGCGGGCCAATTTGGTGCGCGGGCAGGCTGCGATTGATGTGACCACGGCTGTCTCGTCTGGTGGCAGCTTGACGGTGAACGGCACTGCGGGCCTCAGCGCGCCGTACACAGGCGATCTGGCGGTGGAGTTGCGTCAGGTGACATTGCGTGACCCGGACCTCTATGAGACCACGCTGAACGGTGGTGTCACGCTGAAAGGCCCACTGATGGGCGGTGCGATGATCGCGGGTCGTATTGCGCTGTCTGAAACCGAGTTGCGCGTGCCCTCGACAGGGTTCGGTGGCGCGGGCGGTTTGCCAGGGTTGGAGCATAAGAACGAGCCGAGACCCGTGCGGGCCACGCGCGCACGGGCGGGGCTGATCGCGACGGGCAAAGACGGCGGCGCAGGCGGCAGTGGCCCGGGTTATGGCTTGGACATCACGGTGTCGGCCCCCAGCCTGTTCATCCGGGGCCGGGGTTTGGATGTTGAGATGGGCGGCGAATTGCGCCTGCTTGGCAGCACCAATGCCGTGGTGCCCTCGGGCGCGTTCGAGCTGATCCGGGGGCGGTTGGAGCTTTTGGGCAAGCGTCTTGATCTGTCCGAGGCGGTGTTGCAGATGCAGGGCGATCTGGTGCCCTATATCTATATCACCGCCGATACCCAAAATGACGGCATCATCAGCGGGGTGACGATTGAGGGTCCGGCGACCGATCCGGTGGTGACCTTCACCTCAACCCCGGAACTGCCGCAAGAAGAAGTTTTGGCACAACTGCTGTTCGGGCAGGGGCTGGAGAACCTCTCGGCATTTCAGGCGCTGCAACTGGCGAATGCGGTGGCGACTTTGGCAGGGCGCGGCGGGCAGGGAATTGTCTCTAAACTGCGTGAGGGTTTTGGGTTGGACAATCTGGATGTGAAGACCGATGCGGCGGGTGGGGCCTCGGTAACTGCCGGTAAGTATCTGACCAAGAACATCTATTCCGAAGTCACCGTAGATCAGAATGGTCAGTCTGAGATCAACCTGAACTTGGATGTGAGCAAATCGGTCACGCTGCGGGCCAAGTCAGGATCGGACGGTGATACCGGTTTGGGCATCGTACTGGAGAAAGACTACTGATACGGGCGGCGGTTGCGATTGCGTTCGGCATCCACCGCCGCCCCCAGCAGCACCGCATAGGCGCTGACGTACAGCCACATCAGCAGCACCACCACAGCACCGATGGAGCCGTAAACCCGGTTGTAAGACGCGAAATTCGCCAGATACAGGGTGAAGCCGCGCGTCGCGATCACCCACAGGATCACCGCCACCAGCAGGCCCCACGACAGCAGCGGCGGCTTGGTGCTGGTGTAGTTTGGCCCCAAACGGTAAGCCAGCCCCACGGCCAGCACGGCGGCCACAATGCCCAGCAGCAGGTTGGAATCCGCCAGCATCGAGCTGGGAATGGCACTGGGCAGATAGGTCACCACCACCGGCAGGATCACCGCCATCACCAAGGCAGACAGTACCAGCCCGACCAGCACAAAGGTCAGCACAATCGCGCGCAACTGGTGCCAATGGCCCGAGCGGTTTGGCAGATGATGGATCGCGTTCAGGCCGCGGATCAGCGCCGCCACCCCCGCCCGCGCCGACCACAGCGCAAGTGCTGTGGATATCAGTGTGGTCAGGCCCAGATTGCCAGCAGGCACCGCCAGCAAAGCCTCAACCTGACCGAAGATCAGCGAATAGGCATCCTGCGGAAGAAAGCCGCGCAGCAGTTCGATCTCGTCGCGGATCACCGAAGGATTGGAAATAAACCCCCAAATCGCGATGATCGCTGCCGCCGCCGGAAAGATCGCCAGAAAGGCGTAAAAGGCCACGCCTGCCGCGATCAGGTCCAGTTCGGCCTGTTCGGTGCGGCGATAATACCGCAGAATCGCTGCGTTGACATTGGGGGGCAGCAGTCGCAACCGCATCAGTCTTCGCCTTCTAGCCGCACGCGCAATTCGCGCAATACGGGTAACACCGCACGGACCTTATCGGCTCCCAAGGCGGTGACAACTTCTGCAATTAGCGGTGAAACCGAGGCGACAGCGGCATCGCGGGCTGACCGACCCGAAGGGCTGATGGCGACAAACTTCTGCCGCGCATCATCCCAATCAGGGCGAATATGGACATGCCCCGCCCATTCCAGCTTGGCGAGGGTGTTGGTCATCGCCCCGCGCGTAACGTGAAAGGCACGCGCCAGTTGCGCCGGGGTACGCTCCTCATTCAGCCGGGCGAGATGGTTCAGCACCGAGAAATGCGACAGCTGCATGCCTTTCGGCAGCGCCTTCGAGATGCGGTTGCGCGCCAGTTGATCGGCCATGAACAGCTCGCCAAACAGCGCCACGGCGATCTCGTCGGTGCGCGAGTCGGTCATGGCCCGGTAAACTCCCGGTCATGGAAGAGGGAGGGGACGCGGGCACGGGCTTTTGTCACTGCGTCTAAATCGAGGTCAACAAAAGTGACGCCGGGCTCGGTGCCCGCATCGGTAAGGATTTCGCCCCAAGGCGCAACCGCCAGTGAATGACCGTAGGTGTTGCGGCCTTTACCGTTGGTTTCAGGATGGAAACCTGTTTGCGCTGGGGCAAGGATGAAGCATCCCGTCTCAATAGCGCGGGCTCTTAGTATAGTGTGCCAATGTGCAGCCCCGGTGATGTGGTTGAACGCGGCAGGCACCGTTATGATCTGCGCGCCCGCCTGCGCCAGACGCCGATACAGATGCGGGAACCGAACATCATAGCAGACGGTCATGCCAATTTTGGCGAAAGGTGTCTCGGCCACCACTGCCTTGGTGCCAGGGCGATAGCCCGCTGATTCGCGATAAACCTCAGTCTCCGACACGTTCACGTCGAACATGTGGATTTTGTCGTAGCGCGCGGCGATGTCACCTGTGGGCGCGATCAGAAACGACCGATTGGCAAAGCGCCCATCGGCATCTTGGGTGAGCACGCCCAAAGACCCGATCAGCAGCCAAATCCCCGCCTTGGCCGCCTGATCGCGCAGGGCGGCGAGGGTTTGATCCTGATCCTCATGCCGCATCAGGCTGCGCTGATGGGTGCGGTTGGACGACAACAGATTGGTACATTCCGGCGTCAGCACAAAGCCAGCGCCGCCTGCCACCGCCTCGGCAATCCGCACCTGCGTTACCGCCAAATTGGCAACCGGATCATCGCCGACTGTCAGTTGCACCAAGCCCGCGCGCATCAGGCCAACATCAGATCTAGTTTGCCGGCATGATCCAGCGCGTGCAGATCATCGCAGCCGCCAACATGGCTGCCGCCAATGAAAATCTGCGGCACAGACCGACGGCCCGCGCGTTCGGTCATCGCTTGGCGCAACGCAGGGTCAGCGCCCACGTCGATTTCTTTGTAAGCCACGCCCTTTTTCTTCAGCAAGCCTTTTGCGGCGATGCAATAGGGGCAGGTCTGGGTGGTATAAATCTCAACGGTTTTCATGAGCAAATCCTTAGAGTCAGATGTGACTATAAGGATTTAGGTATCCTTCGCAACGCGGGCTAGGGTCAGAACAGAAATCCCTGTTGCGCCACCTACAATGCAAGCCTCTGCGGCGGCGGCAAAGGTCGCCCCCGAGGTCATCACATCGTCAATCAGCAGCACATGGCGGCCCTCAACCCGGTTCGCCCGCCTTGGATGCAGCGTTAAAGCATCCGCCATATTGGCAAAACGGCCATCGCGGTTGCGGCCCTCTTGGCTGCCGGTGTATCGGCGGCGAATCAGCAGATCGGGGCAATGATCGAGCGCCGCCAGCTTGGCCACTGCCGCCGACAGCAAAGCCGCCTGATTGTAGCGCCGCTTGATCAGCCGCAGCCAATGCAGCGGAATAGGGACCACGATCATTCCCGGTTTGATCATCGGTTCCGCCACCCGGTGCAGCCAGTTTGACGCAGGCCGCGCCAAATCCAAGCGATCGCCATGCTTCAGCGCCAGCACGATCCGCCGCGCATTGTCCTTGTACAGCATCGCCGCGCGTCCCTGCGACCATGGCCGTGCGATTGTCAGGCAATCGTCGCAATGCTCGGGCTTGCCCGTGTCTTCGCCCGGCAAGGGCACGCCACAGAGATCGCATACCAGCCCGGTGATAAACGGCGTCTCGCGCCAGCAGGCCCCACAGAGGCCGAAATCGGTTGTCACCCGCGCATCGCAGGTCAGGCACTGCGGCGGGTAGATCAGATGCAGCGCGGCTTGCAATCCCATGCCTTCCCCCTATGGTCGCGCCCCATGACCCCAACCTTGCCCATGACTTTGACAGACCGCAAAGCCCTTGCCCTGCACCGCGCTCGCGCGAGTGCTTTCTTCTTGCAGGAAGAAGCGGTGCTTGAGGTGCAGGATCGTCTGAGCGAAGTTAACAGGTCGTTTACAAACCCGCTCGTCGTGACCTCTTTTCCGCATTTGTGGCCAGATTTTCCGTCGATTGCCGATGATGAGGTGCTAAACCTGCAAACCGAGGCGCAGGATCTGGTGATCAACGCCCTCACCCTGCATTGGGCAAACGATCCGGTCGGGCAACTGGTGCAATGCCGCCGCGCCCTGCGCCCGGATGGCTTGTTCCTTGGGCTGCTGTTTGGCGGCCAAACCCTGCATGAACTCCGCGCTTGTCTGGCGCAGGCTGAGGCGGAAACCACAGGCGGGCTTTCGCCCCGCGTGCTGCCGATGGGCGAGATCCGCGATTTGGGTGGCTTGCTACAACGTGCGGGCTTTGCGTTGCCGGTGGCCGACAGCTTCACTAAGACCGTGTTCTACCGCGACGCCTTTCACCTGATGAGGGACCTGCGCGCGATGGGTGAGGGCAACGCGCTGGCTGCACGGCTGAAGCACCCCACCCGACGCGCGGTGCTGACCCGCGCCGCGCAGATTTACACGCAGACCTATGCGACGCCCGAAGGCCTGATCCCGGCGACGTTTGAGATCATCTGCCTGACCGGATGGGCCCCGCATGACGGCCAGCAAAAGCCGCTGCGGCCCGGATCAGCCACGTCGCGGTTGGAAGACGCGCTAAAGGCCGCAGTCAAGAACGGTTGACGCCACCCGCAGCCACGTTATTTCGGGATAAGCTTTAGGAGCCAACATGACCGACATCGCCCCCGGAACCGGACGCCTTGCCCATGCCCCCACCGATCACCCCCCGGTGAAACAGGCCAAGATCGGGATCCTGCTGGCCAATCTGGGCACGCCGGACGGCTATGACTACTGGTCAATGCGGCGCTATCTGTCGGAATTTCTATCGGATAAGCGCGTCGTCGATATCCCGGATTGGAAGTGGCAGCCCCTGCTGCAACTGATCATCCTGACCAAGCGGCCCTTCACATCAGGGGCGAATTACAAGCTGATCTGGAACCACGAGAAGAATGAAAGCCCGCTGCTGACCATTACCAAGGCGCAGACGGCGGCGATTGCTGCGGCTGTGGTGGCCAAGCATGGCAGCAGTATCGTGGTGGATTTCGCAATGCGTTACGGCAATCCATCGACCGAATCAAAGGTCAAGGCGATGGTTGCAGCGGGCTGCGAGAAGATTTTGTTCTTTCCGCTGTACCCGCACTATGCCGGGGCCACTTCAGCCACCGCCAACGACGCGTTTTTTGCGGCTTTGATGCGCGAAAAACGCCAGCCTGCCGCGCGCACGGTGCCGGAATACTTCGACCACTCCGCCTATATCGAGGCGCTGGCGCAGTCGGTGGAGCGGGCATATGCAGGGCTTGATCACAAGCCCGATGTGCTGGTCACCAGCTACCACGGCATGCCGATCCGCTATCTGATGGAGGGCGACCCCTACCATTGCCAATGCGCCAAAACTTCACGCCTGCTGCGCGAGCGTTTGGGTTGGGACAAGGGCACGATTGATGTGACGTTCCAATCGGTGTTTGGCCGCGAGGAATGGCTGAAGCCCTACACCGTCAAGCATGTCGCCGAACTGGCCAAACAGGGCAAAAAGCGCATCGCGGTGATGGCCCCGGCATTCTCAGCCGATTGCATCGAGACGCTTGAGGAAATCAATGGCGAGATCCGCGAGTCTTTCGAACATGCGGGCGGTGAGGTGTTCACCTATATCCCATGCCTAAACGACGAAGCCGCCCACATCAGCGCACTGGTGCAGGTGATTGAGGAAAACCTCGCCGGCTGGATTTAGGTTGTTTGCTATTTCCACTAGAACAGAGCAACCAGCGTCTTGCAGACGCTGGTTGCTGCGGTACCGCTGGTCGACAAGCTAAGCTATTACTATACTGGCGGTAATGCGTCGCTACCGCTACTCGACGCCACAGCCGCGATGACCAGCACCAGCAACAACAGCGGAATGATGACCCCGCCGGACGAGGACGTGGTTTGTGCGGCAACAACTTCCGGCTCCATCACCGGTTCGACCACACCGCCGGCATAGGCCGAGGTGGTGGCCAGCGACAAAGCGGCAGCCAGAGCAATCTTTTTCATCGGTATCTCCAATAAACGTCAAATCCGCGCGGGTTTGCGCGACCAGAGCATTCTTAAAAAACCACTAACTAAAGGCACCACACGGTTGCTCCGCCGATCCTGGTCACAACACCTTCGCTACAAAACCGCAGCGCTTTGCATGGCCTGAACAAAATCTGTGCATCCGTACTAAAACTCTAACGACGAGCGCCTTAGCAATCAATCAGTTCTTGGTGAATGTTCATTTCAAGCGAGAAATTCTAAAAATTAATGTAGGTCACAGCGGGTCCCGCTCGATTCAGACCGCAAAACAGAAAAGGACGGCAGATTGCTCTGCCGCCCTTCCTAAATTCGATCCAAGGATTAGTTGGACGAAACTGCAGCAGCCACAATAACGAGCAGCAGCAGCGGGATCAGGATGCCGCCCGAGGAAGAAGTGGTTGCAGCTGCAACAACTTCTGGTTCCATTACGGGTTCAACAACGCCGCCAGCGAAAGCGGTGGTAGCAGCAACCGACAAAGCGGCAGCGAGAGCGATTTTTTTCATGTCTATCTCCAGTTTTCTGCATACCGCCAATTCGCAGAGGCGACGGCACGCACCCAAGAATATTCCTCGTACCTGCTCTCTAACCCGGCTCTCATCGAAATTGCAATGTTGCTCCAAAATCAGCGCCAAAGCGCGTCAGGTTGTCGTCAATTTAGCAACACCTTGCAACGTTGACAGTGCATACAGGCAGTCGGACCGAAAACACTTTGGTTTCAAAGGCAACGAAAGCCGCCGCTCTGGCTGAAAGGCCAGTGCAGCGGTTTGAAATCGGCCTAATGATGTTCGCGTGATGTTAAAGCAACAGAACCTGTGTGCCGACCTTCACCAGAGCGTACAGCTCCAGAATATGCTCGTTGTACAGACCAACGCAGCCGCTCGACGACCTGCGCCCGATCTTGCGTGTGTCATGTGTGCCGTGGATGCGATAGGCAGGCCAGCCAAGATACAGCGCGCGCACGCCAAGCGGGTTGTCTGGCGAACCGCCCTCGATCACTTTCGGCCAATCGGGATGCGCAGCCAGCATCGACTGAGTCGGAATCCATCGAGGATTCTCAACCTTTTGAATGACATCCGTGCGACCGCGCCGTGTCAACTCATCGTTCAGAGGCACCGAGGTCGGGTAAAGTTTGTAGACGCTTTGATCTTCCGACCAGTAATGCAGCGCGCGCGAGTTCAAGTCCGCAAGGATCACGCCATTACGGGTGTTGTCGAAGTGGTCGCGCCAATCCAACATGCGGAAGGCCGAAATGTTGTTGCGTACGGGGCCGGCCAGCGCCGTGTCTGGTTCGGTGGAATTGGCCAACTGTGCCGCAGCGGGCAAAGCCGCGGCTGACATCAGCGCTGCAGCACTGCCCACAAACAGGCGACGGTTCAGCGTCTTGGGGCGTTCGGCGGTCATGCGCTCTTCTCCATTGGTCATCTGCTCGGAAATCTGCAAATCGGGCTACTTTAAGCGGCTTTTACTGCTTTGCAGCCTGCGCCGCAAATCAAACACACGTCAGTTGGCGGACTAACGCCAAGTTTAACACAAATTCGCCGCGTTGGATTTGAAACCCGGCACGGACTTCGCTAAGCACAAGCAAACAAAGGGCCAGAAGCAGCCCGTATCAGGTGAAATACAGATGAACAGACGGACAGCCCTAGTCGCAGGCGGTGCAGCCTTGCTGGTCGCTTCGTGCGGCATGAGTTCGGCCCCCCCAGTGGATGCCAGCGGTGCCGCCGCTCCACGGGTCTATCGCATCAACAACGCTGAGGCCGTGAAAATCCCGTTTCATTTGCTTGATTCGGTGAATGCTTTACGCTCGGCGAAAGGCGCACAACCACTGGCGTTCAATGCTGCGCTGAATGCCGCTGCCCTGACCCATTCCCGCGATATGGCGGTGCAGAATCGGCCGTGGCATTTCGGCTCGGACGGCTCGTCGCCGCTGCTGCGGGTGCAACGGGTTGGTTACACCGGGCAGTTCTTGGGCGAGACGATTTCCGAGACCTATCAGACCGAGTTGGAAACGCTCTCCGCTTGGATGGGCGAAGCCGATACCCGCGATGTTATCCTGAACCCCAAAGCGCGCGAAATTGGCTTTGCTTGGTTCCAAGAGCAATCGGGCAAGATCTGGTGGACTCTGGTTATAGGCGGCTGATCCACACCAAATCGGACCAAAACGGCGGCAAGCGCGGCCGTCGTTTTATCGATTACGGTAGGATCACAATCGGCGTGCCCGGATTGATCATAGCGTAAACACGCTCAATTTCCTCGTCGGTCAGCGCGATGCAACCTGCCGTCCAATCCCGGCTGGACACCTTGCGTGGCTTGCCATTGGCTTTGCGCGGCGGCCCACCGTGGATCATAATATCGCCACCCGGCGGCTTGCCCAGCAACACGGCATTGGCGCGGTCCTCATTGTTGGGATAGCTGATGCCCAGCGACAGGTGGTAGGTCGAGTTAGGGTTGCGATGGGTGATGTAATAGATGCCCTCGGGCGTTTTGAGATCACCCTCATATTCCTTCGCACCGACAGGAACCCCACCCAAACCGATGTCATAGGCCTTGATGACCTTGCTGTTATGAAGCAAATACATCTTACGATTGGCTTTTTGCACCTGCACCGAGGTGATCTCTGGCCCGTTATATGTCTTGAACTTTGACGAGCACGCGGTCAACGCCAGGCCAGCCAAAACCACCAGTAGAATCCGCAAAACCCGCATCGACTGCCCGTCCGTTATTATATTTTCCTGCGAGATAGCGAAAAAACCGCAGGTTGCCTAGTCTGCGAAACGGCACAGCCGATCACAGTTGTTTCAACGAAAGCGGCAAGGATCTAGGGGCGGCTGAACTTTGCCACCAGTTCCACATGCGCAGACCAGCGGAATTGATCAACCACTTGCACCCAATCCAGATCATAACCGCCTGCAATCAAGACCTTAGCGTCACGGGCAAAACTGATCGGGTTGCAGGACACGGATGCGATCACCGGAACCTTGCTGCGCGCCAGCACCGCCATCTGCGCGTCGGCCCCCGCACGCGGCGGGTCAATCACCACCGCCTCAACGCCCTTAAACTCATCATCTTCCAGCGGGCGGCGGAACAGATCGCGGGTTTCCACCGTGACGCGCTTCAGACCCTCGGTGTTATTGGCGGCCTTTGCCAGCGCCGCTGTCATCGCAGCCTCACCCTCTACCGCATGCACCTCGGCGCGTTCGGCCAGTGGCAAAGCGAAGGTGCCGACCCCTGCAAACAGATCAACGACCTTCTTCGCCGAGCCAATCGCCAAAGCCACTGTGCGCAGCAATGCTTGCTCGCCCTCAACGGTTGCCTGCAAGAACGCACCCGGCGGTGGGGATACCAAAGCGCGGCCAAACCGCTGCATGGGTGCTGTGCGCAGCGCCACCGTATCGCCATTCCACGTCAGCCGCGCAAAGCCGTAGGTCTCGGTCACTCGCGCCAGTTCCAACTGCAACTGCCCGTCCAAAGGCTTGCCGCCCACCACCATCACATCGGCGCCCGACAGCGAGCGCGTGACCGTTAATGAAACCTCAGCCGTGCGACTACCGCCCAGCTTCACCAGCGCCTGCAACCCCGGAAACGTCGCGATCAAATCGGGATGCAGCAATTGGCAGTTTGGCACTTCGACCACCATGTCAGAGGCGCGGGCATGAAACCCCATCAGTGCACCGGTCTTGGTGCGCCGCGCCGCAATCGTCGCGCGACGCCGCGATTTCGGCGGTGAGGTGATGATCGGCCTGAACTCGGCCTCCAGACCTTGCCCAGCCAAAGCGCCCTTCACAATGCCCAACTTCCAGTCGGCAACAAACGCATCCGAGGCATGCTGCATCATGCATCCACCACAGGTTTTCGCGTGTGAACACGGCGGTTTCACCCGGTTGACGGAAGGCGTCACGATGCGGAAATCCGCCAGCTGATCGCCTTGCAACTCGCCTTCGACTTCTTCGCCCGGCAACATTCCGGGCACAAAAATAGCGCCCAATGGCCCCTGCGCGATCCCGTCGCCAAGGTGGCCCAGCCGGTCGATGGTTACTTTCACTCTGCCGCTTCCTTTTCTTCGATGCCGATGAAGCCGCCAGATTGGCGATTCCAATAGCGCGCGTATAACCCGCCTTGCGCCAGCAGTTCCGCATGGCTGCCCTGTTCCACAACGCGGCCCGCGTCAAGCACCACAATCCGGTCCATCTCGGCAATCGTCGACAAGCGGTGGGCAATCGCCAGCACGGTTTTGCCACGCATCACTTGAGTCAAGGCGGTCTGGATGCTGGCCTCAACTTCGGAATCCAAGGCGCTGGTCGCTTCGTCCAGCACCAGAATCGGCGCGTCTTTCAGGAACGCGCGCGCCAGCGCAATCCGCTGCCGCTGCCCGCCGGAAAGCTTCACCCCGCGCTCACCCAAATAGGCGTCATATCCCTTACGCCCGGCAAAATCGCGCAGGTTCAGGATAAAGTCATGCGCTTCTGCCTGCTTGGCGGCAGCGATCATCATTTCTTCCGTCGCGTCCGGGTTGCCATACATGATGTTCTCGCGCGCCGTGCGGTTGAACATCGCGGTTTCCTGCGTAACCATGCCGATCTGACGGCGCAAGCTTTCCTGTGTCACGCTCCGCACATCAATGCCATCAATCAAAACCCGGCCTTTTTCGGCATCATAAAGCCGCAAAAGCAGCGCTACGAGGGTCGATTTCCCCGCACCTGAAGCCCCAACAATGCCGATCTTTTCCCCCGCCTTGATCGTCAGGTTTAGATCATCGACGCCCCCGCGGCCATCCTCGGTTTTGCGCCCATAGGCGAAGGTCACATGCTCCAACCGCACTTCGCCCCGTACACGCGGCATCTCGGCAGCGCCCGGCGCATCGTTCAAAGTATAGGGCGGCGTCAGCGTCTTCACGCCATCTTCGACCTCACCCAAATTGCCAAACACCGACATCAAACTGAATGACACCCAGCCCGTCATCTGCGCCAAACGAAACGCAATCGCCCCCGCCGCCGCAATATCGCCCGCCGTGGCACCACCCAAAGTCCACAGATAAACTGTCGCGCCCACCAGCAGCACCGGAAGCACACCTGCCAAAGCCATCAGAGAAAGCCGGAACCAGCTGGAAATAATGCCATACTCAATCGCCTTGTCGCGGAACGCGTTCATCGCCTCCAACGCGACGCCATCTTCATGCCGCGAATGTGCGAACAACTTAACGGTTTTCATATTTGTGACGGTGTCGACAATCTGCCCGGTCACCATCGCCCGCGCCGCCGCTCGCGAGGCCGAAGCCCCTCGCACTTTCTTCAAGAATCCCTTGATAAACAGGATATAAGCGGCGATCCATCCGACCAGCAGCAGGGCAACCCAACCGTTGATCGTGCTCAGCAGCGCCACCGAGCCCACCACCGAGGCCAGCGAGAACGCCATGGTTTCGATACTGCCCGACACCACATCTGTCGCCGCCCGCGCCACCTGCATCTGCTTTTGTGCGATCCGCCCGGCGAAATCATTGTCGAAAAACGTAACGGCCTGCCCCAAAGTCCAGCGATGCATCCGCGACAGGATCAGCGGAAACAGGTTAGGTTCGACGATGATCGAAGCCGCATGCGTGGTTAGGCCGAAAATCATCGGGCGCGCGATCAGGTAAAGCCCCGCAAATCCCACGAACAGCCACATATGATCGCTAAACACCGTTGCCGGATTGGCGGTATTGGCCACATCAATCACATCGCCCAAAAGCGTCGCTGAAATCGCTTCCATCGACCCTGAACAGGCCGACCAAAACGTTGCCCAAATGATCCCCGGCCAAGCGCCCTGCACAGCCCACAGGAAGAATTTCCAAGTCGTCGCGGGCGGGTTGGTGGAGGCCGGGCGGAACGGTTTGATTGTGGGGAAAAGTCTCATGTATCCGTCTCCAGCCCAATGAACCCGCCCGATTGACGCGCCCAGAACCGAGCGTAAAGCCGGTTCGCCTTTAAAAGTTCCGCATGGCTGCCCTGTTCGGCGATGCGGCCGTCTTCCAGCACCACAATCCGGTCCATCGCCGCAATCGTTGACAGCCTATGCGCAATCGCGATCACGGTTTTGCCCTGCATCACGCCAAACAGTGCCTCTTGAATCGCCGCCTCCGCCTCTGAATCCAAGGCGCTCGTCGCCTCATCCAAGATCAGAATCGGCGCATCCTTCAGGATCACCCGCGCCAAAGCCACCCGTTGCCGCTGCCCACCGGACAGCTTCACGCCGCGCTCGCCGACATGGGCGTCATAACCCACGCGTCCCTCAGGATCTTGCAACGTTAGAATAAACTGATGCGCATCGGCTTGGCGTGCCGCCGCAACCATCTGCGCCTCAGTGGCCTCTGGCCGCCCATATAGGATATTTTCACGCACCGAGCGGTGCAGCAAACTGCTGTCCTGACTAACCATTCCAATTCGCTTGCGCACCGAATCTTGGGTGACCCGCGCGATATCCTGTCCATCAATCAAAATCCGACCCGCTTCGGCATCATAAAACCGCAGCATCAGCTTAACTAGGGTCGATTTTCCCGCACCCGAGCGCCCGACAACGCCAATCTTTTCCCCCGGCGCCACATCCAGCGAAATCGACTGCAATCCACCCGAACCGCGCCCGTAATGATGCGAAACGCCTTCAATTTGCACGCGGCCCTGTATGAACTGCAAGGCAGCCGCCCCCGGTTGATCCACCAAAGCGATCGGCTGCGTGATGGTCTGCATCCCCTCTTGCACGGTGCCAAGGTTCTGCACCAGATTGGTCGTCGCCCACATGATCCAATAGGTCATGTTGTTCAATCGCAGCACCAAAGTCACCGCAGCCGCCACCGTACCGACGCTCGCAAGGCTATGATACCAAAGCCACATTGCCCAAGCCGTCACAGCCACAATCAGCAAGCCGTTCAACCCGGTCAGGATAATATCCATCTTGGTGACCACGCGCATTTCGGTGAAAAACGTCTGCCGCGCGCGCTCAATCGCCTCGCGTCCGTAGTTTTCCTCCAGATTGTGATGGGCGAATAGCTTCACTGAATGGATGTTGGCATAGGCATCCACCACCCGCCCGGTCACCGCCGAGCGCGCCTCGCTCGACGCCGTCGAGGCTGGCCCCGCCCGCCGAATTGTCCACCGCATCAGCGCGACATAACCTACAAACCAAAGCACCAACGGCAACAGCAACCGCACGTCCGCCCCGGCAAGCATGATCGCAGCCCCCACCAGTGTCGTCGAAGCAAAAGCCACAGCGTCAAAGGTCTGAAACACCGCCTCGCCCGCCGCCGGAGGTGCCTGCATGATCCGGTTGGCGATCCGGCCCGCAAAATCGCTTTCAAACCAGCCCACGGGTTGCCGCAGCACATGCCGATGCGCCCGCCAGCGCATCATCGTGCCAAAATTCGGCAGAATCGTATTGTGCAGCAGCGCCACTCCGGTGCCGCCAATCAGGGGTCGCAAGATCAGAACTGCAAGCGCAACAAGGATAATCTCGTTACCATGATCCGCCCAGACCTGAACAGGATTTCCATTGGCGAGCATATCCACCAGTCGCCCGACATACCAAATCAGCCCCACGTCAAACGCCGAATTTGCCGTCGCCACCAACGCCGTTACCGCGAAAACCCCCTTAAATGGCCGCACATAGTCGCGCAGAAACGGCCACAGCTTGCGCGGAGGCGTGTCGGTTTGGTCGTAGGCAGCATAGGGGTCAACAAGACCCTCAAAGAACTTAAACATGATGATCTCGCGCGTTGCCCTTGGCATATAGCGCCTCAGGGGGGCGAAGGAAACCTTACGCCAGCAGGTCAGACTTGCGCAGATAAAGGTCAGAGGCAAGCCAGCGCGCCTGTATTTCATGCAGCTTTTTGCCCAAAGCGCGGCCCCGCAGCGCGGGCATCAGGTCAGCGGCAGTCACGGGGATGGTGCTTGCTACCCCCCGCGCGATCTCGGCTTGCCAGTTTCTTGGGAGATGCGTTTCAAACAAAGCCGCGCGGCACAGAAGCACATCGCTGGCGGCCTCAGCCCCAAGTTTCCACCCCAAAGCCGCCGAGGTCAGCGGTGAGCCAATTTCGGCCCTAACAGCAGCATTAGAGCCTATTTCTGTCCGAGATAACCGCAAAGCCCTTCCCGGATCAGCCCCACCCAAAATCGCCAAGCGTCGCTGCCAACGCGGGGGCTCATCGCCCTCCAGATGCACCAAAATGCAGAGCGCTTTGGCATCCGAGCCGGGCAATACCTTCGCCAAGATCCCGGTCTGCGCCATCGCCGCTATCGCAGGCGCAGGGTCACGCGCGCCGAGCAGTTTGCGCATCTCGGCCCCAACCCGTTCGCGCGAGAGGCCGTTAATACCATCAGCATTTCCCGCACAAGCGGCGAGTCCCTCTGCATCAATACCGCCCTCCGGGTCGCCATAAACTGCGTAAAACCGGAAAAACCGCAGGATGCGCAGGTAATCTTCGCGAATCCGCGCTTGCGGTTCACCAACAAAGCGCACCCGCCGCGCGATCAGATCAGGCAGACCGCCCAAAGGGTCCAAAACCGAGCCATCCGCCCGCGCATAAAGCGCATTCATGGTGAAATCGCGCCGCGCCGCATCCTCGACGACATCGGAAGAGAACGCCACCACCGCACGTCGCCCGTCGGTTTCCACATCGCGGCGAAACGTCGTGACCTCATGCGCAAGTCCCTGCGCGATCACCGTTACGGTGCCGTGTTCAATCCCTGTCGGTACAACCCGAAATCCAGCAGTTTCAGCAAGGTTAGAGACGATTTCAGGTCGCGCATTCGTCGCAATATCAATATCGGCGACGGGAACGCCCAGCAAAGAATTGCGGACGCAACCACCGACAAACAGCGCCTGACATCCCGCCTGCGCCAATACTTTGCAAAGCGCCTGCGTACCGGGATGGCCGATCCAATCGTCGGAAATTTTCATGACGCCATCTCGGCCAGATTGCGCAAAATCCGCGCTGTGGCACCCCAGATGTAATAGGGTCCGTAGGGCACCGTAAAATAGCGGCGCGGCTGGCCGTTCCACACCCGACCCTCAATGACAAACTGGCCGCGGTCGAGCACATGCCACAGCGGCACGGTGAACACCTCATCCACCTCACCCGCCTGGGGCACAGAGATAAAATCGTCTCTAACAAGACCCAAAATCGGCGTGATCATGTAATTGGTCACAGTTTCATGGCTGGGCAGGCGGCCCAAAACCTCGACTCGATCCGATGGCAGACCGATCTCCTCCCAAGCCTCGCGCAAAGCTGCCGCCTCGGGCCCGCTATCGCCCGCATCCACCTTGCCGCCCGGAAACGCGATCTGCCCCGGATGGTGTTTCAGATGCGAAGACCGCTTGGTCAGGATCAGCCGCGCCCCCTCTGGCCGCAACCAAACCGCAACCAGCACTGCCGCCGCACGCAAAACTCGGCTGTCGGGCAGCAACACCGGGTTCAGGTCAAAGTCGGAAGACTCGCCCGCAGGACGGGCGAGCGCATCTTTCAGGCGGGCAATCTCATCCCGCATCACCCGGCGCTTTCACTGCGTCAAACCCAAGGGTTTTCGGGTCGAACTCGTAATGCTTGCCGCAAAACTGGCAATCTGCGGTCACCACACCCTCGGGCGTGGTCATGTGTTTGATGTCTTTCGCCGAATAGATCGACATCGCTTGCACCACCTTATCGGGCGCGCAAGAACAACCGAAATGCACCACCTGCGCGTCAAACACCCGCGGCTCTTCCTCGTGGAACAGCCGCACCAGCAAGTCAGTTGGAGCGACAGTCGGACCGATCAGTTCGATTTCCTCGACCGTATCCAGTAGCGCATTGGCGCGGATCCAATTTTCAGCTTCGTCCCCGGCCAAAATATCGACATGGCTGAGCAAACCGCCCTCACCCGAACCCGCTTCTGCCGCAATCGAACCACCCACAGGCGGCATGTGCTGCAGCATCACGCCGCCCGCCCGCCAACGTGCGGACTCGCCGGGCACTTGATTTTTGCCGAAGGTCAGCGCGAATCGGGTGGGAATTTGTTCAGACTGCGCGAAATAGGTCTGCGCACAATCCGACAAAGACTTGCCCGCAATCGGGGTAAAGCCTTGATAGGGTTGCATATCTTGGCCCTGATCAATCATCACCGCGAAATAGCCCTCGCCGATCTGGCTGAACGGTTCGGCCTCCAGATCCAGCCGTTCCGTATCATAGCTTGCGTAAGCGCGGATGCGCGCGGGCTCGCCTTCGGCGCTCGGGCCATAGTAATCGGTCGCGATCAACCGCGCCGGGCCTTTGCCGCGAATTTGCAGGCTGAGCTTCCAGCGCAGCTTCACGGATTGTCCGATCAGCGCGGTCAGCACGGCGGCTTCGGCGACCAAAGCCTCGATCACCGGGGGATAATTGTGCTGCTTCAGCACATTGTCGAGCGCACCATCCAGCCGCGCGACGCGGCCCCGGATATCCGAGCGGTCAAGTTGAAAGGGCAGGACGGTGTCGTCCCAAGCGATTTGCAAAGGGGAGGTCATGGGGTTTCCTAAACGTGCCAAGCTTGGCATACCGCGCCTATATAGGCAGAGCAACCGCACACCCAAGGGGCAAGCATGATCAAACGCTATGGAGCAAGCCCGCAAGCGGGCCGCAGCTACACTCGTAGACCGGGGGTTTACGCGGTTCTGTGGGATCGGGGCGCGATCTTAACCACGTTTCAGGCCGAGCCAGAGCCGGAGTATCAACTGCCCGGCGGCGGTATCGACAAGGGCGAGCATCCGATTGCCGCCTTGCATCGCGAGGTGATGGAGGAAACCGGCTATCATATCGCGGGTATCCGGCGGCTGGGTGCTTTTCGCCGCTTCACCTTCATGCCGGAATACGATCTCTGGGCAGAAAAGATCTGCACTGTCTATTTGGCGCGCCCGGTGTTGCGCATCGGCCCACCGACGGAACCCGGTCATCAGGCGATCTGGATGCAGCCTGAAGCGGGTTTGCGCCTGTTGGGCAATCCGGGGGATCGCGCGATGTTGGCGAGGGCTTTGCGTCAGATGGAATCTGGCTGGGGGCCAAGATAATCAAAAATCAATCCGGACACATCATCGGGAAACACGGCGCCCCCGGCGAAAGTGTTCAGGTCCCACAGCAAGGCTTCCAATAGATCTTGGCTGTGCAACCTGCTGTTATGAAGTAGCATTTTGATCAGACCGTCATTGCCCAACTCCTCTCCTGCTGGGTTCGGACATTCGGTGACGCCATCCGAGACCAGAAACAGCCGGTCCCCCGGCGCCAAGGCAAAGCGGGTCTGCGGATACTCTGCGCCCTCAATCAAACCAATCGGCAGGCCGCCATCGCCCAGCGTCTCAATCTCGCCACCCGCACGTAGCAACAATGGATGCGGATGGCCCGCCTGCACCAGCGTCGCCAGTCCAGTTTCCAAATTGATCTCGGCATAACCCAGCGTAAAATACTGATCGACCTGCAACTCCTCCAGCATCATCCGGTTCAGCCTGGCAGCCACAATCGCTGGCGGCCAAGCATCACGCCTACCATCCGCCTCCACCTTCAGCGCGATATTCTGATCTGGCGACGCGCCTGACAAAAGCCCCGCCAGCCGCGCCGTCATCATCGCCGAGGCGACGCCATGCCCCGATACATCCACCGAATACACTACGATTCTGGCGGCATCGACGGCAAAGCTGCCCACCAGATCGCCACCAACATGCCCCGAGGGATGCAGCATCAGCGCCGCCCGCCCCGCACCAAAATCCCGCAAACGGTCGCGCACCAAAGTCTGTTGCAGCTTGCGCGCTTCGATCAGGTCACGGTCAAGCGAATCATATAGCTTTTGTAATTCCTGCAGGGTGCTGCCAATCAGCCGGTTTTTTTTCACCAGCTCATCCTGCATCCCCAAAATCCGCTCGCCCGCCCGCAACCGGGCGCGCAACTCATCCGCGCTGACAGGTTTGGTCAGGAAATCATCGGCACCATTCTCCAACCCATCGGCGATTTCGGTCTTTTCGGATTTTGAGGTCAGCAGGATGAAATAGCCATAGCCTTCGCGCGGAAGGGTCCGGAAAGCCTTGCAAAACTCCAGACCCGTCATGCCCGGCATCATCCAATCCGACAGCACGATGTCGAAATCCTGCGCCCTGCACAAAGTCAAAGCTTCATCCCCCGAAGCCGCTTCGGTCACCTGATAGCCCCAGCGCGTCAGCTGCACTTGCAGGATTTTGCGCTGCGCCTTGCTGTCATCCACCACCAAAACCGGGCGCTGCGCAAAGGCGCTGGGCCTGCGGACGGGGTTGGTTTGCGGAAAATAGGCGGATTTCACAACACGGGCCTCATCACAGGTTTTCCCCTGTCTGCACGCAAGCTCTTAACGGCAAGTGAAACTTAAAACTGTGCCTATCTGGGGCGTAAGCACTTACCCATTGTTAAGAGATCGCGTGCAATCTGCCGCTATGGGGTGGTGAAAGGCAGGTGTGCGGTGATTGCATGGGATAGGGTGAATGAGCTTCGGTCAGAGATCGGCAAAGATGATTTCGCCGAAGTGGTCGTGATGTTTCTGGAAGAAGCCGATGAGGTGATCGGGCGGCTTTCCGCGACCGTCGGCACCAAGGCGCTGGAGGCTGATCTGCATTTTTTGAAAGGTGCCGCGCTGAACCTAGGCTTCGCGCAATTCGCCGCGTTTTGTCAGGATGGCGAGCGGCGCGCGGCAGCTGGTGATGCGGGCATGGATCTGACGCAGGTGTGCAGCAGCTATCAAGCATCTAAAAAGGCGCTTGTCGCGGGGCAAAAGGCGAATGCCGCTTAGATCAGAAACTCGGCGAGAATTTCATCATTGGTGATGTCGCGGTAGGTGAAGGCGGCGGCGTCCAACTGATCGAATAGGGATTTGAAGTTCGAGGCTTGGCTGGTTTCAATCCCGATCAGAACCGAGCCAAAGTTGCGCGCCGATTTCTTCAGATATTCAAACCGCGCGATGTCATCCTCTGGCCCAAGCATGCCGAGGAACTCTTTCAACGCACCGGGGCGCTGCGGCATCCGCAGGATGAAATATTTCTTCACGCCGGAATAGCGTTGCGCCCGTTCTTTGACTTCCGGCAGCCGCTCAAAGTCAAAATTCCCGCCTGAGGTGACGCAAACCACGCATTTCCCGGCAATCTCTGCGCTCAAATCCTGCAACACATCCACCGAAAGCGCGCCTGCAGGTTCCAACACGATGCCCTCGACGTTCAGCATCTCTAACATAGTGACGCAAATCCGGTCCTCGGGGGCCAGCAGCACCTCGGACGGTTTCACCCAAGCCAACGCCGCAAAGGTCTTATCGCCCAACCGCGCCACCGCCGCGCCATCAACAAAACTGTTGATCGACTTCAGTTTCACAGGCTCTGCCGCAGCCAGCGCCGCCGTCAGGCTGGCACCGCCAACAGGCTCAACAAAACGAAACTGGCTTTGCGGCGCCTCCACCCGCAAAAACCGCGTCACGCCCGAGGCCAGACCGCCGCCACCCACTGGCAGAATAACCAGATCGGGCGCGCGGCCCAATTGTTCCAGCATTTCCACTGCGACCGAAGCTTGGCCTTCGATCACGTCCTCATCATCAAACGGCGACAGGAAATGCGCGCCCTGTTCGGCGCAGAACTTCTGGCTCGCAGTCAGAGTCTGGTCAAAATAATCCCCGGTCAGCACGATCCGCACCGCGTCACCGCCAAACGTCCGGGTTTTGTCGATCTTTTGCTGCGGTGTTGTCACCGGCATGAAAATCGTGCCCTTCACGCCGAAATGTTTGCAGGCAAACGCCACGCCCTGCGCATGATTGCCTGCGCTTGCACAAACAAACGCCGTCTGCCCCGGATTGTTTGCCCGCACTTTGCGCATCGCGGTGAACGCCCCGCGCAATTTATAGCTGCGCACCGGGGATAGATCTTCGCGTTTCAGCCAAATCTCGGCTCCATAGCGCCGTGACAGATAGTCATTGCGCTGCAACGGCGTGCGCGGAAACAGCTCGCGCAGGGCGCGGGTGGATTGGCGGGCGGCATCAGAAAAATCACTCATATCCCCGATTACGCCCGCTGGAGGTCGAAAAGCAAGTCAGACCAGTGGGCGCTTTTCAATGTAATGGCCGTATAGCGTGGTCAAAATTGACAACCCGACCATGGTGACAGGCCAGCCCGCGATCAGTTGCCACAACTGCGCCATCACCCCATAGCCGCCAAACACCGACCAACTGATCAGGTTCACCACCCAAATCGCCAGCGCCATGATCACTGCCAGTTGCAGCAAGGGCCGCCATTCGCCTTTCGTCGCTTCCCAACCCGCCATCAATGGTGGGTTTTGCCCTAATGCCGTGCCCGGCAGCGCCGCCGCCAGCCGCAGGCCAAGGAAAATCATCGGCACCTGCACCATCACGGCGATCAGCAGCATGGCGACAAGCGGCCCGCCCATCATCAAACGTCCAAACAGCGTCCCAACCACCATGCCCAAGATCATCCCAAGCACCAGCAGCAGCAGCCCGATCAGCAGCGATTTGATGAAGTATTGCCCCATCCGCTCACCCATAAACGGGGGCACATAACCCGCGGGAACCTCGCCCAGCAGGACATAGCGATGCCAAGCCACCGCAATCCAGATCCCCGTGATCAGCGACACAACCAGCACCAGAACCACGCCCAGCCCCATACCGCCGCCCATCATCCCCATACCTGTCGAGGCCATAGCCGCGCCCAGCGCCATCGTGATCCCCACCTGCACCAGATACAAAGCCCCTGAAATCTTCAAGGCCGGGCCAAGGTTATCCATCACTTGCCGCAGCGAATGCGAAAAAATCTGCACGCCTTTCATATTGCCCTCCAGACATTAAACCAATGCCGCCATGATTCACCCCAATCCCGCCCTGTCAACCGCCCTGCCTTGCCCTCCCCGTCATTTCCCGATAATCGCGGGCGAAACCCGCAGCGGAGTTCCCCAATGACAGCCAAGCTTGCCCCGAAGAAAGTCGTCCTCGCCTATTCCGGCGGTCTGGATACCTCGATCATCCTGAAATGGCTGCAAACCGAGTATGGTTGCGAGGTGATCACCTTCACCGCCGATCTGGGGCAGGGCGAAGAGTTGGAACCAGCGCGGCAAAAGGCCATTCTGATGGGCATCAAGCCCGAGAATATTCATGTCGTCGACGTGCGCGAAGAATTCGTGCGCGATTTCGTCTTCCCGATGTTCCGGGCCAACGCTTTGTATGAGGGCCTCTATCTGCTTGGCACCTCTATCGCCCGCCCGCTGATCTCGCAGCACCTTGTCCGCATCGCGCATGAAACCGGCGCCGATGCCGTCGCACATGGCGCCACAGGTAAGGGCAACGACCAAGTGCGGTTTGAACTTTCCGCCGCTGCCCTCGACCCCGCCATCAAGGTCATCGCGCCGTGGCGTCTGTGGGATCTGACCAGCCGCACCAAACTGCTGGAATTCGCCGAAGCCAACCAAATTCCAATCGCCAAAGACAAGCGTGGCGAAGCGCCGTTCTCGGTTGATGCCAACCTGCTGCACACCTCGTCCGAAGGCAAAGTGCTGGAGGACCCAGCCGTAGAAGCCCCCGAGTTTGTCTATCAGCGCGTGACCCCGGTGGAAAAAGCTCCTGACACCCCAGAATATGTTGAAATCGGCTTTGAAGCGGGCGACGCCGTCTCGATCAACGGCGAAACGCTCTCCCCCGCCACCATCCTCGCGCGCCTGAACGACATCGGCGGCAAGCATGGCGTCGGGCTGCTCGATCTGGTGGAAAACCGTTTCGTCGGGATGAAATCACGTGGTCTTTACGAGACCCCTGGCGGCACCATCCTGCTGGAAGCCCACCGTGGCATCGAACAGATCACCCTGGATTCCGGCGCGGGCCATCTGAAAGACAGTATTATGCCGCGCTATGCAGAGCTGATCTACAATGGCTTCTGGTTCTCGCCCGAGCGCGAAGCCATGCAGGCGCTGATCGACAAGACCCAAGAATACGTCACTGGCACCGTCCGGGTGAAGCTGTACAAAGGCTCGGCCCGCACCGTCGCGCGCTGGTCAGATTACAGCCTGTATTCCGAAAAACATGTGACCTTTGAAGAAGATGCAGGCGCCTATGATCAGAAAGACGCCGAAGGCTTCATCCGTCTGAACGCCCTGCGCCTGCGTCTGATCGCCAGCCGCAATGCACGGGTTGCGAAGTAAAGCCAAATGCGGCGCGTCAAATCCGATGCGCCGCCAACCTCTTGTAATACGGCAGTGCCTCGGCGGCCAAATCGGCATAGGCGCCGCCCAAATTTGGTAGCGGCCCTTCGGCCCCTTCGAACCCGGTGCTGCGATGCACCGCAGCATACCAATGCGGTGCCCAAGCGCCATCGGCCTCATTTCCCCCCGCAGGCCAGTGCAGCATTTTGCGGGTAAACGGCACCTCAATCGCCGCACACAGCTTGCGCAGCATCACCTCGGGCTTGGCGCGAATATCGTCGCTGTCGATCACCACCGGAGTGCTGTTCGACCAGGCAGCCACCTCGTCAAACAACTCCGCCTGCTGCACAAAGCCGATATCCGCCTGCGTCGTGCCCTCGCGTTTTTTGGCGTAACTCGCCACGACCCGCGCCGGATGCCGGATCAGAAACACATTCGTGCAAGACCGCATCCAGCGCCGATCAAACTGTGGGATCATGTGCAGGGTCATCTGCTTTTGGTAAAACACCGCATTTCCCCCCGGCACCGGGCCTTTGCAGATCGAGGCCACCACGTCAGGGTCAGGCTCATGCGCCGCAATGATCTCGTCGCGCATCGGATGTTCAATCCCAGTGTATTCCAAATAGGCCGAGTAGAACGGCTCGTCCCAAACCGTGCAATCGCCGCGCGCCGCAAAGCTGTACATCATCGCGGTCGATAGATTGCGCGGCCCAGACCACATCGCAATGCGTTTTGCGGCCCCGGTCATGCCCCCACCATCGCCGTGTAAAGCCCGCGAAGCCGTTCCGTCATCGGCCCGATTTGCCCAGATCCGATCACCCGCCCGTCAATAGACCCGACCGGAGTTTGCGCGCCAAACGTCCCGGTCAGAAATGACTCATCCGCCGAATACGTGTCTACAAGGCTGAAATTGCGCTCAAATACCGGAATGTCGTTGGCCCGGCACAGATCAATCACCTTCTGGCGGGTAATGCCATTCATGCAATAATCCCCGGTCGAAGTCCAAACCGCCCCCTTCCTTACGATAAAAAAGTTGCAAGCGTTGGTGGTGTTCACAAAGCCATGCACATCCAGCATCAGCGCCTCATCTGCTCCGGCTTTTTCCGCCGCAATGCAGGCGAGAATGCAGTTCAGCTTGGAATGAGAGTTCAGCTTCGGGTCTTGCGTCATCGGCAAGCCCCGCATGTGCGGCACCGTCGCCAGCCGGATCGGACGGGGTAATTTCTGCCGCGAATGTTCCATGATAATCACCATCGTCGGCCCGCGCTGGCTTAGCTTCGGGTGCTGGAACGGTCGTGTCTTCACCCCCCGCGTCAGCATCAACCGCGCGTGGGCGTCAGTGACCATACCATTGGCCCTTTGCGTCTCTAACACGGCAGAAATCACCTGTTCCGGGGTCATGCCGATATCCAGATCGATTGCCTTCGCCGCCTCAAACAGCCGTTCGACATGCTCGTCCAAAAAGGTCCAGCGCCCGCTATACAGCCGGATGCCCTCCCAAACACCATCGCCCAACATGAAGCCCGAGTCATAAACTGACACCATCGCCTGTGCTTTCGGCACGATGCGCCCGTTCACATAGATCAGAATATCCTCGTTGCGGGCGTCTTCCTCGGCCTGATGGGTGGAAACGTGGTCGGTCATGGCGATCTCCTGTTTGCGCGCTAAGCTATTGCGCCGCTGCTGAAAGGCCAAGGGGGCCATCACCATGGCGTGAGCTCACGGATGGGTGAATTGCTTGGATCGTAGGCAAGCCTCAACCTGACGCAAAGAATTGGAGCCCCAAATGATCCGCCTCGCCCTCGTCCTGATCCTGTTGGCCAGTGCCGCCCAAGCCAAGACGCAAACCGCCATTTTGGCAGGCGGTTGCTTTTGGTGCGTCGAATCGAACTTTGAAAGCGTGCCGGGCGTGAAAGATGTCATCTCTGGCTACACTGGCGGCAACTCGCAAAACCCAACTTATGACGCCCACGAAGGCCATTACGAGGCGGTGAAGATCACCTTTGACGACGCCAAAATCAGCTATTCCGAAGTGATCGACAAATTCCTGCACTCCACCGACGTGGTCGATGCGGGGGGGCAATTCTGTGACCGTGGCAAAGCCTACAGGTCCGCCATTTTCGTCTCTAACACCGCCGAAAAGCAGATCGCCAAGGCTGAAATTGCCAAAGCGCAAATCGCTCTCGGCCAAATCATCGTCACCCCGGTTCTTACCGCAAAAACCTTTTGGCCCGCCGAGGCGTACCACCAAGACTACTACAAAAGCACCGATCTTGTGCTGACGCGTCGCGGCCCGAAAGAAAAGCGCAACGCTTACAAATTCTATCGCGAGTCCTGTGGTCGTGACGCACGCGTCGCACAACTTTGGGGTTCTGGTGCCGAGTTCACTCACTAAAACTTATATAAAATCTGCTTTCATCTTGGCGAAAATATTCGACGGGAGTGCAGGGTGTGAAACCCCGCTCGCCCAATCAAGCATCGCAGCACAAAAGGCTCTAACCCGCACAATTCACCGATTAGGCCCCCGCGCCTACAGTGACGTCATCTCGGCCACAATCGCCCGCGCCGCCGCTGCTGGGTCCGCCGCCTGCCACACCGGACGCCCGACCACGATATGATCCACCCCATCCGCAATCGCTTGGCGTGGTGTGGCCACCCGCTTCTGATCGCCCAAAGACGCCCCCGCAGGCCGCACCCCCGGCGTTACGATCAACTTGCCCACAGCCTGCGGCAAGGCCCGGATCGCCGCGGCTTCCTGAGGCGAGGCAATCACCCCATCCGCCCCAGCCTCCAACGCCCGCGCCGCGCGTTCAATCGTGATCTCACGAATATCTCCCGCCCGGATCAGATTCGCATCCAGATCGCTGCGGTCCAGCGATGTCAAAATCGTCACCGCCAAAATCTTCAATCCGGTCCCGGCCCGCCCCTCTGCCGCCGCCCGCACCACCTGCGGATCGCCATGCACGGTTAGAAAATCCAGATCATATTGCGCAATGCCGCGCACCGCCGCTTCCACAGTCGCGCCGATGTCAAACAACTTCATGTCGAGGAAAATCCGCTTGCCCTGCTCCTGCTTCAGCTCATTGGCCAAAGCAAAGCCGCCGCCGGTCAGCATTCCCAGCCCGATTTTGTAAAACGACACCGCATCGCCCAACCGCGCGGCCAAATCCAGCCCCTGCACGATATTCGGCACATCCAGCGCCACGATCAAACGATCATCAGCAAAATGGGCATCAGGAAAAGGGGCATCCGACATTGCGATCTCCTTGGATTTCGGGCGTCATGCGGCCAACAGAAGGGCCTGTCAAGGAGCGCGCCACATGATCCTAGCCTTCGATATCGGCGGCAGCCGCATCAAAGCGGCCCGCGTGCGCAACGGAACCCTTGAAACCTTGGGCGAAACCGCCACCCCCACGCAGGATTTCGCAGCTTTCACCGCCGCCCTCGCCGCTTTCCACACCCGCGAATCCGCCATAGCGATCTCGATCACCGGAGTCGTCGATCCCACGACAGGCCGCATCAAGGTCGCCAACATCCCCTGTCTGGATGGCCGCAATGTCACCGCCGATTTGCAAGCCGCGCTGAACCGCCCTGTCCTGATCCTGAACGACGCTGATTGCTTTGCTATGGCCGAAGCCTCCTCGGGCGCAGGCAAAGGCCATCGCAACGTCTTCGGCATCATCCTTGGCACCGGGGTCGGCGGCGGTCTTGTGCTGAACGGCCAGATCGTTACTGGGTCGGGCGGTTACGCGGGTGAATGGGGCCACGGCCCCGTCGTCCACGATCCCGCCTTCGCCTGTGGTTGCGGTCAGATCGGCTGCCTTGACACCATCGGCGGCGCGCGTGGGCTAGAACGCCTGCACAAACACCTCAGCGGCCAAGACGCCAGCGCCGAAGCGATCCTGGCCGCATGGAAAACCGCCCCCAGCCCCACCGTCACCCGTTGGCTTGATTTGCTCTCGGGGCAACTGGCGATGGTGGTCAACCTGATCGGGGCTGACATCGTCCCGGTCGGCGGCGGTCTTGCCAACGACCATGCTCTGATCGCCGCGCTTGATACCGCCACCCGCGCCCGCATCCTGCGCCAAACCACAGCCGCTTTGGTCGTTCCCGCCACCGTCTCTGCTGACGCGGGCCTCGCCGGAGCCGCTGCCGCAGGGGAGGCCAAATATGGCTAAAATTTTGCTGGAAGTCTGCGTTGACGACCCCGTGGGCCTGACCGAAGCTGTCGCTGGCGGCGCCGACCGCATCGAACTTTGTGCCGCCCTCGGCCTCGGCGGTCTCACCCCCACGCTTGGCCTGATGCAACTGGCCGCGCAATCCGGCGCTTTGTGCTACCCAATCATCCGCCCGCGATCCGGAGATTTCACCTACACCGTGGCCGAGGTCGAGGTGATGTGCGCCGACATCCGCGCCGCCCGGCAAGCGGGCCTGAAAGGCGTTGTTCTTGGCGCAAGCCACCGCGATGGCCGCCTCAATGAAGCCGTCCTGCGTGTCTTGCTGGACGAGGCAGCAGGGCTAGACACAACGCTGCACCGCTGCATCGATCTTACCCCGAACAAGCTCGAAGCCGTCGCCACAGCCAAGGCCTTGGGCTTCCGCCGCATCCTGACCTCTGGCGGTGCCTTAACCGCCGACAATGGCACAGAAACGCTGAAAGCCATGATGCAAATCGCAGGCCATGACCTGATCATCATGCCCGGCTCGGGCATCTCGGTGGAAACCCTGCCAAAACTATCCCACCTTGGCTTGCGCGAACTCCACGCCTCCTGCTCCAGCCCGCTGCCCAGCGGCGGCGAAGCGCTCGCCTTCGGCTTCCAATCCGGCAGCGAAAAGCGCACAGACAGGGCGAAGGTTGCGGCGCTGAAAGCGGTTTTGGCAGCTCTAACGCGGTAGTTCAGGCCACAGATAGCGCCGATCGCACATCATTGCGGGCAAAACCCTTTCAGAAATACAGCAACGGGCAGTCGCGTTCCGGCGCGACTTCATAAGCAAAGCAAAGCAATTGCAAGAGCTCAGCCCTGCCGGATAATCCCTCTTGCCGCATTGCGCATAGCTCGGTTCAATTCGGCGGGCCGCCGCCGCACTGACCAAGACGATCTCAAAGCCCAGACCCTCGATCAGCCGCGTCATTTCCGGCCCAATCGCGCCGCGCGGCGACAATCAGCCCCTCCGTGACCGTCGCGGCGGATATCAACAGATCGCCGGATTATTTCAGCCCGCCATGCAAACCTTGGCCTGCGGCCTCAATCTCCACGACTATTTTCACAAAGCTGAACGCAAGCACGTCGTCCAAACGCCCTATTTCTTAACAAATCCTTAAATCAAACACCTTATCTCATTGATTATAAACACATAAAAAATGTCCCGAGTTGGGACCATCCCCTCACCGGATCAAGATCGCCCGAAAATCATTCACATTGGTCCCGGTCGGCCCCGGCGCATACAGATCCCCCAAAGCCTCAAAGGCCGCATAGGCATCATTCCCCGCAAGCAGCGCCGCAGGGTCCAGCCCCAGCCCCCGCAGTCGGGCCATCGAGGCCCCATCCGCGAAGGCCCCGGCATTGTCTTCCGAGCCGTCGATCCCATCCGTATCCGCCGCCAAGGCCGCAAAACCCACCCCCTCCGCCGCCAAAGCCAAAGCCAGCAAAAACTCCGAGTTCCGCCCGCCCCGCCCTTTGCCTCGCAAAGTCACCGTGGTCTCGCCGCCCGACAAAATCACCACAGGCCGCTGAAATGGCCGGTCCCGGCTGGCCACCTCGCGCGCAATCGCGGCATGAACCCGGCCTACATCCCGCGCCTCGCCCTCAATCGCGTCCGACAAGATCACCGCAGGCACGCTCGACCGCGCCGCCGCCGCCTCCAGACTGATCCGCGCCGAGGCGATCACCCGCACCTCATGCTCCGCGAAGACCGGGTCGGCAGGGTCAGGTGCGCGCCCGTCTTCCCCCGCCAACCAAGCCGCCACCCTCGCAGGCAGTTCAATTCGCCAAGCTGCAACCATTGCCCGCGCGTCCTCACGCGAAACCCGGTCCGGCACCGTCGGCCCGGAGGCCACCTGTGCTGGATCATCCCCCGGCACGTCCGACACCACCAAGGAAATCACCCGCGCCGGATAACTCGCCGCCGCCAACCGCCCGCCCTTGATGCCCGACACCTGCTTTCTGATCGCGTTCATCACCGAAATCGGCGCGCCCGAGGCCAGCAAAGCCCGGTTCAGCCCGGCCTCATCCTCCAGCGTCAAATCCCCCGGCGGGCAGGGCAGCAAAGCCGAGCCGCCACCGCAGATCAAAGCCACCACCAGATCATCCGCCGAAAGTCCCCGCACCGCCTCAAACAGCGCCGCCGAGGCTACCAATCCCGCCTGATCCGGCACAGGATGCGCTGATTCCAGCACTTCTATCCGCTTGGTGGCACAGCCATAGCCGTAGCGGGTCACCACCACGCCCTCGAGCGGCCCGTCCCACAATGCCTCAAACGCCGCCGCCAGTTGTGCCGCCCCTTTGCCCGCCCCGATCACCACGACACGACCCTTTGGACGGGCAGGCAGATGGGCGCGCAGGGCCTGAGTGGGGTCAGCGGCGCGGACGGCGGTGCTGAACAACCGGGTCAGAAAGGCGCGATCTTCGGGATTCATGGCACCGCGACGTCAAACACGAACACCCCCTCCGCGCCGCCTTCTGTGGCAGCCACGATCTTCGCCCCGATGGCCTGATGGGCGGGGTGAACCAGATAGGCGTCGCGCACCGCCGTGTCACGAAAATCGAACCAGAATACATCATCAAACCCACGCGACAGCGGCTCAACGGTGACGTTTCGCGAAGCGTGGAATGACAGGATACCATCTATCTGCGATTTCAACCCGGCCAGCGCCGCATAGAGATCATCTTTGGTTTGCTGAGATGTGCCAGCCGGAAAGCGCAGCGCGACGATATGGCGGATCATGTTTGGCCTTTTAAGTAGAGGTTGGCGAGTGTTCTTGAACAACAGGCGTTTGGCAGATCATCTGATCGCGCCTCGGGCTTGCCCGCAAGTGTTTTGGACAGCTTACCGAGCGTTGAATGGAACAGCCCGCCCCTGTGCACAAGGACGGGCTACTTTGGTTTCGCAAAGCGGGGTGTTTAATGCACCACGGCCTGCGCTGGACGCTCTCGCCGAGACGCTGACACCCGGTCACCGATGATCAAGCCATCCGCCCCGGCGCTGACCTTGATCGTGGCGCCATCCAGCACGTCGCCCGACAGGATCATCTCGGCCAGCGGGTTTTGCAGGTGGTTCTGAATCACCCGTTTCAACGGCCGCGCGCCGAACACCGGATCGTAGCCTTCATCGGCCAGCCAAGCCTTCGCCTGCGGGTCCAGATCCAGCGTGATCTTGCGACCCACCAGACGGGCCTCAAGTTTGCGCAACTGTATTTCCACGATACCCGCCATATCGGCGCGGTTCAGACGATCAAAGATGATCTGCTCGTCCAGACGATTAAGGAATTCCGGGCGGAAATGCTGCCGCACGGCTTCCATCACCTGCGCCCGCGCGCCCAATTGATCGGCACCTTCCGGCAGTTCCGACAACGCCCGCGCGCCCAAATTGCTGGTCAAGATGATCAGCGTTTGCTTGAAGCTGACGGTGCGGCCTTGCCCGTCGGTCAGCATGCCATCGTCCAGCACCTGCAACAGCACGTTGAACACATCGGGGTGGGCCTTTTCCACCTCGTCGAACAGCACCACCTGATAGGGGCGACGACGGACGGCTTCGGTCAACACGCCGCCTTCGTCATAGCCGACATAGCCAGGAGGCGCGCCGATCAGGCGGGAAACCGAGTGTTTCTCCATGAATTCGGACATATCAATCCGCACCATCGCCGCGTCGTCGTCGAACAGATATTCGGCGACGGCTTTGGTCAGTTCGGTTTTACCCACCCCGGTTGGCCCAAGGAACAGGAAGCTGCCCAAAGGCCGCCCCTCGTCATTCAGCCCTGCGCGGGCACGGCGGACAGCGTTGGCCACGGCGGTGACGGCGGCTTGCTGGCCGATCACCCGTTTGCCGAGTTCCTCCTCCATCTTCAGCAGCTTCTCACGCTCGCCTTCCAGCATTTTGGCGACGGGAATCCCGGTCCAGCGCTCCACCACTTCGGCGATTTGTTCCGGACGGACGGCTTCGGACACCAGAAGATCGCCTTCACGGGCTTCGGCTTCGGCCAGCTTCTTTTCCAGACCGGGAATGATGCCGTAGCTGAGTTCACCCGCGCGGCCCAGATTACCATCGCGTTTGACCTGATCCAGCTCGGCGCGGAAGCGGTCGAGTTGCTCTTTCAGATCGCGACCGACTTCCAGCTTGTCGCGTTCGTCCTGCCATTTGGCCGTCATCGCATCGGATTGTTCGAGAAGGTTCGACAGTTCCTTTTCCAGCTTTTCAAGGCGGTCTTTGGAGGCGTTGTCATCTTCCTTCTTCAGAGCCTCGCCTTCGATTTGCAGTTGCAAGATCTGCCGATCCAACTGATCGAGTTCTTCGGGTTTGCTGTCCACTTCCATCCGCAGACGGGAAGCGGCTTCGTCCATCAGGTCGATGGCCTTGTCGGGCAGGAAGCGATCAGTGATGTAGCGGTGCGACAGCGTGGCCGCTGCGACCAAAGCCGAGTCGCTGATGCGAACACCGTGGTGCAGTTCGTATTTTTCCTTGATGCCGCGCAAGATCGAAATGGTGTCTTCAACCGTGGGTTCGCTGACCATGACGGGCTGGAAGCGCCGGGCCAAAGCAGCGTCTTTCTCGACATATTTGCGATATTCATCAAGGGTCGTCGCCCCAACGCAATGCAACTCGCCCCGCGCCAGCGCCGGTTTGATCAGATTGGCGGCGTCCATCGCGCCATCGGATTTGCCTGCGCCAACCAGCGTGTGCATCTCATCAATGAACAGGATGATATCGCCATTCGCGGCGGTGACTTCGTTCAGAACGCCCTTCAAACGCTCCTCAAACTCGCCGCGATATTTTGCGCCTGCGATCAAAGCGCCCATATCCAGCGCCATCAGCTTCTTGTTGCGCAGGCTCTCCGGCACGTCGCCATTGACGATTCGCAAGGCTAGACCTTCGGCGATTGCGGTTTTACCGACGCCAGGTTCGCCGATCAGCACCGGATTGTTCTTCGTGCGGCGCGACAAAACCTGCATGGCACGGCGAATTTCTTCGTCACGGCCAATGATCGGGTCGATTTTGCCTTGCTCGGCAGCCTCGGTCAGATCGCGGGCGTATTTCTTCAGCGCGTCATAGGTTTCCTCGGCGGAGGCAGAATCCGCCGTACGGCCTTTCCGGATATCATTGATCGCAGAGTTCAGTTTTTGCGGGCTGACAGCGCCCGCGTCCAACGCATCCTTGGCGGCGGATTTCACCATACCCAGCGCCATGAGCAGGCGTTCGACCGGAACAAACGAATCGCCGGCTTTCTTGGCCAGCTTTTCCGCCTCATCCAGCACTTTCACCAGACCAGGGTCCATGTAGGGCTGCGCATCACCGGACACTTTCGGCAGCTTTCCCATCGTCAGTGCGAGTAATTCCATTACGCGCGCAGGTTCCCCGCCAGCGCGGCGGATCAGGTTGCTCGCAAGCCCCTGATCATCGTCCATAATGGCTTTCAGCAGATGCTCGGGTGCCAGCCGCTGATGGCTTTCCCGCATGGCAATGGTTTGCGCCGCTTGGATGAAACCACGCGACCGCTCCGTGAATTTCTCTAAATTCATCGGTAACACTCCTTTTGCTAAGCGCCCCAGCGATGCCCGAATCTTCAGCACATCGGCGGTGGCCTTGTGCGATATTTGGGGAGACGATGGTCGCTTTGCAATGCTGTAGATCAAGGACAGCGTGCCAAATTTGTGCAGGGTTGGAGCAGATACCAACAGGAATCCGCCGATTGGGGCGGATGGGGTCGGCACGATGCCGCCCGTTCCGGTTCTTACAACCAGAAGTGTGCTGAACGGTCTTGCCCTGCGACCAGTTTGCAGCCCAATCGGAAACCAGAACAAGAGTAAGGCGGCGCAGATGCAGGATATTTTGCAGGTATTGATCCATAAAGCTCCGGTGCAAGAGTTGAAGCTGCATATCGGCAAAAGTGGCTTGTGTATTGGCGATGCAGCAGAGTTGCACCTGCAACCCGATGGCAAGATTGGAATTTTTGCGCAGGCAAAAAGACCACTGCTGGGCATCTTGCCGCGCCGCAGCTTGCGACATTTGGGCCAGCTTGGGCCAGCAGCAACCGCCGTTATGACCGAGCCCTTGCGGCACAGCGATCATTTGCGCGTCCGAATCGTCGGTTTGACGCCAGAGCATCTTTCGCCAAGCGGCGCGGCAGAGGTCTATATTTCGGTCTGGAGCAACACCCATCGCAAGATGGGCGTGCGGCCCGCTGCTCCGGTTACGGCGGGCCGGGTTCAGGGCTTGTAACGCACATAGGCAAAGGCGTGTGAATCCGGTGCCCAGTTCGGCACGTTCATGCTGCCTTGGCCGCCAGTGAACTCCAAAATCCGGCGACGGTTTTGGCCTTGGGGGTCACTGAGGCAAAGTGCGACAGGCAAGTTTGCCGGGTGACCCAAGGTGCCGGGCGGGTAGGCCAGATACAGCAGATGCTGGCCATCCGGCGAGGGATGCGGGAACCAGTTGACGTATTCATCCGCAAACAGCTTGCGCTGCCCCGTGCCATCCGCCGCCATCACCCAGATTTGCGCGTGGCCGTCACGGTCGCAGTTGTAGTAGATCTGGGAGCCATCGGTCGAAAAGTCCGGCCCGTCGCAATGGCCTTCCCCCATTGTCAACTTCGACTCAACGCCGCCCAACGTCAGGGTGTAGACGTCGATCACCTTCTTCTCTCCCCGCGCAGCAACATAGGCGAGCACCTTGCTGTCCGGTGACCAGCCATGCCACCAACTTGGGGCCTCGGGGGAAATCCTGGTCGGATCGCCCCCCGTGGCAGGCAGCAGATAAATTTGCGAGCCTCGGCCCTCGTGATGAGAGGAAATCACGATCTGGTTGCCATCTGGGCTGATGCCATGGTCGTTGTTCAGCTTTGCCGCCACGCCCGTTTCCACCGGGACCATTTCGGGGGTCGCAAGGGCCACACGAAACAGCCGCCCCTCGGCATTGATCAACAGGCTCTTGCCGGAAGGGTCCCAATTCGGCGCCTCGATATGTCGTTCGGTCTCTAGCAGCACCCGAGAGGTTGCACTGGAAAGATCGTAGATTTCCAGAAAACTACGCATCACAAACCTTTCAAGCAAGGCGTAAGGTGGGGTTTCACCCCACCGCGTGGATCAACCGGCGGATCGGTGGATTGCACCCACTTTACCCACGTTCCTTAGGTGTCAGCAATTTCTTCGGCCGCAGCGCCTCGGCGGCTTTGAACAGCCCGAAGGTCTGGTTGACGTAATTCACCACGCCACCAATCTGCTCCAGATACTTTTGCAATTCCGGGGTTTTCTCGGCCTCAATTACCTGCACCGGACGATCCGGCCCTTCGGCTTCAAACTGGCAATAAAACAAAGGCTCGCCACGCTTCAGGATAATGTCTTTCGCCGGCTCGTGCCATTCAAACGCCCACATCAGCGGGCGCGGCCAGATGTTCATCGGGAAACGCCCGCCAAAGATCGTGCCGGGCAGCTGTTCGCGGCGGTAATGCGCGAAGGCGGAAAGCTGGGTGATATAGACCAGCTCATCGGCGATAAAGCAGTAAGGCAGCGACATTTGCACCGTGGGGCGATCTGGGTAGCGCCATTCGGCCTCGGAAACCAGGGTCATCACCTCACCCAGTTTGTTAGCACGGATGGTCGAGGCTGCCCCGGCCCGGTTGATCAGATGCGGCTTGCCCTTGTCATCGCGGCCAAAACCAAGGTGCATGTCAAACGGGCATTTGATCATGAAATAGCGGCTTTCCAACTGGATCACCGCCGGGCAACGGCTGGCTGATTTGGCATGGGCCTTATTGGTTTGGCGAAACAGCACCCGCTCGGGCGGATCATACATCACCGCACCTTTGTCTTGCGTCAGAAACCAGCCGATGGTCACCGGGCCAGATTTTGGGCCTTCTTCGGGGCGATCAAAGGTCAGGTTGATATCCATGCGCGAGCCTTTCGTTTTCGCCAGATTCGGCGGAAAGCCGTCGGCTGTCAATCGGTGGCGCGGACCAGTTGCGACCCGGCCTGCGGTGACAGCTTGGCCAAGATCACCGCTGAAGATAGCGACAGCAAGGCGATCACGATGAACACGATGGGGAAGTTGCCCAGATCGGTGGCCGAAGTGCCACGCATCCAGCCCGCACCTTCCAGCGTCATCGCGGCCAAGGTGATGCCGATAGAGCCGGAGAGTTGCTGCAGAACAGCGGTGAAAGAGGTGGCCGAGGATAGGCGTTCCGAGGGCACCTCCGCGTAGGCGATAGCATTGACGGATGTGAATTGCAGGGATCGCGACAGGCCGCCGACAAACAGCACCCCCAACATCAGCAGCCACGGGGTTTGCGGGGTAAAGCTGGCGGGGGCGAGGATGAATACCGAAGAAATCAGCGTGTTGACCATCAGCACCCGACGGAAGCCAAAGCGGCGCAGGATCGGCTGGGCTGCAAATTTTAACACCAGCGCGCCGATGCCAGAGGCGAAGGTGATCATGCCGGATTGGAATGGGTTTAGCCCGAAACCAAGTTGCAGCATCAGGGGCAGTAGGAATGGCAGGGCTCCAACCCCGACGCGGAACAGGGTGCCTGCGGTGACGGAAATGCGGAAGGTGGGAAGGGCCAGCAGGCGCAGGTCGACCATAGGTTCTGCGGTGCGCAGGGCGTGCCGGACGTAGAGGGCGATCAGGCCGGCACCCGTGGCGGTCAAGCCGAACACGGCCAGCGGGGTGGCGAGGCTGAGGCCCATCAGCGTCGCTCCGGTTAAGAACCCTGCAAGGCCGGGGCCGAGCAGGAGGAAACCTGCGCTGTCAAAGCGGCGCGGTTCAGGCTCGCGCAGGTCGGGGATGAACAGGGTGGCAAGGATCACGCCCAGCACCGCGATCGGGATGTTGATCCAGAAGATCCAGCGCCAGTCCCAGTATGTGGTGATGTAGCCGCCCAAAGGGGGGCCGAGCACCGGGCCCAGCAGGGCCGGCACGGTCAGCCACGCCAACGCGCCGACGAGGCCAGCGCGGGGGGTGCCGCGCAGCACGATCAGGCGACCGACTGGGGTCATCATCGAGCCGCCCAAGCCTTGCAGGGCGCGGGCGGCGACGAGTTCGATCAGGTTGGTGGAAAGGGCGCAGGTGATCGAGCCTAGGGCAAACACGACGATTGCCGCGCGGAATATTTTACGCGCCCCGAACCGGTCGGCCATCCAGCCCGAGGCGGGGATGAAGACGGCGAGGGCGAGCAGGTAGGTGGTGAGGACCAGCTTCAGATGGATCGGATCGGAGTTCAGATTCTTCGCAATCTGAGGCAGGGAGGTGGAGAGGACGGAGCTGTCAATATTCTCCATCAGCAGGGCTGTCGCGACGATCAGTGGGAGGATGCGCGCGGAGGCCATGGCGGGACAATCCCCCAAGCTTCGGGCGGGTGCAAGGGCGGTTCGGAGGGGCGGCACGCGGTTGTGAAGGGGGTGGGATTTGGGGTTTTGGGTATGGTCCCGAGTTGGGACCTTGGGTTTATGTTTTGGGATCAGGGGGTTACGAATTTTTTAATTAAGGGTTAACCAGTTTCCGGGGGTGGGTTTGGGGAAGCAGTGGCGAAACTGCTTTGTTACCGCGCATGATGTGACAGGCCAACCTGATCATTCGCAGAGCGCAAGAAGAATCTTTCGCGTATTGAAGCAAGTATGCATAAACAAAATGCGGTGTGGTTCGCCTCCTCGCGCTTAGCCGATAAAATGTTGAAGGTGATGAATGAAACTTTTCCCTCAAGATAGCGACGTTGTTCTTTATGAAACGGGGTTCGACGATGATATACTTGAACGTAATTTGATTTCAAAACAGCTATCGGACCTCGTTGATAGTATAGAGAATCCAATAGTCCTTGCGCTTGATGACCGATGGGGTTCTGGAAAAACCTACTTTATAAAGAGATGGGTTGCAGCACATAAAAACGAAAATGGCGGTAGCGCTGTCACTGTCTACTTTGACGCATTCGAAAGCGACTATCTGTCAGATCCTCTTGTCTCTATTATCGCTGCAATAAGCGAGCGCATCCCAAAGAAACAACAAACAACACTCAAAAAATGGAAAACGGTTGCCACAAAACTTGCCAAGCCAACATTCGGGATCGCTCTTTCAGTCGCAACTTTTGGCGCTAAAGCAGCATCTTGACGAAATCGGTGACGTTCTTGCGGGTGCAGTGAGTTCCGAAGTAAGAGACTCAGCTAAAAACCTATGGACCGTTGAAAAGGAACGCAAAGATGCGGTGAAATCGTTTAAAGAACTATTGGTTAAACTGACCGAAGATGAAGTTTCGCCAATCGTTATTGTAATTGATGAGTTGGACCGCTGCCGACCAGACTATGCGCTATCGGTTTTGGAGGTTATCAAGCACTTCTTTGCAGTCCCAAAGGTTCACTTTATACTTGGGATCAATGGCGTTGCCCTCGAAAACAGTGTGAAGGCAAGATATGGCGCTGAGATGGATGCCGAGAGCTATCTGCGAAAATTTATTAACGTGTCCTTTTCGCTTCCACGGGTAATCCCCCCCGAAAGTAAGGGGCTGCATAAGTAGAATTTTCTCGGTAATATGAACGAGGAGATTCCGAATGAAGACAAGCAGATACACTGAGGCGCAGATCCTCGCGATCCTGCGTCAGGCTGAAGGCGGGATGCC